>NZ_JBWKAP010000002.1:0-867471 GCF_056437465.1 Streptomyces sp. NPDC042371 | reverse complement strand
TTCTCCGTGAACGCGTCCGCGGTCTTGCCCACCCACTTCAGGATGGCCTCGTCGCCCGCCATCCCCTTGATGTCCCGCAACACCCTGCCGACGTCGTCGGCGAAGTCGTGGAGGTTCTTCGCCAGCGACCGCACCCGGTGCGGATCACCCGGCGTCGGATCCTTCTCCAGATCCAGCACATGCCAGTCCGTGGCCCGGAAAGCCGCCATCGTTCATCCCCCGTCGCACCTCGACTTCAGCCGTACCGCCGAAGGTCGGCAGGAGCTGTTGCTCAGTATCGGCTCCTGATTTGAAGGATCCAGGGTGGCGCGGGGAGACGGAAGTGAATGGTGCAGGGGTGCTACGCGGGTGCGACGGACCCGTGCCGCGACTGTGACAGGACGATCCGTTCCGGAACTGTGACGGGAGCCCCCGATCCGGGCAACGGCAAGCTCAACGCGGTCGACGGGGGCAGGACCGCCTCGCGCGCGAAACGGGCCTTTCGGGTGTGGCGGGAGGAAGCGGTCCGGCGGTCCGGTACCCGGGGCCGTCCGGGCCTGTCTGACCTCCGGCCCCTTCCGTAACATCACCTCGGTAGGCTCACCCGACCCCCCTGACCATCCACTCCTCCCCACAGGACACCAGGACACCCGCCATGGCGCGCACCACCTCACGCTCGACGAGCCCGCCGAACCCGCAGCCCCCGCGGAACCGGACGCCGCAGCCGTTGCCGCGGCGTCGGCGCAGTTTCGGGGACTTCGTCAAGGCCTTCTTCGCGTTCGTCGCGCTGGCCGTGCTCCTCGTCGGCGTGCCCGGAGCCCTCGCGGTCTTCGTCGGGTGGCCGCTGCCGGGCGGCGCGCCCTCGCTGGACTGGCTGCAGCAGGAGATCACCGTCAGTACGTTCATCAACGTACTGACCGTCGTCGTCTGGTTCGCCTGGGCGCAGTTCACGGCCTGCGTCCTCGTCGAGATAAAGGCCGCGCTCTCCGGGGTCGGCATTCCGGGCCGGGTGCCGGGTGCGGGCGGCAGCCAGATGCTCGCGCGGCAGCTGATCGCCACCATCCTGCTCGTGGGCGCCACGGCCGCCAGCTTCGCGCCGGGGCTCTCGCAGTTCGGGCAGTCGCTGGAGGGCAACCAGAAGCCCGCGTCGGCCGCCAGCGCCCAGCAGACCCCCGGTCTCTTCGGGCAGGAGCAGCAACAGCAGGCCGCCGCGGCCGCCGACGCGCTCGCCGCGCAGGCCGACCAGGCAGCCGCGCACGCCGACGGCGGTGGCAGCACCGCCAAGGACGGCGACACGAAGTACTACCGCATCCAGCCCCCCGAGGGCCGCCACCACGACTCCCTCTGGGAGGTCGCGGAGCGGCACCTGGGCGACGGCCGCCGGTACAAGGAGATCTACCAGCTCAACAAGGACCGCGAGCAGCCCGACGGCTCGCGGCTCTCCGAGGCCAGCCTCATCCGGCCCGGCTGGATCATGGAGATGCCCGCGGACGCGCACGGCGGCGAACTCGTCGAAATGCCCGACGAGGCGCCCAAGGTCTCCCAGGACGTCAAGGAGCAGATCTCCGACTACTCCAAGACCGGCGACCAGCAGCAGGGCGGCGGCGAACAAGGCGGCCAGCAGGGCGGTCAGCAGGGCGGCGGCAGCTCCGTCGACCACGACACCGCGCACATCGTCCTCCCGGAACAGCGCCCCGGCGCCCCCGAGACCCCGGCCATGCCGCAGGCCCCGGCCACGCCCGACGCCGGAACCCCCCAGTCCCCCGAGGCCCCGGCCACCCCGGACGCCCCCGCGGCCACCGCGGGCAGCGAGTCCGACGGCTTCGACTTCGGGCTGCCCGAGGCACTCCTCGGCGCGCCCCTCCTCGCCGCCGGTCTGCTCGGCGCGCTCGGCCGCCGCCGTCGGCACGCCCTGTGGCAGTCGGCCATGGGCGCGGTCGGCGGGCGCGGCGGGATGCAGCCGCCGACGCCGTCCGGTGCCGCGGCCGCCGCGCAGGACGCGCTGCTCGTGGGCGCCGACCCCGAGGGCGTACGCCTCCTCGATCTGTCGCTGCGCGGCCTCGCCGCCTCGCTCGCCGAGGAGAACCGCGCCCTGCCGACCGTGTACGCGGCCTGGCTGAGCAACGGCGACCTGCACCTGCAGCTCGCCCAGCCCGCGGGCCGCCCGCCCGCCCCCTGGCAGCTGGGACAGGACCAGACGTTCTGGATGCTGTCGCGCGCCGACGCCGAGCGGTACGAGGACGTCGACACGGCCGCGCCCTACCCCGGCCTCGTCTGCCTGGGCACCCTGGACGACTCGCGGCTGCTCCTCAACCTGGAGGCCGTGCCCGGCATCGTGTCGCTGAGCGGCAGCGCGGCCGACCGCGCCGCCGTCTTCGCCTCGGTCGCCGCCGAACTGGCCACCAACGGCTGGTCGGACCGCATGACCATCACCGTCGTCGGCTTCGGCCAGGACCTCACCCCGCTCGCGCCCAACCGCCTCCGCCACCTGGAGGACGTCGAGGCCCTCATCGAGACGATGGAGGCGGAGACCCGGCAGCGGCGCGGCGCGCTCGGCGCCGCCGGACACGACTCCGTGCTCACCGGCCGCACCGGCCCCGCCCAGCACACCCGCTGGGCCCCGCACCTGGTGCTGCTCGCCGCGGAGCCGAGCGCCGAGGACGCCGTCAAGCTCGCCGAACTCGCCGCGGACGCGAGCCGACTGGGCATCGGCTACCTCGTCGGCGCCGAGTCCGGTGACCTGCCCGGCGCCGCCTGGGAGATGGAGATCACCCGGGACGGCAGGCTGCTCGCGCCGCTGCTCGGGCTCGAGCTGGCCGCGCAGGTGCTCCCCGAGGACCAGCAGCGGGCCGTCGTGCAGCTGTTCACCGAGGCCGACCCGGAGGGCTCCGGCAGCCCCTCGGGCACCGGCGAAGGATCGATGGCCGCCGCCCCGCCGTTCCTCGTCGACGTCACCGAGCAGGGGCGGCCCGCGGTCTACGCCCGCCTCGTCGGTACGTACGAGATCATCGGCCTCGAAACGCCCGACGGCGAGCGCAGCCCGCTGATGCACGAGGCGCTGGCCCTGCTGCTCCTGCACCGCGAGGGAGTGCACCCCCGGGTGCTCGCCTCCGCACTGTGGCCGCGCGGCGTCACCGACGACGTGCGGGACGCGCTCGTCGACCGGCTGCGCGAGTGGCTCGGCACCGAGCCCGACGGCTCGCCCCGGCTGCGCGCCGACCGGACCGGCAGGCTCACGCTCGCCAAGTCCGTCGTCTCCGACCTGGACGTGCTGCGGTCGCTCTACCACGAGGCCACGCAGGGCCGCGGCGCGGGCAACCGTGCCGTGCGCGGACGGATGCTCACCGACGCGCTGGTGCTCGTCCGCGGTCCGCTGCTCGCCGACCGGCCGCAGGGCCGGTACGGCTGGCTCACGCACGAGATCATCGACGCCCAGCTGCCGCTGCTCGTCGCCGACATCGGGCTCGCCCTCTCCGAGTTCCACCTGGAGAAGGGCCGCGCGGAGAAGGCGATCGAGGCGCTCAACGCGGCGCTCGGCTCGGCGCCCGGCGACGAGCGGCTCTGGAACGAGCTGCTCCGCGCCACGCACGCGACGGACGACCCGGCCCGCCTGCAGCAGGTCGCCGCGGACCTCATGGCCCGCAGCGGGGCACGCGGACTGCCGCCGCGCACGGAGGCGCTGCTTGACGAGCTGCTTCCCGCGTGGCGCAGCGGAGTCACGGCGGTCGGCTGAGGCCGAAGCCGAGGCTGAAGCTAAAGCGGAAGCCGAAGCTAAAGCGGAAGCCGAAGCCTTAGCCACAACGGAAGTCATCGCTCTTGTTGCTGATACTCGTCCTCGTCGGCGCCCTCTGGGGCGCCCTCGCCGGGCTCTTCGTGCCGCGGGCCGCCTACCGTCTTTCCGTGCCGCCCGGCGAGCCGTGGCGCGCCGAATGCCCTGAGGGGCACCCGCTCAGGTCATGGCTCGGCCCGGCCCGGTGCGGCCAGGGCGGGGGAGGTGAAGGAAAGCAGGCCCACGGGGGATACGGCCCCCGTACCTCCGCCACCCTCACCACCACCGCCCTCGTCTGTGCCGCGCTCGCCGCGACCACCGGCGCACGCCCCGAGCTCGGCGTCTGGCTTCTGCTCGCGCCCCTCGGCGTACTGCTCGCCCTCGTCGACTTCACCGTGCACCGCCTGCCGGACGTGCTCACACTGCCGCTCGCGGGCGTCTCGCTCGCGCTGCTCGGGGCGGCGACGCTCCTGCCCGAGCAGGGCGGCTCCTGGACCGCGGCGCTCTACGGCGCACTCGCGCTCGCCGGTGCGTACTTCGTGCTCTTCCTCATCAACCCCAACGGCATGGGGTTCGGCGACGTGAAGCTGGCGCTGTGCCTGGGGGCCGTGCTCGGCTGGTACGGCTGGGGCGTGCTCCTGACGGGCACGTTCGCGGGCTTCCTGCTGGCTTCGTTGTACGGGGCGGCGCTCGTCGTCGCCCGCCGCGCCGGGCGCAAGACGGCGATCCCGTTCGGCCCGTTCCTGATCGGCGGCGCCTTTGTGGGCCTGCTGCTCGGGGGCTACACCGCCTGACGTCGGGCGTTCCGTAGCGCTGGCGTACGCTGGCTTGGTCCGTCCACAACCCTTACGAAAGGGACGCCCCGGTGACCGAGAAGGCCGACCTCCAGTCCGTCCTCGACCGTGCCGCCGCAGGTGGGCGGATCACTCCCGAGGAAGCGCTGGTCCTCTACCGCGACGCCCCGCTGCACGCCCTCGGTGCCGCCGCCGACGCCGTGCGCCGCCGTCGCTACGCCGGTACGGAGCACATCGCGACGTACATCATCGAGCGCAACATCAACTACACGAACGTCTGCGTCACGGCCTGCAAGTTCTGCGCCTTCTACGCCGCTCCGAAGGACACGAAGAAGGGCTGGAGCCGCGACCTCGACGACATCCTGCGCCGCTGCGCGGAGACCGTCGAGCTGGGCGGCACCCAGATCATGTTCCAGGGCGGACACCACCCGGACTACGGCGTCGAGTACTACGAGAAGCACTTCGCGGCGATCAAGAAGGACTTCCCGCAGCTGGTCATCCACTCCCTCGGCGCGTCCGAGGTCGAGCACATGGCCCGCATCTCGAAGGTCTCCGTCGAGGAGGCGATCCAGCGCATCAACGCTGCGGGTCTCGACTCCTTCGCGGGCGCGGGCGCCGAGCTGCTCCCCGCCCGCCCCCGCAAGGCCATCGCCCCCCTCAAGGAGTCCGGCGAGCGCTGGCTGGAGATCATGGAGATCTCCCACAACCTGGGCGTGGAGTCCACGTCCACGATGCTCATGGGCACGGGCGAGACGAACGCCGAGCGCATCGAGCACCTCCGGATGATCCGCGACGTGCAGGACCGCACGGGCGGCTTCCGCGCGTTCATCCCGTACACGTACCAGCCCGAGAACAACCACCTCAAGGGCCGTACGCAGGCGACGATCTTCGAGTACATCCGCATGATCGCGATCTCCCGGATCTTCCTCGACAACATCGCGCACATCCAGGGCTCCTGGCTGACGACGGGCAAGGAGGCGGGCCAGCTGACGCTCCACTACGGGGCGGACGACCTGGGCTCGGTGATGCTGGAGGAGAACGTCGTCTCCTCGGCCGGCGCCAAGCACCGCAACAACCTCCGCGAGATGATCGAGATGATCCGCACGGCGGACCGCGTCCCGGCGCAGCGCGCCACGACGTACGAGCACCTCGTCGTGCACGACGACCCGGCGAACGACCCGGTCGACGACCGCGTCGCCTCGCACATCTCCTCCACGGCGATCGAGGGCGGCACGGCTCACCCTGAGCTCAAGCTCCTCGCCTCCAACTGAGCGCGGCCGAGCCTGCCTTGCTGACACTTCACGTCGCGGAGAGCTCTCCGGAGGCGGCGGTTCTGGTGGACGGCGCGAGCGTCGCGGCGGTCGGTCCTTTCGACGACCTGGCCGCGGCGCATCCCGGCGTCCGCGTCCGCCGGTGGCCCGGCATCCTCACGCCGGGCCTCCTCAACCCGTACGGCCCCGAACTCCTTGAGGCGACGTACCACCCCGACCCGCGCGAGGCCGACAGCCTCGGCACGGAGCCCATCGGCGGTGAGCGCGCCCGCGCGATCTTCGGCACCGACCCCTCCCGCCTCGGCGCGAGCGCCCGCCGCGGCGTCCAGCGCCTCCTGGCACACGGCACGGTGGCCGTGGCGGGCGAACTCCGGGCCCGCCCCGTGGTGGACGCGGTCCGCAGAGCAGGCCTGGCAGTAGGCCAACGCCCCCCACGCCTCCCCGGCCCCCCATCCCTCTCCCCAACCCCCCTGACCCTCCTCCCACCCCTCACCAAGTCCACCCCGGCCCGCTTCGCCATCTTCGACGTCCCCACCCGCCAGGACCTGGTACGCCGTGGCGCGTCGACGTGCGTGGCAACGGTGGTGGGCGGCAGGTTGGTGTACAGGTCCCGCTGAGCGTGACCGCTCCCCCCGGAGGCGTGGCCTTCTGCGTCTGACGGGGGTCTTGTGTCTTAAGGGGCGCGGGGAACTGCGCGAGCAACCACAAACCGCCCCGCACCCGCCAGAGGCCATACGTGGCAGACGAGTCGGCGACGAAGCCCGCCGCAGGCGACTGTTCAGGGGCGCGGGGAACTGCGCGAGCAACCACAACCAACCCGCACCCGCCAGAGGCCATACGCGGCAGACGAGTCGGCGACGAAGCCCGCCGCAGGCGAAAGAGCCCTTCGTCAAGAGAGAAGACCGGCCTGACACAATGGCCGGGTGACCCGAGCCTCCTTGGACAAGCAGCCGCACGAAGTCGCCACGATGTTCGACGACGTGGCGGAACGCTACGACCTCACCAACGACGTGCTCTCCCTCGGCCAGGCCCGCCTCTGGCGCAAGGAGGTCGCGAAGGCGGTGGACGCCCGCCCCGCGCAGAAGGTCCTCGACCTCGCCGCAGGCACCGCCACGTCCTCCCAGCCCTTCGCCCAGGCCGGTGCGTACGTCGTGCCCTGCGACTTCTCCCTCGGCATGCTGCAGGTCGGCAAGCAGCGCCACCCGTGGATGCCGTTCACCGCGGGCGACGGCATGAAGCTGCCGTTCAAGGACGACGTCTTCGACGCCGTCACGATCTCCTTCGGCCTGCGCAACATCCAGGACACGGGCGCCGCCCTGCGCGAGCTGTACCGCGTGACGAAGCCCGGCGGCCGGGTCGTGATCTGCGAGTTCTCGCACGCGACGTGGGGTCCGTTCCGCACGGTGTACGAGGAGTACCTGATGCGCGCGCTGCCGCCGGTCGCGCGAGCGGTCTCCTCGAACCCGGACGCGTACGTCTATCTCGCCGAGTCGATCCGCACCTGGCCCGACCAGCCCGCGCTCGCCGGTCTGCTGAAGGAAGCGGGCTGGTCGAAGGTGGCCTGGCGGAACCTGACGGGCGGCATCGTGGCGCTGCACCGCGGCTTCAAGCAGAGCTGATTCGTAACGCTCCAGTTGAGACTCGGGTTCTGCGGGCCCAAGGGAACCGGCCACCGGGCAAGATGTGTCCGTTGATACGACCCTGCCGTTTACTTACGCGGCGCTTATGGGCCGGTCCGCTTCCTTGCTGAACTCCTGAGTCCCCGGAGCGTCTTGATGGCGTCGTACTGCCCACACTGTGGGGCGCCCAGCCCTGATGAGGCCCGCTTCTGCATGAAGTGCGGGCGTGAACGCCTTCCGGCGCCGACGGAGGAGACCCCGGCCGCGGAGGGAACCCCGCCCGCGGAGGAAACCCCGCCCGCCCCACAGAGCCCGCCTCCGCCCCCGCCCCCCAACTCACCCCCGCCCTCCACCACCCCCTCACCCGTCGGCGCCTTCTTCGGCCGTACGTTCCGTGGGGACTGGGCCGGATCCGTGCAGGCCGCGCTCTGGCCCGTCGTCCTGCTGCTGGCCGGGGCCACCGCGCTGGCGACCCCTGCGTACGGGCAGGACGACGACGCCGTCTTCGGCTTCACCGACCGGCTCCGCATCGCCCTCGCGTTCCTGCTCCAATCGGTCGGCGGAGGCTTCGAGTTCACCGGCCGGGAGGAGCGCCCGGACTTCGGCGACTCGGTGTCCGGCGGATCCGGCGCCGACGGCCTGGGCCTTGGCTCGGGCATGGGCTCGGGCACGGGTTCGGACTCCACGGGAGCCGTGGCCGAAGGCACCGCCTCCCTCCACATGGTCCCGCTCACCATGACCGCACTGTGGCTCGTGGCTCTCTTCATCGGCGTACGCGTGCTCAGGAACCGCCTCGTGGCCCGGGGCGCGGGCCAGGGCAGCGGCACGGCAGGGCTCGAAGCGGCCGTGCGCGTCGCGCTGTTGGTAACCGTCGGCGTCCTCGCGCTCGCACTCTTCGCGCAGCCCGAGATCGAGGGCGTGGAGCTGTCGTCGTCCCCGGTGCTCGCCGCGCTGGGCGCGCTGGTGCTCGGACTCGCCGTGTCCTACGGGGTGTTGCACCGCGTGGACACGTCGGCCTGGGCGGCGAACATGACCGCGCGGCCGGGAGCACAGTCCCTCATCCGGGCGACCGGCACGGCGGTGCGGGCCCTCGTCGTCGTACTCGTACTCTGCTCGCTCGTCGCCTTCATCAGCCTCGCCCAGGTGGACGACCTGGCCGAGCTCACCGACCTCGACGACTCCGACATCTCACCGCTCCTGATCGCACTGCTCGTCCTGCCGAACCTCGCGGTGACGGCGCTCGGCATCGGCTGGGGCGCGGGCGCGGAGGCCTCGGCGCACGGCAGCAGCTCGATGTACGGGAGCGGGCGCCAGAGCGGGTCGTTCGGCCTCGCCGAACTCGGTGACGTCACCAACGACTGGGCGATCGTGGGTGCGTTGGCACTCGGTCTCGTCTGCGCGCTGACTCTCGGCGTGCTCGCCGCGCGACGCTGCGTCGGCCGCGGCGAGCAGCTCCTCGCCGCGGGTGTCTTCTTCGGGTTCGTGCTACTGCTCGCCGGGTTCAGCGGTATCGGCGTCGAGGTGTCGGGGCAGGCCTTCGACAGCGGCTCGGGCTTCGGCGGGTCGAGCAGCAGCGGCGGCGGCAGCGTGGAGACGGGCCTGAGCGTCCCGGAGGTGCTGCTGTTCGGGCTGCTGTGGATCTTCCCGGCGGCGTTCCTGGGCCCGTACCTCCTCCAGATGACAGGCCAGGGAGCCACGGCCCCCGCGCTTCCCCCGTACGCACCGCTCGCCACGCCCCAGACGCCACCGACCGCCCCGGCACTCCCCGCCTCGACCCCTTCGTACGCCTACCCCACGCAGCCCACGCAGCCCACGCAGCCCACGCACCCCACCCACCCGGGCCCCCAGCCCCCCGTCGCCCCCAAGCCGCGCGGCCGGGCCACCGTCTGGGTGGTCACCATTGCCGTCGCCCTCGTCGTCGGCGGTGGTGCCACCGCCGGGGCGCTGCTCTGGAAGGACCGGGGCGACGACAAGGCGGGCGGGGCGGGCAAGGACGACAAGCCCGCGGTCAGCCGGACCGACGAGCCGAGCAGGAACCCGAGCGCGGACCCGAACGGTGCCCCGAGCCCGTCGGTGTCGCAGAGCCCGGAGCCCGGCGACAGCACGGACGCCGGTACGACCGGCGAGTCGAAGGTCCCCGAGGGCACCGAACGGATCACGGACCCCGAGGGCTTCTCCTTCGCGGTGCCCGAGGGATGGACCCGCCAGTCCGTCAACCCCGAGCGCCCCGGACAGATCACCTATGCCGGGTCGACCGGGCGTGAGGAGTTCCTCGTCGGCGTCGTCGCGGACGCGCCCTACACCTCGTACGAGAACTTCCGGAACATCGAGAAGCACACCAAGAAGGCGCCCGACAAGTCCGACTACGACCGCATCCGGATGGAGGAGAACACCTTCCAGGGGCAGGACGGGGCGATCTGGGAGTACACGTACACGGACGACGCGGGCCGGACGATCCACGCCATCAACCAGAGCTACGTCGCGGAGAACGGCACGGAGTACGCGATCCAGCTCTCCTGGCGCGAGGACTTCTGGCCGACGGGCGAGGGCGCGAAGACGCACGCGACCGCACTGGACACCTGGCGCCTCACGGACTGACGGATCGGCAGACCGACAGACCGACAGACCGACAGACCGACAGACCGACAGACCGACAGACCGACAGACCGACAGGCCAACGCACCGACGGCCGCGGCCCGCCGCAAGGCTCCGAGACACGCCCGGAGCCTTGCTGCAGGCTCTCTAAAGAGTGAGCCGGAAGCAGTGGGCCGTGCGCCGCGACGACTCGTCGCCGGGTACCCGCGGGGGAGTGGTGAACGACTCGACGAGCTCCATGCCGAGCCGCCGCGTCACCGCGATGGACCGCTCGTTGTCGGAGATGACCATCGCCACCACGCTCGGCACCCCCGCCGCGCGCAGCCGCTCGACCGTCGCCTCCGCGGCCGCGGACGCGTACCCCTTGCCCCAGGCGGCACGGGCGAGCCGCCAGCCGATCTCGATCTCGCCCACCGGGCCCCAGGGCCTGGGCCAGGGCTGGGCGCCGGTGAAACCGATCGGCTCACCGGCCGGGTCGAGCAAGGTCCACAGGCAGTAGCCCAGTTCGGCGTCGTGTCTGCGCTGCCGGGCGGTCAGCTCCTCGTACATGGAGAGCTCCGCCGACGAGCCGCCGAAGAACTCCATGACCTCGGGGTCGTCGAAGAGCCGGTGCCAGGCAAAGGCGTCCTCGTGGGTGGGGACGCGCAGCTGCACGGCGGGGAGGTGCAGCGCGGGCAGGGTCTCGGTCTGCTCGGTCACGTGTGGCCCTTCGGCTGGCTGATCAGTACCGCCTCATAGACTGCCCATATCCCGTGCCGGTCGGCACACAGATTTCGAGCCTTGGGGAGAACCCGCCGTGACCGAGCCGCTCTCCGAACACACCGCGGACGTAATTGTCGTCGGGGCCGGCCCCGCCGGTTCGACGACGGCGTACTACCTGGCGAAGGCCGGCCTCGACGTACTCCTCCTTGAGAAGACCGCGTTTCCGCGGGAAAAGGTGTGCGGTGACGGGCTCACGCCCCGCGCCACCAAGCAGCTGGTCTCCATGGGAATCGACATCTCCGAAGAGGCGGGTTGGCTGCGGAACAAGGGCCTGCGCATCATCGGCGGCGGTGTGCGGCTCCAGCTGGACTGGCCGGAACTCGCCTCTTACCCCGACTACGGTCTCGTGCGGAAGCGCGACGACTTCGACGAGCAGCTCGCCCGACAGGCGCAGAAGGCGGGCGCCCGCCTGTACGAGCGGGCCAATGTCGGTGAGCCCATCATCGACGACCGGACCGGCCGCATCACCGGCGTGCACGCCAAGATGGGCGAGGAGAAGACCCCGGTCACCTTCCACGCCCCGCTCGTCGTCGCGGCCGACGGCAACTCCTCGCGGATCTCGCTCGCCATGGGCCTGCACCGCCGCGAGGACCGCCCGATGGGCGTCGCGGTCCGCACGTACTTCACCTCGCCCCGCCACGACGACGACTACCTGGAGTCCTGGCTGGAGCTGTGGGACCGCCGCGGACCCGGCGAGGACCGCCTCCTGCCGGGCTACGGCTGGGTCTTCGGCATGGGCGACGGCACGTCCAACGTCGGCCTCGGCATCCTCAACTCGTCCAAGTCGTTCCGCGAGCTGGACTGGCGCGAGGTCCTCAAGGCCTGGTGCGCCTCGATGCCGGAGGACTGGGGCTACACCCCGGAGAACATGACGACGCCGATCCGCGGCGCCGCCCTGCCGATGGCCTTCAACCGTCAGCCGCACTACACGAAGGGCCTGCTGCTCGTCGGCGACGCGGGCGGCCTGGTGAACCCCTTCAACGGCGAGGGCATCGCGTACGCCATGGAATCCGGCCAGATCGCGGCGGACGTCATCGCGCAGGCACACGCGCGTGCCACCCCCGCCCAGCGCGAACTGGCCCTGCAGAACTACCCGCAGACGCTCAAGGAGGTCTACGGCGGCTACTACACGCTGGGCCGTGCCTTCGTGAAGCTCATCGGCAACCCGAAGGTCATGAAGATCGCGACCCAGCGCGGCCTGACCCACCCGGTCCTGATGCGGTTCACCCTGAAGATGCTGGCGAACCTGACGGACCCGATGGGCGGCGACGCGATGGACCGCATCATCAACGGCCTGAGCAAGGTGGCCCCGAAGGCGTGAGCCCCGGGCGCCGCGGGGAGTCCCGCGGCGCCCTCCAGGCCCAGGTCAGAGCCCCAGTAGCCCGATTTGCCCCATCCGTCGGGCACAAGGCACGCTGGTCGGATGATTTTCATCGCCGTGAAGTTCACCGTCCGCCCCGAGCACAGCGACAGCTGGATCGAGCGGACCGCCGCATTCACCACCGCCACGCGCGCGGAGCCGGGCAACGTCTTCTTCGAGTGGTCCCGCTCCGTGGAGGACCCGAACCAGTTCGTGCTCCTGGAGGCCTTCGCCGACGGGGACGCGGGCGCCGCGCACGTCGGCTCCGACCACTTCAAGGCCGCCATGGAGACGATGGGCGAGCTCATCGCGACCGTTCCGCAGATCGTGAACACCGAGATCGAGGGCAGCGGTTGGTCCGAGATGGCGGAGCTGAAGCCGAAGAACGCGTGAGGAAGACGTGACGAAGGCGTGAGGAACGCCTGAGAAGCCCTCTCAGGGCGCACCAAGGGCCGGAACCCCTCCAGGGGGGTTCCGGCCCTTGGTCGTAGCTCTAAGGGGCCGTCAGAGGACGCGCACGGCACCCGAGGCCGGGTAACCGGACAGGTCCTGGATGACAACGCCCTTGCCGGGGTTGGCGGCGTCCAGGTACTGGCCGTTACCGATGTACACACCGACGTGGTAGGCGGAGCCCTTGCCACCCCAGTAGAGGATGTCGCCGACCTGCAGGTTCGAGGTGCCGACCTCGGTGCCCATCGTCGACTGGTCCTGCGAGACGCGCGGAAGGTCCACGCCCGCCTGCTTGAACGCGGCCTGCACGAGGCTGGAGCAGTCCCAGGCGTTCGGGCCCGAGGCGCCCATCACGTAGGCGTCGCCGAGCTGCGCCTTGAGGAAGCTGATGACCGAGCCGACGCTGCCGCTGGCCGGGGCGACCGAGTCGGAGGCGCTCGTGGAACCGCCACCGGACTGCGTGGAGAGGTCCGTGCGCTCGGCGGAACGCGAGGCGCGCTCCTCCTCCGCCTTCTTCTTCGCGGCGGCCTCGGCCTTGCGCTCGGCCTCGGCCTTCTTCTCGGCCTTCGCGAGGTCCGCCTTGGCCTGCTTGGCGGCCTTGGAGGCGGCCGCGTCCTGCTCGGCGCGCGACTCGTAGGAGTCGGCGGCCTGTTGGGTGGCGTCGGCCGACTGCGCGATCTGTGCGGACAGATCGGTGGAGAGCGTGGGCATCTCGATGGTCTCGGACACCGGCTCGGCCGCGTTAGCCGTACCGGCGGCCGCGGCCACTGCCAGGGTGCTGAGGACGCCACCGGCAACTCCGGCACGCAGGGCAATCTTCGAGGCGCTGCGACGGGGCTTCCGGTGGCTGGGTATGTGAGCGGTGTGGGACATGAGACCAACCGCTATCAGGGACTCAGGGTTCCCTTCAAGAAACGTGTGCTGCGCCACAGTTGCGGATTCCGCGCCTGAATCCCGGGCGTGTCGCTCTTTATTGACGCCGTAACGGGCAATGCGGACAGGGCTGATCACGCCTGTGATCATGGGTTTTCTGCGATACGCCCGAATTGCCCTCGGTCTACCACCCGTTGAGTCCGTTGGCCAAGCCCGGCTTATTCGGGGAAGTTGGCCGTGTGGTGCAGGTCACAGTGCGGCCTCCTGGGGGTCTCCCTGAGATCTCGCTGAGACATCCCTGAGATCTCCCGCAGTTTTCGACACCGGCCCGAACCGGCCCGAGGGGTGAGCCGGGTGGGTCCCCGCGGACGGACGGGTCGCCGACGGGAGGTCGTGGAGATCGCTCGCGGGGGTCGGTGATGAGGGTCGGTCGTGAGAGTCGGCCGTGAGGGTCGGCTACGGAGTCCCGGCGCTAGTGAATCGGCGCACGCGTCCACATCCGTCCACACCTGTGCCGCCAAAGTGTGAACGCGGGTCCTCTATCAAGCGATCCCGTCCAGCGCCAATTTGCTTGCAGACGCCACCGCTTGATAGAGCGGCACGCTCTCGACCAGCAATGACGCGCTGAGATGTCACCTCTAGTGATCACTCAGGCGCTTCGCGTATGAAGATCACCGCTCATCCGACTTCATGATCCTTCGTCAGGTGGTGGAGATCACAAAGCCGTTGTCGTACCCCGTGTCGCAGATCACAGACCGCCGGGCATAGGATGCGGGGCAGTTGGGCTTGTGACCTGCTTCACATGTAAGCGATCTTCGATGGGAATCAGGGAGCGGTCCGACGCAACCGCCAACAGTCAGTGCCGACTGAGAGGAGCGAGGAGCGTGAACGCCTATGCGCCCATCCTCGTGCTGGGAGCCCTCGGGGCAGGCTTTGCGATCTTCTCCGTGGTCATGGCCACGCTTATCGGTCCAAAGCGGTACAACCGCGCAAAGCTAGAGGCCTATGAGTGCGGCATCGAGCCGACGCCGACGCCGGCAGGCGGCGGGCGATTCCCCATCAAGTACTACCTGACGGCGATGCTCTTCATCGTCTTCGACATCGAGATCGTCTTCCTCTATCCCTGGGCCGTCACTTTCGACGCGCTGGGGATTTTCGGGCTCGTGGAGATGCTGCTCTTCGTGCTCACCGTCTTCGTTGCGTACGCGTACGTATGGCGACGCGGCGGCCTGGAATGGGACTAAGGGTCTGAGGGGTCAAAGAGCATGGGAATCGAAGAGAAGCTGCCGAGCGGATTTCTGCTGACCACCGTCGAGCAGGCCGCGGGATGGATGCGGAAGTCGTCCGTCTTCCCCGCCACGTTCGGTCTCGCCTGCTGCGCCATCGAGATGATGACGACCGGTGCCGGGCGCTATGACATGGCGCGCTTCGGCATGGAGGTCTTCCGTGGCTCGCCGCGCCAGGCCGACCTGATGATCGTGGCGGGCCGGGTGAGCCAGAAGATGGCGCCGGTGCTGCGGCAGGTCTATGACCAGATGCCGAATCCCAAGTGGGTCATTTCCATGGGGGTTTGCGCGTCATCGGGTGGAATGTTCAACAATTACGCGATTGTGCAGGGCGTGGACCATGTCGTCCCGGTTGACATCTATTTGCCCGGCTGCCCGCCACGCCCCGAGATGCTGTTGGACGCGATTCTCAAGCTCCATCAGAAGATCCAGAACACCAAGCTCGGCGTGAACGCGGAAGAAGCCGCCCGTGAGGCGGAGGAGGCGGCCCTCAAGGCGCTCCCCACCATTGAGATGAAGGGGCTGCTGCGGTGAGCGACGCGCACGACGAGCACCTGAACGGCAACGGCGTACCGGCGCCGCGCGACGAGGCCGGCGAGGTCATCGGCGTACGCAAGGGCATGTTCGGCGCCAACAACGGCGGCGACACGTCCGGCTACGGCGGGCTCGTGCGGACCGTCACCCTGCCCGGCGCTTCCTCGCGCCCCTACGGCGGCTGGTTCGACGAGACCGCGGACGAGCTGGAAGGGGCCCTGGAGGAGCAGGGCCTCGTCCCGGAGAACGCCATCGACAAGACGGTCGTCGACCGCGACGAGATCACCTTCCACATCGAGCGCGAGCACCTCGTCCGCGTGGCCCGGACCCTGCGCGACGACCCGGCCCTGCGCTTCGAGCTCTGCACGGGCGTGAGCGGGGTGCACCTTCCCGGCGACAAGGGCCGCGAGCTGCACGCCGTCTACCACCTGCGCTCGATCACCCACAACCGGCTGATCCGGCTCGAAGTCGGCGTCCCCGAAGCCGATCCGCACCTGCCCTCACTGGTCCCGGTCTATCCGACCAACGACTGGCACGAGCGCGAGGCGTACGACTTCTTCGGCCTGATCTTCGACGGCCACCCGGCGCTCACGCGGATCATGATGCCGGACGACTGGCAGGGCTTCCCGCAGCGCAAGGACTACCCCCTCGGCGGCATCCCCGTCGAATACAAGGGCGCCCAGATCCCGGCTCCGGACCAGCGGAGGTCGTACAGCTGATGTCTGCCACTCAGGGAACATCCCACGCTTCCCCCCGCGAGACGACCGAGGGGACTGTATATACGGTCACCGGCGGCGACTGGGACGAGGTCGTCCAGTCCGCGGCCAAGGCCGACGACGAGCGCATCATCGTCAACATGGGCCCCCAGCACCCGTCCACGCACGGTGTGCTCCGGCTCATCCTGGAGATTGAGGGCGAGACCGTCTCCGAGGCCCGCTGCGGCATCGGCTATCTGCACACCGGCATCGAGAAGAACCTCGAATACCGCACGTGGACGCAGGGCACGACGTTCGTCACGCGCATGGACTACCTGACGCCGTTCTTCAACGAGACGGCGTACTGCCTCGGGGTCGAGAAGCTCCTCGGCATCGAGGACCAGATCCCGGACCGCGCCTCGGTCATCCGTGTGCTCCTCATGGAGCTCAACCGCCTCTCCTCGCACCTGGTGTGCATCGCCACCGGCGGCATGGAACTCGGCGCGACCACGATCATGATCTACGGATTCCGGGATCGTGAACTCGTTCTCGATGTCTTCGAGCTCATCACCGGCCTGCGGATGAACCACGCGTACGTCCGGCCAGGCGGCCTCGCCCAGGACCTGCCGCCCGGCACGGTGGACCAGCTGCGCGAGTTCGTGAAGACGATGAAGAAGAACATCCCGGAGTACGACAAGCTCGCCACCGGGAACCCCATCTTCAAGGCCCGCATGCAGGACGTCGGCTATCTCGACCTCGCGGGCTGCATGGCCCTCGGCGCCACCGGACCGGTCCTGCGCTCGGCGGGCCTCCCGCACGACCTGCGCAAGTCCCAGCCCTACTGCGGGTACGAGAACTACGAGTTCGACATCCCGACCGCCGACACCTGCGACTCCTACGGACGCTTCCTGATCCGCCTGGAGGAGATGCGGCAGTCGCTGCGCATCGTCGAGCAGTGCATCGACCGGCTCGCCCCCGGACCGGTCATGGTCGAGGACAAGAAGATCGCCTGGCCCGCCCAACTGGCCCTCGGCCCGGACGGCCTCGGCAACTCGCTCGACCACATCAAGAAGATCATGGGCACCTCCATGGAGTCCCTCATCCACCACTTCAAGCTGGTGACCGAGGGATTCCGGGTCCCGCCCGGGCAGACGTACACAGCGGTCGAGTCGCCCAAGGGCGAGCTCGGCGTGCACGTCGTGTCCGACGGGGGCACCCGCCCCTACCGGGTCCACTTCCGCGACCCGTCCTTCACCAACCTGCAGGCCATGGCGGCGATGTGCGAGGGCGGCCAGGTCGCCGACGTCATCGTCGCCGTCGCGTCCATCGACCCCGTGATGGGAGGCGTCGACCGGTGACCACCACCCCTTCGGAGCAGGGCGCGGGCGTCAGCCTGGGCATGCCCCAACTCCCCGCCCCCGACTACCCGGCCGACGTGCGGGCCCGCCTTGAGGTGGATGCCAAGGACGTCATCGCGCGCTACCCGGACTCCCGGTCCGCCCTCCTCCCGCTGCTGCACCTGGTGCAGTCCGAGGAGGGCCACGTCACGCGCACGGGCATGCGGTTCTGCGCCGAGATGCTGGGCCTGACCACGGCAGAGGTCACGGCCGTCGCGACCTTCTACACCATGTACCGGCGCAAGCCGTCCGGTGACTACCAGGTCGGCGTCTGCACCAACACGCTGTGCGCGGTCATGGGCGGCGACGCGATCTTCGACGAACTCAAGGAGCACCTGGCCGTCGGCAACGACGAGACGACCGGGGACGGCAAGATCACCCTTGAGCACATCGAGTGCAACGCCGCCTGCGACTTCGCCCCCGTGGTGATGGTCAACTGGGAGTTCTTCGACAACCAGACCCCGGAGTCCGCCAAGCGGCTCGTCGACGACCTGCGCGACGGCAAGGTCGTACGGCCCACCCGCGGGGCGCCCTTGTGCACGTACAAGGAGACGGCCCGGATCCTGGCGGGCTTCCCGGACGAGCGGCCCGGCGCCGTCGAGGCGAGCGGCGGCGCGGGCCCCGCATCGCTGATCGGACTGCGCCTGGCCAAGGGCGAGGAGCCGCAGCCGCGCGTGGTCCACCCGCGCACGGGAGGCCCTCAGGACGAGGCCCCCGCCGAGCACCTCAGCTCGCACGACGCGCCGCAGCAGACCTCGGCGTCCGACCCGGCGCACCCGGCGGGGCCGACCGCCGAGGAGGGGGAGTGATGACCTTGGCAGCCGAGATCGACAACGAGACCAGCCCCGAGAAGCTGCTGGCACCCGTGCTTTCGGCGTTCTGGGACGAGGAGAAGTCCTGGACGCTGGACACCTACCGACGGCACGAGGGGTACGAAGGCCTGCGCAAGGCGCTCGCCATGGCCCCGGACGACGTCATCGCGTACGTGAAGGACTCCGGGCTGCGGGGCAGGGGCGGCGCGGGATTCCCCACCGGAATGAAGTGGCAGTTCATTCCGCAGGGAGACGGCAAGCCGCACTATCTAGTGGTCAACGCCGACGAATCGGAGCCGGGGACCTGCAAGGACATCCCGCTCCTCTTCGCGAACCCGCATTCCCTCATCGAGGGGATCGTGATCGCCTGCCATGCGATCAGGTCGTCGCATGCCTTCATCTATCTGCGGGGTGAAGTCGTCCCCGTACTGCGCAGGTTGCACGAGGCGGTCCGCGAGGCCTATGCGGCGGGCTACCTCGGGAAGAACGTGCTGGGCAGCGGGCTCGATCTCGAACTCACCGTGCACGCGGGCGCGGGCGCGTACATCTGTGGTGAAGAGACCGCACTGCTCGACTCGCTCGAAGGCCGCCGCGGCCAACCGCGACTGCGTCCCCCCTTCCCTGCCGTCGCGGGCCTCTACGCATGCCCCACTGTCGTCAATAACGTCGAGTCCATCGCGTCCGTTCCCGCGATCCTGAATCGGGGGAAAGACTGGTTCAAGTCGATGGGCAGCGAGAAGTCGCCCGGCTTCACCCTCTATTCGCTGAGCGGGCACGTCACCAACCCCGGTCAGTACGAGGGGCCGCTCGGCATCACCCTGCGCCAGCTGCTCGACATGAGCGGCGGCATGCGCGCCGGACACCGGCTCAAGTTCTGGACACCGGGCGGCTCCTCGACGCCGATGTTCACCGACGAGCACCTCGACGTCCCCCTCGACTACGAGGGCGTCGGCGCCGCCGGATCGATGCTCGGCACGAAGGCGCTGCAGTGCTTCGACGAGACGACGTGCGTCGTGCGGGCCGTGACCCGTTGGACCGAGTTCTACGCGCACGAGTCCTGCGGCAAGTGCACGCCCTGCCGCGAAGGAACGTACTGGCTGGTGCAGTTGCTCCGGGACATCGAGGCCGGCAAGGGCGTCATGTCCGACCTGGACAAGCTGAACGACATCGCCGACAACATCAACGGCAAGTCCTTCTGCGCCCTGGGTGACGGCGCGGCCTCGCCGATCTTCTCCTCGCTGAAGTACTTCCGTGCGGAGTACGAGCAGCACATCACCGGCAAGGGCTGCCCCTTCGACCCGGCCAAGTCGACTCTCTGGGCCGACAGGCCCGCTGAAAGCGCGCAGGTGAACGCATGACAGTGACCACCAACAACGCTCCCTCCGGGGGCGGGGAGGCGGCGGTTCCGCCGGCGGATCTCGTCTCGCTGACCATCGACGGCATCGAGATCAGCGTCCCCAAGGGGACGTTGGTCATCCGGGCCGCCGAGCTGCTCGGCATCGAGATCCCGCGGTTCTGCGACCACCCGCTGCTCGACCCTGCGGGCGCCTGCCGCCAGTGCATCGTCGAGGTGGAGGGCCAGCGCAAGCCGATGGCGTCCTGCACCATCACGTGCACCGACGGCATGGTCGTGAAGTCGCAGCTGACCTCGGCCGTCGCCGAGAAGTCGCAGCGCGGCGTGATGGAGCTGCTGCTCATCAACCACCCGCTGGACTGCCCCGTCTGCGACAAGGGCGGCGAGTGCCCGCTGCAGAACCAGGCGATGCAGGTCGGCGACTCGGACACCCGCTTCGAGGGCAAGAAGCGGACGTACGAGAAGCCGGTGCCGATCTCCACCCAGGTGCTGCTCGACCGCGAGCGGTGCGTGCTCTGCGCCCGCTGCACCCGCTTCAGCAACCAGGTCGCGGGCGACCCGATGATCGAACTCATCGAGCGCGGCGCTCTCCAGCAGGTCGGCACCGGCGAGGGCGACCCCTTCGAGTCGTACTTCTCCGGGAACACGATCCAGATCTGCCCGGTCGGCGCGCTGACCTCGGCGGCGTATCGCTTCCGCTCCCGGCCCTTCGACCTGGTGTCGTCGCCCTCGGTGTGCGAGCACTGCGCGGGCGGCTGCGCGACGCGCACGGACCACCGGCGCGGCAAGGTGATGCGTCGGCTCGCCGCGGACGACCCCGAGGTCAACGAGGAGTGGATGTGCGACAAGGGACGCTTCGGCTTCCGTTACGCGCAGCGCCCCGACCGGCTGACGACACCTCTGGTGCGCGACGCCTCGACCGGTGAACTGGAGCCCGCCAGCTGGCCCGAGGCCCTGGAGATCGCGGCCCGCGGTCTCGCCGCCGCGCGCGGCCGGGCCGGGGTCCTCGTCGGCGGCCGCCTCACCGTGGAGGACGCCTACGCGTACAGCAAGTACGCGCGCGTGGCGCTCGACACGAACGACATCGACTTCCGCGCGCGCGTGCACAGCGGCGAGGAGGCCGACTTCCTCGCGGCCCGGGTGGCGGGCCGGGGCCGGGACCTCGACGGGACGGGCGTCACGTACGCCTTCCTGGAGAAGGCGCCCGCCGTGCTGCTCGCCGGGTTCGAGTCCGAGGAGGAGGCGCCCGGCGTCTTCTTGAGGCTGCGCAAGGCCTGGCGCAAGCACGGCCAGCGCACCTTCTCCCTCGCGCCGTTCGCGACCCGCGGCCTGGAGAAGGCGGGCGGCACGCTGCTGCCCGCGGCGCCCGGCACCGAGACCGAGTGGCTGGACGCGCTCGCGGCGGGCGTCGGCCTGGAGGCTCCCGGCACCGAGGCGTCCGAGGCGCTGCGCACCGAAGGGGCGGTCATCGTCGTCGGTGAGCGGCTCGCGGCCGTGCCCGGCGCCCTCACCGCCGCCGTGCGGGCCGCCGCCGCGACCGGCGCCCGGCTGGTGTGGATCCCGCGCAGGGCCGGGGAGCGTGCCGCCGTTGAGGTGGGCGCACTGCCGTCGCTGCTGCCCGGCGGGCGTCCGGCCACCGACCCGCGCGCGCGGGACGAGGTCGCGGCCGCCTGGGGCGTCGCCGAACTCCCGCACCGCCACGGCCGCGACACCGGTCAGATCGTCGAGGCCGCCGCGACCGGCGAGCTCGGTGCCCTCCTGGTGGCGGGTGTCGAGGTCGCCGACCTGCCGGATCCGGCACGCGCGCGTGTGGCGCTTGACGAGGTCGGCTTCCTGGTCTCGCTGGAGCTGCGGCCCAGCGAGGTCACGGACCGGGCCGACGTGGTCCTGCCCGTCGCCGCCGTCGCCGAGAAGCCGGGCACCTTCCTCAACTGGGAGGGCAGGGCGCGGATGTTCGACGCCGCGCTGAAGCCGGACCAGATGACGCGCAGGCTGGCACCCACCGACGCGCGCGTGCTGCACATGCTCGCCGACGCCGGGGACATCCACCTGGGCCTGCCCGACCTGCTGACCCTGCGCCGAGAGCTGGACCGGCTCGGCGGCTGGGACGGACCGCACGCCACGGACCCCCTGGAGACCGGCACCCAGCCACCGCGGCCCGCCGCGGGCGAGGCCGTCCTCTCGGGCCACCGGCTGCTGCTCGACCAGGGCCGTCTGCAGGACGGCGACGAAGCGCTGGCCGGTACGCGGCACGCCGCCCACGCGCGCGTGTCCGCTGCCACCGCGGCGGAGGCGGGCGTGCAGGACGGCGACCTCCTGTCGGTCGCCGGACCGGCAGGGACGACCGAACTCCCGCTCCAGATCACGGAGATGCCCGACCGCGTGGTCTGGCTGCCGCTGAACTCGACCGGGGGAGGCGTCACGTCGGACACCGGCGCCCGCCCCGGCGACCTCGTCCGCATCGGCCCGGCGGTCCTGCCGGAGCCCACTGAGGCCCCGGAGGTGACGTCGTGACGCACACGCTGGTGCCGCTTGCGGCGGAAGACCTGTCCATGTTCGGCCGTGACCCCTGGTGGCTGGTCGCCTTCAAGGCGGTCTTCTGCTTCGCGTTCCTGATGGTGACGGTCCTCCTCGCCATCGTGTGGGAGCGCAAGGTCGTCGCCTGGATGCAGCTGCGCATCGGCCCCAACCGGAACGGTCCCTGGGGCCTGCTGCAGTCCCTCGCGGACGGCGTCAAGCTGATGCTCAAGGAAGACGTGATCGTCAAGCGCGCGGACAAGGTGGTCTACGTCCTTGCTCCGGTCATCGCGGCGATCCCGGCCTTCATGGCGATCGCGGTGATCCCGTTCGGGCCCGCGGGCAACGAAGTCTCGATCTTCGGCCACCGCACCACGATGCAGCTCACCGACCTGCCGATCGCGATGCTCTACATCCTCGCGGTCGCCTCCGTCGGCATCTACGGCATCGTGCTCGCGGGCTGGAGCTCCGGATCGACGTACCCGCTCCTCGGCGGTCTGCGCTCCTGCGCGCAGATGATCTCGTACGAGATCGCGATGGGCGCGGCCTTCGCCTCCGTCTTCCTCTACTCGGGTTCGATGTCGACGTCGGCGATCGTCGAGGCGCAGGCGGACCGCTGGTACGTACTGCTGCTGCCCGTCTCTTTCATCATCTACATCGTGACGATGATCGGCGAGACGAACCGTGCGCCGTTCGACATGCCGGAGTCCGAGGGCGACCTCGTCGGTGGCTTCAACACCGAGTACTCCTCCATCAAGTTCGCGATGTTCATGCTCGCCGAGTACATCAACATGGTGACCGTCTCTGCGGTGTCGGCCACGCTCTTCCTGGGCGGCTGGCGGGCGCCGTATCCGATCAGCACGTTCTGGGAGGGCGCGAACCACGGCTGGTGGCCGATGCTCTGGTTCGTGATCAAGGTCCAGCTGCTGCTGTTCTTCTTCATCTGGCTGCGCGGCTCGCTGCCCCGCGTCCGTTACGACCAGCTGATGAAGCTCGGCTGGAAGGTCCTGATCCCGGTCTCGGTCGTCTGGCTGATGCTGGTCGCCACGGTCAGGGCGATGCGGAACGAGGACTACGAATTCACCTCGATCGCGCTCTATGTCGGCGGCGGGGTCATCGCGCTGCTGCTGCTCTCCGTCGTCGTCGACATCTTCCGCGACAAGCGCGAGAAGGAAGCCGCCGCGGAGGAGGAGAAGCCGGTCGCCTTCGACCCGATGGCGGGCGGCTTCCCGGTGCCGCCGCTGCCAGGCCAGAGCCTGCCACCCGTCCCGCGCCGACGCTCGCGCCAGGAGCGGGAGTTGATTGTCAGTGGTGGCCCGGATACTCAAAGTGACGGATCCCGAAGTGACGGAAAGGAGGCGTCCGATGGCTGAGTCGAACCAGGAGTCACACGAGTCGAACCAATCGAACCAGGGGTTCCAGAACCCTGTCGCGGGCTTCGGCGTGACCTTCAAGGCCATGTTCAAGAAGCGGCTGACCGAGCAGTATCCGGAGCAGCAGAAGACCACTGCTCCCCGCTTCCACGGCAGGCACCAGCTGAACCGCCATCCGGACGGCCTGGAGAAGTGCGTCGGCTGTGAGCTCTGCGCCTGGGCCTGTCCCGCGGACGCCATCTATGTGGAGGGCGCGGACAACACGGACGAGGAGAGGTACTCGCCCGGTGAGCGGTACGGCCGCGTCTACCAGATCAACTACGCCCGCTGCATCCTGTGCGGTCTGTGCATCGAGGCGTGCCCCACGCGCGCGTTGACGATGACGAACCAGTTCGAGCTGGCCGACAGCAGCCGCGAGAACCTCATCTACACCAAGGAGCAGCTGCTCGCCGGTCTCGAAGAGGGCATGGTCGACTCGCCGCACGCCATCTTCCCCGGCACCGACGAGCAGGACTATTACCGGGGCCTGGTGACCGAGGCCGCGCCGGGCACGGTGCCCCAGGTCGCCCTCTCCAAGGGAGAGGCGCCCCAGGAGGCGGCCGCGGACTTCGGGGACGGCGAGCCCGCTTCGGAGAAGGTGACCGGCCGATGACGCAGCTCGCCGCCTACTCCACCTCCTCCACCGGCGAGGCCTTCCAGTTCTGGGTGCTCGGCACGGTCGCGGTGATCGGCGCCCTGTGCACCATCCTCATGAAGAAGGCCGTGCACAGCGCGCTCTGCCTGGCCGGGACGATGATCATCCTCGCGGTGTTCTACCTGGCCAACGGCGCGTACTTCCTGGGCATCGTCCAGATCGTCGTCTACACCGGCGCGATCATGATGCTCTTCCTCTTCGTGGTCATGCTCGTCGGCGTCACCGCCGCCGACTCCCTGACGGAGACCATCAAGGGGCAGCGCTGGCTGGCGCTCCTCTGCGGGCTCGGCTTCGCGGTGCTGCTCTTCGCGGGCATCGGCAACGCCTCGGTGAAGGAGTTCAACGGCCTCGGCAAGGCGAACGCGGGCGGCAACGTGGAGGGCCTCGCGGGGCTCATCTTCACCAAGTACGTCTTCGCCTTCGAGATCACCGGTGCCCTGCTCATCACGGCGACGGTCGGCGCGATGGTGCTCACCCACCGCGAGCGCACGGAGCGTGCCAAGACCCAGCGCGAGCTGTCCGAGGAGCGTGTGCGCGAGGGCAAGCACCTGCCGCCGCTGCCCGCCCCGGGTGTGTACGCACGGCACAACGCCGTGGACATCGCGGGCCTGCTCCCCGACGGCACCCCGTCGGAGCTCACGGTCAACAAGACGCTGCGTGAGCGCGGCCAGATCCGCGACGTGTCGAACGAGGCGCTGGACGACCTGCGGGCTCTTGAGCAGCGCTCCACCGATCGTCTGGAGCGGCCCGACCTGCGGCGCAGCGACATCGGGCGGACCGAGGAGGCGTCGAAGTGAACCCCGTCAATTACCTGTACCTCGCGGCGCTGTTGTTCACGATCGGCGCGACCGGCGTGCTCATCAGGCGGAACGCGATCGTGGTGTTCATGTGCATCGAGCTCATGCTCAACGCCTGCAACCTCGCGTTCGTGGCCTTCTCCCGGATGCACGGCAACCTCGACGGCCAGATCATCGCGTTCTTCACGATGGTCGTCGCCGCCGCGGAGGTCGTGGTCGGACTCGCGATCATCGTGTCGCTCTTCCGCTCCCGCCACTCGGCCTCGGTCGACGACGCCAGCCTGATGAAGCTCTGAGGGGTCGCTGAATCGTGGAGAACTTGATTGCGCTGCTCGTCGCGGCGCCTCTGCTCGGAGCGGCCGTACTGCTGTGCGGCGGGCGGGCACTGGACCGCGCGGGCCACTGGCTCGGCACGCTGCTGGCGGCCGCCTCCTTCGTCATCGCCGTGGTGCTCTTCTCGGACATGCTGGGCAAGGGCGCCGAGGAGCGCTCGCTGTCGCAGCACCTGTTCAGCTGGGTGCCCGTGGAGGGCTTCCAGGCGGATGTCGCCTTCCAGCTCGACCAGTTGTCGATGACGTTCGTCCTGCTGATCTCCGGTGTGGGCACCCTGATCCACATCTACTCGATCGGATACATGGAGCACGACGAGCGGCGCCGCCGCTTCTTCGGCTACCTGAACCTGTTCCTCGCGGCGATGCTCCTCCTTGTCCTCGCCGACAACTACCTGCTCCTGTACGTCGGATGGGAGGGCGTGGGCCTCGCCTCGTACCTCCTGATCGGTTTCTGGCAGCACAAGCCCAGCGCGGCCACCGCCGCGAAGAAGGCCTTCCTGGTCAACAGGGTCGGCGACGTGGGCCTCTCGATCGCCATCATGCTGATGTTCACCACCTTCGGGACCTTCGCCTTCGGGCCCGTCCTGGAGGCCACGGGGGACACCAGCGAGGGCAAGCTCACCGCCATCGGCCTGATGCTGCTGCTCGCGGCGTGCGGCAAGTCCGCGCAGGTGCCGCTGCAGTCCTGGCTCGGTGACGCGATGGAGGGCCCGACCCCGGTCTCGGCCCTGATCCACGCCGCCACGATGGTGACCGCGGGCGTGTACTTGATCGTCCGCTCCGGCGCGATCTTCAACGGCGCACCGGACGCACAGCTCGTCGTCACCGTCGTCGGAGCGGTCACGCTCCTGTTCGGTGCGATCGTCGGTTGCGCGAAGGACGACATCAAGAAGGCCCTCGCCGGGTCGACGATGTCCCAGATCGGGTACATGATCCTGGCCGCGGGCCTCGGCCCCATCGGCTACGTCTTCGCGATCATGCACCTGGTGACGCACGGCTTCTTCAAGGCCGGGCTCTTCCTCGGCGCCGGATCGGTCATGCACGGCATGGACGACGAGGTCGACATGCGGAAGTACGGCGGCCTCCGGAAGTACATGCCGGTCACCTTCGTGACCTTCGGTCTCGGCTATCTCGCGATCATCGGCTTCCCCGGTCTGTCCGGCTTCTTCTCCAAGGACAAGATCATCGAGGCGGCGTTCGCCAAGGGCGGCACGGAGGGCTGGATCCTCGGCTCGGTGGCGCTCCTGGGCGCGGCCATCACCGCGTACTACATGACGCGCGTGATGGTCATGACCTTCTTCGGAGAGAAGCGCTGGCAGCCCGATGCGGACGGCAACGAGCCGCACCCGCACGAGTCGCCGAAGTCCATGACCATCCCGATGATCGTGCTTGCCTTCGGGTCGGTGTTCGCGGGTGGCTTCTTCAGCATCGGCGACCGCTTCATGCACTGGCTGGAGCCGGTCACCCAGCACGACCACGGCGACTCGCCGCTGAGCGCGACCACGGTCACGGGCGCCACCATGGTGGTCCTCGTCATCGGCGTCGCCCTCGCCTACGTGCAGTACGGACGCAAGCCCGTCCCGGTCACCGCCCCGCGTGGCTCGGTGCTCACCCGCGCCGCCCGCCGCGACCTCCTCCAGGACGACTTCAACCACGTCGTCCTGGTGCGCGGCGGCGAACACCTCACGCGGTCCCTGGTCTACGTCGACCACACCCTGGTCGACGGCGTCGTCAACGGCACGGCGGCCTCGGTCGGCGGCCTCTCCGGACGGCTGCGCAAACTGCAGAACGGCTACGCCCGCTCCTACGCGGTCTCGATGTTCGGCGGCGCTGCGGTGCTCATCGCCGCGACCCTGCTGATGAGGGCGGTCTGATACCGATGTCCTTTCCCCTGCTGACAGCGACGGCGGTCCTGCCCGCGGTCGGCGCGATCGCCACGGCAGCCGTTCCGGCCGCCCGGCGGACCGCCGCCAAGTGGCTCGCACTGCTCGTCTCGCTCGCCACGCTCGGCCTCGCGGTTACCGTGCTCGTGCGGTTCGACCCCGACGGCGACCGCTATCAACTGACCGAATCGCACGCCTGGATCAAGGAGTTCGGGGTGCGGTACGAGCTCGGGGTCGACGGCATCGCCGTCGCGCTCCTCGCGCTCACCGCGCTCCTGATCCCGTTCATCATCCTGGCGGGCTGGCACGACGCGGATCCCTTGGAGACCAAGTCGTCGCGCTGGCGGCCGACCCAGGGCTTCTTCGCCCTGATCCTGGCCGTCGAGGCGATGGTGATCATCTCCTTCGAGGCCACCGACGTCTTCCTCTTCTACATCTTCTTCGAAGCCATGCTCATCCCGATGTACTTCCTCATCGGCGGCTTCGGAGACCGTGCCCACGCGGGCTCGGACGAGAACGCCTCGGCCCAACGCTCGTACGCGGCCGTCAAGTTCCTCCTCTACAACCTCGTCGGCGGCCTCATCATGCTGGCCGCCGTCATCGGGCTCTACGTAGTGGCGGGCAACTTCTCCCTCCAGGAGATCTCCGCCGCGCGCGCGGACGGCTCGCTCGACATGGCGACCAACACGGAGCGGCTGCTCTTCCTCGGCTTCTTCTTCGCCTTCGCGGTGAAGGCGCCGCTGTGGCCGCTGCACACCTGGCTGCCGAACGCGATGGGGGAGTCCACCGCCCCGGTCGCCGTACTGATCACGGCCGTCGTCGACAAGGTCGGCACGTTCGCGATGCTGCGGTTCTGCCTCGGGCTCTTCCCGGAGGCGAGCGACTGGGCGACGCCGGTCGTCCTCGTCCTCGCGCTGATCAGCATCATCTACGGCGCGCTGCTGGCGGTCGGCCAGCGCGACATCAAGCGCCTGGTGGCGTACGCGTCGATCTCGCACTTCGGCTTCATCGTCCTCGGCATCTTCGCGATGACCTCGCAGGGCCAGTCCGGCGCGACGCTCTACATGGTCAATCACGGCATCTCGACCGCCGCCCTGATGCTGGTGGCCGGGTTCCTGATCTCGCGCCGCGGCTCGCGGCTCATCGCGGACTACGGAGGAGTGCAGAAGGTCGCACCGGTGCTCGCAGGCACCTTCCTGATCGGCGGTCTGGCCACGCTGTCGCTTCCCGGGCTCGCGCCGTTCGTGAGCGAATTCCTGGTCCTGGTCGGCGCGTTCGCCCGCTATCCGGTGGTCGGCATCATCGCGACCGTCGGCATCGTGCTCGCCGCGCTGTACACGCTCGTCCTCTACCAGCGGACGATGACCGGCCCCGTGAAGGCGGAGGTCTCGGCCATGCCCGACCTGCGGGTGCGTGAACTGGTCGTCGTCGCTCCGCTGATCGCCCTCCTGATCGGCCTCGGCATCTACCCGAAGCCGCTCACCGATCTGGTGAACCCGGCGGTCGAGCACACGATGTCCGACGTGCAGAAGAAGGACCCCCAGCCCGATGTGGAGGCGGCCAAGTGAGCGCATCAGCCGTCCACAGCCTGTGGACAACTGCGGCCGATCCGATCGACAAGATCGACGCGCCCAATATCGAGTATGGGCAGCTCTCGCCGATGTTGATCGTCATCGGCGCGGCCGTCATCGGAGTGCTCATCGAAGCCTTCGTCCCGCGCAAGACCCGTTACTACGCCCAACTGTTCCTCTCCGTGGTCGCCCTGGCCGCCGCCTTCGCCGCGGTGGTCGGGCTCGCGGCCCGCGGCTTCGGCACCACCAAGGCGCAGATCGCCGCGATGGGCGCCATCGCGGTCGACGGCCCCGCGCTCTTCCTGCAGGGCACGATCCTGCTCACGGGCATCTTCGTGATCTTCACCTTCGCGGAGCGGCGCCTCGACCCGGAGGCGCACGGCAATCGCGTCGACTCGTTCGTGGCGCAGGCCGGAGCCGTACCGGGCAGTGAGGGCGAACAGGCCGCCACCAAGGCCGGGTTCGCCACCACCGAGGTGTTCCCGCTGGCGCTCTTCGCCATCGGCGGCATGCTCGTCTTCCCCGCGGCCAACGACCTCCTGACGCTCTTCATCGCGCTGGAAGTCTTCTCCCTGCCGCTGTACCTGCTGTGCGCGCTCGCCCGCCGCAAGCGCCTGATGTCGCAGGAATCCGCCGTCAAGTACTTCCTGCTCGGCGCGTTCGCCTCGGCATTCACGCTCTTCGGCATCGCGCTCCTCTACGGGTACGCGGGTTCCGTGTCGTACGCGACGATCGCGGACGTCGTCGAGGGCAACGTCAAGACCGTGGACCCGGCACTCGCCGACACCATGGGCAACGACGCGCTGCTCCTCATCGGCGTCGCGATGGTGGTGATGGGGCTGCTCTTCAAGGTGGGCGCGGTGCCGTTCCACATGTGGACCCCGGACGTGTACCAGGGCGCCCCGACGCCCGTCACCGGCTTCATGGCGGCGGCGACGAAGGTGGCCGCGTTCGGTGCGCTCCTCCGGCTCCTCTACGTGGTGCTGCCCGGTCTGCGCTGGGACTGGCGGCCGGTCATGTGGGGCGTCGCGGTCATCACGATGCTGGGCGGCGCGATCATCGCGATCACGCAGACCGACATCAAGCGGCTCCTCGCGTACTCGTCCATCGCGCACGCCGGTTTCATCCTCGCCGGTGTCATCGCCACCACCCCGGACGGCATCTCCTCCGTCCTCTTCTACCTGGCTGCCTACTCCTTCGTGACCATCGGCGCCTTCGCTGTCGTCACGCTGGTGCGGGACGCGGGGGGCGAGGCCACGCACCTGTCCAAGTGGGCGGGGCTCGGCCGGAGGTCTCCGCTGGTGGCCGCGGTCTTCGCGGTCTTCCTCCTCGCCTTCGCGGGCATTCCGCTGACCTCCGGGTTCACCGGAAAGTTCGCGGTCTTCAAGGCCGCGGCGGAGGGCGGCGCGGGACCGCTGGTCGTGGTCGGTGTGCTGTCGTCGGCGATCGCCGCGTTCTTCTACATCCGAGTGATCGTCCTGATGTTCTTCAGCGAGCCGAAGGCGGACGGCCCCACGGTCGCCGTGCCCTCGCCGCTGACGATGACGGCGATCGGTGTGGGCGTCGCGGTGACGCTGGTCCTGGGCGTGGCCCCGCAGTACTTCCTGGATCTTGCGAACCAGGCTGGGGTCTTCGTCCGGTAGCCCTTTCCATTTCGAACACACGTTGCCGCCCGGCATCCCGAGAAGGGGTGCCGGGCGGCGGCCTGTGGATAACTGTCCGGGGTGTCGGTGAGGAGCCCTATCGTGGAGGCAGTGGTCGAGGCAGGACGTACGGCGGGGGACAGGGCGATGGATGGGACCAAGGGCATGAGCGAGGTGACGGCGTCGGTACCGACGCCGGGCGCGGCAACCGGCACGGTGACGGAGAGCGACGCCCTGCGCACGCTCCACCGCGTCTTCGGGTATGAAGCCTTCCGCGGCGAGCAGGAACCGATCATCGAGCACGTGGTGGGCGGCGGGGACGCCGTCGTCCTCATGCCGACCGGCGGCGGCAAGTCCCTCTGCTATCAGATTCCGGCCCTGGTCAGGCCGGGCACCGGCGTCGTGATCTCCCCGCTCATCGCGCTGATGCAGGACCAGGTGGACGCGCTGCGGGCGCTCGGCGTGCGCGCCGGGTTCATCAACTCCACGCAGGACTTCGACGAGCGGCGCGTGATGGAGGCGGAGCTTCTCGCGGGCGAGCTCGACGTGCTCTATCTGGCGCCGGAGCGGCTGCGCCTGGACGCGACCCTGGACCTTCTCGGCCGGGCCAAGATCTCCGTCTTCGCCATCGACGAGGCGCACTGCGTCGCCCAGTGGGGCCACGACTTCCGGCCCGACTATCTCGCGCTCTCGCTCCTCGGGGAGCGCTGGCCGGACGTGCCGCGGATCGCCCTGACCGCCACGGCCACCGATGCCACGCACCGGGAGATCACCCAGCGGCTCGGCATGCCCGACGCCAAGCACTTCGTGGCGAGCTTCGACCGGCCCAACATCCAGTACCGCATCGTGCCGAAGGCCGAGCCGAAGAAGCAGCTCCTCGCCTTCCTGAAGGAGGAGCACGCGGGCGACGCCGGGATCGTCTACTGCCTGTCGCGCAATTCGGTCGAGAAGACCGCCGAGTTCCTGTGCAAGAACGGCATCGAGGCCGTCCCGTACCACGCGGGTCTGGACGGCGGCACGCGCGCGACGAACCAGTCCCGCTTCCTGCGGGAGGAAGGCCTCGTCGTCTGCGCCACGATCGCCTTCGGCATGGGCATCGACAAGCCGGACGTCCGCTTCGTCGCCCACCTCGACCTGCCCAAGTCGGTCGAGGGGTACTACCAGGAGACGGGTCGCGCGGGCCGCGACGGCCAGCCCTCCACGGCGTGGATGGCCTATGGCCTCCAGGACGTCGTGCAGCAGCGCAAGCTGATCCAGGGCGGCGAGGGCGACGAGGCGTTCCGCCGCCGCGCCTCCTCCCATCTGGACTCGATGCTGGCGCTCTGCGAGACCGCCCAGTGCCGCCGCGCCCAGCTCCTGACCTACTTCGGCCAGGAATCGGCCGCGCAGTCCTGCGGCAACTGCGACACGTGCCTGACCCCGCCCGAGACCTGGGACGGCACGGTGGCGGCGCAGAAGGTGCTCTCCACGGTCGTGCGCCTGCAGCGCGAGCGCGGTCAGAAGTTCGGCGCGGGCCAGATCATCGACATCCTCCTGGGCAAGAAGACCGCGAAGATCATCCAGTTCGACCACGACCAGCTCTCGGTCTTCGGAATCGGCGAGGAGCTGGCGGAGGCCGAGTGGCGTGGTGTGATCCGGCAGTTGCTGGCACAGGGCCTGATCGCGGTCGAGGGGGAGTACGGCACGCTGGTCCTCACCGAGACGAGCAGCTCCGTCCTGGGCCGGGAGCGCGAGGTGCGGCTGCGCAAGGAGCCGAAGCGGGCTCCGGTGGCGCGATCGTCCAAGGGCGAGCGCAAGGCGAAGTCAGCGGCGGCGGTCGCCGAGCTGCCCCAGGAAGTGGTCCCACTCTTCGAGGCGCTCCGTGCCTGGCGCGCCGCCCAGGCGAAGGAGCAGGGCGTCCCCGCGTATGTGATCTTCCACGACGCGACCCTCCGCGAGATCGCGACTCTGCGACCCGCGTCCGTGTCGGACCTGTCGGGCATCAGCGGAGTGGGCGAGAAGAAGCGGGCGACGTACGGCGAGGGTGTGGTCGGAGTCGTCGCGGAGTTCCTGGGCGGGTCGCCTGCGGTCGGCGAGGCGGCTCCGGTCGGTCCGTCGTCGAGTGGGCCCTCTGGCGGGGCCGAGCGGCTGGTGAGCGATGAGGTGGAGCCGGACTGGGGGGATGAGGAGCCGGACTGGACCTCATAGGGAGCTTCGCCGCCTCAGCGCCCCCGGCCCGGCGAGCGCTCTAGGCCTCCTCGACGTCACGCATGATCTCGGTGAGGTCCAGCGAGATCGGGAAGGCACGGACCGACGCTCATCAGTGCTCCCTCATGGGGTCTCCCCTGCTCGAACGAAGTTGAGAGCTTGGGGAAGGAGTCTCACCGGGTGGTTCAGCGTATCGGGGAGGAACCCTCAAAGGTGCCCACGCACGTGTGAACGAGTGTCGGGGTCTTGCCCCGGCAGGGGCGCGTTCGGCGGGGTCAGGGCGCGCCCCACGCCTCCCGCACCGCCCGGAGGGCCTCCGCTTCGTCCGCTCCCAGCGCGCGGGCCGCCGTGGCGAACTGCCGGGCCAGCGCGGCAAGTTGTGCCGGGTCAGGATCGGAGGTACCCGCCGGAAGCGGGGCGACCCTCGTCCCGGCGCCCCGGCGGGTGTGGATCAGGGAGGCCGATTCCAGCTCGCGGTAGGCGCGGGCCACGGTGCCTGCCGCCAGGCCCAGGTCGGCGGCGAGCTGGCGGACGGGCGGGAGGCGTTCGCCCTCGGGGAGGCGGCCCGTGGTGATCAGGGCGGAGAGCTGGGCCCGGATCTGTTCGTAGGGCGGGACGGGGCTCGTCGTGTCGACCCGGACGGCGGCGCCTCTGGCCGGGCCCGTCATCGGCGGCCTGCCCGGGGGGAGGCGATCGTGGTCAGGGACCACGTCATGGTGGACGCCGCGGAGAGGGCCACGGGGATCAGGATCCAGCCCGCCCCGGACGCGCCCATGCAGTCGAGGCCGAGCAGGGCACCGGCGGCGAACGTCGTGGTTCCCAGCAGGGGAGTGGAGACCAGCAGACCCCAGGCCGCGGTGATCGCCAACGCCCGGTCGCGGCGCGGCTGTTCCTCCGAGGGGCGGCGGGTGATGCGGCGCAGGGACCACGCGCACGCGGCCGTGCCGATGGCGAGCGAGGCCAGGACCGGTGCGCCGTAGAAGAGTCCGGGCCAGGGGCCGACCGTCTCCGTGATGCCCTGGCAGGTGGCGGAGAGGGTGCGCCCGGCGCGGCCCTGGTCGTCCGGTGCGGCCATGGCGGCCGCCGTGACGAGGAGGGTGATCAGTGCGAGCGCCTGGGCGGCGAGCAGGCGGGTGGTCCGGGGCGGCACGTAGTCCCGGGCTCTGCGCGGTGTGAGGTCGGCGCTGCGGACCGCGCCGCGTGGTGGAGGTGTGAGGGCGTCGCCGAGCAGTACTCCTGCGACGGCGCAGAGGCCGAATGCCGGGATGGCGTACAGGATCCCGATGCCCAGGCCGTCGTCACGGGAGGCCGCGGCCCAGGCCACGGCGGCACCGGTGGCCAGCCCCGCCCAGCGGGCGTACAGATCGACGCGGGCGCGCGCGGCTGTCTCTGGAGGGACGGGTGGGAGTGGTGGGGCGATGTGAGTGCGGGTGCGGGTGCGTGTGTCCGTGCCCGTGCCGGTGTCGTGCATGTGTGAACCCCCGAGTGAGTGGTGCCGGGTGGTCGGGCCCGGACCTGTACTCAGCGCTCGCTTGTATCAAGCGCCGAGTACAAGTTCACCTCACTCGGGGATTTGTGTCAAGCGGTCGGTACAAGTTGCCGGTACAAGGGCGTCGGGCTCAGCGTGCGGACGCGATCCGGCCCGTCACCTCGCCGAGTCCGACCTTGGTGCCGTCGGGTCCCGGCGCCCAGGCCGAGAGCGTGACCACGTCGCCGTCCTCCAGGAACGTCCGCTTGCCGTCGGGGAGTTCGAGGGGGTCGCGGCCGTTCCAGGTGATCTCGATCAGTGACCCGTACTGACCGGCCTCGGGACCGCTGACCGTGCCCGAGCCGTACAGGTCGCCGGTGCGCAGTGAGGCGCCGTTGACCGTCATGTGCGCCAGCTGCTGCGCGGCCGTCCAGTACACGGTGGAGAACGGCGGCTCCGAGATGACCTGGCCGTTGAGGGTGACCGACATGCGCAGGTCGTAGCCGCCGGGCTCGTCCGCCACGGACTCCGCGGAGTCGTCCAGGTAGGGCAGGAGCTCGTGCGTGCGCTCCGGGGGCGCGATGCGAGCCGAGTCCAGGGCCTCCAGCGGGGTGATCCACGCGGAGACCGACGTGGCGAACGACTTGCCGAGGAACGGCCCCAGCGGAACGTACTCCCAGGCCTGGATGTCGCGTGCGGACCAGTCGTTGAGCAGGGTCAGTCCGAAGACGTGCTCCCGGAAGTCCGCCAGCGGGACGGGGGCCCCGTGCTCGGAGGAGGCGCCGACTACGAAGCCGACCTCCGCCTCGATGTCGAGCCGGACGGACGGGCCGAAGACCGGGGCCGCGTCTGTGGGCGCCTTGCGCTGGCCCGAAGGGCGGACGACGTCCGTCCCGGACACGACCACCGTGCCGGACCGGCCGTGGTAACCGATCGGCAGGTGCTTCCAGTTGGGGGTCAGTGGCGTCGGCGAGTCCGGGCGGAACATCTTGCCCAGGTGGGTCGCGTGGTGCTCGGAAGCGTAGAAGTCGACGTAGTCCGCCACCTCGAAGGGCAGGTGGAGGGTGACTTCGGAGAGGGGGTGCAGCAGGGGGCGTACGGCCTCCCGGTGGGCCGGCACCGTCACCCATGCGGTCAGGGCGCGCCGCACGTCCGACCAGGCCCTGCGGCCCGCGGCGAGTAGCGGGTTCAGCGTGGGCCGGGCCAGGAGCGAGACGTACGGGGAGCCGAGTGCGGCGGCCGCGGCGCCCGCGTCCAGGACGTACGAGCCGAGCCGCACCCCCACCCTGCGTCGTCCGTCCGCCTCCCCGGCCAGGGAGAACACGCCGTAGGGAAGGTTGTGGGGTCCGAAGGGGTCGCCCTCGGGAAGGCCGAAGGGATCGCCTCCGGGAAGGTCGGTGGAGTCACCGGCGGCCGGGTCGAGCGGGGTCTGCTCGGACATGCGTACCTGCCTCGCTTTCCTTAGGGGTGTGCCACACGTTACGTGTGGAGACCCCTGTTGCGGCAGTGTCTAAAGAGTTAGCAATGTCCGGATAAGTCTTGCTGGACTTTCCGATTCCGGCCTAGCTTTCTTTGGGGGACGCGGGCTGGGTGGGGTCCCATTCGGTTTGGCATACGTGGGGGGAACCCGTGGCCAGGATCGCCGCCAGTGCGCCGCTCGCGCCGGACCGGAACGTCCCGGGACTGATCGTCAAGTTCGGCGACTACCCGTTGCACCACGGTGGTGTGGGAGCGATCCGCAGCCTCGGCCGACTGGGCGTTCCCATGTACGCGATAACGGAGGACCGTTACACACCGGCCGCCGCTTCCCGCCATCTGACGGGCGCCTTCCCCTGGCCGACCACCGGCACCGAAGAGCCGGAACGACTGGTGGAGGGGTTACTTCGGGTCGGGCGCCGCATAGGCAGACCGGCCGTTCTCATCCCCACGGATGAGGAGGCTGCCGTCCTGATCGCCGAACATCAGGACGAGCTCTCCGGAGACGGCACGGGATTCGGCGGATTCCTCTTCCCGCGCGTGGAAGCGGAATTGCCCCGGCAGTTGGCGAGCAAGCAGGGCCTGCACGGACTGTGCGTGGAGCACGGCATCGCCTCGCCCACGGCCACCTTTCCGGAAAGCCCAGCGGACGTCGCGGAGTTCGCGGCCAGTGCGCGGTTCCCCGTGGTGGCCAAAAACCGCGAGGCCTTCACGCGGCGGAAGTGTCCCGCGGTGCACGGCACCACCCGTATCGAGACCCCCGGCGGCCTCCTCGCCCTCGCCCGTGACTGGGGCGAGCGGCCCGGCGTGATCCTCCAGGAGTATCTGCCCCGGGAAGAGGCCGAGGACTGGATCGTGCACGCGTACTTCGACGCGAACTCCGTCCCGCGCGCGTTGTTCACAGGGGTCAAGGTCCGCTCCTGGCCGCCGCATGCGGGGATGACGTCGAACGCGTACGTCGTCGACAACCCGGAACTCGCCGATCTCGCCACGCGTTTCATCAAGCAGATCGGCTTCACCGGCATCATCGACCTGGACCTGCGCTTCGACCGGCGCGACGGTCAGTACAAGCTGCTCGACTTCAACCCCCGCATGGGCGCCCAGTTCCGGCTCTTCGAGAACGAGTCGGAGATCGACGTCGTCCGTGCCCTGCACCTCGACCTGACGGGGCGCGCCGTCCCCGAGGGCGACCAGCGCACCGGCCATCGGTATGTTGTGGAGAACATCGACCTGCCCGCCCTCCTCGCATACCGCCGCAGTGGATACACGACGCCGCACGCGCCCGTCCGCGCGAGCGGGACGGAGCTCGCGTGGCTCGCCGCCGACGACATGAAGCCGTTTTTCACGATGCTCGCGCGCTGCGTCAGGCCCGGGGTGAAGCATCTGCACCAGCTGTGGCGCACCCAGCGCCGCGGCAGCACCACCGCAACGTGACTTCCTGGGGAGGGACTTCGTGACGCAACCGGTAGCAGTCATCGGGGCCGGGCCGTACGGCCTGTCCACCGCCGCCCATCTGCGGGCGCGCGGCATTCCGGTGCGGGTGTTCGGCGACCCGATGGTGAGCTGGCGTGCCCACATGCCCCAAGGGATGCTGTTGAAGTCCACGCCCGTCGCCTCCAGCATCGACGCGCCGCAGCGCGGCCACACCCTCGCCGACTACTGCGACGCGGCCGGTGTCCGGCGCCTCGTCACGGACGAGGACATCATCCCGGTAGAGACCTTCGTGGCCTACGGAGAGTGGTTCCAGCACCGGCTCGTCCCCGGGCTGGAGCGCGTGAAGGTCGTCTCGGTGGACCGCCGCGCCCCGGCTGGTGGTCAAGGAGGCTTCGATCTGAAGCTGGACTCCGGGGAGCAGTTCACGGCCCGCGCGGTCGTCGTGGCGACGGGTCTCTCGGGCCTCTCGCGGCTGCCGCGCGAGCTCGCAGGGGCGGTGCCGGACGGGCCTTCCGCCACCGGCCCCGTCTCGCACAGTTCCCACCACCACGACCTGACCCGTTTCGCGGGGCGCGACCTGATCGTCGTCGGGTCGGGCCAGTCCGCCCTGGAGACGGCCGTGCTCGCCGCCGAGGCGGGCGCGCAGGTGAGAGTGGTGGCCCGCGGCAAGGGGGCGGTGGCCTTCGGTGAACCGCCGTGGCGGCAGCCGAAGTTCCGCCCCGAATCGCCCTTCGGCCGCGCCTGGTCGCTGTACGCGATCAGCTACCACGCCGATCCGTACCGCCATCTGCCGCCCCAGGCACGGCACTTCCTGGTCCGGCGCGTCCTGGGGCCGCTCGGCGCGTGGTGGCTGCGGGACCGCTTCGAGGGCAAGGTCCGCACGCACGAGGTGCGCCGGATCAGGGCCACGCGCGTGGCGCAGGGGCAGCCCGTCCTGACGGTGGAGACGCTGGGTGGCCGCGTGGCGGAGCTCTCCGCCGACCACGTCATCGCCGCGACCGGGTACCGGGTGGACCTCGCGGCGATGGACTTCCTCGGCCACGGCCTGCGCGCCCGCCTCGCGGCGAGCCGCGGCACGCCGAAGCTGGGCGCCGGATACTGCTCGTCCGTCCCCGGGCTGTACTTCACCGGGATGCTGGGCGGTTCGTCGTTCGGCCCGGTGATGCGGTTCGTGTGCGGCACGGAGTTCGCCTCGCCGCGCCTGGCGCGGCACTTGGCGGCCGCGTGCGGCTGACGGACAGGGGGGCGTGCGTGAGGGTTCGGCGCGGGCCGTGCGCCAGGGGTCGGCGCAGTACCGCAGGTGGTGCCGCATAGTCGGAACGAGGCATGCCGGAATGTAATCCTCCACTTTCCGGTGAACCGGCGGGGCGTCGATGCGGTCCGGTCTCACCCACGCGTATGCGCACCTTGCCAAGCAGCTTCCGGCGGGGCCCAGGATCCGTATTCTCTGGATCATGTCCGCTCCCCTCGCATATGCACTCATCGCCACTGACCTGGACGGGACGCTGCTGCGCGGCGACGACACGGTCTCGGACCGGTCGCGGCGGGCGCTGGCCGCCGTGGGCGAGGCGGGCGCCCGGCACCTCGTGGTGACAGGCCGCCCGGCCCCCCGGGTCCGCCCCCTCCTCGACGAACTCGGCTACGACGGCCTGGCCGTCTGTGGCCAGGGCGCTCAGCTGTACGACGCCGGGGCGAACCGGATGGAGTGGTCGGTGACGCTCGACCGCGAGCTCGCCGAGGCCGCGCTCGGGAAGATCGAGGCGGAGGTCGGGCAGGTCCACGCGGCCGTGGACCAGGACGGCGTGGAGGGCCTCACGCTCATCGAGCCGGGCTACGAGATGCCGCACCCCACGCTCCCCGCGGTGCGGGTGCCCGCGCGGGACGTGCTGTGGGAGGAGCCCATCAGCAAGGTGCTGCTGCGCCATCCGAAGCTGGCGGACGACGAGCTGGCGGCGGTGGCGCGGGACGCGGTGGGCTCGCTCGCCTCGGTGACCATGTCGGGGCCCGGCACGGTGGAGCTCCAGCCGTGCGGGGTGACCAAGGCGACCGGGCTCGCGCTGGCCGCTGAGCGGCTCGGCCTGACGGCCGCCGACACGATCGCCTTCGGGGACATGCCCAATGACATCCCCATGTTCCTGTGGGCCGCACACGGGGTGGCCATGGCCAACGCCCATGGGGAACTAAAAGCGGTGGCTGATGAGTTGACCCTCTCGAACGAGGACGACGGCATCGCCGTCGTCCTCGACCGTCTGCTGCGAGCGCAGGGCCCTTCCTGACCCGCGGCCCTTCCTAGCCCGCCGTCCGCCGGATCCGCCGCTCCCAGGTCCGGTGGAAGACGACCTCGTCGCCGTCCTTGCACACCACCTCGTTCGAGGTGATGAAGTCCGCCGCGTCGCAGGTGATCTCCGAGCGCGTCTCGACGCGCGTGTCCCAGCCGAGGTCGGGCCGGTGCAGGCGGATCGTCCAGTCCGAGCGGGTGCGGGCGCTCAGCGGATCGTCCTCCTGGATCGTGTACGTCTCCACGGCGTCCTCGGTGAACTCCAGCCCGTCGGGGTACACGCGCGTGCCGCCGTAACGCGGGTCGACCTCTAGCCGCCACTCGCCCTTGGCGACATCGCGTACGACAAGACGCTCGGGCCGCTGCTCGTCCAGGGTCGCCGGATACACCACGCCCAGTGGCTCGGACTGCTCGGCGGGTCCGAAGGTGATCGACGGGTCCAAATCGCCTTCACGGACCGGCAGTTCCAGGGAGCTGCCCACCGGCTCCAGGGTGAAGCCCACCGAGTCCGCCTGCGGCCAGATCCAGGGCCAGTAGGCGGAGGACACCGCGAGGCGGATGCGGTGCCCCGGCGGGAAGGTGTGGCCGATGCCGTTGAGCTCGAAGGTCACGTCCTCCGTGCCACCGAGGGGCCAGGGGTCCACGCGGTCCCTGCCGTTCCGCGCGGACAGGTTGAGCACGCCCCGGGTGACGAGGGTGGACGAGCCGTCCGGCGCGATGTCGCAGAGGCGGGCGACGGCCTGGCCGTACGGCACGTCCATCCGCAGCCGCAGGGTCACCCTGGGGCGCCCGAGGACCCGTACCTCCGCGGGGACCTCGAACTCGAAGCACGCCGACTTCGCGTCCTCGTCCCGCTGGTCCGGCGGCAGGTCCGCGTCGTTACCGAAGGGGAAGTAGCGGCCCGCGTCCAGGCCCGTGTGCTGGGGGGAGTCGACGACGACGGGCGTGCCCTGGAGGGCGTACCGGACGGGGGTGACGTTCGGGGACGGCCAGGACGGGTCGCCGACCCAGCCGCCGGGCAGCTCCGGGTAGACCGTCGCGGGCGGGTGGGAGTCGCTGATCCAGGAGCGGAGCTTCGGCTCGGCCATCACTCCGGTGTCGATGCCCTTGAGGTGGTGGTCCCACCAGCGCAGGGTCTCCTGGAGGAACCCGATCGAGGGGCCAGGCGGCAGGCCCCGGTCCGGGTACTGGTGCGACCAGGGGCCGATGAGTCCTCGTACCTGGTCGTCGGGGAGGTGCTCGACGAGCCGCAGGACCGTGTCGCGGTACGGGTCGTGCCAGCCGCCCACCGCGAGGACCGCGGCGCCGATCGCGGAGTAGTCCTCGCAGACGCTGCCGTGCCGCCAGTAGTCGTCCCGGGTCTGGTGGTCCAGCCAGGTGTGGATGAACGGCTCGACGGCCGCCAGGCGCGTCAGCCACATCTCGCGCCACGCGTCACCCACGAAGTACGGGTCCGGCGGGCGCGAGACGAAGGCCAGCATCGTCGCCGCCCACGCGTGCATGTCCACCGCGAGGACGGAACCGCCCATGTAGTGCACGTCGTTGTCGTAGCGGTCGTCCGCCGAACAGACCGTGACGATCGCCTTGAGCGGCTCGGGCGCGAGCGCCGCGATCTGGAGGGAGTTGAAGCCGCCCCAGGAGATGCCGAACATGCCGACCTTGCCGCTCGACCACTCCTGCGCGGCCAGCCAGTTCACCACCTCGACGCCGTCGGCCAGCTCCTGCGCCGAGTACTCGTCGGTGGGCAGGCCATCACTGTTGCCGTGCCCGCGGACGTCGACCCGCACGGAGGCGTAGCCGTGGCCCGCGTACCAGGGGTGCCGCTGCCAGTCCCGGGGCGCCGTCCAGTCGCTCAGGCGGTAGGGGAGGTACTCCAGGAGCACGGGGACGGGCTCGTCGGTGACAGGGCGCCACACGCGCGCGTAGAGCGTGGTCCCGTCGGCGAGGGGTACGCGGAAGTCCTCGCGGGTGGTCTCGTACGGGTAGGAGTCGCGGATCTGCATGAGTGGAACCTCAGTGGACGGGGTGTCCTCAGTGGACGGGGTGCATGGTGCGGCGCAGCCACGGCGCCAGTGCGATCACGGCGATGCCCGCGAGCACGGCGATCGCGCCGTTCACGCCGAAGTACGCCGGGTTGGAGACCTCTCCGTACAACTTCACGACCTGCGCCTGGATGCCGTTGGCGAGCGCGAGGGAGAGGAACCACAGCGCCATGGTCTGGCTGGCGAAGGCCTTCGGGGCGAGCTTCGTCGTCGCCGACATCCCCGAGGTCTCCAGGAGGATGTCGCCGAGCCCGAGCAGCAGATACGAGCCGACGATCCACCAGGCCGCCATCTTGTACGTGTCGTCGGCGTGCCCGGAGGTGGGCAGCATCATCAGGAGGAACGACAGCCCGCCCAGGATCACGCCGAACGCGATCTTGTTGGACGCGTGCGGCTGGCGCGGGCCCATCCGCGCCCAGACGGCGGCGACGACCGGCGCGAGCGCCACCTCGAAGGCGCCGAGCGCGGAGGCGTACCAACTGGCGGGGAAGTGGTAGCCGAGGATCGACGTCTCGGCGTTCGACGCGGCGAGCAGCATCATCGTCGAGTACGCCTGGAAGAGGATGAAGTTGAAGACTACGGAGGCGAGGAACAGCACTACGTAGGGACGCAGTCGGCGTCTTTCCTCGCCCGTGACGCGCGGGCTGCGGAACATCACCGCGAAGTAGACGACCGGCGCGATCACCGAGATGAGGGTGAGCAGGTCGACGAAGCGGTCCATGGTCAGCCAGCCGATGGCGGCGAGGAGCCCCGCGAGCGCGGCGACGACGGCACAGCCGACGACGATCATGAGCACCGCGCGGCGCATCGCCTCCCGAGGCAGGGCGAACTCCGCGGAGGCCTTGCGCCCGGCGAGGTGACGCCGCCCGGCGACGTACTGGATCAGACCGAAGGTCATGCCGATGGCGGCCGCGGAGAAGCCCCAGTGCCAGCCCTTGTGGTCGCCGAGCCAGCCGGTGATCAGCGGGCCCGCGAAGGCACCCACGTTGATCGCCATGTAGTACAGCGCGAAGCCCGCGTCGCGGCGCTCGTCCTCGGTGCGGTAGAGCTTGCCGACCATCGAGGCGACGTTCGGCTTGAGCAGGCCGGTGCCCGCGCTGATCAGGCCGAGGCCCACCCAGGTCATCGTCGGCGTCGGCACGGCCATCGAGTAGTGGCCGCAGGCGATGAGGATGCCGCCCCACAGCACCGCGCGGTAGGAGCCCAGAATGCGGTCGGCGAGCCAGCCGCCCGCCACGGAGACCAGATAGACCAGAGTGCCGTACGCCGCTGACACCGACGCGGCCGTACCGGCATCCATCCCCATGCCGTCGTTCGCGACGGAGTCGGCGAAGTAGAGGACGAGGATGGCCTGCATGCCGAGGAACGAGAAGCGCTCCCAGACCTCCAGGCCGGAGAGCGTGAGCAGGCCGCGCGGCTGCCCGAAGAAGGCGTGGTCGTCACCCGGCGGGGGGTCGTCGGGCGGCTCGGCGGGCGGCTCGTACTCGGCCGTAGTACGGGACAAAGAGTCTTCTCCCGGTCGTTACGGTTCTTGTGGTGCAGGACGGGCTTGTCAGTCGTATGGGCTGATCAAGAACATACCGGTGAGCTTCGGTCGCCGCGCGGGCTGGTGTGCCGGGCGGTGCGGAAGGGGCCTCCCGCACCGCGCCGACCAGGGCTTCGACGTGCGACGGGCGGGCAGGTGCTCGCCGTGATCGAAAGTCGACCGGATACGCTGACTTGAGTGATGGCAGCGACACATCGACAAACCCGTGTCATCGACCGAGATCCAATGATCGACCGAGTTGGCCGTGTGATCGTCAGCAGACAGGAGAACCTCTCGTGACCGTCGTCGGGCCTTTCGGGCTGAGCGTGCGGGACCAGGCTCTCGAAGCCGATGTCCAGGTCGGATTGGCGGCTGTCGAGGAGGGACTGCTCGAGGCCACCAAGAGCGAGGTGCCCTTCATCACCGAGGCCGCCCAGCACCTCGTCCGTGCCGGGGGCAAGCGTTTCCGTCCGCTGCTCGTGATGCTCGCCGCCCAGTTCGGCGACCCGTACGCGCCGCGTGTCGTGCCCTCCGCGGTCGTCGTCGAGCTGACGCACCTGGCGACGCTGTACCACGACGACGTCATGGACGAGGCGGACGTGCGCCGTGGAGTACCGAGCGCCAACCAGCGCTGGGGGAACTCCGTCGCCGTCCTGACCGGCGACTTTCTCTTTGCCCGCGCCTCCTACATCCTGGCCGACCTCGGCCCGGAGGCCGTCCGCATCCAGGCCGAGGCGTTCGAGCGCCTGGTCACCGGCCAGATCCTGGAGACCGCGGGGCCGACCGAGGGCCGCGACCCGGTCGACCACTACCTCGACGTGCTCAGGGGCAAGACCGGCTCGCTGGTCGCCGTCGCCTGCCGGTTCGGCGCGATGATGTCCGGCGCCGACGAGACCGTCGTCGACGTCCTCACCCAGTACGGAGAGCGGCTCGGCGTCGCCTTCCAGCTCGCCGACGACGTGCTCGACATCGCGTCCGACTCGCACGAGTCCGGCAAGACGCCGGGCACCGACCTGCGCGAGGGCATCCCCACGCTGCCGGTGCTGCGCCTGCGCGAGCGTGCGGCGCGGCTCGGCCTCGCCGAGGACATCGCGCTGTGCGAGCTGCTCGACTCGGACCTCACGGACGACGCGCGGCACGCTGAAGCCCTTGTGCGGCTGCGCGCGCACCCCGCGCTGGAAGACGCCCGCAGGGACACCGTCTGCTACGCGGAGGGCGCACGGGCCGCGCTGGGGCCGCTGCCGGAGGGCGACGCGAAGGCGTCCCTGGTGGAGCTCTGCGACCTGGTGGTGCACCGGGCGGGCTGAGAGCCCTTCCTTACGATCGGCGGTGTCGACCCCCTACGGGATGGGGGAGGCGCCGCCGTTTCATGTCATCCCAGGGCAGTACGTGGAGTTGCGCCCGGGGTCTGACGCTTCTCGTTGGCCGATTTGGTCGGATGGAGTCCAGCGAGAACAACCACTCCTGACCAATTCGGGTGAGAATGGCGGCACAGGGTGGACGAAGGCACGTACAGGTAAGGCCGCCGCCGACCACGGAGGTAAGGCAGACAATGGCACCGTACGAACCGGAGAAGGACACCAGCGAGGCCGGGGAACTGCGCGCGGGACGCCGCAAGGCGGCCCGCTATGCGGTCCCGATCGCGGTGGCGGGGGTGGCGGCGGCGACCATCGGGCTCGTCCCGGCGCTCGCCACGTCGGGCGACCCGGACCTGCCGAAGGTCACCGCACAGGAGCTCATCGAGAAGATCGCCGCTTCGGACACGCAGCAGCTGTCCGGCAACGTCAAGATCAGCACTGACCTGGGCCTGCCGTCGGTCGGCGGCATGGCGGGCGGCTTCGGTGGCGGTGGCGGCGCGGACCGGGGCGAGGACGGCGGGCAGAAGGGCTCGGCGGCCGACCCCAAGAGCAAGCTGATGGAGCTGGCGTCCGGCACGCACACGCTGCGCGTCGCGGCCGACGGCCCCGACAAGCAGAAGGTGTCCGTCCTGGAGGACGCCGCCGAGTACAGCATGATCCACAACGGTGACGACGTCTGGGCGTACGACAGCGCGTCGAACGAGGCCTACCACGCCAAGGACGAAGGCGCCTCTTCGGAGAAGCACGAAAAGGGCGCCGACAAGGGCGAGAAGGGCGTACCGAAGGGGCTCGACGGTGAGCTGCCCTCCACCCCCAAGGAGTTCGCCGAGCAGGCCCTCAAGGCCGTCGACAGCACCACGTCCGTGAAGGTCGACGGCACCGCGCAGGTCGCGGGCCGCGACGCGTACCGCCTGGTGATCAAGCCGAAGCAGTCCGGTTCGACGATCGGCCAGATCACGGTCGCGGTGGACGAGAAGACCGGTACGCCGCTGAAGTTCACCATGACCCCGGCCTCCGGAGGCGCGGCCGTCGTCGACGCGGGCTTCACGAAGGTCGACTTCGGCAAGCCGTCCGCGGCCACCTTCGACTTCACGCCGCCCAAGGGCACGAAGGTCACCGAGGCCGACGAGCACGGCAAGGAAGGCCGCGGCTTCAAGGACAAGGGGGGCAAGGGCGCCGAGGAGTTCGGCAAGGGCGACCTCAATGAACCGAAGACCATCGGCGAGGGCTGGAGCACCATCGCCGAGCTGAAGCTGCCGGGTGGCCAGGGCCTGCCGACGGCCGGTTCGGGCGACGTCCCGCCGGACGCGCAGAAGCTGATCGACTCGCTGGGCGACCAGGTCGACGGCAAGTTCGGCTCCGGCACGGTCTTCTCGACCCGCCTGATCAACGCCCTCGTCACCGACGACGGCAAGGTCTACGTGGGCGCGGTCACGAAGGACGCGCTGGTGAAGGCGGCGAACGACGCCCACTAGCGGGAGGCGTACCTGAGGTGCGCACGCCCCCGGGCAACGGCGGATGGAAGGTGCCGGTCGGCACCTTCCATCCGTCTCGTCGGTCCTCCGACGAGACGGAACAGCGGACGAGGGAGGGCTACGTGCCGGGCACCAACGGCATTCCGGTGGGGGAAGCGGACGCGGTGAAGCACGTCATCGAGACGCATGGGCTCACCAAGCGCTACGGAAAGCACCTCGCCGTCGACGGGCTCGACCTCACCGTCCCGGAGGGCAGCGTCTTCGGCTTCCTCGGGCCGAACGGCTCGGGTAAGACGACGACGATCCGCATGCTGATGGGCCTCATCGAGCCGACCTCCGGACGCGCCCAGGTCCTCGGCCGCGCCATGCCGCGTGCCACGCGCAGCGTGCTCCCGCACGTGGGCGCGCTGATCGAGGGCCCCGCCCTCTACGGCTTCCTCTCGGGCCGCGACAACCTCCTGCGCTACGACTCCGCCGACCCCACCGCCGACCCGCGGACCCGGCGCGCGCGGGCCGAGGCGGCGCTGGACCGGGTCGGGCTCACCGCGGCCGCGGGCAAGAAGGCGAAGGCATACTCCCTCGGCATGAAGCAGCGGCTCGGGCTCGCCGCCGCGCTGCTCCAGCCGCGCAGGCTCCTCGTCCTCGACGAGCCGACGAACGGCCTCGACCCGCAGGGGATGCGCGAGATCCGCACCCTGGTGCGGGAGTTGGCGGCGGAGGGCACGACCGTCTTCCTCTCCTCGCACCTTCTCGACGAGATCGAGCAGGTCTGCACGCACGCGGCCGTGATGACCCAGGGGCGCCTGATCACCCAGGGACCGGTCGCCGAACTCGCGGCGGGCGCGCGGGGCAGGCTCGTCGTGACGACACCGGACACGGGCGACGCCGCGCGCGTCCTGAAGGAGCACGGCGTGACCGACCTGGCCGTGACGGAGGACCGCGTGACGGGTGAACCACCGGCCCAGGACGAGAGCGGCCGGGAAGTGGAGCTGGCCGAGCTGAACGCCGCGCTGGTCGGAGCGGGCGTCCGCGTCCGCGGATTCGGACTCGAACGGGCCTCTCTGGAGGATGCGTTCGTGGCACTGACGGGAGAGGGTTTCGATGTCGCGGGCTGAGGCCGTTGAGGCCGCTGAGGTCATGGACGGCTCCGGGCCGGAACCGGCGGGCGGCCCGCGGGAGGTCCGTCGGCTCTGGACGCTCGGCCTCTTCCGCAGCGAGCTCGGGATCACCTTCCGCCGCTGGCGGACCCTCGCGCTGCTCGGTGTGCTGGCCGCCGTGCCGATCCTCGTCGGCATCGCCGTCAAGATCGAGACCAGCGACGGCTCCACGATCGGCGGGGGCGGCGACGAGGGCGGGCCCGCCTTCATCGCGCAGATCACCAACAACGGCCTGTTCCTGGTCTTCACGGCGCTCGCCGCGACCCTGCCGTTCTTCCTCCCGATGGCGATCGGCGTCATCGCGGGGGACGCGGTAGCGGGCGAGGCCAACGCTGGAACGCTGCGGTACCTCCTGGTCGCGCCCGCGGGACGGACCAGGCTGCTCCTCGCGAAGTACGCGACCACATTGACGTTCTGCCTGGTCGCGACCCTGGTCGTGGCCGTGTCGGCGCTCGCGACCGGCGCGTTGCTCTTCCCGCTCGGCGAGGTCACCACGATCTCCGGCACCCGTATGGGCTTCGGCGAAGGGCTGTTGCGGGCCCTGCTGATCGCGCTCGTCGTCGCCGTGTCACTGATCGGTGTGGCGGCGCTCGGCCTCTTCGTCTCCACGCTCACGAGCAGCGGCATCGCGGCGATGGCGACGACCGTCGGACTGCTGATCACGGTCCAGATCCTGGACCAGATCCCGCAGCTGCACGGCCTCCACCCGTACTTCTTCTCGCACTACTGGCTGTCCTTCGCCGACCTGATGCGCGAGCCCGTCTACTGGGACGACATCATCAAGAACCTGCAGATGCAGGGGCTGTACGCGGCCGTGTTCGGCTCGGCGGCGTGGGCGCGGTTCGGGGCGAAGGACGTCATGGCGTAGGGGGCCCGTCCGGGGCGCCGCTGTCAGTTGTCGTACGGGTAGCGGGCCAGCGGCGGCTCCTGCGCGAAGAAGGTCTTGGCGCGCGCCAGGGCCTCGTCGTCCTCCAGGACGTGGCCGGGCCGGGTGCCGTTGCCGAGCAGGACGCCGCCGAAGTGCATGGGGAAGAAGGCGGCCGTGCTGCGCAGCGTGCCGATGAGCGGCTCCGCCACCTCCTCCTCGCGGTGCGCGAGCGCCGTCACGCCCCACAGGGTGCGGTCCTTGAGGGTGTCCTTGAAGGCGATCTCCGGAGTCTCCAGCCACGCGTCCCAGTAGTCGAGGTAGCGCTTGACGGTGGCCGACAGCGAGTACCAGTACAGGGGCGACACGATGACGATGTCCGTGGCCTCCAGGGTGGCGTCCAGGAGCGTCGCTTCGTTGTCGCCGGTGGGGCGGGGGCGGGCCCGGGGGCGGGTGCCGTCGTGGCGCCGGTCCTCGAAGTCGGGCAGCGGCAGCTCCGCCAGGTTCAGCCAGCGCTGCTCCACGTCCGAGGGGAGCTGCTCGGCCGCCTTGCGGGCCAGGATCTCCGTGTTGCCCTCGGGGCGGGCGCTGCCGAGGACGAAGAGGAACTTGCGGGTCATGGGATCCCCCTGGGTTGCTTGCGCACGGCGTTGCTTGCGCGCGGCGATTGCTTGCACGTGCACTATATGCACGTGCAAGCAATGCCGTCCAGGGTCAGGGAGGGTGCCCTCAGGGCGCGCCGCAGGGCCTGTTCTGTGAAAGGCCTGCCCTGCGGAGGGGCCTGTTCTACGAGAGGCCTGCTCTACGGGGGGCCTGTTCTGCGAGAGGCCTGCTCTACGGAGAGGCCTGCTCTACGAGGAGAGTCCCCACACCGCGTACGCGACCGCGTCACTGTTGCGGTCGAGCGCGGTCCCGTCGATGTTCGACACGCCGTCGCAGGACGAGTGGTAGCACTTGTCGAACGCCTCGCCTGCCGTCCCGCCCCACTTCTCCGCCTGCTCGGCCGACTTGGTGGTCTCGGCACCGCTGAACACGCCGCCGACCGGCACGCCCGCCTGCTGGAACGGCGCGTGGTCGGAGCGTCCGTCGCCCTCGTCGTCCGGCTCCGTGGCGACGTTCTTGCCCGCGTAGTAGTCCTTGAAGGTCTTCTCGATCGTGGGGTCGTCGTCGTAGACGAAGTAGCCCGCGTTCGGGGAGCTGAGCATGTCGAAGTTCAGGTAGGAGCTGATCTTCGAACGGTCGGCGCCGGCCAGACTGTCGACGTAGTGCGAGGAGCCGACCATGCCGATCTCTTCGGCGCCCCACCAGGCGAACCGCAGGTGCTTGGTGGGCTTGTACTTCTCGCGTGCCACGGTGAGCGCGGTCTCCAGGATGGCGGCGGAGCCCGATCCGTTGTCGTTGATGCCGGGTCCGTCGGAGACGCTGTCGAGGTGGGCGCCCGCCATGACGACCTTCCCCTCGTCGCCGCCGGGCCAGTCGGCGACCAGGTTGTAGCCGGTCTCGCCGCCCGCATTGAACTCCTGGACGGAGGTGGTGAATCCGGCGTCGTCGAGCTTCTTCTTCAGTTGGTCGATCGAGGCTTTGTACCCGGCGCTGCCGTGCGCCCGGTTGCCGCCGTTCGCGTCGGCGACGGACTGCAGGTCGGCGAGGTGGGCCTTGACGTTCTCGACGGAGATGTCGGGAGCGGCGGCCGCCTTCGGGGCGGGTGTCGCGTTGGATATCGCGCTGGTCGTCAGGAGTCCGGCGACGGCTATGACTGCGGCCGCGGCGGAACGTCCGGGAACGGAGAGTTTCATGTGGGGGGCTCCGGTTTCCGTGGGTGACATGCGAACTCGTACGCGGTGTGGCGCTTTGCGGATTGCGGTCTCTGGTCTGTGGGGTTGTGAAGTCCGTTTTGCCGACGGCGAGTTGTGGGGTGCTCGGGGCGTAGGGCCCGTTGCGTGTGACCGTCGACGAGTCGCGCGCGAGTTCGGAGTTGCCTGATGGTGCGGGCGGGACTGAGGTGACGTCAAGACCGCAAAACGGGCAGCGGGTTCCGGATAGCGTGCGTACGCGCGCGGGGACACGCCGCGTCTGTCGCGGTTGCACGCGCGCGTGGAGCTCGTTCGGTGCTCGCATTCACGGGCGTACGTGGACGACCCACCCCGGTGCGTAGGTGCCGGGCACCTGGTGGCGGGGCCAGGTGCGGGCCCAGTCCGGGGGTTCCGCATCGCGCAGGACCAGGGCGGTGGAGCGGCGCGGGTCGCCGGGGCCGCCGGGTGCGCAGCCGGTGGCGTACGCGACGGGGATCACCGAGGTGTTGCCGCGCAGGACGCAGGAAGGGTCGTCCCTGTCCCCGGCTCCGGCTCCGGCTCCGGCTCCGACGCCGTGCTCATGCAGGACTTCGGCGACGCGCGCCCAGTCGCCCCGGGCGCCCGCCTGGATCGTGGCGTTGCTCTGGGTGAGGGGGAGTTGAACGGCGAGATGTCCGAGGAGGGCGAGCCCCAGGGTGGCGGTGGCGACGTACGGCCGACGGGACGCGAGGGCGCTGTCGCCGAGGGCGAGCACGCCGAGGGCGGCGGCCGGGGCGAGCAGGGCGTGGGTGGGGGCGAGGAAGCGCGGAGCGGCGTAGGGGACGAGGAGGAGGTAGGGGAGGGCGACGCACAGGGCGGCGACCACGGCGAGCAGACACCCACGGAGGTCCGCGGCTCGGAGGGCTGTGGCGGCGGCTGAAAGGCCCGTGGCTCGGCGGCCCGTGGTGCTGGACTGCCGCGGCTCGTGGCGCTCTCGGCGCGCCCCGGAGCCGCCCCGCGCGCTCCACCACACCCCCACCGCCACCAGGAAGGGCAGCACCAGCCACCACTCCGCCGCGAGCGGGCAGATGTGGTCGCTGTCGCAGGGGCGGCAGAGCAGCGGCCCGTCCATGACGGTGAGGTGGTGGACGAAGGAGAGCAGGGGGCGCAGGGTCCCCTGCACTTCACTGGCCTCCGTCAGCCGCTCGCGGGGCCCGCCGAACCGTACGTACGCCTCGACGACCCACGGCAACGCGCCCGCCGCGAGCCCGCCGAGCACGGTCAGGGCGCGGCTCCACCCCCGCCAGGCGGGGACCAGCAGGGCGGCGGCCAGAAGGGGGGCGCCCAAGGCGAAACCGTCGTTGGGCCGCATCAGGGTGGCCACGGCGAGGCCGGTGAAGATCCCGGCACAAGTGGCGGGGGACTGGCGCGCCCGGAGGAAGAGGCCGACCGCTCCGACAGCACCCATGGCGGTGTAGTGGTTGGGCATCGCAGCGCTCGCGTAGAACAGCACGAACCACAGGCCGCCGTAGAGCGCGGCGGCGACCGCGGCCGCCGCGGGCCGCCCCAGTGAGCGCAGCCAGGGGCGGAACCCCAGGTAGAGGGCGGTGGTCGAGAGCAGCGTGAGCCACACCCTGAGCAGCACGACGGAGTCGCTCCAGGCGGCCACGGGCACGATGAGGAACGGGACGCCCCGCGTCCGGGGCGCGCTGAACGGCGTGGCGGGGGCGTACGGTGCGAAGCGGCTTGTGTAGACGGTCTCGTCCCAGCCGAGCGGCAGGGTGAGCGGGACGAGGACGAGGGACAACAGGGCGAAGGCGGCGCAGACAGCCAGGAGGAGGTGGTGGGCGCGCGACTGCGATGCCATGCGGACAGGCCTCCCTGATCCGACGTGCCCGACGTGCCCGACATGGCTGACGTGCCCGGTGCGCCCGGTGTGCCTACCCTCGCGGGCAACTGCCCTGGGCGGTCAGTGGACGCAGAACTCGTTCCCCTCCGGGTCCTTCATGATCACCCACTCGCCTCCCGGCTCCTTGACGTGCCGCGCCACGGCGGCGCCCAGCGTTTCGAGGCGGGTCACCTCATCGTCCCGGCGCCCCGGCCCGGTGTGCACGTCGAGGTGCAGCCGGTTCTTGCCGCTCTTGGCCTCGGGTACGCGCTGGAAGAGGATCCGGCGGCCCAGGCCGGTGCCGCTGGCCTCGTCGTACGGGTCGTCGGGGTGCCGGACGGCGATCAGATCCCGCCAGGCCCGGCGGCCGTCGAACTCGAGGGTCGCGGCCTCGGGGGCGGTGCCGAGGCCGAGGAGGCGCTCGATCAGTGCGCTGTTGTCCTCGACCTGATAGCCCAAGGTCTCGGCCCAGAACGCTGCTTGGGCGTGCGGGTCGGTGGCGTCGATGACGAGTTTCCAGTGCAGGGTGGTCATGGTAACCAGCTATAGCGGTTACGCGATGCCGACGCGCGCCACTTCGGCGAACCTCTGTCACCTAGGGGCCGATTGAGGGTCAGGTCGGGGCGGTCCCGGATCGTGCGGGGGCGGTGCGAGCGGCACTCTGGAATGGCTCGGACCGCGAGCGGGACGCGGCCTCCTCCTCGGTGGCCCGCGCGTCGTAGTCGGCCCGGGCCGCGGCGATCTCGTTCTGGTGGTCCTCCGTCCAGGAGACCAGGGCCTGGATCGTGTGGTGCAAGGTGCCGCCGAGCGGGGTGAGTTCGTACTCGACCCGGGGCGGCACGACGGGGTGCACGGTGCGCTTCACGAGGCCGTCGCGCTCCAGCTGTCGGAGCGTGACCGTCAGCATCCGCTGGCTGATGCCGTCGATCTCGCGCCGCAGTTCCGTGAAGCGCAGACGACGACGGTCCAGGAGGGCGATGACCAGCAACGACCATTTGTCGGCCACCCGGTCGAGGATCTGCCGCACCTGGCAGTCCTCGCGGGTGTCCCACTGAAAGGGATCCGCTTCGCCGTAGTCCACGGTGCCCGGGAGGTTACTCGGTGACTTTGAAGTGCCTTCTTCCACGACTCCCGATGCTGGCGCAGGATGCCATTGGTTACAAGAGGGAACCGACCCTCATCCGCGTAACCGCCCCTGCTTGCTGTGCTGCCTGTAAGGAGTCCCGTCATGAGTGCACGCGCCTGGGCGTTACTGCTCGTCCTCTGCGGCACGATCTTCCTCGAAGGCATCGACATCGCGATGATCGCGATAGCGATCCCGGACATCAGGTCCGACCTGGGGCTTTCGACCGGCACGGCCGCGTGGGTCATCAGTGCGTACGTCCTCGGGTACGCCGGGTTCACGCTGCTCGGCGGCCGGGCGGCCGATCTGCTCGGCAGGCGGCGGATGTTCCTCGGCTGGCTGGTGGTCTTCATGGCCTTCTCCGGGCTCGGCGGCTTCGCGACCGAGGGCTGGATGCTGGTCGTGGCACGGTTCGTGACCGGGGTGGCCGCCGCGTTCATGACTCCGGCCGCGATGTCGATCATCACCACCTCGTACGAGGAGGGGCCCGAGCGGAACAGGGCGCTGCTGATCTTCGCCGGGACGTCCGCGGGCGGCTTCTCGCTCGGCCTGGTGGTGGGCGGGCTGCTCACCGAACTCGGCTGGCAGTGGGTGTTCTTCACGCCGGTGTTCTTCGCGGGCGTGATCCTCGCGGTGGGGGTCCGGCTCATTCCGAAGCGGGCGGACGAGGTGGACAGGGCGGGCGAGACGGGCGGGGCGGGCGCGACGGACAGGGCGGGCGAGACGGGCGAGGCCGGGGTGGCTGCCCCGCACGCCCCCCGAGACCCGCACACCCCGCACACCCCACGCGTCCCGCGGCGGTTCGACCTGCCCGGTGCCGTCTCGGCGGCCGGGGCCATGCTGTTGCTGGCCTTCGGTATCGTGCGGCTGGAACACGGCTTCTCCGGCTGGCCGTTGACGGTCGGCGCGGCGGTCGCGGGGCTGGTGCTGGTCGCCGTCTTCGTGCGGGTGGAGCGGCGTACGGACGATCCGCTGGTGCGCCTCGGGATCTTCCGCACGGGGTCCGTGGCGCGGGCCGGGACGGGAGCGCTGCTGTACCTGGGGGCCTTCATGGGCTTCCAGTTCGTCCTGACGCTCTACCTCCAGGAGCTGCGCGGCTGGTCGTCGTGGCAGACCGCCGTCGCGATGATCGTGCTGGGCTGCGACGTGTTCCTGTCGCCGACGCTCACGCCGCGCCTGGTCCGGAGGTTCGGCAACGAGCGCGTGATCTTCGGCGGCTTCCTGCTGGCCACCGTGGGGTACGGCGTCTTCCTGCCGGTCGGCGCGGACTGGCCCTACCTGGCGATGTTCCCGACGCTGCTCCTCGCGGGCCTCGGCTTCGCGCTCACGCTCGGCCCGCAGATGATCGCGGCGACGGACGGTGTGCCGGAGAAGGAGCAGGGCCTGGCGAGCGGGCTGCTGCAGACGGCCACGCAGTTCGGTGCCGCGATCGGGATATCCGCGGTGACGGCCGTCCACGGCCTGGTCTCGGGAGGAATGGGCGGAGGGGGCGGTGGCGGCGCGGATCTGTCCGCGTACCGCGTGGCGTTGATGGTGCCGTTGGTGATGGCGGCGCTGGGTGCGACCGTCGCGGCGGTCGGCGTACGGACGGCAAAGGGAAGGGCCAGCGCCCCGCTCCCCGAGCCCCGGCAGGCCGCTCTACCTGTGTGCGAGGCGAGCTAGGACCCTTCTGCCCCGCACCCCTCAAACCGCGCCCCCCCTCAGACCGCGACCCGCACCCCTCAAACCGCGACCCGCACCCCTCAAACCGCGCCCCCCGCCCCTCAGACCGCGACCCGCACCCCTTAAACCGCGCCCCGCACCCTTCAGACCGCAGCCTCCCGCTCACCCCGCTCAGCGGCGGGCCCGGCCCCGACCTCCGTACCAGCCTCTGCCGCCAACACCCGCGCCGCAGCCAGCCGCCCCGCGTTCCGCCGTGCCGTCCGCAGTGCGTCCCACGTCAGGAGGGAGAGCGCCAGCCACACCAGGGCGAAGCCCGCCCAGCGTTCGGCGGGCATCGCCTCGTGGAAGTACAGGATTCCGAGCAGGAACTGGAAGACGGGAGCGAGGTACTGCAGGAGACCCAGGGTGGAGAGCGGCACCCGGATCGCCGCCGCCCCGAAGCAGACCAGGGGAGCGGCGGTGACCACGCCGGTGGCCGCGAGCAGCGCCGCGTGCCCGGTGCCCTCCGTGCCGAAGACGATGTCGCCCTGCGTGGCGAGCCACCCCAGGTAGGCGACGGCGGGCAGGAACTGGACGGCGGTCTCGGCGGCCAGGGACTCCAGGCCGCCGAGGTTGACCTTCTTCTTCACCAGGCCGTACGCGGCGAAGGTGAAGGCGAGGCAGAGGGAGATCCACGGCGGCCTGCCGTACCCGAACGCGAGCACGAGCACCGCGGCGACCCCGACGCCGACCGCCGCCCACTGCACCGGCCGCAGCCGCTCGCCGAGCAGCAGGACGCCGATGGCGATGGTGACCAGCGGATTGATGAAGTAGCCGAGGGACGCCTCGACGACGTGGCCGGAGTTAACGGACCAGATGTAGACGCCCCAGTTGACGGTGATGACCGCCGCGGCGACCGTCACCAGCAGAAGCCTGCGCGGCTGGCGCAGCAGCTCGCGCGCCCAGTCCCAGCGTCGTACGAAGAGCAGCGCGATGCCGACCACCACGAGGGACCAGGCCATCCGGTGGGCGAGGATCTCGACGGCACCGGCCGGTTTGAGGAGCGGCCAGAAGATGGGGACGAGGCCCCACATCCCGTAGGCGGCGAAGCCGTTCAGCAGCCCGACGCGCTGCTCGTTTCTTCCCGACGTCCCGGCTGCTCCGCTGTCCACGGCTCCTCCTAGGTGCACGGCAGTCCCACTGCTGCCGCACTGAAGGTAGCGCCGCGAACCCCCGCCTGTCATGCCCGTAAACAAAGGACAGTCATGACGGGGGAACCGGTCCTCAGAGCGCCGCGGCGACGGCCTCGGAGAGGGGCGTGGTGGGCCGACCGATGAGCCGCGCCAGGTCGCCGCTGGTCCCGGCGAGCAGGCCTCGGGCGACCGCCGCGTCCACGTCGACGAGGATCGCGGCCATCGGCTCCGGCACCCCGGCGCCGGTCAGCACGGCGAGGTGCTGCTCGGCGGGGACGTTGGCGTACGAGATGTCCTTGCCGCTCTGCGCCGCGATCTCCGCGGCGTACTCGGCGAAGCCCCACGCGACGTCGCCGCTGAGCTCGTACACCTTGCCCTCGTGGCCCTCGCCGGTTAGCACGGCGACGGCCGCCGCGGCGTAGTCGGCACGTGAGGCGGAGGCGACCCGGCCCTCGCCCGCGGAGGCGACGACGGCGCCGTGCGCCAGGACCGGGGCCAGGTGCTCGGTGTAGTTCTCGTGGTACCAGCCGTTGCGCAGGAAGGTGTGCGGCAGGCCGGAGTCGAGGATGATCTGCTCGGTCTCCTTGTGCTCGGCGGCCAGCTCGAAGTCGGCGTCGGGGCCGCCGAGGATGCCCGTGTAGGCGAGGAGCGCGACGCCCGCCGTGCGCGCCGCTTCGACGACCGCGCGGTGCTGCGGCACGCGCTGCCCGACCTCGCTGCCGGAGATCATCAGGACGCGGTCGCCCGCGGCGAAGACGCCGTCCAGGGTCTCGGGGGCGCTGTAGTCCGCTATCCGCAGCTCGACGCCGCGCTCGGCGAGGTCGGCGGCCTTGCCCTTGTCGCGCACGACGGCCGCGATCTCCCCGGCGGGGACCCGGGCGGCGAGCAGCCCCTCGATGACGAGGCGGCCGAGGTTTCCGGTGGCTCCGGTGACGACGATGCTCATGGCTGAAATCTCCTGATGAGTGGCGCTTCGGTGCGGTCTGCCACTCACCCTAGCCGGGGTACTAACTATTCGTAAGTACCCACTTTGAAGTAAGGTACTTGCATGGCCGTAAGTAATGCGAAGCCGGGCACCGAGGCGATGTGCCCCTACCGACTGGTCCTGGAGCACGTCACCAGCCGCTGGGGCGTGCTCATCCTGATCGCGCTCGAAGAGCGCTCGTACCGCTTCAGTGAGCTGCGCCGTGCCATCAGCGACATCAGCCGCGTGAGCGAGAAGTCGCTGACCCAGACCCTGCAGACCCTGGAGCGCGACGGCCTCGTGCACCGCGACGCCAAGCCGGTCATCCCGCCCCGCGTGGACTACTCCCTGACGGACCTCGGCCGCGAGGCGGCCGTGCAGGTCAGGACCCTCGCGGCATGGACGGAGCGGCGCATGGACGACGTGCAGGAGGCGCGCCGGGCATACGACGAGGCCCGGCCCTGAAGGATCAGGACCGGGCCTCGTCGTGCGGAGCCGGGACGGCTAGCCGACGACCGTCCACGTGTCGCCACCCGCGAGCAGTCCGGCCAGGTCGCCCTTGCCGTTCTGCTCGATGGCGCTGTCGAGCTGGTCGGCCATGAGCGTGTCGTAGACCGGACGTTCGACGCTGCGGAAGACGCCGATCGGGGTGTGGTGCAGCGTGTCCGGGTCGGCGAGCCGGGAGAGCGCGAAGGCCGTGGTCGGCGACGTGGAGTGCGCGTCGTGGACCAGGATGTCGCCCTCGGTCTCCGGCGTGACGGCGACGACCTTGAGGTCGCCGGTCACCGCGTCGCGTACGACGCCCTTCGATCCTTCGGTGCCGAAGCGGATCGGCTGCCCGTGCTCGAGGCGGATCACCGCCTCCTCGGCCTGCTGCTTGTCCTTGAGGACCTCGAAGGCGCCGTCGTTGAAGATGTTGCAGTTCTGGTAGATCTCCACCAGCGCGGTGCCGGGGTGCTCGGCGGCCTCGCGCAGCACCGAGGTGAGGTGCTTGCGGTCGGAGTCCACCGTGCGTGCCACGAAGGAGGCCTCGGCGCCGATGGCCAGCGAGACCGGGTTGAAGGGCGCGTCCAGCGAGCCCATCGGCGTCGACTTGGTGATCTTGCCGACTTCCGATGTGGGGCTGTACTGGCCCTTGGTGAGACCGTAGATCCGGTTGTTGAACAGCAGGATCTTCAGGTTCACGTTGCGGCGCAGGGCGTGGATCAGGTGGTTGCCGCCGATGGACAGCGCGTCGCCGTCACCGGTGACCACCCACACGCTCAGATCCCGCCGCGAGGAGGCCAGACCCGTCGCGATGGCCGGGGCGCGGCCGTGGATGGAGTGCATCCCGTACGTGTTCATGTAGTACGGGAAGCGGGAGGAGCAGCCGATGCCCGAGACGAAGACGATGTTCTCCTTCGCCAGGCCCAGCTGAGGCATGAAGCTCTGCACCGCGGCCAGCACGGCGTAGTCACCGCAGCCGGGGCACCAGCGCACCTCCTGGTCGGACTTGAAGTCCTTCATGGACTGCTGGGCCTCGGCCTTGGGTACCAGGGAAAGCGCTTCGATCGTGCTCCCGGTCCCCTCCGGTCCGGCCGTTTTCGTGTCAGCCATCGATGGCCTCCTTGAGAGCCGTGGCGAGCTGCTCGGCCTTGAACGGCATTCCGTTGACCTGGTTGTACGAGACGGCGTCCACCAGATACTTCGCCCGGATCAGCGTGGCGAGCTGACCGAGGTTCATCTCGGGGATCACCACCTTGTCGTAACGCGCGAGGACTTCGCCCAGATTCCGCGGGAACGGGTTGAGGTGGCGCAGATGGGCCTGCGCGATGGACTCACCCGCGGTGCGCAGCCGCCGGACCGCCGCGGTGATCGGCCCGTACGTCGAACCCCACCCGAGGACCAGCGTGTCGGCGTCGCCGCCTGCGTCGTCGACCTCCAGGTCGGGCACCGCGATGCCGTCGACCTTGGCCTGGCGGGTGCGGACCATGAAGTCGTGGTTGGCCGGGTCGTACGAGATGTTGCCCGTGCCGTCCTGCTTCTCGATGCCGCCGATGCGGTGTTCGAGGCCCGGCGTGCCCGGGATCGCCCACGGGCGGGCCAGCGTCTGCGGATCGCGCTTGTAGGGCCAGAACACCTCGGTGCCGTCGGCCTCGGTGTGGTTCGTCCCGGAGGCGAACTGCACGCGCAGGTCGGGCAGTTCGTGGACCTCGGGGATGCGCCAGGGCTCCGAGCCGTTGGCCAGGTAGCCGTCGGAGAGCAGGAACACCGGCGTCCGGTACGTCACCGCGATCCGGGCCGCCTCCAGCGCCGCGTCGAAGCAGTCCGCCGGGGTCTTCGGCGCCACGATCGGCACCGGCGCCTCGCCGTTGCGTCCGTACATCGCCTGCAGCAGGTCGGCCTGCTCGGTCTTGGTCGGCAGGCCCGTGCTCGGGCCGCCGCGCTGGATGTCCACGATCAGCAGCGGCAGTTCGAGGGAGACGGCCAGGCCGATGGTCTCCGACTTCAGCGCCACACCGGGCCCCGAGGTCGTCGTCACCGCCAGCGAGCCGCCGAACGCGGCGCCCAGGGCCGCGCCGATGCCCGCGATCTCGTCCTCGGCCTGGAAGGTCCGCACGCCGAAGTTCTTGTGCTTGGACAGCTCGTGCAGGATGTCCGAGGCCGGGGTGATCGGGTAACTGCCCAGGTAGAGCGGCAGATCCGCCTGCTTGCCCGCCGCGATGAGACCGTACGACAGGGCCAGGTTCCCGGAGATGTTGCGGTAGGTGCCGGTCGCGAACGCCTGGGAGGCCGGGGCGACTTCGTAGGAGACCGCGAAGTCCTCGGTGGTCTCGCCGAAGTTCCACCCCGCGTGGAACGCCGCGATGTTCGCCTCGGCGATCTCCGGGCGCTTGGCGAACTTGGCTCGAAGGAACTTCTCCGTGCCCTCGGTCGGCCGGTGGTACATCCACGACAACAGCCCGAGCGCGAACATGTTCTTCGAGCGCCCCGCGTCCTTGCGGGAGAGGTCGAATTCCTTCAGGGCCTCCACGGTCAGCGTGGTCAGCGGCACCGGGTGCACGCTGTAGCCGTCCAGGGAGCCGTCCTCCAGCGGGGAGGTGGCGTAACCGACCTTCTGCATGGCGCGCTTGGAGAACTCATCGGTGTTCACGATGACCTCGGCGCCGCGCGGCACGTCACCGATGTTCGCCTTCAGCGCCGCCGGGTTCATCGCCACCAGGACGTTCGGGGCGTCGCCCGGCGTCAGGATGTCGTGGTCGGCGAAGTGCAGCTGAAAGGAGGACACGCCCGGCAGCGTTCCGGCCGGTGCGCGGATCTCGGCGGGGAAGTTCGGCAGCGTCGACAGGTCGTTGCCGAAGGACGCCGTCTCTGAAGTGAAGCGGTCACCCGTGAGCTGCATACCGTCACCGGAGTCCCCCGCGAAGCGGATGATCACCCGGTCCAGGCGCCGCACGTCTTTGTCACCTGCGGGCTTGCGTTGCTCTCCGACGAGTGCTCCGTCGGCCTGCTCGGCTTGGCTACTGACCTGGCTGGTCACTGAACTGGACCTCCCTCGAGGCGACTGAGCGGAATCGCCGGGACGACCGGCACTCCCAAGGTCCACCCTACGTCTGTAAGGGTCGCCTTCCTGGGGTTGTTCGCATGGTGGATGCACTTCTGAGACACCGTGTTGCACTGCTTTGCCATGGTTTGCCTCGCCCCCCGGTCCTTCATGGATGACGCTCCCCGCTCATCCTTTGGTTCTAGGACTTGCTTCCCGTGACCTGCTTCCGGCCGACTCCGGCCGCCTGTGACGCTGCGCGACTTTCCGTGACCCGCCGTGGCCTTCCCAGCTTCCGCACCTGCTCCCGCCGCTGTTCCCGCTTCCGCCCCCGCTGGTCGCGCCCCTCGATCCCGGTGTCACCCGACCGTGTCCCGGGAGTGTCCGGGCGGGCCCCTCGGTGCCCCTTTTCGGGGGTTCCGCGGCACCCGACCGGTACTCCAGTGACGCCCGACCGGGACTGTGGCCACAGCTCCGGACCGGCGCCTTCCGCCGCATCTGACAGGGTGTCAGTTATTCAAGAGTTGAGGTAGGTGAGGACCGCGAGCACGCGTCGGTGATCCCCGTCACTCTGGGACAGGCCGAGCTTCAGGAAGATGTTGCTCACGTGCTTCTCGACGGCGCCGTCGCTCACCACGAGCTGCCGGGCGACCGCCGAGTTCGTCCGTCCTTCGGCCATCAGGCCGAGTACCTCGCGTTCGCGCGGAGTAAGCCCCGCGAGCACGTCCTGTTTGCGGCTGCGGCCCAGCAACTGCGCCACGACCTCCGGATCGAGCGCAGTGCCCCCGTCCGCCACCCGCACCACGGCGTCGACGAACTCCCGCACCTCGGCGACCCGGTCCTTGAGCAGATAGCCCACGCCACGGCTCGAACCGGCCAGCAGCTCGGTGGCGTACTGCTCCTCGACGTACTGCGAAAGGACCAGGACCCCGAGCCCCGGATGCTGATGGCGCAGATACACCGCGGCGCGCACGCCCTCGTCGGTGTGGGTCGGCGGCATCCGCACGTCGGCGACGACCACGTCCGGCAGGGCGTCCTGCGCGGCGAGGTCGGTGATCGTCTTGATCAGGGCCTCCGCGTCACCCACCCCGGCGACGACGTCGTGCCCGCGGTCGGTCAGCAGCCGGGTCAGGCCCTCCCGAAGCAGCACTGAATCCTCGGCGATGACCACCCGCACTTTGTCCTCCACTTTTTGGCCCCCCGGCACTTTTGTTCCCCCGGCGCGCTTGTCCGGCCCGGATCGGTCCGACATCGGTTGTGTCAGCCGAACACATGGCGCCGAACGCGGGCGCCGAACACTCGGCACCTCAGTATCGCGCGATCCGCCGCGGCCCACCGGCCCGCTCGCCGGACTGGTGCGCCGGTGGCCCACCGCGCGCAGCGCGCCGCCCCCGGCTCGGTGTACGAACCGGGGGCGGCGCGCTGCCGACGGGAACGCGTGTGCGGGTGGGCTCAGCTCAGGCCTGTCGCCACGGCAGTTCCGCCGTGATCGTCGTCGGTCCGCCCACCGGCGAGTCGACGACCAGGATTCCGTCGACCGCGTCGAGCCGCTCCGCGAGCCCCGCGAGGCCGGAACCCGCCGACACGTCCGCGCCGCCCGCCCCGTCGTCGGTCACCTGGAGCATCAGCCGGTTCTCGGCCCGCCAGACGTCGACGCCCGCGGCCTTGGCGCCGCTGTGCTTGCTGATGTTCTGCAGCAGCTCGGAGACCGTGAAGTACGCGATGCCCTCGATGGCCGCCGCGGGACGGCTGGTCAGGTCCACCTCGACGTGCACCGGGACCGTGCAGCGGGCGGCCAGCGAGGAGAGGGCGGCGTCCAGGCCGCGGTCGGTGAGGACGGCGGGGTGGATGCCGCGGGCCAGGTCGCGCAGCTCCTGCAGGGCCACCTTCACCTCGCCGTGCGCCTCGTCCACCATGCGCGCCGCGGCCTCCGGGTCCTCGGTCAGCTTCTCCTTGGCCAGGCCCAGGTCCATGGCGAGGGCGACGAGGCGGGCCTGTGCGCCGTCGTGCAGATCGCGCTCGATGCGGCGCAGGTCGGCGGCCGCGGTGTCCACGACGACGCCGCGGTCCGACTCCAGCTCGACGACGCGGGTCGCGAGCCGCGAGGGGCCGAGCAACCCGTAGACCAGCACGCGGTCCACGGTCGTCAGGGCCCGCAGGATCCACGGGGTGGCCAGCGTGACGAGGAGTCCTGTCGCGGCCGTGATGCCGATCTCGAAGGGGTTGTCGAGGTAGATGCGGTGGCCGTCGTCCCCGCCGTACAGCTGGATGCCGTCCTGTCCGCCGTACATCGGGAAGAGCCAGAACCACAGCGGGTACGTGAGCATCAGCCAGCCGTACGACCAGAAGACGATCGCCACCGTGAACGAGAAGATCGACCACGGCAGCATCAGCAGCGAGTACAGGACGTGCCGCCAGGACGCGCCGCTCTTGAGGATCGCGCCCATCAGCGCCATCGGACCGCCGCCCTTGGGGCGCAGCTGCTCCGGCGACGCGACGTCCAGGCCGAGCAGCCCGCGCGCCCGCGCCCGCTCCAGGGCGCCGATGCCGCGGCAGCCCGCGAGACCGGCCGCGAGCACCGGGATGCCGATGAAGGTGATCAGCAGGCCCGCGCCGAGCGAGAGCATGGTGATGGCGAAGACGAAGGACATGATGCCGATCGGCAGGCTCAGCATCGTGTAGCCGAACTCCCGCCAGGTGCGGGCCTCGACGGGGGCCCGCAGTCCGGCGGGCAGCCGGTGGCTCCGCCGCTCCTCGACGTCGGTTCCCCGGAAGTCCGGCCGGTCCATGTGCGGGTACCCCTGTCCGTAGTCCGTGGCCATCGTTGCCGTCCGTTTCTGCGTCTGTGTCGGTGTGGTTCCAGATTCGCCGGTGCGGCGGTCCACGACCATGGAGCGGGTCGGCGTCTTCGACCGGGGGTTTTCCCTACCTTTGAGGGCTGGGGGGACGGGGTCCGTCACTTTCGGGCGCCGGGCGCGGCGTCCGTCGAGCGGTCCCGCCACGGCAGCTCCGCCGTGATCGTCGTGGGCCCGCCCTGGGGCGACTCGATCACGAAGAGCCCGTCGACCGCGCCGAGCCGGTCGGCGAGGCCGGACATGCCCGTGCCGCCGTCGAGCCGCGCCCCGCCGCGCCCGTCGTCCCAGACCTGGATGAGCAGCCGCTCGTCCGCCCGCCAGACCTCGACGCTCGCGGACCTCGCGCCGCTGTGCTTGCTGACGTTCTGCAGCAGCTCGGAGACCGTGAAGTACGCGATGCCCTCGATGGCCGCCGCCGGGCGCGCCGGGAGGTCGGCGGTCACCTTCACGGGCACGGTGCAGCGCGAGGCGACCGAGGAGAGCGCCGCGTTCAGGCCGCGGTCGGTGAGGACGGCGGGGTGGATGCCGCGGGCCAGGTCGCGCAGCTCCTGCAGGGCCAGCTTCACCTCGCCGTGCGCCTCGTCGACCATCGAGGCCGCGGCGTCGGGGTCCTCCAGGAGCTTCTCCTTGGCGAGGCCCAGGCCCATGGCGAGGGCGACGAGGCGGGCCTGTGCGCCGTCGTGCAGATCGCGCTCGATGCGGCGCAGGTCGGCGGCCGCGGTGTCCACGACCACGCCACGGTCGGACTCCAGTTCGGCGATCCGCCGCTCCAACTCGTCGGAGGGGGAGAGCAGTCCGCGCACCATCGCCCGGTCCGCGTTGGCGAGGCCGCGCACGATGAAGGGCAGCACGGGCCAGAGCACGAAGAGCCCGACGGCGGTGATGGCGAAGGTCAGCACGCCCCAGGGCAGCCGGATGAACCCGTACAGCATGGTGCGCCAGCCCACCGGGTCCTTCAGGTTCGACCACAGCCGCCCGAGGAAGCTCTGCCCGCGGTGCCCCGGCATCGGACTCGGCTCGTCCACCTGCACGCCGAGCAGTTTCCTGGCCCGCGCCCGCTCGAACCTGCCCAGGAGGCGCGCCCCGAGCAGCCCCATCGCGAGCAGCGGCAGACCGATCACCGTCACCGTCAGACCGATGCCGACGGACAGCACGCTCACCGCGTAGACGAACCCGACGACCCCCATCGGCAGGTTCACCAGGAGGTGGGCGATCTCCTTCCAGGTGTACCGGCCGTACGCGAAGCGCGCGGGTGGCGGCCGGTCGTCTTGCGGGGGCGTGGTGCGTGCGGTCATACGCGCTAGGGTGCCCGGCCCGACGCCGCAATGCCATGAGGGCGGCCGCCGGGGCGACCGGGGGATAACCCCACCTCGCCGAATCGTGGGGTGACAGGTCCGCGAACCGAGCGGTTGACCGATCCGTGAACTGAGCGGTTGACCGATCGGCGAACCGAGCGGGGTGACTGATCCGCGACCACGTGGCCTGACCGATGCGTGACGCTCTGCTTACCGATCCTTTAGCAGGCCCTAGACTCCCGTGCGTACAGATCGTCGAAAAGGGTCAGGGTCAAGGACGGTCAGGGAGTGAGGGACTGACGTGCACGTGACGAACGTCGCGGCGAGTTACTACCAGTCGTACTCCGTCGTCGGACTGCTCGCCGTCGTCGGCGTGCTGTTCGTCGCAGTGGCCTTCGGCGCGGGGCGGCTGTTGCGCCCCGTGGTGCCCACCCCGGAGAAGCTCCTGACGTACGAGTGCGGCGTCGACCCGGTCGGCGAGGGCTGGGCCCACACCCAGGTCCGCTACTACGTCTACGCGTTCCTCTACGTCATCTTCGCCGTCGACTCGATCTTCCTCTTCCCCTGGGCGACGGTCTTCGCCGCGCCCGGCTTCGGCGCGACGACGCTCGTGGAGATGTTCATCTTCCTCGGCTTCCTGGCCGTGGGCCTGCTGTACGCATACAAGAAGGGCGTCCTGACGTGGACGTGACCCCGGACCCCAACGGGCAGCCCGTGTCGCAACCCGTGCTGCTTCCCGAGCCGAAGAGGCTGGGCGCGCTCGCCCGGCTCGCTCCCGAACCGATGAAGGTGGTCCTCAACTGGGGCCGCCGCTACTCGCTCTGGGTCTTCAACTTCGGCCTCGCCTGCTGCGCCATCGAGTTCATCGCCGCGTCCATGGCGCGGCACGACTTCATCCGGCTCGGAGTCATCCCCTTCGCGCCCGGGCCGCGCCAGGCCGACCTGATGGTCGTGTCCGGCACGGTCACGGACAAGATGGCGCCCGCGGTGAAGCGCCTGTACGAGCAGATGCCCGAACCGAAGTACGTCATCTCGTTCGGCGCCTGCTCCAACTGCGGCGGCCCGTACTGGGACTCGTACTCCGTGACCAAGGGCGTCGACCAGATCATCCCGGTCGACGTGTACGTCCCCGGGTGCCCGCCCCGCCCCGAGGCGCTGCTCCAGGGCATCCTCAAGCTCCAGGAGAAGATCGCGCGGGAGTCGCTGGAGGAGCGGTACGCGACCCCGGGCCCGAACGGGACTCCGAGCCCCCACGGCACCCCGAGCCCCAGCGGAAACGGCGCCCGCCCCTCGGTGGCCGCCCTGCAGAGCGGTTTGGTGAAGGCGCCCGCGCCGGGGAAGGACCAGGCATGACCGGCTGGCTGCCGAGCCCCGTCGAGGAGCTCTTCGGCGCGGAGGCCACGGCCGAGGAGTCGTACGACGTCCTGACCGTCGACGTACCTCCGGCCCAGTGGATCGCGGCCCTCGAAACCGCCCGCACCACGCTGACCTGCACCTACTTCGACTGGCTGAGCGCGGTCGATGAACCGGGCACCGGCTTCCGCGTCGCCGCCCACGTGGTCGCCCTCTCTCCCGTACGCCGACTCCTCGTCCGTACGACGGTCGCGCACGACGCCCCCGTCCTCGCCTCCGCCGTCGACGTCTACGCGGGCGCCGCCTGGCACGAGCGCGAGACGCACGAAATGTTCGGCGTGACGTTCGAGGGCCACCCCGGCCTGACCCCGCTGCTCCTGCCCGACAGCTTCGAGGGCCACCCCCTCCGCAAGGACTTCGTGCTCGCGGCCCGGGTCGCCAAGGCCTGGCCGGGTGCCAAGGAGCCGGGGGAGTCGGAGCACGGCGGCCCCAAGCGCCGCCAGATGCTGCCGCCCGGCGTGCCCGATCCGAACGAATGGGGCCCTCTCAAGGGCCGCCTCCCCGCGGCACCGGCCCGCCCTGCCCGTGGCGCGGGCCGGGCGGCGGGTGCGGGTGCGGGGGCAGGTGCCGGTGCGGGCGCCCCGGGCCGTGCGGCGGCCGGAGAACGCCCGCCGCGCAGGACCCGCTCGGCCAGCCAGGGCTCGGCAAGCCAGAGCCAGACCCCTCCCGAGGGCCAGCCCACCCCGGCCACCGAGGGACAGCCCACCGAGGGACAGCCCGCCGAGGCGCAGCGGCCGGAGACTCCCGCCCGCCCTCCGCGGCGTTCGCGCAGCGCAAGCCAGGGCTCGGCGTCACAACAGGCGGCGCCCCCGGCACCGGAAGCCGCGGCACCTGAGGCCCCGGCCCCTGAAGCCCCGGCCCCCGCGACTCCGGCCGCGGAGTCCGCACCCGAGGCGAAGTCCGACGCTCCGTGGCACCACGCCCGCCCGGCATTCGAGGACCCGGAGAAAAATCCGCAGCCGGAGGCCACCCGCTCTCCGGCCCCCGAGCCCACCGAGCCCCCTGAAGCTGAAGACGAAAACGGCGACCGCACGACTGGAGGCACCGAGTGAACGACGCCCTCGACGTCGCCCTGCGCCTCGTCATCGTCTTCGCGGTGTTCCTGGTCCTCCCGCTCGTCATCGGTCAGACCGAGCACAAGGTGATGGCCCACATGCAGGGCCGCCTCGGCCCCATGCACGCGGGCGGCTTCCACGGCTGGGCGCAACTCGTCGCCGACGGCGTGAAGTTCGCCCAGAAGGAAGACGTCGTCCCGGCCGAGGCCGACCGCCGCGTCTTCCAGCTGGCGCCCGCCGTCGCCCTGCTGCCCTACCTCCTCGTCCTGATCGCGATCCCGATCGGCCCCGACGAGGGCGCGGTCGGCGAGGTCGTCGACGCGGGCATCTTCTTCGTGCTCGCCGTGATGGGCGTCGGCGTACTCGGCTCGCTCATGGCGGGCTGGGCCAGCGCCAACAAGTTCTCCCTCCTCGGCGGCCTCCGCACCGCCGCCCAGCTCCTCGCCTACGAACTTCCGATGCTGCTCGCCGCCGCCTCGGTCGCGATGGCCTCCGGCACGGTCTCGCTGCCCGGCATCGTCGACGCGTTCGAGTGGTGGTGGGTGCCCTGGCAGATCGTCGGCGCGCTGGTGTTCTTCATCGCGGGCCTCGCCGAACTCCAGCGCCCGCCCTTCGACATGCCGGTCGCCGACTCCGAGATCATCTTCGGCGCCTACACCGAGTACACCGGTCTGCGTTTCGCCCTCTTCCTCCTCGCCGAGTACGCCGGGATCGTCGTCCTGTGCGGACTGACCACCGTCCTCTTCCTGGGCGGCTGGCACGGCCCGTGGGGCGCAGACGGCCTCGGCTGGGTCTGGACCCTCCTGAAGACGGCCGTCCTCGCCTTCGTCGTGATCTGGCTGCGCGTCAGTTACCCCCGTCTCCGCGAGGACCAGCTCCAGAAGCTCTCCTGGACCCTCCTCGTCCCGCTCGCCCTCGCGCAGATCGCGCTCACCGGAATCGTGAAGGTGGCGATCAACTGATGCCCCCGATCCCAGGCGCAGGCCTCGCCAAGGGCCTCGCCGTCACCCTGCGCACGATGACGAAGAAGACCGTCACCGAGCAGTACCCCGAGCACCAGCCCGAACTGCCGCCCCGCACCCGCGGCGTCATCGGCCTGTTCGAGGAGAACTGCACGGTCTGCATGCTCTGCGCCCGTGAATGCCCCGACTGGTGCATCTACATCGACTCCCACAAGGAGACGGTCCCGCCCGCAGCCCCCGGCGGCCGCGAGCGCAGCCGCAACGTCCTCGACCGCTTCGCCATCGACTTCGCCCTCTGCATGTACTGCGGTATCTGCATCGAGGTCTGCCCCTTCGACGCGCTCTTCTGGTCGCCGGAGTTCGAGTACGCCGAGACCGACATCCACGAACTCACCCACGAGCGCGACAAGCTCCGCGAGTGGATGTGGACCGTCCCGGCCCCGCCGGCCCTGGACCCCGCCGCCGAGGAGCCCAAGGAACTCGCCGCCGCCCGCAAGTCCGCGGAGAAGGCGGCCGCCGAGCAGCTGGCCGCCCAGCAGTCGGCGGCTGAGCAGTCGGCTGCCGAGCAGGCCGCCGCCGCGGAGAAGCCCGAGCCGCCCCGACCGGAGGGAGACGCGTGACCTTCGCAGCAGCCTCCACGACGGCCGCGAAGGCAGCCGAGACCCAGAGCTTCCTGTCCCCGACGGGCGTCGAGATCGCCTTCCTCCTGGTCGGCCTCGTCACCCTCGGCGCGGCGGTCATCACGGTCACGACCAAGCAGCTGGTGCACGCCGCGCTGTGGCTGGTGGTCGCGCTCGGCGGGCTCGCCGTCGAGTACCTCCTCCTGACCGCCGAGTTCATCGCCTGGGTACAGGTCCTCATCTACGTCGGTTCCGTCGTCGTGCTCCTCCTCTTCGGACTGATGCTCACCAGGGCGCCCATCGGCCGCTCCCCGGAGGCCGATTCGGGCAACCGCGTGGTCGCGCTGGCGGTGGCCGTCGCCGCTGCCGCCGCCCTGGTCTGGGTCGTCGTGGACGCGTTCCGCACCACGGTGATCGACCTGGACGGCGCCGCCCAGGGCTCCACCGACGTGACCGGATCGATCCTCTTCCGGCACTGGGTGCTCCCCTTCGAGGCCCTCTCGGTCCTCCTCCTCGCCGCCCTCGTCGGCGCGATCGTCCTGTCCCGCAAGAACGCCGCCCAGGACCAAGCCGCCCAGGACCAAGCTGCCCAGGACCAGGGGGAGAACCGCTGATGCACCTCCACCTCGCCTATCCCGCCGTCCTCGCCGCCCTCCTCTTCTGCGTCGGCCTGTACGGCGTACTCGCCCGGCGCAACGCGATCCTGGTCCTGATGTCCGTCGAGCTGATGCTCAACGCCGTCAACCTCAACCTGGTCGCCTTCGACGTCTGGCTCCGCGACTCCCTCCACGCGGGACAGGCCCTGACCCTGTTCACCATCGCGATCGCCGCCGCCGAGATCGGCATCGGTCTCGCGATCGTCCTCGCCGTCTACCGCAACCGCGGCAGCTCCGCCGTCGACGACCTCCGCGACACCGCCGAGGGCCCGGGCGACGACCCCGGCGACAGCGAAGCCGCCGACGGCCCCGACGGCCCCGACGAAACCGACATCTCCGACGCAGAGGCCACACCGGCGCAGAAGGCTGAGGCCACCGCGTGACCACGACCACCCTCGCCGTCCTCGTCCCCCTCCTGCCGTTCCTGGGCGCGGCCGCGGGCCTGCTGCTCGGCCGTCGCATCCCCGGCCTTGTACGCCCCCTCGCGGTGCTGCCCACGCTGACTGCGCTGCTGCTCGCCGTCCTGGTGGCGGTCCGTCAGGGCGGTGGCACCGGCGGCGGGAAGGCCTCCGTCGACGCCGCCACCGAGCTCACCCCGACCGGCTCGGTCCCCATCGAGCTCGCCCTGCACATCGACGGCTTCGCCGCGCTCGTCGCCGTCCTGGTCGGCGTCGTCGCGTCGTGCGTGCAGATCTACTCGACGGGCTACCTCCGCGAGGACCCGCGCTACCCCTCGTACGCCGCTCTCGTCTCCCTCTTCACCTCCGCGATGCTGCTCGTCGTCTACTCCGGCGACCTGATGGTGCTCTTGGTCGGCTGGGAGATCATGGGCATCTGCTCGTACTTCCTGGTCGGCCACTACTGGGAGACCCCCGAGGCGCGCGCCGCCTCCCTGAAGGCCTTCCTCGTCACCAAGCTCGGCGACGTCCCCTTCCTGATCGGTCTTTTCGCCCTCGCCGCCGACACCGGCTCGTTCCGCATCACGACGATCCTCGCGACGGTCGCGGACGGCGGCCTGAACCACCCGACGCTCATCGCCCTGCTGCTGCTCGCGGGCGTGGCGGGCAAGTCGGCGCAGTTCCCGCTGCACACCTGGCTGCCCGACGCGATGGCAGGCCCCACACCCGTCTCCGCGCTGATCCACGCCGCGACGATGGTCGCCGCCGGTGTCTACTTCGTGGCCCGGCTCCTCCCCGTCTTCGCCGCCTCCGCGGCCGCCCTGGTCGTCCTCGCCGTGATGGCCGCCGTCACGATGGCGGGCTCGGCCCTCGCCGCGCTCGCCCAGGACGACATCAAGCGCGTCCTCGCGTACTCGACGATCGGTCAGCTCGGTTACATGACCGGCGCCCTCGCCGTCGGCGACCGCGGTGCCGCCGTCTTCCACCTCCTGTCGCACGGCGCCTTCAAGGCGCTGCTGTTCCTCGCGGCGGGCGTGATCATCCACGCCGCGGGCACCAACTCCCTCGCCGCCATGTCCCGCATGAGCGGTCTGCGCGACCGCATCCCCGACGCGTACTGGACGATGACCGTGGCGCTCCTCGCGCTCGCCGCGATCCCGCCGTTCAGCGGCTTCTTCTCCAAGGAGGCGGTGCTCGGCGCCGCCGAGCACACGGCCACGGGCCATGCCGAGTCCGTGCCCACCGCGGCGGGCTGGATCGTCCTCGTCGCCGGTCTGCTCACCGCCCTCCTCACCGCCGCCTACGCGACGCGTCTGTGGCTGCTCACCTTCCACGGCCAGGGAGCGCAGGCCCCCGACCACGGGCGGCAACCCATCGCCATGACCTCCGTGCTCTGGGTGCTCGCCGTGCCCTCCCTCGCCTTCGGTCTCGCCGTCGGCGTCCTGCCGGACTGGTTCGACGGCCACTCGCTCACCCCGACGCTCACCACCTCCGTCCTGGGCACGGGCCTCGCGCTCGTCGGCGGCCTCGTCACCTACGGCGCATGGCGGCACACCACGGCGCTCGCCGCCCGCGTCCCGTTGGGCGCGGTCGCCGCGGACCCCGACGGCGACGGGGGACAGGTGGAGGCGGAGGCCATCGCCACCCACGCGCCCGCGTACGGAGACGTCGCCTCGGCCCCGGACCCGGCCGACCCCGGCCGCCTGCTGCTCGGTCCGCTGCACCGGCACGCGGCCGTCGGCTTCCACCTCGACGCCGTCTACACGGCCCTGTTCGTACGCCCCGTCCGCGCCGCGGCGAGCCTGGTCCGCTTCCTGGACCGCGAGGTCGTCGAGACGTACGTACGCGGCGCGGGCACCGCACCCCGCTGGCTCGGCGCGGCCGTCCGCCGCGCCCAGACCGGCAATGTGCAGACCTACCTGAGCGCGCTGCTCGCAGGCACGGTCGTCCTGGCCGTCGCCGCCGTCCTCGTCGCCACCGCCGGAGCGTGAGCAGCCGTGATCGGTATCAGTGAGTCCGTGATGCAGTTTCTTCTGGCGTTGATCGTCGTCGGCCCGCTCATCGGTGCCGTGGCCGCTCTCCTGCCCGCCCCGCCCGGGCTGAAGGGGAAGTCGCCCGACCAGGCCGTGCTGCGCCACGGTGTGGTCGTGACCGGCGTGATCCTGCTCGCCGCGATCGTCCTCGCGCTCGGCTTCGACCACGACCAGCCGTCGAAGATGCAGGCCACGACCGATATCAGCTGGATCCCCGCACTCGACGTGCGCATCCATCTCGGCATCGACGGCATCTCGCTCCCCCTTCTGGTCCTGACCGCGCTGCTGACCTTCCTCTGCGCGCTCTACTCCTACTTCAAAATGCCCGCGGGCCCGTCCCCCAAGGCATTCGTCGCGCTGATCCTCATGCTCGAGTCCGGCACCCTCGCGACCTTCGCCGTCCTCGATCTGCTGCTGTTCTTCCTGGCGTTCGAGATGGTTCTCATCCCGATGTACTTCCTCATCGCCCGCTGGGGCGGTGAGCAACGCACGCAAGCCGCCTGGAAGTTCATCCTCTACACCCTGCTCGGATCCGTCGTCATGCTGCTGGGCCTGCTCCTCATCGGGCTCAAGTCCGGCACATTCGACATGGTGGCACTCGCCACTGACAACGGCCGGGGACTGACCACATCCGTGCAGGTCATCGCGGTTCTGGCGATCGGTGTCGGGCTCGCGGTCAAGACGCCGATGTGGCCGCTGCACAGCTGGCTGCCCGACGCCCACACCGCCGCGCCCACCGTCGGATCGGTCCTGCTGGCCGGCGTCATGCTGAAGATGGGTACGTACGGGTTCGTCCGGATCGTCCTGCCCATCGCGCCGGACGGAATGCGGGAGTTCGCGCCGTACCTCGCCGCCTTCGCGGTCGTCGGCATCATCTACGGATCCCTGGCCTGCCTCGCGCTCGCCAAGCAGGGCGCGAAGGGCGATCTCAAGCGCCTCATCGCGTACTCGTCCGTCGGTCACATGGGCTTCGTCCTGCTCGGCATCTCGACGATGAGCCCCACCGGCGTGAACGGCGCCCTGTTCGCCAACATCGCCCACGGCCTCATCACCGGCCTGCTCTTCTTCCTCGTCGGCGCCCTCAAGGACCGCACCGGCACGACCGACCTCGACACCCTCGCGCAGGAATCCGGCGCCGCGCTCTACGGCAAGGCGCCCCGCCTCGGCGGACTCCTCGCGTTCGGAGCCGTCGCCTCGCTCGGCCTGCCGGGGCTCGCCGGATTCTGGGGCGAAATGCTCGCGCTGTTCGGCGCGTTCGAGCCCGCCGCCGACCTGAGCCGCCCCGCCTTCCTCACCTTCATGGCCATCGCCGCGTTCGGCACCCTGCTCACCGCCGCGTACATGCTCATCGTCGTACGCCGCGTCTGCATGGGCCCGATGCCGAAGACCACGACCGACGAACCCGCGCCCAAGGCGCTCGCCGACGTCCACGGCTACGAGTTCGCCGCCTGGACCCCGCTCGTCGCCCTCACCGTCCTCGCCGGACTCTGGCCCGCGGCTCTCCTCGGCCTGACCGACCCGGCCGTGCAGAAGCTCCTCACTGGAGGCAAGTCGTGACCGTGGCCGCCGCAAGCGCCGAGAGCGCCACAAGCCTGGTCCAGTCCGTCGACTGGCTCGCGATCGCGCCGCCGACCATCGCGGCGGTCGTCGGCCTCGTCGTGCTCGTCGCCGACCTCTTCGTGAAGGACGGCAAGAAGGCGCTCCTCGGCTGGATCTCCGTGGCGGGCCTGGTCGCCGCCGCGCTCGCCCTGCTGCCGCTCCTGAACGACGACCGCTCGACGTTCTGCCTGACCGGCGGCGGCACGCACGCGTGCAGCTACAGCGCGGACCGCTTCACCCTCGTCATCCAACTCCTCGTCCTCGGTGGCGCCCTGCTCGCCGCCCTGCTCTCCATGAGCACCCTCAAGGACTCCGGCGACGAACTGCCCGCAGGTGAGTACTGGTTCCTGCTGCTCTCGTCCGCGGCGGGCGCCGCCCTGCTGCCCGCATCGCGCGACCTCGCGACGCTGATCGTCGCCCTCGAAGTCGCGTCCCTCCCGGCGTTCGCCCTCGTCGGCCTCAAGAGGGGCGACAAACGCTCCTCCGAAGCGGCCCTGAAGTTCTTCCTCTCCTCGGTCACCGCGACCGCGGTGACCCTCATGGGCGTCAGCTTCGTGTACGCGGCCACGGGCACCCTGCACCTCACGGAGATCGCCACCGAGCTCCAGAACGTCGACGGACAACTGCACACCCTGGCCCAGACGGGCGTCGCCCTCACCCTCGTCGGCTTCGCCTTCAAGGTGGCGGCCGTGCCCTTCCACTTCTGGGTACCCGACACCTACGTAGGCGCGCCGCTGCCCGTCGCCGCCTACCTCTCCGTCGTCGGAAAGGCCGTCGGCTTCACCGGCCTCATCCTCGTCACCGTCGTCGCCTTCCCGTCGTACGCGGACGTCTGGGGTCCGGCGCTCGCCGTCCTGGCCGCGCTCACCATGACCGCGGGCAACGTCGCGGCCCTGCGCCAGCAGGCCACGCGCGCGTACAGCGCGGTGCGCCTGCTCGCCTGGTCATCGGTCGGCCAGGCGGGCTACCTCCTCGTCCCGATCGCCGCCGCCGGATACGCCGACGATACCGCCGGTGCCGAGAAGGCCATCGGCTCCACCGTGGCCTACGCCCTGATGTACGCGGCCGTGAACCTCGGCGCCTTCGCCGTGGCGGCCCTCGTGGGCCGTACGAGGCGCCTGAACCGCGTCAGCGACTACCGCGGGCTGTACGCGCGCAGCCCCCTGGCCGCCCTCGTCCTCGGCTTCTTCCTGCTCTGCCTGGCCGGTCTGCCGCCCGGCATCATCGGCCTCTTCGCGAAGGTCACGGTCTTCTCGGCCGCCGTCGACGCAGGTCTCGGCTGGCTCGCCGTGGTGATGGCCGTGAACGTGGTGATCGCGCTCTTCTACTACCTCCAGTGGACCGCGCTCCTGTTCCGCGCCCCCGAGGGCGAACCGGTCAAGCACCGCGTCCCGGCACCGCTCACCGCGGCCATCGCGCTGACGGCGGTCCTCGGGATCGCCCTCTCCGGAGCGCCCCAGCTGATCCTGAGGTTCTCGGACACCGGTCTGTTCTGAGACCGGCCCCGGGGCCGGGCCCCACAAGGTGCGCGCGTCCGTCACCCGCGCGGCCTACATCGCTCCTGCGTGCACAAGGGAACTAGTGCTCCCCGCCTGGCGTTGACCAGTACGGGAGGGTCCACTGAACAGTGGAAGCACCAGTCAGCAGAGGGTTCCCCCACGCACCACCAGGAGGGCGTACCGTGCACCGCCGGCACAACGGATTGAAGACCGCCGTACTCCTCGGGGGACTGTCCGCGCTCATCCTTGTCATCGGCAGTTTCTTCGGGCGTACGGGCCTGATCATCGCGCTCTTCGTGGCGCTGGGCACCAATGCGTACGCGTACTGGAACAGCGACAAGCTCGCCCTGCGCGCCATGCGTGCCCGCCCGGTGAGCGAATTCGAGGCCCCCGAGCTCTACCGCATGGTCCGCGAGCTCTCCACCCAGGCCCGCCAGCCCATGCCCCGTCTGTACATCTCGCCCACCGAGGCGCCGAACGCGTTCGCGACGGGCCGCAACCCCCGCAACGCGGCGGTGTGCTGCACCGACGGCATCCTGCGCCTCCTCGACGAGCGCGAGCTGCGCGGAGTCATCGGCCACGAGCTGAGCCACGTCTACAACCGCGACATCCTGATCTCCTCGGTCGCGGGCGCCCTGGCCTCCGTGATCATGTTCCTGGTGAACTTCGCCTGGCTGATCCCCGTCGGCCGCTCGAACGACAACGACGGCCCCGGCATCTTCGGAATGCTCCTGATCATGCTGCTCGGCCCGCTGGCGGCCTCCATCATCCAGCTCGCGATCAGCCGCTCCAGGGAGTACGAGGCCGACGCGTCCGGCGCCCAGCTCACCGGCGACCCCCTCGCCCTGGCGAGCGCTCTGCGTAAACTCGACGCAGGGACGAAGCAGTTGCCGCTGCCGCCCGAGCCCCGCCTGGAGACAGCGAGCCACATGATGATCGCGAACCCCTTCCGTCCGGGGCAGGGCATGTCCAAGATGTTCTCCACGCACCCGCCGATGGCGGAGCGGATCGCCCGACTCGAGCAGATGGCAGGTCGTCAGCAGTGAAGACAATTCTCAACGTCATATGGCTGGTCCTCTGCGGCTTCTGGATGTTCCTGGGCTATCTGTTGGCGGGCGCACTGCTCTGCATCACGATCATCGGCATCCCGTTCGGCCTTGCCAGCTTCCGCATCGGCCGCTATGCCCTGTGGCCCTTCGGCTACACGACGGTCGAGCGCCGTGACGCGGGCGCGCCCTCCTGTGTGGGCAACGTGCTGTGGCTGGTCCTCGCGGGCTGGTGGCTCGCTCTCGGCCACATCGTCACGGGCTTCCTGCTCTGCATCACGGTCATCGGCATCCCCCTGGGCATCGCCAACTTCAAGCTGATCCCCGTCTCCCTGCTGCCGCTCGGCCGCGAGATCGTCCGTACCGACCAGCCGTTCGCCGCGCGCTACTGAAGCAGGGCGCACTCCGGTGCAGCAGCCCAAGTACGGCTTGCCCAAGTACGCCCTCGTCGCGTACGACCCCGAGGCCGCTCCGTACGACGAGATCTGGGCACTCTGCGCGGACGCGCACCACTTGTTCGCCGATCAACTGCCGGACCGGCCGGGCGTCTCCGAAGAGGGTGACCCCCCGTCGGACGCGCTGACGGAGCCCCCCGTGCGGCTGCTCGGCTGCTCCCCGCGCGGCGCCCTGAAGGACGCGCTGGAGTCCGGCAGGGGCGACCTCGGCCACGGCAGGGTCCTGCGCCTCGGCAGTCTGGGGCGGCCCCTGCAGCACGCCGTGGAGGGCGAGATCGTCGCCTGGATCCCCTCCGCGCGCGGACCGGGCCTGGTCGACCTCGCCCTTGACCCGTGGACCGTACGACCCCCGAGCGCCGCTGAGAAGGTCTGGGACGCCTGGTGGCCCGGCCGCCCCACGGAGCCCAACCTCTGGGCGCGCGACGGCACGGGCGCCGACGGCCGGTCCCACTGGCTGTCCGTCGCCCGCGCGTACGGGGGGCAGCCCGGTCCGGCACCCGCCCCCGGCGCCACGTACCACCTCGACGGCCGCCACATCACCGACGAACCTGCCTTCTACTGCGCGCTCGGCGAGGCGCTGAACGGCCCCGGAGGGTACGCCGGACGCAGCCCGGACACGCTCAGGGACTACCTCCACGGAGAGGCGGACGCACTGCCGCTCCGCAAAAAGGCGGATGCACCGCCGCCCCGCACCCTCGTCTGGCACGCCGCACACACCGCCCGCACCTGCCTCGGCGTCACACCCCGCACGGACATCCGCCCGCCGTCCTTCGAGGAACTCCTGTCCCTGCTGAGGCAGATGGGCGTAGAGGTGGTCCTGGCCTGAGGAACCGCAACAGCCGACCGGGACACGCCCCGGCCGATTGTCAGTGCCGTGGTCCACCATGAACTCATGACCGACAGCGAGCAGTTGCTGGCCCGTGTCGCCGCCCAGGCGCGCGCCACCCGCCCCTGGGGCTGGGACTCCCTGCCCGCCCCCGTGGACGCGGCCACGCTGGCCCGGGCGGAGGCATCCCTGGGCTTCACCCTGCCGCCGCTGCTCGCCGCGTTGTACACCGGCATAGGAGACGGCGGATTCGGTCCGGAGTACGGATTGTTGTCGCTGCTCGAAGGCAAGTCCTCCGGAGGAGAGCCGGCCGTCGTCGAGAAGTGCCTCGCGCTGCGCGAATCCGACTGGGGCTGGCCCGAAGGCGTGGTGCCGATATCGCACTGGGGCTGCGCGATGTACGCGTGCGTGGACTGCCGCAGCGACGACGCCCAGGTCCTGCTCTTCGAGCCCAACGGCGGTGACCCGCGGCACGCCTGGTTCGTCGACGCCCCGAGCCTCACGGCCTGGCTCACGGCGTGGCTCGACGGCACGGGATGGTACGAGGAGGACAGCGACGGCACGGACCTGCTGCCGTGGCAGGACGCCCGCAAGCGCACGTGAGACGCCCCCTCCGCCCCCGGGATCACGGCCCACGGCGCTGTGTCATATGCCGCACCTAACGGATCACCGCAACCGAGCCTCTCCGTAGACACGTCCTACAGGACAACAGCGCACACAAGCTCTCCGCGCGGGAAAGGCCGGGTCATCACATGGGCATCATCAGCTGGGTCCTTCTGGGACTACTGGCCGGAGCCGTCGCCAAACTGCTGCTGCCCGGCCGCGACCCGGGCGGATTCATCGGCACGACCGTCATCGGTATCGCAGGCGCCTTCATCGGTGGCTGGATCTCCGCCCGCTACCTGGACCGCCCGATCGTCAACGACTTCTACGACGGCGCCACCTGGGTGGCGGCCATCGGCGGCTCACTGGTCCTGCTCGTCGCCTACCGCATCCTCTTCGGCCACTCACGGCGCTGAGACGCCGTCCCACGGTCTGCGGCCAGCAGCAAGGGCGGGCGCCCCATCCGGGGTGCCCGCCCTCCGTAGTCCGTACGACAGTGAACCGTCCGGCGAACCGACTACCGTCTAGCGGTAGTTCACGAACTGCACCGCGAAGTCGAAGTCCTGGCCCTTGAGCAGCGCCTGCACGGCCTGCAGGTCGTCGCGGCTCTTCGAGCTGACCCGCAGCTCGTCACCCTGGACCTGCGCCTTGACGCCCTTGGGGCCCTCGTCGCGGATGATCTTGGCGACCTTCTTCGCGTTCTCCTGGGAGATGCCCTCTTCGATCGAGGCGAAGATCTTGTACTCCTTGCCGGACAGCTGCGGCTCACCCGCGTCCAGCGACTTCAGCGAGATGCCGCGCTTGATCAGCTTGGACTGGAAGATGTCGAGGATCGCCTTGACCCGCTCCTCGCCGTTCGCCTCCATCAGGATCTTCTCGCCGGACCAGGCGATGGAGGCGCCCGTGCCCTTGAAGTCGTAACGCTGCGAGATCTCCTTGGCGGCCTGGTTGAGGGCGTTGTCGACCTCCTGCCGCTCGACCTTCGAGACGATGTCGAAACTGGAGTCGGCCATGTCCTGTGGCTCCTTGTATCGGGGGCTGCGTACTCAGCGGATATGCGGCCGACCGACGCCGACCGCGTCCGCAAAGCCTAGCCACCGCCCCCGTATGGGGTGCCGCTCAATCGGGTGGCGAAGCACCCCTGTGCATCAGGTATCGTTTACGTCGTTGCCACGGAGCGCCGCGAAAGCGGAGTGAGGCAGCAAACCCGGCGGTGTGCCCGAGCGGCCAAAGGGAGCAGACTGTAAATCTGCCGGCTCAGCCTTCCCAGGTTCGAATCCTGGCGCCGCCACATGAAGGTAAACCCCCTCCGATCTGCGGAAACGTAGATCGGAGGGGGTTTCTTCGTTGGTGTCCTGGCCCACTGCCGCCAGTGTCTCGCAGTGTCCCGGGCGGGCCGACGCTCGCCGTTCAGGCGTCGTCGTCCAGCTTCTCCACCACGCGGACGGAGATCTCGGCCAGGGTTCGGAGCTCTGCCGCGGTGAGGTGTTCCAGGAAGAGGGAGCGGACGGCCTGCACGTGCAGGGGAGCCGCCGCCGCGATGGCCTCGCGTCCCGCTTCCGTGATCACCGCGAAGGCGCCCCGGCCGTCCTCGTGGCACTCCTCCCGCACCACCAGCCCCCGCTTGATCATGCGCGCGATGTGGTGGGACATCCGGCTCTTCTCCCACTCCAGCGCCCGCGCGAGGTCCTGATACCGCTGACGGCCCTCCGGCACGTCCGTCAGGTTGACCAGGACCGCGTAATCCGCGGACGCCAGACCGGATTCCGTCTGCAGCAGATGTGACAGGCGGCCGATCAGCCGCTCATGCAGCCGGACGAAACTCCTCCACGCGTGCTGCTCCTCCGCCGTCAGCCAGTTCACACCGTCAGTCGCACCGTCAGTCACGAGGCCGAGTGTAGTGAACTGGTCGATGCGTCATCTACCTACTGGGTCCTCTGCTGGGTCCTCTACTGGGCCCTCTGCTGGATGGGCGTAGGGCGGGGCGCAGGGGGCGGTACTCCGATACGTCGCCGGGGCCGCCCCACCGCCCCCACCCCCAACCCCGTCGCCTCTACGCCCCGGCCGTCTCAGCGACCGGGGTGTTCAGGAGCTGCTGCTCCCAGATCGTCGCGATCCCGGTGGCGCCCGTGTGTTCCAGGGCCGCCAGCTGGTCCTCCGGCGTGATGCGGTCCGTCCGGGCCCAGTCGCGCTGCCACTCACCCATCACGGCCAGCCAGGTGATCGGGGTGACCCCGGCCTGGATCATGCGCTGCACCGCCATGTCGTGGGCCTCGGCCGACACGCCCCCGGAGGCGTCGGTGACGGCGTAGACGTCGAAGCCCTCGCCCGCCGCCTGGATGGCGGGCATGGCCACGCAGATCTCCGTCCACAGGCCCGCGATGATCAGCTTCTTGCGGCCGGTGGCCTTCACGGCGTCCACCACGACCTGGTCCTGCCAGGTGTTGATGAAGGTCCTGTTGATCGGCTTCTGGTCCGGAAAGACGTCCTGCAGTTGCTGGATCAGCAGGCCCCCGCGCTCTTCCACGACCGTGGTCAGGATCGTCGGGACGCCGTAGCCCTTGGCCGCCTTGGCCAGGCCCACGACGTTGTTGGTGACCATCATCGGCTCGTGGCTGTGCAGGTTGGCGAACTGGTACGGCTGGTGATCTATCAGCACCAGGACGCTCTCCTCGGGGGTCAGCAGGGCTTCGAGGCCGGTCTTCGGCGACGTGCTCATAGAGGTCAATCTCCTTAAGGAGGGGGGCGGGCGCGCAGAACCTATTTGGCATTTGGGTGACGCGTCACCTTTCTATATGACACGTCAACTATCCGTCCAGGGCTGGCTGTTCAGGGGCAAGGCAGGGCAGAGCAGAGCAGGGGCAGGCCAGGGGCAGTGAGCTGTCGTCGGTCGGGCAGCGACCGTCGCCGCGTCAAACCGGGCCCAGACGTCCTCGTACGACCGCCGTGGACTCCGGAAGCAGGTGGGAGCCGACGAGGACCGCCTCTTCGGGGACGCGGAGCGTGAGCAGGCTGCGGACCCTCTCCAGGGTGCTGAGGTCGATGTGCGGGTGGAGCGTCTCGATGGTCAGTTCGCACAGCTTGGGGAAGAGGCCCAGCCAGTCCCACGTGGCTCCCATGTCGGCCTCGACCCACAGATGGGTGAGGCGCTGCCCCGGGCACGTCGCGACGAACTCGTCCATGGTGATCTCCCCCGTGATCTTGATGCGGGAGCGTCCTCCGTAGCTGCGCAGCGCGCGCAGCTCAGGCAGGTTCGACACGGGGAAGTAGAGGCCGTCCTCGGCGAGGTGCGCGACCACTTCCTGGCCGTACAGATCCGTCTCGTATCCGCCCCACGCGCGGGCGAGTTCATTGCGGACCCGCAGGTCCGGATGGTTGCGGTACTTGGCGAGCACCTCGATCGCGGCGTCCGTCGCGATCGGCGTGGCCGTCAGCACGGTGAAGTACGCCTCGTCGGCCACCGCGCGGTAGGCCGCCTCCTGTGCCACGGCCTTCGCCTTCTGCGCGTGCGTGGCGAACGGGTCCGGGGCGTTCGGGCGCGGCGGCAGCTCGCGCGGGCCGGGCAGCAACTCCAGTACGACGGGTCCGATCGCCGCCAGCGCACGCGCCTGGTCCGGCGAGCGCGGGGGGATGAGGGCGGCCGCCCGCTCCTGCACCTCCGCCCGCACCGAAGGGGCGAGCTCGGTCGCGTGCTCCAGGCAGGCGGCCGCGAGGAGGTGGAGACGGTCCTTGTCCTGGTGCGAGGTGTCCTCGCGCCTGATCAGGCCGGTGAGCAGGTACGTGCGTTCGGTGGGGCGCGCGTGGGCCACCGCCATCCTGATGACGTCCTCCCACTGGTCCAGGTGCGCATTGGCGATCAGGAAGTCGAAGTCGAGCCCTTCGACGGCCGCTTTCGCCCCGAGATAGTCCTGGAAGGTGCGGTGGACGAAGTCCATGGAGTCGGCGCTCGGCTCCCGGAGCAGGCCACTACGGACGAGCAGATGCCTGTAGACCGTCTCCGGAGAGCCCTGTTCGGCGACCTTGGGCATGGCGGGCAGGGCCTGGCCCAGGAGCTCCACCGCGTCGGTGCGGGTCATCTCGGAGCGGCCGTTGCGGATCATCCAGTAGGCCAGTTTCTGGATCAGCTGGATGTGCTCGGCCTCGCTGACGTGGATGGGGCCCGTCTTGTAGACACCGCGTTCGCGGTCACGCCTGAAGAGCAGCATCGACAGGGCCGCGTCGTAGATCTCCTTGCGGCCCTCCGGGAGGTAGCCGCGGCGGTCCTGGTGCAGTGCGCAGATCAGCCCGCACATCAGCGGGTTGATGGCCAGTCGGCTCAGGTCCTGCTGGGCCCGTACGACACGGAGCAGCTCGCTGGCGTACTGGTCGCTGATGCCCGCCGCCTTGTGCCACCGCTGGATGAACTCGGCGATGTCGTCGCGCTTCATGGGGGCGAGGTCCAGCTCGGCGAAGTCGTCGTCGTTCAGCCAGCGTTCCCGCACGGCCGACGGCCGCGAGGTGACGAGCCAGCGGTTGTCGGGGTAGGCGCTGAGCAGTTCCCGGAGCCAGCGGCGGGCGTCGTTGCGGTCGTCCTCGGGGATCTCGTCGATCCCGTCGATGAGGATGAGCCCGCGGCCCGCCTGCAGCACCCTGTCGATCCACCCGTGCGGCTGGCTGCCCGCGATCGGACAGTCCACGGCCGCCAGGAACCCGTCCGGCGCCGGGAGCGGCGCACCGCTGCGCGTCAGGGTGCGCAGGGGGAGTACGAACGGCACGAGTCCGTAGAGGTGGAGCAGCTGTTCGTCGAAGGACTTCTTCGCCGTGGACACGGCCAGCCACTGGATGAGGGTCGTCTTGCCGGAACCGGCAAGTCCGCGGAGGAGTACGCGGTTGCGGTTCGCGAGGACGTGATCGGCCGGGACCACGGAGGGGGCGGCGCTCAACACGTCGGCGGCCGCGTTCAGCCGGAGGTAGGCCACGTCGAGCCGCCAGCTCTCCGGCGCGCCCGACAGGTCGAGGCCGAAGATGCTCAGCTTGCCGTGCTTGGTCGCGATGTAGTGCGCGTACCGCTCTTCGAAGGGGCTGTCCGCCGGGGACGGCGACCGGGTGATCAGGGAGTCGATCTTCCGGGTCAACTCCTCGATCCCGCGGCTCTGTTCGAGCAGGGTGCGGGGAACGAAGGTGGACCGCTGGGTGAAGAAGTTCAGGATGTGCAGACAGGCGGTGTCCAGGACACCGGCGTGCAGCGTGACCGCGTCGTGGGACAGGCCGAGCGTCGCCGTCCTGTTCTGCGCGCGCAGGTGCTGGGAGAGCGCGAGATGGCCGAGGCGCACGGCCTGCACATCGTCCATCTCGAGTGTCCCGAGGGACCGCAGCGAGTCGGTGACGGCGTGGATGACGGCCTGCTTCTCGAAGGACGGAAGCAGCTCCTCCACGCCGGTCGAGTGCGCGGCACGCTTGACGAGCTCTTCCGCGATCTTGCGCAGGTCCTTGTCGGAGAGCGTGCGCTTCTCGCCCCGGAAGGAGACGAGACGGGACACGCGGATGGGCTTGTCGACGAGGTCCGCCCCGGCGCCCTCGGGCAGGAACAGCTTCTTGATCAGCGGCCCCACGACGCTCGACGCGAGTCGGGCTCCGATCACGGCGGGTTCCATCTGCCCTCCGGGGCATCCATGCGGCGTGACCTGCCAGCCGTCCTGGGGCCAGGATAGGGCCGCGCCCGCAATGGGGATGCTCAACTGTGTTATTCCGTGCGGAAGTTGGGGCGTGCGCCGATGACCTGCGGAAACCGCGGGGATTCAGCCCGGAATTATTTTCGTACGTGCATCCGGGGCGTTCCGCAGGGGTGGCGATCGCCGGGCGCCCCGGATGGGCACACTGATCACATGTCGTCCCGTCGCAGAAACTGCCCGGAGTGCCGCCGCGAGATCGCCGTCGTCGGCGGCCGCTTCGCCCGTCACGACCCGCCCGGTCCGCGCGGCACCGGTGAGCTGATCTCCTGCCCCGGCTCCCGCAGCCAGGCCCACCTGGGCGCCGCACAACCGGCTCTGGACGGTTACGTGGTCCCGGACTGCCCCGGACAGCTCCCGCTGTTCTGAGGGGTTCTCAGAGGCCCTCAGGGGCTCTCAGGCGCCGTCCTGAGCCCCCTCGGCCCCCTCGGCGGTCCGTCCGACCTCAGTTGCCCGCAACCGACTTGACCGCGACCGACACCGGCACGGACCCGCTGACCAGCTCAAGCGTCAGCCCGGCCGTCGCGGGTGTCTCCAGGAGCTCCGCCAGCACCGCGGCCACGTCGTCCCGCGGGATCGGCCCGCGCCCGGTCGACGCCTCCAGGCGTACGAGACCGGTGCCCGCGTCGTCCGTGAGCATCCCGGGACGCAGGATCGTCCAGTCCAGGGCGGCACGCGCGCGTACGGACGCGTCGGCCTCGCCCTTGGCCCGCAGATAGGCGTCGAAGATCTCGTCGCCCTGGTGCACGGGATCGGCGCCCATCGACGACACGACGATGTACCGCCGCACTCCGGCCCGCTCCGCCGCGTCCGCGAAGAGGACGGCCGCGCCCCGGTCCACGGTGTTCTTGCGGCCGACGTCGCTGCCGGGCCCCGCGCCCGCCGCGAAGACGGCCGCGTCGGCGCCGCGCAGATGCCCGGCGACCTCGTCGACGGATGCCGACTCCAGGTCGCACAGCACCGGTTCGGCACCGGCCTCGCGCAGATCGGACTCCTGCCCGGCGTTGCGGATCAGACCGGCGACTTCGTCACCGCGCGCGGCGAGCAGACGCTCCAGCCGCAGCGCGATCTGACCATGACCTCCAGCGATGACAATGCGCATACTCCCGACCGTACGACAGGGCGGACGCGAGCGCTCAACACGCGCGTGGAGACCCGCTGATCCGCCGCCCGCAAACACCCGCCGAGCCGCTGTGCAGAAGCACCACCGCGCAACCGCACACCCTCACGCCGACGGCTCGTCACCCGTCGGCCGCGCGGGCCCCGTCCCCGTAGACCGCCCCTGCCGCGGCAGGTCCAACGCCACCGCCGCGGCGGAATCGCAGTACTCACGCACCGCACTGGTCCGCGCCACGACCCGGCCGCGGTGCACCACGATCCGGCTGTACGCGAGTGACAGCGCACCCGAAAGACGCTCGCCGCGCACGGCGAGCAACTCGGCGGGGAAACCCGCCTCCACCCGCACCTCCGACAGCCCCATGGCCGCCCGCGCGGCCCCGCTCACCGCGCCGTAGGCGTCCTCGGGCCGCAGTCTGCACCGCGAGGCCAGCAGATACGCGGCCTCCAGCGGATCCCCGCGCCCCACCGGGTTCGACAGGTCCCGCATGGCCCCGCTGCCCGCGGCGACCCGCACCCCCGCCGACCGCAGCAACCGCACGGGAGCCACCCCGTGCCGCTCCGCGCTCCCGCAGCCGCCCTGCGGCAGACAGACCACCGTCACCGCGGCCGCCGCGAGTTGCTCGGCGGCGCGTGAGGCCACGTCGGAGGGCAGCCGTCCGAGCCCGGCACACGGACCGATCGTCACCCCGGCCCGCAGGCCGCCCGCCATCGCGGCGAGCCGTCCGAGGCGCGCCGGTTCGTCACCGTCCGTGTGCAGGTCGACGGGGCAGCCGTGCTCCGCGGCGATCTCCAGGACCGCCTCCGCGTACCCCGCGGGGTCGGGGTCGAGATCAGGGCAACCGCCCACTACGGAGGCGCCCATTTTCACCGCGTCCCTCAGCATCGCTAGCCCGTCCGCGCCCGCGACGCCGGTCAGCAGCCGCGGCACGGCGACGGCCGTCAGATCGACCAGTCCCCGGAGCGAGCGCCGCGCCTGCAGCACCGCCTCCATCGGGCCGAGCCCCTGGACGTCCCCGATCCGCACGTGCGACCGCAGCGCCGTGGCGCCGTGCCCGAGCTGCAGCAGCGCCGCTTCGGTGGCCCGGCGCTGGACGTCCGGCGCGTCGTACGAGACCGGGCCCGCCGTGTCCGCCGACAGTGCCGTGTCGCCGTGCCCGTGCGGCTCAGCGGCCGCGGGCAGCAGGAGGTAGCCGCCGAGGTCCACGCGCGCGGCGTGGGCGCTCAGGCTGCCTGCCGTGCCGACCGCCTCGATGCGTCCGTTGCCGAGCCGGACGTCCACGGTCCGGCCGTCGGTGAGCCGGGCGCCGCAGAGCAGCAGGGCCCCGGTGTCCGCGGCGGGGCCGGAGCCGGAGGGCCCGGAGGCGCCGGAGGAGTGGGGCTGCTGCGGCTGGCTGTCGGGCATCGCGCGCTCCTGGGGCTCGGGGGCGGCTGCAGTCGTCGAGGCGTCAAGATCACGCAGCGCGCGTCGAGCCTAGGACGGTGAAAGGCCCGCTTCGAGGAGGAGCGGAATAGTCGTACCGGTGTGGTGCGAGTGCACGGATGGGGTGCTCACAGACGCCTGAGGCGGGCTGCCCGATGCCCTTGGACAGCCCCGGCGAAACGGATTTGGGCGATCGGCGACCAACCGTGTAATGTCTTCATCGCTCGCCCCAATAGCTCAGTCGGTAGAGCGTCTCCATGGTAAGGAGAAGGTCTGCGGTTCGATTCCGCATTGGGGCTCTGATGTCGCGTGATCCTCACCTTCGGGTGAGGGGATCCGGCATCGCAGCGGTGTAGCTCAGTCGGTAGAGCAAGCGGCTCATAATCGCTGTGTCACCGGTTCAAGTCCGGTCACCGCTACTAACAGTAGCCGATTGTGGGGTCGGTCCTTCGATCGGCTACTCTTTTATGCGTTCATCCGTCCATCCGTCCGTCAAGGAGCACTCACGTGGCTGCCACAGACGTCCGCCCGAAGATCACGCTGGCCTGCGTGGAGTGCAAGGAGCGGAACTACATCACCAAGAAGAACCGGCGTAACGACCCGGACCGTCTTGAGATGAAGAAGCACTGCCCGCGCTGCAACGCGCACACTGCGCACCGCGAAACGCGCTAAACACAGGCTCGTACACGAGGCCGTCCCCGATTGTTGGGGGCGGCCTCGTGTCGTGTTTTCTGAAACCAACCGCAGTGAAACCAACCGCAGGAGGTGCCGAGTCCATGGCGCTCGACCAGTCCTTCGTGGGGCGTTCCTATCCCCCCACTGATCCTTATGAGGTCGGCCGGGAGAAGATCCGCGAGTTCGCCGAGGCCGTGGGGGACGCAAATCCCGCGTACATCGACACGGAAGCCGCCAAGGCGCTCGGTCACCCCGATGTGATCGCCCCGCCGACTTTCGTGTTCGCGATCACCTTCAAGGCCGCGGGCCAGGTCATCGAGGACCCGCAGCTGGGCCTCGACTACAGCCGGGTGGTGCACGGCGACCAGAAGTTCGCCTACACCCGCCCGGTGCACGCGGGCGACCGGCTCACGGTGACCTCGACCATCGAGGCCATCAAGTCGATGGCGGGCAACGACATCCTGGACATCCGCGGAGAGGTCCACGACGAGACGGGCGAGCACGTCGTGACCGCCTGGACGAAGCTCGTCGCGCGCGCGGCCGAGACAGCGGCAGAGGAGGCCTGAGGCGATGACGGCGAAGATTGCGTACGGTGACGTCGAGGTCGGCACCGAGCTGCCGGCCCAGAGCTTTCCGGTGACACGCGCCACTCTCGTGCAGTACGCGGGCGCTTCCGGGGACTTCAACCCGATCCACTGGAACGAGAAGTTCGCGCTCGAGGTCGGCCTCCCCGACGTCATCGCGCACGGCATGTTCACCATGGCCGAGGCGATCCGCGTCGTGACCGACTGGGTGGGCGACCCGGCGGCCGTCGTCGAGTACGGCGTCCGCTTCACCAAGCCCGTCATCGTCCCGAACGACGACAAGGGCGCCACCATAGAGGTGAGCGCCAAGGTCGCGGCCGTCCTTGACGACAACCGCGTGCGGGTCGACCTGCTGGCGAAGAGCGCGGACCAGAAGGTCCTCGGCATGTCGCGGGCGGTCGTGCAGCTGGCCTGACGGCTGTCGCCGGTCCACGTGGATACGTAGATGCGTGTGGATACGTAGATACGGCTGTAGGTACGGGTAAGGGGCGTCCTCCATGGAGGGGCGCCCCTTACCCGTACTCCAAGGCGGTCCCCGCGACAGACCGCCCGTGAGCCCCGGGCAACCGCGCCACTTGACTACTTAGTGATTGGCCACTAACTTTCTCGCATGGTCAGGATGAGCGCAGAAGAGCGACGCGAAAGCGTCATCCGCGCGGCGGTCGTCGAGTTCGCCCGCGGCGGCCACAAGGGCACCTCCACCGAGGCGATCGCCAAGCGTGTGGGTGTCTCGCAGCCGTATCTCTTCCGGCTCTTCCCGGACAAGCGGGCCATCTTCCTCGCCGCGTCCGAGCGGTGCTGCCAGGAGACCACCGAGGTCTTCCGCAAGGCGTCCGACGGACTGGAGGGGCAGGCGGCCCTGGAGGCCATGGGGGCGGCCTATCAGGCCCTCATCGCCGATGACCCGGACAAGCTCCTCATGCAGATGCAGATGTACGTCGCCGTGGCGTCCGCGGAGGCGTCGGGCGACCGGGAGTTCGGTGACGCGCTGCGGGCGGGCTGGATGGAGATGTACGACACGGTCCGCCTGGCGCTGGGGGCGGACGTCGGAGAGACGACGCAGTTCCTGGCCTACGGGATGTTGGTCAATGTCCTGGTGTCGATGGGGTTCCAGTCCGATCACCGGGTGTGGTCGGGCTTCTACGAGTCGGTGCAGCCCAAGGCGTGAGCTGTACGGGGACGGGGGGTCTCCTTCTGTGCCCATAAAAGTTAGTCATCAATAACTAACCACAGGGGAAGCAATGCCGGAGCAGAAAGCTCGGACGGAAGCGCAGGCAGAAGCGCAGTCAGGACCGACCACGGCACGCGGGGGAATGGTCTGGGCCCTCGTCATCACCAGCGTCGCCGGGTTCATGGCGGCACTGGACAACCTCGTCGTCACCACCGCCCTGCCCTCCATCCGCGAGGACCTCGGGGGAGCCCTGCACGACCTCGAATGGACGGTGAGCGCCTACACCCTCACCTTCGCCGTGCTGCTGATGTTCGGCGCGGCCCTGGGGGACCGGTTCGGCCGCCGTCGGCTCTTCATCGTCGGCCTCACGGTCTTCACCGCCGCCTCCGCCGGAGCGGCACTCGCACCCGGCCTGGAGACGCTGATCGCCGCCCGCGCGGTGCAAGGTGTCGGCGCCGCGATCATGATGCCGCTCACGCTGACCCTGCTGACGGCTGCCGTTCCACCGGCCAAGCGCGGCATGGCGTACGGGATATGGGGTGCCGTCAACGGCCTCGCGGTCGCCAGTGGCCCGCTGATCGGCGGAAGCCTCACCGAGCACGTCTCCTGGCAGTGGATCTTCTGGCTGAACGTCCCGCTCGGCCTCGTCCTGCTCCCGCTCGCCCGCCTCCGCCTCGCCGAGTCGCACGCCCCCGGCGCGCGTCTGGACGCGGTCGGCACCCTGCTCGCCAGCGGTGGGCTCTTCGGAATCGTGTACGCCCTTGTCCGCGGTCCCATCGACGGCTGGTCCAGTGCCACCGTCCTCGTCAGCCTGACCGCGGGCGTCGTCCTGCTCGCCGGATTCATCCGGCACGGGATGCGCCACAAGGCGCCGATGCTGCCGATGCGCCTCTTCCGTAGCCGTGCGTTCGCCGGAATCAACGCCGCGAGCCTGCTGATGTTCCTCGGGATGTTCGGCTCGATCTTCCTGCTCAGCCAGTACATGCAGGGCGTCCTCGGCTACTCGCCCACCGAGGCCGGACTGCGCATGCTCCCCTGGACCGGCATGCCGATGCTCATCTCCCCGCTGGCGGGCTATCTCTCCGACCGGATCGGCGGCCGCCCGGTCGTCGCCGCCGGGCTCTTCCTGCAAGCCGTGGGCCTTGCCTGGTACGGCGCAGTGGTGGCGGTCGACGCCTCGTACACCACCCAGCTGCCCGCCCTGATCATCAGCGGCGTCGGGATGTCCCTCTACTTCGCCCCGGCCTCCAACCTGGTCATGTCCAGCGTGCGGCCGCAGGAGCAGGGCATCGCGTCCGGCGCCAACAACGCGCTGCGCGAGGTCGGCGGCGCCCTCGGCATCGCCGTGATGTCCTCGATCTTCTCGGCGCAGGGCGGCTACGCCTCCGGGCAGGACTTCGTGAACGGGCTGGAGCCCGCGCTGTGGGTGGGCTCCGCGGTGGTGGCCCTCGCGTCGGTGGCGGCGCTGTGCATCCCGTCCCGCCGGTCGACTCCGGGCGCGCCCGGGGCAACCGCTCCGAAGTCGGAGGACACGTTGGTCGCCGTCTGAACGACCTGAGGAGAACGGCCCCGCCCTGACCGGCGGGGCCGTTCTCGTACTCTTGAGCACGTGCAGGAACTCCACGATGCCCCCCTCGCCCCACTGACCACCTTCCGGCTCGGCGGCCCCGCGACCCGTCTGATCACCGCGACGACCGACGCCGAGGTGGTCGCCGCCGTCCGGGAAGCCGACGACTCCGGAACCCCGCTGCTGCTCATCGGCGGCGGATCGAACCTGGTCATCGGCGACAAGGGCTTCGACGGCACGGCCCTGCGCATCGCCACCCGGGGCTTCGAACTCGACGGCACGCGGCTGGAGCTCGCGGCCGGTGAGATCTGGACCGACGCGGTCGCCCGCACCGTCGAAGCGGGTCTTGCGGGCATCGAATGCCTCGCCGGGATCCCCGGCTCCGCGGGCGCGACGCCGATCCAGAACGTGGGGGCGTACGGCCAGGAGGTCTCCTCGACCATCACCGAGGTGACCGCTTACGACCGGAAGACCCACGAGACGGTCGTGATCCCGAACGCCGAGTGTGAGTTCTCGTACCGTCACAGCCGCTTCAAGGCCGACCCCGACCGCTTCGTGGTGCTGCGGGTCCGCTTCGAGCTGGAGGACGCGCAGGGGATGAGCGCGCCCCTCAAGTACCCGGAGACGGCCCGCACGCTCGGCGTCGAGGCGGGTGACCGGGTCCCGGCCGCGGTCGCCAGGGAGACCGTCCTCAAGCTCCGCGCGGGCAAGGGCATGGTGCTCGACCCCGAGGACCACGACAGCTGGTCCGCCGGGTCGTTCTTCACCAACCCCATCCTCACCGAGGAGGAGTTCACCGCCTTCCACGCGCGCGTGAAGGAACGCCTCGGCGCGGACGTCGCCCCGCCCGCCTTCCCGACCGGCGACGGCCGCGTGAAGACCTCCGCCGCCTGGCTCATCGACAAGGCGGGCTTCACCAAGGGCTACGGAGAGGGCCGGGCCCGCATCTCCACCAAGCACACGCTCGCGCTCACCAACCGCGGCGGCGCCACCACCGAGGACCTGCTGGCCCTGGCCCGCGAGGTCGTCGCAGGGGTCCGGGACGCCTTCGGAGTCACCCTGGTCAACGAGCCGGTGACGGTGGGCGTCAGCCTGTAGAGCACGGCAGGGTGGTTCAAGGGCGGGGTCAGTAGGCCACGCCCACGCCCTGCTTCACGGTCCCGCGGTCGTCGATCATGCCGAGCATCGCGTGCGCCACGTCCGCGCGCCCGATCGTGCGCCCCGAGCGCGGGGAGCCGCCCACGACCGTGCGGTACGTGCCGGTGAGGGGTTTGTCCGTCAGTTTCGGCGGGCGGACCGAGGTCCAGTCCGTCGGGCCCGCGGCCAGCTCGGCCTCCATGGCCGACAGGTCGGTGTAGACATCCCTGAGGACCCGGCCGACCACGCCCAGGACGGCGCGGTCGAGGAACGGCGAGTCCGCGGGCTCCGGGCCCACCGGGGCCGCGCTCACGACCAGCAGCCGCCGCACGCCCTCCGCGTCCATCGCCCGCAGCACACCGCGCGTGAGCTCCGTCGCGACGCCCCGGGCCGCGTCCGCGCGGCTGCGGGCACCGAGCCCCGAAAGGACCGCGTCCCGGCCCGTGACCGCGGGGCGCACCGCCTCCGGATCCAGGACGTCCGCGCGGAACACCTCGAGCCCCTCGCCGGTCACCGTGAGGCGCGCCGGGTCGCGCACCACAGCCGTGACCTTGTGTCCTGCCGTGAGCGCCTGCCGGACGATCTCCTGACCGATGCCACCGGTCGCACCGAACACCGTGAGTCTCATCGCGCACCCTCCCAAGGTGGGTAAGTATTCACTCACCTCTAGAGTGAGTAAGCACTCACCTCCCCGTCAAGCCAGGTTGGACGCCAGCCCATGCAGCAGAAGCCCACCCGGGCCCGCATCCTCGACGCGGCCCACGAACTCATGTTCACCCACGGCCTGGCCCGCGCCACCACCAAGGAGATCGCCAAGGCGGCGGGCTGCTCCGAAGCCGCGCTCTACAAGCACTTCGCGAGCAAGGAGGAGCTGTTCGTGAGCGTGCTGCGGGAGAGGCTGCCCAGGCTGAACCCGCTCCTGAGCGAGCTCGTGGAGAAGCCGGGGGAGCGCAGCGTGCTGGCGAACCTCACCGAGATCGCCCGCCTGGCCAGCGACTTCTATGCGCAGAGCTTCCCGATCGCCGCCTCCTTGTATGCGGAGACCAAGCTGAAGCGCCGCCACGAGGACTCCATGCGCGAGATGGGCACGGGTCCCCACATGCCCATCGAGGCCCTGGACGCCTACCTGCGGACCGAGCGCGACGCGGGCCGGATCGCACCCGACGCCGACACCTTCGCGGCCGCCTCACTCCTCATGGGCGCCTGCGCGCAGCGGGCCTTCGCCTACGACGCCACGGTCGGCAAGGAACCCCCGCAGCCCGTCGAGGAGTTCGCGGCCGCCATCGCCCGCACGCTCCTGAGAGGCATCACACGCTCCTGAAGGGCATCACACGCTCCTGACGGACATCAGCTGACCAGCCACTCGTCCACCCCGGCCAGCATCTTGTGCTGTACGTCGAAGGGCGCGGCCGAACCGCGGACCGACTGCCGGGCCAGCTCCGCAAGCTCGGCGTCCGTGAAGCCGTGGTGCATGCGCGCGATGTCGTACTGGGCGGCGAGCCGTGACCCGAAGAGCAGCGGGTCGTCGGCGCCGAGTGCTATCGGCACACCCGCGTCGAAAAGCGTGCGCAGGGGCACGTCCTCCGGCTTCTCGTAGACCCCCAGGGCGACGTTGGACGCCGGGCACACCTCACACGTGACGCCCCGGTCCGCGAGCCGCTTCAGGAGCCGCGGATCCTCGGCGGCCCGCACCCCGTGCCCGATGCGCGCCGCCTCCAGGTCGTCCAGACAGTCCCGCACCGACGCGGGCCCGGTCAGCTCGCCGCCGTGCGGCGCCGCCAGCAGACCGCCGTCGCGCGCGATGGCGAAGGCCCGGTCGAAGTCCCGCGCCATGCCGCGCCGCTCGTCGTTGGAGAGCCCGAAGCCGACGATGCCGCGGTCCGCGTACCGCACGGCGAGGCGCGCCAGCGTGCGGGCGTCCAGCGGGTGCTTCATGCGGTTCGCGGCGACCAGGACGCGCATGCCGAGGCCGGTCTCCCGCGAGGCGCTCTCGACCGCGTCCAGGATGATTTCCAGGGCCGGGATCAGACCGCCGAGCCGCGGTGCGTACGAGGTCGGGTCGACCTGGATCTCCAGCCATCCCGACCCGTCCCGCAGGTCCTCCTCGGCCGCCTCGCGCACCAGGCGCCGGATGTCCTCCGGTTCGCGCAGACAGGAGCGCGCGGCGTCGTAGAGCCGCTGGAAGCGGAACCAGCCGCGCTCGTCCGTGGCGCGCAGCTTCGGTGGCTCGGCACCGGTCAGCGCCTCGGGGAGCCGCACTCCGTACTTGTCGGCCAGCTCCAGCAGGGTGCTGGACCGCATCGACCCGGTGAAGTGCAGATGGAGATGGGCCTTCGGCAGTTCTCGTACGTCTCGTACACGCTCGTCTCGTACACGCTCCATTCGAGGATCTTGCCGTATGCACCTGGCCTCCCGGTAGCGGCTTTCCCCCTTCGGGTCCCCCTCCGAACGAAGAAACGGGCCGCCTCTCCGAAGGAGAGACGGCCCGCACGCTTCTGCCGGGGCTGCCGGGTGTCAGTCGCGGGCCTCGGCGAGCAGCTTCTGGATCCGCGAGACGCCCTCGACGAGGTCCTCGTCGCCGAGCGCGTACGAAAGGCGCAGGTAGCCCGGCGTCCCGAAGGCCTCACCAGGAACGACCGCGACCTCGGCCTCCTCCAGGATGAGGGCGGCCAGCTCCACGGAGTCCTGCGGGCGCTTGCCGCGGATCTCCTTGCCGAGGAGGCCCTTCACCGACGGGTACGCGTAGAAGGCGCCCTCGGGCTCGGGGCAGACCACGCCCGTGATCTCGTTGAGCATCCGCACCATCGTCTTGCGGCGCCGGTCGAAGGCCTCGCGCATCTTCTCGACGGCGACCAGGTCACCGGAGACGGCCGCGAGCGCGGCGGCCTGCGCGACATTGGAGACGTTGGACGTGGCGTGCGACTGCAGGTTCGTCGCGGCCTTCACGACGTCCTTCGGGCCGATGATCCAGCCCACCCGCCAGCCGGTCATCGCATACGTCTTGGCGACGCCGTTGACCACGATGCACTTGTCGCGCAGCTCGGGCAGGAGCGCGGGGAGCGAGGTGAACTTCGCGTCTCCGTAGACGAGGTGTTCGTAGATCTCGTCGGTCATGACCCACAGGCCGTGCTCGACGGCCCAGCGGCCGATCGCCTCGGCGTCGGCCTCGCTGTAGACGGCGCCCGTCGGGTTCGACGGCGACACGAAGAGCACGACCTTCGTGCGCTCCGTGCGTGCGGCCTCCAACTGCTCGACCGAGACGAGGTAGCCGGTGGTCTCGTCGGCGACGACCGGGACGGGGACACCGCCCGCGAGACGGATCGACTCCGGGTACGTCGTCCAGAACGGCGCGGGGACGATGACCTCGTCGCCCGGGTCCAGGATCGCGGCGAACGCCTCGTAGATGGCCTGCTTGCCGCCGTTGGTCACCAGGATCTGCGACGCGTCGACCTCGTAACCCGAGTCACGGAGGGTCTTCGTGGCGATCGCGGCCTTGAGCTCGGGGAGGCCCCCGGCCGGCGTGTAGCGGTGGAACTTCGGGTTCTTGCAGGCCTCGATGGCCGCCTCGACGATGTAGTCCGGAGTCGGGAAGTCGGGCTCGCCCGCCCCGAAGCCGATCACCGGGCGGCCGGCGGCCTTGAGGGCCTTGGCCTTGGCGTCGACAGCGAGGGTCGCGGACTCGGAGATCGCGCCGATGCGCGCGGACACCCGGCGCTCGGTCGGAGAAGTTGCAGCGCTCATGGCCCCATCGTTCCAGACCCGAAACGCCCCCGGCGGGTGGGTTTCCAAGACCGTCGGAACCCATTCTGTTCGACGGGGGGCCGCAGAGCACGTACACTCACTGCTCGTTGGCCTTCACCGGCCGCTTCCTCTCTACGCACTCCGTGCACATGGGCGGATGCGGTAGGTTGGGGGAAATCAAAGGGTCGTAGCTCAATTGGTAGAGCACTGGTCTCCAAAACCAGCGGTTGGGGGTTCAAGTCCCTCCGGCCCTGCTACACACTCCTTCGCCAGGATGTGTGCGCATGTACGTACTGCATTGCACCGCCGTGCGGCTCAACCGGGCGCGGCACGGCCACGACCCGGAATCAGGTGAGGACGAGTGACGGACGCCGTGGGCTCCATCGACATGCCTGATGCCCAGGACGAGGCGCCGGAGTCCAAGAAGAAGGCCCGCAAGGGCGGCAAGCGCGGCAAGAAGGGCCCCTTCGGCCGTCTCGCGCTCTTCTACCGCCAGATTGTCGCGGAACTCCGTAAGGTCGTCTGGCCGACTCGCAGTCAGCTCACGACCTACACCACAGTGGTGATTGTCTTCGTCGTCATCATGATCGGTCTCGTGACCGTGATTGACTATGGCTTCAGCCACGCTGTCAAGTACATCTTCGGCTGAGCCGAGAGCGAAGGGCGCCGTTCCCGGCGCCCCTTTCGCGCGTTCCACCCCTCTGTATCCAGGAAGAAGCAGCCACCGTGTCTGACCCGAACCTGAACGACGCCATCGAGTCGGCCGAGTCCGTGGAGGACCAGCTCGACATCGTCGAGGCGGCGGACGCCGCGGCGCCGGATCAGGCCGAGGCCGCCGACGCTGCCGCGGGCGAGCCCGCCGAAGAGGCCGCCATCCACCTGGAGGGTGACGCCGAGGCCGTCGCCGAGTCCGAAGAGGACGAGGCCGCTGCCGCCGAGGTCGCCGACGAGGAGCCCGTCGAGGGCGCCGAAGAGGCCGAGGCCGCGGACGAGCCCGAGGAGGAGGCCGAGCCGGTCGACCCGATCGTCGCCCTCCGCGAGGAGCTCCGCACCCTCCCCGGCGAGTGGTACGTCATCCACACCTACGCCGGTTACGAGAACCGCGTGAAGACCAACCTCGAGCAGCGCGCCGTCTCGCTGAACGTCGAGGACTTCATCTTCCAGGCCGAGGTGCCGCAGGAAGAGGTCGCGCAGATCAAGAACGGCGAGCGCAAGACCATCCGTCAGAACAAGCTCCCCGGCTACGTGCTGGTGCGCATGGACCTGACGAACGAGTCCTGGGGCGTCGTCCGCAACACGCCGGGCGTCACCGGCTTCGTCGGCAACGCCTACGACCCGTACCCGCTGACCCTGGACGAGATCGTCAAGATGCTTGCTCCGGAGGCCGAGGAGAAGGCAGCCCGTGAGGCCGCCGAGGCCGAGGGCAAGCCGGCTCCGGCCCGCAAGGTCGAGGTCCAGGTGCTCGACTTCGAGGTGGGCGACTCGGTCACCGTCACCGACGGCCCGTTCGCGACGCTGCAGGCGACGATCAACGAGATCAACGCCGACTCGAAGAAGGTCAAGGGCCTCGTCGAGATCTTCGGCCGCGAGACCCCGGTCGAGCTGAGCTTCGACCAGATCCAGAAGAACTGACGTTCCCTGGAACACACGCTTCCGAACAGGTCAGACGGGCTGCCAAAGCCGGTCTGACCTGCTCGGTTTTTAGCCGCGCGACTATACCCGTTATCGTGGTGCGGTATGCCTCCATCCGGATGACCGGATGGTCGGCTGAAAACTCTCACTAGGACCCGGAGAGAGCAATGCCTCCCAAGAAGAAGAAGGTCACGGGGCTTATCAAGCTCCAGATCCAGGCTGGTGCCGCCAACCCGGCCCCGCCGGTCGGCCCCGCGCTGGGCCAGCACGGCGTCAACATCATGGAGTTCTGCAAGGCCTACAACGCCGCGACCGAGTCGCAGCGTGGCTGGGTGATCCCGGTGGAGATCACGGTCTACGAAGACCGCTCCTTCACCTTCATCACCAAGACGCCGCCGGCCGCCAAGATGATCCTGAAGGCCGCTGGTGTCGAGAAGGGCTCTGGCGAGCCCCACAAGACCAAGGTCGCCAAGGTCACCGAGGCGCAGATCCGCGAGATCGCGACGACCAAGATGGAAGACCTCAACGCCAACGACCTGGACGCCGCGTCGAAGATCATCGCCGGCACCGCCCGTTCCATGGGCATCACGGTCGAGGGCTGAGACTCCTCACCCCGTCTGACCTTTCTCAGTGGTAGGGCCAAGCGCTGGTCCGTACCACGACTCCATACCTGAACCACCAGGAGCAGAAGTGAAGCGCAGCAAGACTCTCCGCGCTGCGGACGCCAAGATCGACCGGGAGAAGCTGTACGCCCCGCTCGAGGCCGTCCGTCTCGCCAAGGAGACCTCCTCGACCAAGTTCGACGGCACCGTCGAGGTCGCCATGCGTCTGGGTGTCGACCCGCGCAAGGCCGACCAGATGGTCCGTGGCACCGTGAACCTCCCGCACGGCACCGGCAAGACCGCCCGGGTCCTGGTCTTCGCGACCGGTGACCGTGCTGCGGCCGCGGAAGCCGCTGGGGCCGACATCGTCGGCGCCGACGAGCTCATCGACGAGGTCGCGAAGGGCCGCCTGGACTTCGACGCCGTCGTCGCCACCCCGGACCTCATGGGCAAGGTCGGCCGCCTCGGCCGCGTGCTCGGTCCGCGTGGTCTGATGCCGAACCCGAAGACCGGCACCGTGACCCCCGACGTCGTGAAGGCTGTCAACGACATCAAGGGCGGCAAGATCGAGTTCCGCGTCGACAAGCACTCGAACCTGCACTTCATCATCGGCAAGGTGTCCTTCGACGACACCAAGCTGGTGGAGAACTACGCCGCGGCCCTGGACGAGATCCTCCGTCTGAAGCCGTCGGCCGCCAAGGGTCGCTACATCAAGAAGGCCGCCATCACCACCACGATGGGCCCCGGCATTCCGCTGGACTCGAACCGCACCCGCAACCTCCTCACCGAGGAGGACCCGGCCGCCGTCTGAATCTGACGGCAGCCGCGTCGCGTACGCGTTCTGTGGACGGGCCCCGCAACCTTTCGAGGTGCGGGGCCCGTCCTGTTTGTGTACGGGCAGTTCGGATAGGTGTGTCAATGGCCTGTGCCAGCGTGCAGGCTCCATGAGTGCCAAGGGGTGGGACAACATGAACAGCACGACCATGCGCCGTGCCGGTCTCTCGATCGCGGTGGTCGCCGCGCTGACGGGCCTCACGGCCTGCGGTTCGGGTGACTCCTCCGACAAGGCGGACGGGGGCGGCAAGGACAAGGGCGGCATCAACCTCAGCCCGATAGCCGCCCTGCGCTCCGTCGAGAAGTCGACCGACAAGGCCGACACCGCCCGGATCGAGAGCTCCACCACCCTGGGCACGGTGTCCTCGATGGACGCGAAGGGTGTCATGGGCTGGTCCGACGGCATCACGGGCAACGTGACGGTGACCTTCACCGGCGGCTCGCAGGCCCAGCAGATGGCTCAGCTCGGCCAGACGAAGCTCGACTACCGCTATCTGAAGAGCGGCTTCTACGCGAACATGGGCGACAAGTTCGCGGACCAGGCGGGCGGGGGCAAGCACTGGCTGGAGTACGACTACGCCACGCTGGCCGAGCTGAGCGGCGCCGCGGGCGAGGCCTTCCAGGACCAGATGCAGAACACCTCCCCGAACCAGTCGGTGAAGATGCTGCTGGCCTCCGGTGACGTGAAGCGCGTCGGCGAGGAGGAGGTCCGCGGCACGAAGGCGACCCACTACTCCGGCAAGGTCGACATCGCGGACTTCACCGCCAAGAGCGCGGACCTGGACGAGGACAAGCTGGCCGAGCTGAAGAAGCAGTTCGAGCAGGCAGGCCTCAGCACCGAGACGATCGACATCTGGGTGGACGACGACGACCTGCTCGTCAAGAAGAGCGAGAAGGGCGACACCAAGAACGGCCCCTTCTCGCAGACGGCCTACTACAGCGACTACGGCACCCGGCTCTCCGTGGAGAAGCCCCCGTCCTCGGACACCATGAGCTTCAAGGAGCTGCTGAACAAGCAGCCCGCGGCATAAGAGCCTGTGTCATCACCCCGGCCGGGTGGCCGTCGTCTGGCACGCACGCTCGCGGCGTTGCCGAAACGCCCTAGTAGCTCCGCTACGAGGACGCTCCGGCGCCTTGCGATCGCACGCACCAGACGACGCCCACTGATCCGACCGGGGTGATGACACAGGCTCTAACTCCTGAGCTGCCCTTCCCACCCCTCAGGTACTCTCGGCAAACAAAGATGTGTCGATCATGTGTTCTTTGTTCCTAGGGGTGGGGTCATGACTGTAGGTGTCGTACGTGGACGCAGGGGACGTCAGCGGGCGGCGGGCGCCGTGCTCAGCACCGCGCTGCTGTGTGTCGGCGCGGTGGCCTGTGGAGGCTCGGACGACAAGTCCGACAACAGCGCGGGGGACTCGGGCAAGATCCAGTCCCGTTCGCAGGTGACCGACGTCATCACCGCCGCGTACAAGAAGACCTCGGCCGCCAAGTCGGCCAAGGTCAAGATGACGATGTCGACGCCGCCCGGCGAGATGGGCAAGGCCATGGGCGGCGCAGGCGAGATGAAGATGACCGGCGTCATGGGCTGGGACCCGACCGTCATGGACGTGACGGTCTCGGGCTCGGCGCTCACGGAGGGTGACCCTCAGGCCCCGGAGAAGATCCGGATGCTCTGGAGCGACAACGTGATGTACATGGACATGGGCGCCAAGGCGGCCAAGGACATGGACGGCAAGCGCTGGGTCAAGATGGACCTCAACTCCATCGCGAAGCAGGCCGGTGACGACAAGCTCGCCAAGCAGATGACCGGCGGCCTGGACAGCATGAACCAGGACCCGGCGCAGCAGCTCGCGATGCTCCTGGACTCGCCGAACCTCAAGCACCTGGGCTCCGCGAAGGTCGACGGCGCGCAGACCCAGCGCTACAAGGGGCGGCTCACCGTCAAGGAAATGATGGAGTCCAACGACGGCCTGAAGGACGTGCTCAGCAAGAGCGAGCGCGAGCAGCTCTTCAAGAACGTCGAGAAGTCGGGCATCAAGGGCTACGACACCGAGGTCTGGGTCAACGAGGACGACTACCCCGTCCGCATGGACATCGACATCAAGACCCCCGAGGGCACGGTGAAGACCTCGCAGACCTTCTCCGACTACGGCTCCGCCACCAAGGTGACGCCTCCGCCCGCCGGGGACACCTTCGACATGATGAAGATGTTCGAGGAGCTCGGGAAGCTCGGCAAGGGCGGCTCGGGCGCCGGTTCGGACAGCGCCTTCTGACCGGATTTGCTTGCCGCGGACCCGTTCGCGTACTCTTCCACAGAAGCCAAAGACCGCTGGTCGTTGCCGTGTTCTCGCAAGAGGGTGCGGTGGCCGAAGGATCCGCTGAAACGGCGGACGACCCGCGCAGGTGACTGTGGATGTGCTCCTGGATCGCATGCGATTCGGTAGAGCTCACGCCCCGTGCGCCTGCGCCGGGGCGTTTCGTTTTGTCGGCCCCTTCTGAGCGGTCCTCATCACCCGGAAGGAGGCCGACGCTCTATGCCGACGCCCGACAAGGCTGCCGCGGTAGCCGAGCTCACGGACAAGTTCCGCAGCTCGAACGCCGCCGTGCTGACCGAGTACCGGGGTCTCACCGTGGCCCAGCTCAAGCAGCTGCGCCGTTCTCTCGGTGCGAACTCCGAGTACGCCGTGGTGAAGAACACGCTGACCAAGATCGCGGCCAACGAGGCCGGGATCAACACGCTGGACGACCTCTTCACGGGTCCGACGGCGGTTGCCTTCGTCACCGGTGACCCGGTGGAGTCGGCGAAGGGTCTTCGTGACTTCGCCAAGGAGAACCCGAACCTCGTCATCAAGGGCGGTGTCCTTGACGGCAAGGCGCTGTCCGCCGACGAGTTCAAGAAGCTTGCGGACCTCGAGTCCCGCGAGGTTCTGCTCAGCAAGCTGGCCGGCGCGTTCAAGGGCAAGCAGTCGCAGGCTGCTCAGCTCTTCCAGGCGCTGCCCTCGAAGTTCGTCCGCACCGCGGAGGCGCTTCGTGCCAAGCAGGCCGAGCAGGGCGGTGCCGAGTAATTCGGCTCGCGCATTGATCGACGCCCACTAGGGCGACGGTCGCAGCGGGCCCAACGTACGCCCGCCTTCATATACACCCGGCACCAGCCGAATTAGTGGAAGGACGCCACCATGGCGAAGCTGTCCCAGGACGACCTGCTCGCACAGTTCGAAGAGATGACCCTCATCGAGCTCTCCGAGTTCGTGAAGGCCTTCGAGGAGAAGTTCGACGTCACCGCCGCCGCGGCCGTCGCCGTTGCCGCCCCGGGCGCCCCGGGTGCCCCGGTCGAGGCCGCTGAGGAGCAGGACGAGTTCGACGTCATCCTCACGGGCGCCGGCGAGAAGAAGATCCAGGTCATCAAGGTCGTGCGTGAGCTCACCTCGCTGGGCCTGAAGGAGGCCAAGGACCTCGTCGACGGCACCCCGAAGCCGGTCCTCGAGAAGGTCACCAAGGAGGCCGCCGAGAAGGCTGCCGAGTCCCTCAAGGGCGCCGGCGCCTCCGTCGAGGTCAAGTGACTTCACGAGTCGTCTGACTCTTTTCCCGTACGTACGGCGTAACGCTGTAACGCACGGGCCGCCAAAGGCGATCACCCATGTGGGTGGTCGCCTTTCGGCGTTCCCGGGGCTCCCGCGGAGGGTGCCTTGCGATGTCGGTCCCGACGAGTATGGTGATCTTCGTTGTGCCTCGGGACGGCCCGTGACGGTGACGATCTCAGAGTGATGTCGGGGCAGGGGGGCCTTGACGAACCGCACGCAGCGCGCAATTCTCAGGACGCGTCGTGACAACGATCCGGATCCGAGGCATGGATCGGCGGCGAAGAGGGCAGTATCGATGTGCATCGAGGGCGTGGCTTGCAGCAGGGGTTGAGAACAACGAGGGTCTTCAAAAACCCGCACTGGACATCAGTGGGCCGAGTGGCTACACTGACCCTTTGCGCTGCCTGTTAGCTGCCTCCTGCCCGTCACCAGGGGCATGCCCATGCTTGAGCACTGTGGACCTGACTCTCCCTGACCTGGGATGTCTGTCTCTGTGTCCAGCCTGGGACCGGTACGCGCGTAGTGAGTCCGAGCCCTCGGAAGGACCCCCTCTTGGCCGCCTCGCGCACTGCCTCGACCGCGAATACGAACAACGGCGCCAGCACCGCCCCGCTGCGCATCTCCTTTGCAAAGATCAAGGAGCCCCTCGAGGTTCCGAACCTTCTTGCGCTGCAAACCGAGAGCTTTGACTGGCTGCTCGGCAATGACGCGTGGAAGGCTCGTGTCGAGGCGGCTCTGGACAGCGGACAGGACGTCCCCACCAAGTCCGGTCTGGAGGAGATCTTCGAGGAGATCTCCCCGATCGAGGACTTCTCTGGGTCGATGTCCCTGACGTTCCGCGACCACCGTTTTGAGCCTCCGAAGAACTCGATCGACGAGTGCAAGGAGCGCGACTTCACGTTCGCCGCCCCGCTCTTCGTCACCGCCGAGTTCACCAACAACGAGACCGGCGAGATCAAGTCGCAGACGGTCTTCATGGGCGACTTCCCGCTCATGACGAACAAGGGCACCTTCGTCATCAACGGCACCGAGCGTGTCGTGGTGTCGCAGCTGGTCCGTTCGCCCGGTGTGTACTTCGATTCCTCGATCGACAAGACGTCCGACAAGGACATCTTCTCCGCCAAGATCATCCCGTCCCGGGGTGCCTGGCTGGAGATGGAGATCGACAAGCGCGACATGGTCGGTGTCCGCATCGACCGCAAGCGCAAGCAGTCGGTCACCGTCCTGCTCAAGGCTCTCGGTTGGACGACCGAGCAGATCCTTGAGGAGTTCGGCGAGTACGAGTCCATGCGCGCCACCCTGGAGAAGGACCACACCCAGGGCCAGGACGACGCGCTGCTCGACATCTACCGCAAGCTCCGTCCGGGCGAGCCGCCGACCCGTGAGGCCGCTCAGACGCTGCTTGAGAACCTCTACTTCAACCCGAAGCGCTACGACCTCGCGAAGGTCGGCCGCTACAAGGTCAACAAGAAGCTGGGTGCGGACGCTCCGCTCGACGCGGGCATCCTCACGGTCGAGGACATCATCGCCTCGATCAAGTACCTGGTGAAGCTGCACGCCGGTGAGGTCGAGACCGTTGGCGACAGCGGCACGTCGATCGTCGTCGAGACCGACGACATCGACCACTTCGGCAACCGTCGTCTGCGCAACGTCGGCGAGCTCATCCAGAACCAGGTCCGCACGGGTCTGGCTCGTATGGAGCGCGTCGTCCGCGAGCGCATGACGACCCAGGACGTCGAGGCGATCACGCCGCAGACCCTGATCAACATTCGCCCGGTCGTGGCGTCGATCAAGGAATTCTTCGGCACCTCGCAGCTGTCGCAGTTCATGGACCAGAACAACCCGCTGTCGGGTCTCACCCACAAGCGCCGTCTGTCGGCGCTTGGCCCGGGTGGTCTCTCCCGTGAGCGGGCCGGCTTCGAGGTCCGTGACGTGCACCCGTCCCACTACGGCCGCATGTGCCCGATTGAGACGCCTGAAGGCCCGAACATCGGTCTGATCGGTTCGCTCGCCTCGTACGGCCGCGTCAACGCGTTCGGCTTCGTCGAGACGCCGTACCGCAAGGTCGTCGAGGGCCAGGTCACCGACGACGTCGACTACCTGACGGCCGACGAGGAGGACCGCTTCGTCATCGCGCAGGCCAACGCGCCGCTGACGGACGACCTCCACTTCGCCGAGGCCCGCGTCCTGATCCGCCGTCGTGGCGGAGAGATCGACTACGTGCCCGGCACGGACGTCGACTACATGGACGTCTCGCCGCGCCAGATGGTGTCGGTCGCGACCGCGATGATCCCGTTCCTCGAGCACGACGACGCCAACCGTGCCCTCATGGGCGCGAACATGATGCGTCAGGCCGTGCCGCTGATCACCGCCGAGGCCCCCCTCGTCGGCACCGGCATGGAGTACCGCTGCGCGGTCGACGCCGGTGACGTGATCAAGGCCGAGAAGGCGGGTGTGGTCCAGGAGGTCTCCGCGGACTACGTCACGGTCACGAACGACGACGGCACGTACACCACGTACCGCATCGCCAAGTTCTCCCGGTCGAACCAGGGCACCTCCGTCAACCAGAAGGTTGTCGTCGACGAGGGCGCCCGCGTGATCGAGGGCCAGGTCCTGGCCGACGGTCCCGCGACCGAAGAGGGCGAGATGGCCCTCGGCAAGAACCTGCTCGTGGCGTTCATGCCCTGGGAGGGTCACAACTACGAGGACGCGATCATCCTGTCGCAGCGCCTCGTGCAGGACGACGTCCTCTCCTCGATCCACATCGAGGAGCACGAGGTCGACGCCCGTGACACCAAGCTGGGCCCGGAGGAGATCACCCGGGACATCCCGAACGTCTCCGAAGAGGTCCTCGCCGACCTCGACGAGCGCGGCATCATCCGTATCGGTGCCGAGGTCGTCGCCGGCGACATCCTCGTCGGCAAGGTCACGCCCAAGGGTGAGACCGAGCTGACGCCGGAAGAGCGTCTGCTCCGCGCGATCTTCGGTGAGAAGGCCCGCGAGGTGCGCGACACCTCGCTGAAGGTGCCGCACGGTGAGATCGGCAAGGTCATCGGCGTCCGCGTCTTCGACCGTGAAGAGGGCGACGAGCTGCCGCCGGGCGTGAACCAGCTGGTTCGTGTCTACGTGGCGCAGAAGCGCAAGATCACGGACGGCGACAAGCTGGCCGGTCGTCACGGCAACAAGGGTGTTATCTCGAAGATCCTTCCGATCGAGGACATGCCGTTCCTCGAGGACGGAACTCCGGTCGACATCATCCTGAACCCGCTGGGTGTGCCGTCCCGAATGAACCCGGGACAGGTCCTGGAGATCCACCTCGGCTGGCTCGCCAGCCGCGGCTGGGACGTCTCCGGCCTCGCGGACGAGTGGGCCGAGCGCCTGCAGGCCATCGGCGCCGACCAGGTCGACCCCGGCACGAACGTCGCCACCCCCGTCTTCGACGGTGCGCGTGAGGACGAGCTCGCCGGTCTGCTGCAGCACACCATCCCGAACCGCGACGGCGAGCGCATGGTGCTCCCGTCCGGCAAGGCGCAGCTGTTCGACGGCCGCTCCGGCGAGCCGTTCCCGGACCCGATCTCGGTCGGGTACATGTACATCCTCAAGCTGCACCACCTGGTCGACGACAAGCTCCACGCTCGCTCGACCGGTCCGTACTCCATGATCACCCAGCAGCCGCTGGGTGGTAAGGCTCAGTTCGGTGGTCAGCGCTTCGGTGAGATGGAGGTGTGGGCGCTGGAGGCATACGGCGCCGCGTACGCCCTCCAGGAGCTGCTGACGATCAAGTCCGACGACGTGACCGGCCGCGTGAAGGTCTACGAGGCCATCGTCAAGGGCGAGAACATCCCCGAGCCCGGCATTCCCGAGTCCTTCAAGGTGCTCATCAAGGAAATGCAGTCGCTCTGCCTCAACGTGGAGGTGCTGTCCTCGGACGGCATGTCCATCGAGATGCGTGACACCGACGAGGACGTCTTCCGCGCGGCGGAGGAGCTCGGTATCGACCTGTCCCGGCGCGAGCCGAGCAGCGTCGAAGAGGTCTGACGGGTTGGCCGGCCGGACCTCGTGTCCGGCCGGCTCTCCCCGGACCCGTTCAGACCATGATTGAGACTCGACCCCGAAAGAGGGATTGACGACAAAGTGCTCGACGTCAACTTCTTCGACGAGCTGCGGATCGGCCTTGCCACCGCGGACGACATCCGACAGTGGTCCCACGGCGAGGTCAAGAAGCCGGAGACCATCAACTACCGCACGCTCAAGCCCGAAAAGGACGGACTCTTCTGCGAGAAGATCTTCGGTCCGACCCGGGACTGGGAGTGCTACTGCGGCAAGTACAAGCGTGTCCGCTTCAAGGGCATCATCTGCGAGCGCTGCGGCGTCGAGGTCACTCGCGCCAAGGTGCGTCGTGAGCGGATGGGTCACATTGAGCTGGCCGCCCCTGTCACGCACATCTGGTACTTCAAGGGCGTCCCGTCGCGCCTTGGTTACCTCCTCGACCTCGCCCCGAAGGACCTCGAAAAGGTCATCTACTTCGCGGCGTACATGATCACGTTCGTGGACGAGGAGCGCCGCACCCGCGACCTGCCCTCCCTGGAGGCGCACGTCTCCGTGGAGCGCCAGCAGGTCGAGAACCGTCGCGACTCCGACCTGGAGGCCCGCGCCAAGAAGCTCGAGACCGACCTGGCCGAGCTCGAGGCCGAGGGCGCCAAGGCCGACGTGCGCCGCAAGGTGCGCGAAGGTGCCGAGCGCGAGATGAAGCAGCTGCGCGACCGTGCGCAGCGCGAGATCGACCGTCTCGACGAGGTGTGGAACCGCTTCAAGAACCTCAAGGTCCAGGACCTCGAGGGCGACGAGCTGCTCTACCGCGAGCTGCGTGACCGCTTCGGCACGTACTTCGACGGCTCGATGGGTGCCGCTGCACTGCAGAAGCGCCTCGAGTCGTTCGACCTCGACGAGGAGGCCGAGCGCCTCCGCGAGATCATCCGTACCGGCAAGGGCCAGAAGAAGACCCGTGCGCTCAAGCGCCTCAAGGTCGTCTCCGCGTTCCTGCAGACCAGCAACAGCCCCAAGGGCATGGTTCTGGACTGCGTGCCGGTCATCCCGCCGGACCTGCGTCCGATGGTGCAGCTGGACGGTGGCCGCTTCGCGACCTCCGACCTGAACGACCTGTACCGCCGCGTGATCAACCGCAACAACCGCCTGAAGCGCCTTCTCGACCTCGGTGCGCCCGAGATCATCGTGAACAACGAGAAGCGCATGCTCCAGGAGGCCGTGGACGCCCTCTTCGACAACGGTCGTCGTGGTCGCCCGGTGACCGGTCCCGGTAACCGCCCGCTGAAGTCCCTGAGCGACATGCTCAAGGGCAAGCAGGGTCGTTTCCGTCAGAACCTTCTCGGTAAGCGTGTGGACTACTCCGCGCGTTCCGTGATCGTCGTCGGTCCGCAGCTGAAGCTGCACCAGTGTGGTCTGCCGAAGGCCATGGCGCTGGAGCTCTTCAAGCCGTTCGTGATGAAGCGCCTGGTCGACCTCAACCACGCGCAGAACATCAAGAGCGCCAAGCGGATGGTCGAGCGCGGCCGCACGGTCGTGTACGACGTCCTGGAAGAGGTCATCGCGGAGCACCCGGTTCTCCTGAACCGTGCGCCCACGCTGCACCGCCTCGGCATCCAGGCCTTCGAGCCGCAGCTGGTCGAGGGCAAGGCCATTCAGATCCACCCGCTCGTCTGCACCGCGTTCAACGCGGACTTCGACGGTGACCAGATGGCCGTGCACCTGCCGCTCTCCGCGGAGGCGCAGGCCGAGGCCCGCATCCTGATGCTGTCCTCGAACAACATCCTGAAGCCGGCCGACGGCCGTCCGGTCACGATGCCGACCCAGGACATGGTCCTCGGTCTGTTCTTCCTGACCACCGACGGTGAGCTCCGTGACGTCAAGGGCGAGGGCCGCGCGTTCGGCTCCACGGCCGAGGCGATCATGGCGTTCGACGCCGGTGAGCTCGCGCTGCAGTCGTCCATCGACATCCGCTTCCCGGTGGGCACCATCCCGCCGCGCGGCTGGACCCCGCCGGTCTCCGAGGCCGGGGACGAGGGCGTCGAGGAGCGGCCGTACCAGCAGGGCGACAGCTTCCGGCTGCGTACGTCCCTGGGCCGCGCGCTCTTCAACGAGCTGCTGCCCGAGGACTACCCCTTCGTCGACTACTCGGTCGGCAAGAAGCAGCTCTCCGAGATCGTCAACGACCTCGCCGAGCGCTACCCCAAGGTCATCGTGGCGGCGACGCTCGACAACCTGAAGGCGGCGGGCTTCTACTGGGCGACCCGTTCCGGCGTCACCGTGGCCATCTCCGACGTCGTGGTCCCCGAGGCCAAGAAGGAGATCGTCGCGGGCTACGAGGCCCAGGACGAGAAGGTCCAGAAGCAGTACGAGCGCGGTCTGATCACCAAGGACGAGCGCACGCAGGAGCTCATCGCGATCTGGACCAAGGCGACCAACGAGGTTGCCGAGGCGATGAACGCGAACTTCCCGAAGACGAACCCCATCTTCATGATGGTTGACTCGGGTGCCCGAGGAAACATGATGCAGATGCGTCAGATCGCGGGTATGCGTGGTCTGGTGTCGAACGCGAAGAACGAGACCATCCCGCGTCCGATCAAGGCCTCGTTCCGTGAGGGCCTGACCGTTCTCGAGTACTTCATCTCCACCCACGGTGCCCGTAAGGGTCTGGCGGACACGGCTCTCCGCACCGCCGACTCCGGTTACCTCACCCGTCGTCTGGTCGACGTCTCGCAGGACGTCATCATTCGCGAGGAGGACTGTGGCACCGAGCGCGGTCTGAAGCTCAAGATCGCGGTCAAGGGCGAGGACGGTGTGCTCCGCAAGACGGAGAACGTCGAGACCTCGGTCTACGCCCGCATGCTGGCCGAGGACGTCGTCATCGACGGCAAGGTCATCGCGCCGGCCAACGTCGACCTCGGTGACGTCCTCATCGACGCCCTGGTCGCCAACGGCGTCGAGGAGGTCAAGACCCGCTCGGTCCTGACCTGTGAGTCCGCGGTCGGCACCTGTGCCTTCTGCTACGGCCGTTCGCTCGCCACCGGCAAGCTGGTCGACATCGGTGAGGCGGTCGGCATCATCGCCGCCCAGTCCATCGGTGAGCCCGGCACGCAGCTGACGATGCGTACCTTCCACACCGGTGGTGTGGCCGGTGACGACATCACCCAGGGTCTGCCCCGTGTCGTCGAGCTCTTCGAGGCTCGTACGCCCAAGGGCGTCGCCCCGATCTCGGAGGCGGCCGGCCGCATCCGTATCGAGGAGACCGAGAAGACCAAGAAGATCGTCGTCACGCCGGACGACGGCAGCGACGAGACTCCCTTCCCGATCTCGAAGCGCGCCAAGGTCCTCGTGCGTGAGGGTGACCACGTCGAGGTGGGCCAGAAGCTCACCTTCGGTGCCACCAACCCGCACGACGTGCTGCGGATCCTCGGTCAGCGCGCGGTCCAGGTCCACCTGGTCGGCGAAGTCCAGAAGGTCTACAACAGCCAGGGCGTGTCGATCCACGACAAGCACATCGAGATCATCATCCGGCAGATGCTGCGCCGCGTGACGATCATCGAGTCCGGCGACGCGGAGCTGCTGCCGGGCGAGCTCGTCGAGCGCTCGAAGTTCGAGACCGAGAACCGTCGTGTGGTCACGGAAGGCGGCCACCCGGCCTCCGGCCGGCCGCAGCTGATGGGTATCACCAAGGCCTCGCTGGCGACGGAATCCTGGCTGTCGGCCGCCTCCTTCCAGGAGACGACCCGAGTCCTGACGGATGCGGCGATCAACGCCAAGTCCGACAGCCTCATCGGCCTCAAGGAGAACGTCATCATCGGTAAGCTCATCCCGGCCGGTACGGGTCTTTCCCGCTACCGCAACATCCGGGTCGAGCCGACCGAAGAGGCCAAGGCCGCGATGTACTCGGCCGTCGGCTACGACGACATCGACTACTCCCCGTTCGGCACGGGCTCCGGCCAGGCCGTTCCGCTGGAGGACTACGACTACGGGCCGTACAACCAGTAAGGCCTGAGTTGGTCTGTTGAAGGGCGCTCATCCCGTACGCGGGATGGGCGCCCTTCGGCGTTTCCGGGCTCCGGTGGCGGGACAGGACGGGCGCAGAGCCGTCCCGGCGGCCACCAGGGCGGCGGACACGCCGTCGGTGGCACGGTTGCCCCGGAGGGCGGCGTCGTGCGGGCCGAGGGGCGTTCGCGGACGAATCGAAAAGCCCGGCGTGTCGCCCCCCATCGCATTTGTTTTGACCGAACCCGATGAGGTAGGTACGCTCAGACCTTGTGCCTGGGGTGTGCCTGGGCTCGCGCGCGTGTCCTCAACCGCAGCGGGAGTCCTAGAACGGCCACCGTAATCTGCGCCCCTTTCCGCCTTGCGGCGGGAGTCTGCAGCATTCGACACACCCGACCGCGTGGGTCGGCGACGTTCCAGGTTAGCTTTACTATTCGGCACACAGAAACCGGAGAAGTAGTGCCTACGATCCAGCAGCTGGTCCGGAAGGGCCGGCAGGACAAGGTCGAGAAGAACAAGACGCCCGCACTCGAGGGTTCGCCCCAGCGCCGCGGCGTCTGCACGCGTGTGTTCACGACCACCCCGAAGAAGCCGAACTCGGCACTCCGTAAGGTCGCGCGTGTGCGTCTGACCTCCGGGATCGAGGTCACGGCCTACATTCCGGGTGAGGGACACAACCTGCAGGAGCACTCCATCGTGCTCGTGCGTGGTGGCCGTGTGAAGGACCTGCCGGGTGTTCGCTACAAGATCATCCGCGGCTCCCTTGACACCCAGGGCGTCAAGAACCGCAAGCAGGCCCGAAGCCGCTACGGCGCCAAGAAGGAGAAGTAAGAATGCCTCGTAAGGGCCCCGCCCCGAAGCGCCCGGTCATCATCGACCCGGTCTACGGTTCTCCTCTGGTGACCTCCCTCATCAACAAGGTGCTGCTGAACGGCAAGCGCTCCACCGCCGAGCGCATCGTGTACGGCGCCATGGAGGGCCTGAAGGAGAAGACCGGCAACGACCCGGTCATCACCCTCAAGCGCGCGCTCGAGAACATCAAGCCGACCCTCGAGGTCAAGTCCCGCCGTGTCGGTGGCGCGACCTACCAGGTCCCGATCGAGGTCAAGCCGGGCCGTGCGAACACGCTCGCCCTGCGCTGGCTCGTCGGTTACTCCCGCGCCCGTCGCGAGAAGACCATGACCGAGCGTCTGCTCAACGAGCTCCTCGACGCCTCCAACGGCCTCGGTGCCGCTGTGAAGAAGCGCGAGGACACCCACAAGATGGCCGAGTCCAACAAGGCCTTCGCGCACTACCGCTGGTAGTCGCTACCCCCATCGAGACCGAGAGAAGACTGAGCCGACATGGCTACCACTTCACTTGACCTGGCCAAGGTGCGCAACATCGGCATCATGGCCCACATCGACGCGGGCAAGACGACGACCACCGAGCGGATCCTGTTCTACACCGGTGTGTCGTACAAGATCGGCGAGGTCCACGACGGCGCCGCCACGATGGACTGGATGGAGCAGGAGCAGGAGCGTGGCATCACGATCACCTCTGCTGCCACCACCTGTCACTGGCCGCTGAACGACGTCGACCACACCATCAACATCATCGACACCCCGGGCCACGTCGACTTCACCGTCGAGGTGGAGCGTTCGCTCCGCGTGCTCGACGGTGCCGTGACGGTGTTCGACGGTGTCGCCGGTGTTGAGCCCCAGTCCGAGACCGTGTGGCGTCAGGCCGACCGCTACGGCGTCCCGCGTATTTGCTTCGTCAACAAGCTCGACCGCACCGGTGCCGAGTTCCACCGCTGCGTCGACATGATCGTCGACCGCCTCGGTGCGACCCCGATCGTCATGCAGCTGCCCATCGGTGCAGAGGCTGACTTCAAGGGCGTCGTCGACCTCGTCACGATGAAGGCCTTCGTCTGGTCCGCAGAGACCAAGATGGGCGAGGCCTACGACATCGTCGACATCCCCGACACGCACACCGAGGCTGCCGACGAGTACCGCGGCAAGCTCCTCGAGGCTGTCGCCGAGAACGACGAGCAGATGATGGAGCTGTACCTCGAGGGCCAGGAGCCCACCGAGGAGCAGCTGTACGCGGCGATCCGTCGCATCACCATCGCCTCCGGCAAGGGCGGCGACACCACCGTCACCCCCGTGTTCTGTGGCACCGCGTTCAAGAACAAGGGCGTCCAGCCCCTGCTCGACGCGGTCGTGCGTTACCTGCCGTCCCCCCTGGACGTCGAGGCCATCGAGGGCCACGACGTCAAGGACCCGGAGACGGTCGTCTCGCGCAAGCCGTCCGACGACGAGCCGCTGTCGGCCCTCGCGTTCAAGATCGCGAGCGACCCGCACCTCGGCAAGCTCACCTTCGTCCGGATCTACTCCGGTCGCCTGGAGGCCGGCACCGCGGTGCTGAACTCCGTCAAGGGCAAGAAGGAGCGCATCGGCAAGATCTACCGCATGCACGCGAACAAGCGTGAGGAGATCGCGTCGGTGGGCGCCGGTGACATCGTCGCCGTCATGGGCCTGAAGCAGACCACCACCGGTGAGACGCTCTGTGACGACAAGAAGCCGGTCATCCTGGAGTCCATGGACTTCCCGGCGCCGGTCATCCAGGTCGCCATCGAGCCGAAGTCCAAGGGCGACCAGGAGAAGCTGGGTGTCGCCATCCAGCGCCTCTCGGAGGAGGACCCCTCCTTCCAGGTTCACTCGGACGAGGAGACCGGCCAGACCATCATCGGTGGTATGGGCGAGCTTCACCTCGAGGTGCTCGTCGACCGCATGAAGCGCGAGTTCCGCGTCGAGGCGAACGTCGGCAAGCCGCAGGTCGCGTACCGCGAGACGATCCGCAAGACCGTCGAGCGCGTGGACTACACCCACAAGAAGCAGACCGGTGGTACCGGTCAGTTCGCCAAGGTGCAGATCGCGATCGAGCCGATCACGGACGGCGACGCGTCGTACGAGTTCGTGAACAAGGTCACCGGTGGCCGCATCCCGCGGGAGTACATCCCGTCGGTGGACGCCGGTGCGCAGGAGGCCATGCAGTTCGGCATCCTCGCGGGCTACGAGATGACTGGTGTTCGCATCACGCTTCTCGACGGCGCCTACCACGAGGTCGACTCCTCGGAGCTGGCCTTCAAGATCGCCGGTTCGCAGGCCTTCAAGGAGGCCGCGCGCAAGGCGTCCCCCGTGCTGCTCGAGCCGATGATGGCCGTCGAGGTCACCACGCCCGAGGACTACATGGGCGATGTCATCGGTGACATCAACTCCCGCCGTGGCCAGATCCAGGCCATGGAGGAGCGCAGCGGCGCTCGCGTCGTGAAGGGCCTCGTGCCCCTCTCGGAGATGTTCGGCTACGTCGGAGACCTCCGCAGCAAGACGTCGGGTCGCGCAAGCTACTCAATGCAGTTCGACTCCTACGCCGAGGTTCCGCGGAACGTCGCCGAGGAGATCATCGCGAAGGCCAAGGGCGAGTAACTCACCCGAGTTCACGCTTTAGGCTTGACACCATCCGCCGGGGTTCTTCCCCGCAGGGCAGGAACCCGGCGGCTGGCTTCCCAGCAAAGATCACCTGGCGCCGATGAAGCAAGGCGTACAGAACCACTCCGCAGGAGGATTCAGTGGCGAAGGCAAAGTTCGAGCGGACTAAGCCGCACGTCAACATCGGCACCATCGGTCACATTGACCACGGTAAGACGACCCTCACGGCCGCCATTACCAAGGTGCTGCACGACGCGTACCCCGACCTGAACGAGGCCTCGGCCTTCGACCAGATCGACAAGGCTCCCGAGGAGCGCCAGCGCGGTATCACGATCTCGATCGCGCACGTCGAGTACCAGACCGAGGCGCGTCACTACGCCCACGTCGACTGCCCCGGTCACGCGGACTACATCAAGAACATGATCACGGGTGCCGCGCAGATGGACGGCGCGATCCTCGTGGTTGCCGCCACCGACGGCCCGATGCCGCAGACCAAGGAGCACGTGCTCCTGGCCCGCCAGGTCGGCGTTCCGTACATCGTTGTCGCCCTGAACAAGGCCGACATGGTGGACGACGAGGAGATCCTGGAGCTCGTCGAGCTCGAGGTCCGTGAGCTCCTCTCCGAGTACGAGTTCCCGGGCGACGACCTTCCGGTCGTCAAGGTCTCCGCTCTGAAGGCCCTTGAGGGCGACAAGGAGTGGGGCAACTCGGTCCTCGAGCTCATGAAGGCCGTGGACGAGAACATCCCGCAGCCCGAGCGCGACGTCGACAAGCCGTTCCTGATGCCGATCGAGGACGTCTTCACGATCACCGGTCGTGGCACCGTCGTCACCGGTCGTATCGAGCGCGGCATCCTCAAGGTCAACGAGACCGTTGACATCGTGGGCATCAAGCAGGACAAGACCACCACCACGGTCACCGGCATCGAGATGTTCCGCAAGCTGCTCGACGAGGGCCAGGCCGGTGAGAACGTCGGTCTGCTCCTCCGTGGCATCAAGCGCGAGGACGTCGAGCGCGGCCAGGTCATCATCAAGCCCGGTTCGGTCACGCCGCACACCGAGTTCGAGGCCCAGGCGTACATCCTGTCGAAGGACGAGGGTGGCCGTCACACCCCGTTCTTCAACAACTACCGCCCGCAGTTCTACTTCCGCACCACCGACGTGACCGGCGTCGTGACCCTCCCCGAGGGCACCGAGATGGTCATGCCGGGCGACAACACTGAGATGACCGTTGAGCTCATCCAGCCCGTCGCGATGGAAGAGGGCCTGAAGTTCGCCATCCGTGAGGGTGGCCGGACCGTCGGCGCCGGCCAGGTCACCAAGATCAACAAGTAAGCATTCGCTTGCGCGTTGATCGGGGTAACCCGGTTGCTCTGAACTGAGCGCTCAGTAGTACCTCGCAGTATCGGAAGGGCCCGTACGACTTCGGTCGTACGGGCCCTTTTGCTTGCCTGCCGGGCTCTCCGGCAGCTGTGGCACGGGGGACTCGACTGCGTCGACGCGATAGGTGGGGGTCTCGTCGTCGGGTTCGTAGAGGCGCGCCCTGGTGAAGCGGCCGTCGGGGACCGCCGCCCAGTAGGCGCTCGGCCGGACCTCCTCGGTGGGGAACAGGACCGCCGCCCCGGTCGCCACGGCGACCTGTCGTGCCAGCGCCGACTCCGCGGGCGGCGCGGTGACGGACTCCTGCGCATAGATCTCGTAGGACCACGCCAGGTGCCCGCGCAGCCTGGTGTACTCGCACGACACGGGGGCGTCCCAGTTCCGTGCGTCGGGATCGCCCAGGGAGTCGGCGACATCCACGTCCTGGACGCCGACGCCGAAGGCCGATGCCAGGACCGCGGCGATCCTGCCGGGACCCGCCGTCTCGGTGACCAGCAGGTTGTACATCACGGGCTCAGGACCGGTTCCAGGAGCGGCCCAAGGCCCCCAGCCGCTCCCCGTACTCCACCGCGTCCACCCACTCCGGCGGCCACCCCGAAGGCCCGCGGCGCGCTCCGGCGAATGCCCCGGTCAGCGCTGCCGTCGCCGCGGAGGCGCCCGACGTGTGGGCCGCGCGGCGGAGGGCGTTGCGCGGGTGGCTGTCCGTGGTGAGGAAGGCGTACAGGGCACCGGCGAGGACCGCGTCGGCCGTCCAGGCCGCGCCCACCGCCCGGCCGGGCTCATGGCGCGGGGCGCCCGCCCCCACCGCGGTGTCCACGGCCGACAGTGCCGCCAGGCACTCGTCCCAGCCCGCCGCGATGAACTTAGCGGGGTTACGGGCCCCGGCCCGCGCCGCCAGGTCGCCGAGCCAGTCCGTGCGGTACGCGGAGCGGGACATCTGCGCGTGGGCGCGCAGGCGGGGCAGCAGGTCGGCGGGGGCGCAGCGGTGGGCGAGGAGGTCGACCGCGTGGGCCGCCAGGTCGCTCGCGGCCAGTGCGGTGGGGTGGCCGTGGGTGAGGGCCGCCTGGAGCTGGGCGATGCCCGAGCGCTGGTCGGGGGTCAGGTGGGGGGCCAGGCCCACGGCCGTCGCCCGGACCACCGCGGCGCAGCCCTTGGAACCGATGGCGGATGCCTGCTGCCAGGGGGCGGGGGCCGTCAGGGCCGTGCAGGCGTCGAGTGTCGTACGGCCGGGGGAGCGGTCGTTGTCGGGGGAGCGGAGCCAGTTGACCAAGTGCGTGCGCAGGGCCGTGGTGACCGCCGCAGGGGTCAGCCAGGGCGGGGCCGGGAGGGCGCCCCGCAGCGTGAGGGCCCGGCGGGCCTCCGCCTCCGGCACGGCGGCCTGCACCGCGACCTCCGCCAGTGCCTCGGCGATGGCCAGGGCGAGCTGCGTCTGGTCGGAGACGCGGACCGTGCCGTCGCCGGAGAGCGGCAGCTCCATGGACTCCCAGGTGCCGTAGAGCGCAGTGATGCGGTCCATGGGCAGGAGCGAGAGGGGACGGCCCATCGCGTCGCCGATGGCGAGGCCGTGCAGGGCGGCGCCGGGCGACCGCCACACGGGCCGTCGGAAGGGCTGGTCCGCCAGGTCGTACAGGGAAGCCAGGTCCGGGGCCGTCGTGAGCGAGCCGGGCACCACGGCAGGGACGTCCCGTATCAGCTCGTGCAGGACCGCCGTGGGGGCGATGCCCCGCTCCTTGCCGTCGCGCAGCCGCCGCATCCACCGGCCGTCGTTGACCGCCTGGTTCCCGGCGTCCCTGCGGACGATCCACCCGGCTGCGTCGTCACCGTCGCTCGCCCAGACGTAGGTGGTGACGGTGCCGTGCTCGTCCGCCGCCGCGAGGTACCGGACGGGACGGGTGCTCTCGTGCGCGTACTCGGCAGGGCCGCTCACGTACGAGAACGCCAGGTCGTCCTCGAAGTGGGGGTTGATGTGCTTCCGCGGGACGAAGCGCGGCGCGGAGCGGGGGTCGGAACCGGCGCCTGGGCCGGGGGCAGCTGCATCACTCACCCCGCCCACCCTGCACGAACGGAGGCCCGGCGCGCCGACCGCACCCCGGGTTTGATCTCCGTCACGCAGCGGGTACTCTCTTCGGCTCGATTGGCACCAGACATGCCCCGTATGGCAGACTGTCCTAGTTGCTCGGTTGAGTGCCGATGCTGCGCGCCTCCCGCCGGGAGGACCGAAAGCGAGTCCCACAGTACTCGTCGCCCCATCTGTCGAAGGGTCCGCAAGGATCTGCAGGCAGCGCTGAGGCGGACGTACGGGAATCTTTCGGGAAGTGCAGTGCGGTCGCTCGGCCAGGCGCCCGGTGGGTTTCTTCCCCCGGACCCGCGGTCATTCAGGGCCGCAGCCCCTAGCAGGGAACTCCTTCGGGAGAACTGTGTGAGCGGGACTGCGACACGCCCGACCGCGTGGGTCGGCGGAAGTAGAAAAAAGGGCCTTCCGGGGGTCAGAGCTTTCGAGACAAAGGACTACTAAGTAGCCATGGCGGGACAGAAGATCCGCATCCGGCTCAAGGCCTACGACCACGAGGTCATCGACTCCTCGGCGAAGAAGATCGTCGAGACGGTGACGCGAACTGGTGCGTCGGTCGCGGGCCCGGTGCCGCTGCCCACTGAGAAGAACGTGTACTGCGTCATCAAGTCGCCGCACAAGTACAAGGACTCGCGCGAGCACTTCGAGATGCGCACGCACAAGCGCCTGATCGACATCCTCGACCCGACGCCCAAGACCGTTGACTCGCTGATGCGCCTGGACCTTCCGGCCGGCGTTGACATCGAGATCAAGCTCTGAAGGGCGCGGAGAAGATGACCAAGCAGATCAAGGGCATCCTGGGCGAGAAGCTCGGCATGACCCAGGTCTGGGACGAGAACAACCGTGTCGTCCCGGTGACCGTGGTCAAGGCCGGACCCTGCGTCGTTACCCAGGTCCGTACGAATGACAGCGACGGCTACGAGTCGGTCCAGATCGCCTTCGGCGAGATCGACCCGCGCAAGGTGAACAAGCCCCTCAAGGGCCACTTCGCCAAGGCCGACGTGACCCCCCGTCGCCACCTCGTCGAGATCCGTACCGCTGGTGCCAGCGAGTACACCCTCGGCCAGGAGCTGACTGCCGAGACGTTCGAGGCCGGTATCAAGGTCGACGTCACCGGCAAGAGCAAGGGCAAGGGCTTCGCCGGTGTGATGAAGCGTCACAACTTCGCCGGTGGCAAGGCGTCCCACGGTGCCCACCGCGTGCACCGCAAGCCCGGTTCCATCGGTGGCTGCGCCACGCCTGGCCGTGTGTTCAAGGGCCAGCGCATGGCCGGTCGCATGGGCAGCGAGCGGGTCACCACCCAGAACCTGACCGTCCACGCCGTTGACGCGGAGAAGGGTCTGCTGCTCATCAAGGGCGCGGTTCCTGGTCCGAACGGCGGCCTCGTCCTGGTCCGTACTGCGGCCAAGGGGGCCTGAGGTAACCCATGAGCACCATTGACATCCTTTCGCCGGCAGGCGACAAGACCGGGACGGTCGAGCTCCCCGCGGAGATCTTCGACGTCGAGAAGATCAGCATTCCGCTGATCCACCAGGTCGTCGTCGCGCAGCTGGCCGCTGCCCGTCAGGGCACGCACAAGACCAAGCGTCGCGGCGAAGTCCGCGGTGGCGGCAAGAAGCCTTACCGCCAGAAGGGCACCGGCCGCGCGCGCCAGGGTTCGACCCGTGCGCCGCAGTTCGCCGGCGGTGGCGTCGTCCACGGCCCGCAGCCGCGTGACTACTCGCAGCGGACCCCGAAGAAGATGAAGGCCGCGGCCCTGCGCCACGCCCTCACCGACCGGGCCCGCAACGCTCGCATCCACGTTGTCACCAACGTGGTCGAGGGCGACATCTCCACGAAGGCCGCGAAGACGCTGCTCGGCAAGGTCAGCGAGCGCAAGAACGTGCTCCTGGTCATCGACCGTGCGGACGAGACTTCGCTGCTCTCCGCCCGCAACCTGCCCCAGGTGCACATCCTGGAGCCGGGCCAGCTGAACACGTACGACGTGCTCGTCTCGGACGACGTGGTCTTCACCAAGGCCGCCTTCGAGTCCTTCGTGTCTGGCCCCAAGGCCGATGAGACCGAAGGGAGCGAAGCCTGATGGCTATTCGTCACCAGAGCATCGCGTCCAAGGCTGCGAAGGCCGCCAAGGCCGCGCGTGTCGCCAAGGCGAAGCGCATCGCGACCGAGGGCAAGATCGCCGTTGAGCCCACCCCGCTGAGCAAGTCCTTCTCGGACCCGCGCGACGTCCTCGTCAAGCCGGTCGTCTCCGAGAAGTCGTACGCGCTGCTCGACGAGGGCAAGTACACGTTCATCGTGGCCCCGGGCGCCAACAAGACCCAGATCAAGCAGGCCGTCGAGGCGGTCTTCTCGGTCAAGGTCACCGGCGTCAACACGATCAACCGTCAGGGCAAGCGGAAGCGTACGCGCACCGGGTTCGGCAAGCGTGCCGACACCAAGCGCGCCATCGTGACCCTTGCTGAGGGCGACCGTATCGACATCTTCGGCCAGGCCTCCTAACGGAGCGCCCTGGTCCGAATATCGGACGAGGACTGAGAAATGGGAATCCGCAAGTACAAGCCGACTACGCCGGGCCGTCGTGGCTCCAGCGTCGCCGACTTCGTCGAGGTAACGCGGTCCACGCCGGAGAAGTCGCTGGTTCGCCCGCTGCACAGCAAGGGCGGCCGTAACAACGCCGGTCGGATCACCGTTCGTCACCAGGGTGGCGGACACAAGCGCGCCTACCGCGTGATCGACTTCCGTCGTCACGACAAGGACGGCGTGCCGGCCAAGGTCGCGCACATCGAGTACGACCCCAACCGCACCGCGCGCATCGCGCTGCTGCACTACGCGGACGGCGAGAAGCGCTACATCCTCGCCCCGCGCGGCACGCAGCAGGGTGACCGGATTGAGAGCGGCCCTGGCGCCGACATCAAGCCCGGCAACAACATGGCGCTGCGCAACATCCCGGTGGGTACGACCATCCACGCCATCGAGCTGCGGCCCGGCGGCGGCGCGAAGTTCGCCCGCTCCGCGGGTGCCTCCGTGCAGCTGCTCGCGAAGGAAGGCGCCATGGCGCACCTTCGCATGCCGTCCGGTGAGATCCGTCTGGTCGACGTCCGCTGCCGCGCCACCATCGGCGAGGTCGGCAACGCCGAGCAGTCGAACATCAACTGGGGCAAGGCCGGCCGCATGCGCTGGAAGGGCGTCCGCCCGACCGTGCGTGGTGTCGTGATGAACCCGGTCGACCACCCGCACGGTGGTGGTGAAGGCAAGACTTCCGGTGGTCGTCACCCGGTCTCGCCGTGGGGTCAGAAGGAGGGTCGTACTCGTGATCGCAACAAGGCGAGCAACAAGTACATCGTCCGTCGCCGCAAGTCGAACAAGAAGCGCTAGGAGCGGGTTTAGATGCCGCGCAGTCTCAAGAAGGGGCCCTTCGTCGACGACCACCTCGTAAAGAAGGTGGACGTCCAGAACGAAGCCGGTTCCAAGAACGTCATCAAGACCTGGTCCCGACGCTCGATGATCATTCCCAGCATGCTGGGTCACACGATCGCGGTGCACAACGGCAAGACCCACATCCCGGTGTTCGTCACCGAGTCGATGGTCGGCCACAAGCTCGGCGAGTTCTCGCCGACTCGCACCTTCCGCGGCCACGTCAAGGACGACCGGAAGTCGAAGCGCCGCTAGCGCGGGGTGGAAACGACTATGACTAACACCGAAGGGACAACCATGGAAGCCAGGGCCCAGGCGCGGTACATCCGCGTCACGCCCATGAAGGCCCGCCGCGTGGTGGACCTCATCCGTGGCATGGATGCCACGGAGGCTCAGGCGGTCCTGCGTTTCGCCCCGCAGGCCGCGAGCGTGCCGGTCGGCAAGGTGCTTGACAGCGCCATTGCCAACGCCGCGCACAACTACGACCACTCTGACGCCTCTTCGCTGGTCATCAGCGAGGCGTACGTGGATGAGGGCCCGACCCTGAAGCGGTTCCGTCCGCGTGCTCAGGGCCGTGCCTACCGGATCCGTAAGCGGACCAGCCACATCACCGTGGTCGTCAGCAGCAAGGAAGGAACCCGGTAATGGGCCAGAAGGTAAACCCGCACGGGTTCCGGCTCGGTGTCACGACCGACTTCAAGTCGCGTTGGTACGCCGACAAGCTGTACAAGGACTACGTCAAGGAAGACGTCGCCATCCGTCGGATGATGACGTCCGGCATGGAGCGCGCCGGCATCTCGAAGGTTGAGATCGAGCGCACCCGTGACCGCGTGCGTGTGGACATCCACACCGCTCGTCCCGGCATCGTCATCGGCCGTCGTGGCGCCGAGGCCGACCGCATCCGCGGTGACCTCGAGAAGCTCACGGGCAAGCAGGTCCAGCTGAACATCCTCGAGGTCAAGAACCCCGAGGTCGACGCTCAGCTCGTGGCCCAGGCCGTTGCGGAGCAGCTGTCCTCCCGCGTCTCCTTCCGTCGCGCCATGCGTAAGAGCATGCAGTCGTCGATGAAGGCCGGCGCCAAGGGCATCAAGATCCAGTGTGGTGGCCGCCTCGGTGGCGCCGAGATGTCGCGCTCGGAGTTCTACCGCGAGGGCCGTGTGCCCCTGCACACGCTCCGCGCGAACGTCGACTACGGCTTCTTCGAGGCCAAGACGACCTTCGGCCGCATCGGCGTGAAGGTCTGGATCTACAAGGGCGACGTCAAGAACATCGCCGAGGTCCGCGCCGAGAACGCTGCTGCCCGTGCGGGTAACCGCCCGGCCCGTGGCGGCGGCAACGACCGTCCGGCCCGTGGTGGCCGTGGCGGCGAGCGTGGCGGCCGCGGCCGCAAGCCGCAGCAGCAGTCCGCGCCGGCTGCCGAGGCCCCCAAGGCCGACGCTCCCGCCGCTGCCGCTCCGGCTGCTGAGAGCACCGGAACGGAGGCCTGACCGAAATGCTGATCCCCCGTAGGGTCAAGCACCGCAAGCAGCACCACCCGAAGCGCAGCGGTATGTCCAAGGGTGGCACGCAGGTTGCGTTCGGCGAGTACGGCATTCAGGCGCTGACCCCGGCGTACGTGACGAACCGTCAGATCGAGGCAGCTCGTATCGCGATGACGCGTCACATCAAGCGTGGCGGCAAGGTCTGGATCAACATCTACCCGGACCGCCCCCTCACCAAGAAGCCTGCCGAGACCCGCATGGGTTCCGGTAAGGGTTCTCCGGAGTGGTGGATCGCCAACGTCAAGCCCGGACGCGTCATGTTCGAGCTGTCGTACCCGAACGAGAAGATTGCTCGTGAGGCGCTCACCCGCGCTGCTCACAAGCTTCCGATGAAGTGCCGCATCGTCCGGCGCGAGGCAGGTGAGTCGTGATGTCGGCCGGTACCAAGGCGTCCGAGCTGCGCGAGCTGGGCAACGAGGAGCTTGTCAACAAGCTTCGCGAGGCCAAGGAAGAGCTGTTCAACCTCCGCTTCCAGGCGGCGACGGGTCAGCTCGAGAACCACGGTCGGCTCAAGGCCGTCCGTAAGGACATCGCGCGGATCTACACCCTCATGCGTGAGCGCGAGCTGGGCATCGAGACGGTGGAGAGCGCCTGATGAGCGAGAGCAACGTGACTGAAGAGACGAAGGCCGGCCGCGGCTTCCGCAAGACCCGTCAGGGTCTGGTCGTCAGCGACAAGATGGACAAGACCGTCGTCGTCGCTGTCGAGGACCGCGTGACCCACGCGCTGTACGGCAAGGTCATCCGCCGTACGAACAAGCTCAAGGCGCACGACGAGCAGAACGCTGCCGGCGTCGGCGACCGCGTCCTCCTGATGGAGACGCGTCCGCTGTCGGCGAGCAAGCGCTGGCGCATCGTCGAGATCCTCGAGAAGGCCAAGTAGGTAATTCCCGCAAGGGAATTCCAACAAATGTAGCTCTGAGGCATCCCTCAGAGTTCGTTCCGCCAGGCTCGGTAGGGGCCGGTCCCGTAAGGGAGAAGCCCCTACCGGGAACCGGCAGACAAACAGGAGATAGACGTGATCCAGCAGGAGTCGCGACTTCGCGTCGCCGACAACACGGGTGCGAAGGAAATTCTCACCATTCGTGTTCTCGGTGGCTCGGGTCGCCGCTACGCGGGCATCGGTGACGTCATCGTCGCCACCGTCAAGGACGCGATCCCCGGTGGCAACGTGAAGAAGGGTGACGTCGTCAAGGCGGTCATCGTTCGCACCGTCAAGGAGCGTCGCCGTCCGGATGGCTCGTACATCCGTTTCGACGAGAACGCCGCCGTCATTCTGAAGAACGACGGCGACCCCCGCGGCACCCGTATCTTCGGCCCGGTCGGCCGTGAGCTGCGCGAGAAGAAGTTCATGAAGATCATCTCGCTCGCGCCGGAGGTGCTGTAAGCATGAAGATCAAGAAGGGCGACCTGGTTCAGGTCATCACCGGTAAGGACAAGGGCAAGCAGGGCAAGGTCATTGCCGCTTACCCGCGCGACGAGCGCGTCCTGGTCGAGGGTGTCAACCGGGTCAAGAAGCACACGAAGGCCGGCCCGACCGCCAGCGGCTCGCAGGCCGGCGGCATCGTGACCACCGAGGCCCCCGTCCACGTCTCCAACGTCCAGCTGGTCGTGGAGAAGGACGGCAACAAGGTTGTCACGCGTGTCGGTTACCGCTTCGACGACGAGGGCAACAAGATCCGCGTTGCCAAGCGGACGGGTGAGGACATCTGATGACGACCACCACCACTCCGCGTCTCAAGACGAAGTACCGCGAGGAGATCACGGGCAAGCTGCGTGAGGAGTTCTCGTACGAGAACGTCATGCAGATCCCCGGCCTGGTCAAGATCGTGGTCAACATGGGTGTCGGCGACGCCGCCCGTGACTCGAAGCTGATCGACGGCGCCATCCGCGACCTGACCACGATCACCGGTCAGAAGCCGGCCGTGACGAAGGCCCGGAAGTCCATCGCGCAGTTCAAGCTGCGCGAGGGCCAGCCGATCGGCTGCCACGTCACGCTCCGTGGCGACCGCATGTGGGAGTTCCTGGACCGCACCCTGTCGCTCGCGCTGCCGCGCATCCGCGACTTCCGTGGTCTGTCCCCCAAGCAGTTCGACGGCCGTGGCAACTACACCTTCGGTCTCACGGAGCAGGTCATGTTCCACGAGATCGACCAGGACAAGATCGACCGCGTCCGGGGTATGGACATCACCGTGGTCACCACGGCGACCAACGACGCTGAGGGCCGTGCCCTTCTCCGTCACCTCGGCTTCCCGTTCAAGGAGGCGTAAGCGAGATGGCGAAGAAGGCTCTGATTGCCAAGGCTGCTCGTAAGCCCAAGTTCGGTGTGCGTGGCTACACCCGCTGCCAGCGCTGCGGCCGCCCGCACTCCGTGTACCGCAAGTTCGGCCTCTGCCGCGTGTGCCTTCGTGAGATGGCTCACCGTGGCGAGCTCCCGGGCGTGACCAAGAGCTCCTGGTAGTCCCGCTGCCCCTAGGGGCTTTGGGATTGTCCGGAACTCTCGGTAAGTAAAGGGTTGGCAGATGCCCTCCTCCAGATGGCTTAGGCTAGGAGGGTTGGGCGTCTGCCGCCCTGACCGACTTACTACGCCGTAGGTCCCCGCGCCGCACCCGTCCTGCCTCTGAGTGGGGAGAGGGATGGCGCAGATAGGAAACCACGGCGAGAGAGGCCGAAGGCCAATTCATGACCATGACTGATCCGATCGCGGACATGCTGACTCGTCTGCGTAACGCGAACTCGGCGTACCACGACACCGTGGCGATGCCGCACAGCAAGATCAAGTCTCACATCGCGGAGATCCTCCAGCAGGAGGGCTTCATCACGGGCTGGAAGGTCGAGGACGCCGAGGTTGGCAAGAACCTCGTTCTCGAGCTGAAGTTCGGCCCGAACCGTGAGCGCTCCATTGCGGGCATCAAGCGGATCTCCAAGCCCGGTCTCCGGGTTTACGCGAAGTCCACCAACCTGCCGAAGGTCCTCGGCGGCCTCGGCGTGGCGATCATCTCCACGTCGCACGGTCTCCTGACCGGCCAGCAGGCAGGCAAGAAGGGCGTAGGTGGGGAAGTCCTCGCCTACGTCTGGTAGTCGGGAACGGAGGAATAGCTAATGTCGCGTATTGGCAAGCTCCCCATCACGGTTCCCGCCGGCGTGGACGTCACCATCGACGGCCGGACGGTCTCGGTTAAGGGCCCCAAGGGTTCCCTTTCCCACACCGTCGTCGCGCCGATCGACATCGCTAAGGGTGAGGACGGCGTCCTGAACGTCACCCGCCCGAACGACGAGCGTCAGAACAAGGCCCTGCACGGCCTGTCCCGCACGCTGGTGGCGAACATGATCACCGGCGTGACCACGGGTTACGTGAAGAAGCTCGAAATCAGCGGTGTCGGTTACCGCGTCCTCGCGAAGGGCTCCAACCTGGAGTTCTCGCTGGGCTACAGCCACCCGATCCTGGTCGAGGCCCCCGAGGGCATCACCTTCAAGGTGGAGTCCGCGACCAAGCTTTCGGTCGAGGGCATCGACAAGCAGAAGGTCGGCGAGGTTGCGGCCAACATCCGCAAGCTGCGCAAGCCCGACCCGTACAAGGCCAAGGGCGTCAAGTACGAAGGCGAAGTCATCCGCCGCAAGGTCGGAAAGGCGGGTAAGTAAGCCATGGCATACGGTGTCAAGATTGCTAAGGGCGACGCTTACAAGCGTGCTGCCATCAAGCGTCGTCACATCCGCATCCGTAAGCACATCTCGGGTACGGCTGAGCGTCCGCGCCTGGTCGTGACGCGCTCCAACCGCCACATCGTGGCCCAGGTCATCGACGACATCAAGGGTCACACCCTGGCGTCGGCGTCGACCCTGGACACCACGATCCGCGGCGCCGAGGGCGACAAGTCCGCGGCTGCCAAGTCGGTCGGCGCCCTGGTCGCCGAGCGCGCCAAGGCCGCCGGTGTCGAGACTGTCGTGTTCGACCGTGGTGGTAACCAGTACGCCGGGCGCATTGCTGCCCTGGCGGACGCCGCCCGCGAAGCCGGACTCAAGTTCTGAGTCGGTTCCGTAGCTAGCGGAAACAGAGAGAGGTAATTCCAATGGCTGGACCCCAGCGCCGCGGTGGCGGTGCCGGTGGCGGCGAGCGGCGGGACCGGAAGGGTCGCGACGGTGGCGCTGCCGCCGAGAAGACCGCATACGTTGAGCGCGTTGTCGCGATCAACCGTGTCGCCAAGGTTGTGAAGGGTGGTCGTCGCTTCAGCTTCACTGCGCTCGTCGTAGTGGGCGACGGTGACGGCACCGTGGGTGTCGGTTACGGCAAGGCCAAGGAGGTGCCGGCCGCCATCGCCAAGGGTGTTGAGGAGGCCAAGAAGCACTTCTTCAAGGTCCCCCGTATCCAGGGCACCATCCCGCACCCGATCCAGGGCGAGAAGGCCGCGGGCGTCGTCCTGCTCAAGCCTGCTTCCCCCGGTACCGGTGTTATCGCCGGTGGCCCGGTGCGTGCCGTGCTCGAGTGCGCCGGCGTGCACGACATCCTGTCGAAGTCCCTGGGCTCCGACAACGCGATCAACATCGTGCACGCGACCGTGGCGGCCCTCAAGGGCCTGCAGCGTCCCGAGGAGATCGCGGCTCGCCGTGGTCTGCCCCTCGAGGACGTCGCCCCCGCGGCTCTGCTTCGTGCGCGTGCAGGAGCGGGTGCGTAATGGCACAGCTCAAGATCACGCAGACGAAGTCGTACATCGGCAGCAAGCAGAACCACCGCGACACCCTGCGTTCCCTTGGTCTCAAGGGCATCAACACGCAGGTCGTCAAGGAGGACCGTCCCGAGTTCCGCGGCATGGTGCAGACCGTCCGCCACCTCGTGACGGTTGAGGAGGTCGACTGACATGGCGGAGCAGAACCCGCTGAAGGTCCACAACCTCCGGCCCGCCCCGGGCGCCAAGACCGCCAAGACCCGTGTGGGTCGTGGTGAGGCGTCCAAGGGTAAGACCGCTGGTCGTGGTACCAAGGGCACGAAGGCCCGTTACCAGGTTCCGGAGCGCTTCGAGGGTGGCCAGATGCCCCTCCACATGCGTCTCCCGAAGCTCAAGGGCTTCAAGAACCCGTTCAAGACCGAGTTCCAGGTCGTGAACCTCGACAAGCTGAGCGCGCTGTTCCCCGAGGGTGGCGAGGTCACCGTCGAGGCCCTCGTGGCCAAGGGTGCGGTTCGCAAGAACAGCCTCGTCAAGGTCCTCGGCCAGGGTGAGGTCACCGTGGCGCTGCAGGTGACGGTCGATGCCGTCTCCGGCTCCGCCAAGGAGAAGATCACCGCCGCCGGCGGTACCGTCACCGAGCTCGTCTGATATTCCCTCAGACGTGTCGATGACATGAGCGATTCCCAGCCGGGGATGCCCCACAAAAGGGGCATCCCCGGTTGGTCGTTCCTAGGGGGGCACGGTCGCCGGTAAGGTGGCGTGCACTGTCTAAGCTCCGTGCGGTCTGTCCGCACGGTTTTCTTGACTGATACGTATTCGTCGAACCTCAGACCCTTACCTCTGACGCACGCGCGCGGGGGTCGCAGGAGGCACCGTGCTCACCGCGTTCGCCCGGGCGTTCAAGACGCCCGACCTGCGCAAGAAGCTGCTCTTCACACTCGGCATCATCGTGATCTACCGGGTGGGTACGCATGTGCCGATTCCCGGTGTCGACTACCGGAACGTCCAGACCTGCATCGACAACGCCAATGCGAACCAGGGCTTGTTCGGTCTCGTCAACATGTTCAGCGGTGGCGCGCTGCTGCAGATCACGATCTTCGCGCTCGGCATCATGCCGTACATCACGGCGAGCATCATTCTGCAGCTGCTGACCGTGGTGATCCCGCGGCTGGAGGCCCTCAAGAAGGAGGGTCAGGCCGGCACCGCGAAGATCACGCAGTACACGCGCTATCTGACCATCGCGCTCGCGATCCTGCAGGGCACCGGCCTGGTGGCCACCGCCCGCACCGGCACCCTCTTCCAGGGCTGCCCCGTCGCCAGCGAGATCGTTCCTGACCAGTCGATCTTCGTCACCGTCACGATGGTCATCACCATGACCGCGGGTACGGCCTGTGTCATGTGGCTCGGTGAGCTCATCACCGACCGCGGCATCGGTAACGGCATGTCGATCCTGATGTTCATCTCGATCGCCGCGACCTTCCCGAGCGCCCTGTGGGCCATCAAGCAGCAGGGCGACCTGGCGGGTGGCTGGATCGAGTTCGGCACCGTCATCGCGGTCGGTCTCGTCATGGTCGGCCTGGTGGTCTTCGTCGAGCAGGCGCAGCGGCGCATCCCGGTCCAGTACGCGAAGCGAATGATCGGCCGCCGGTCCTACGGCGGAACGTCGACGTACATTCCGCTGAAGGTCAATCAGGCGGGCATCATCCCTGTGATCTTCGCCTCCTCGCTGCTTTACATTCCGGCTCTCGTGGCCCAGTTCGCGGGTGGCAACTCGGGATGGAAGACGTGGATCGAGGCGAACCTGACCAAGGGTGACCACCCGATTTACATCGCCACGTACTTCATCCTGATCGTCTTCTTCGCCTTCTTCTACGTCGCGATCTCCTTCAACCCCGAGGAAGTCGCCGACAACATGAAGAAGTATGGTGGCTTCATCCCGGGCATCCGGGCTGGCCGTCCGACCGCTGAGTACTTGAGCTACGTACTCAACCGGATCACCTGGCCGGGTTCGCTGTATTTGGGTCTGATCGCTCTTGTGCCGACGATGGCGTTGGTGGGCTTCCAGGCGAACCAGAACTTCCCGTTCGGCGGGACGAGCATCCTGATCATCGTGGGTGTGGGTCTGGAAACCGTGAAGCAGATCGAGAGCCAGCTCCAGCAGCGCAATTACGAAGGGTTCCTCCGCTGATGCGAATCGTCCTCGTCGGGCCGCCCGGTGCGGGCAAGGGAACGCAGGCCGCGTTCCTGGCCAAGAACTTGTCGATCCCGCACATCTCCACCGGCGATCTCTTCCGTGCCAACATCAGCCAGGGCACGGAGCTCGGCAAGCAGGCGAAGGCGTTCATGGACGCCGGGAACCTCGTGCCGGACGAGGTGACGATCGGCATGGCGAAGGACCGCATGGCGCAGTCGGACGCCGAGAACGGCTTCCTGCTCGACGGGTTCCCGCGCAACGTGTCGCAGGCGGAGGCGCTGGACGTGGCGCTCAAGGCCGATGACGTGAAGCTCGACGCCGTCCTGGACCTCGAGGTACCCGAGGACGAGGTCGTCAAGCGGATCGCCGGCCGCCGGATCTGCCGCAAGGACTCCAGCCACGTCTTCCACGTGACGTACAGCAAGCCGAAGCAGGAAGGCGTCTGTGACGTCTGCGGCGGCGAGCTCTACCAGCGCGAGGACGACAGCGAGGACACCGTCCGCAAGCGCCTCGAGGTGTACCACACGCAGACCGAGCCGATCATCGACTACTACCGGACCCAGGGTCTGGTCGTGACGATCTCGGCGCTCGGCAAGGTGGACGAGGTCACCGAGCGCGCGATGGACGCCCTCAAGGGCGACAAGTAGTCAGTACGCTGTTTCGGCCGCGGTGCCCTTGGGGGGACCGCGGCCGTACTGTTGTTTACGTACCGGTTCGTTTGTGCAGCCGGTTCGCCGACGATGACGGAAGACGGAGAGCGGTAGCCCCATGGTGCAGATCAAGACCCCCGAGCAGATCGCGAAGATGCGTGAGGCGGGCCTTGTCGTCGCCGCCATCCACGCCGCGACCCGTGAGGCCGCGGTGCCCGGCGCCACCACGAAGGACCTCGACGACGTCGCCCGCAAGGTGATCGCCGAGCACGGCGCCAAGTCCAACTTCCTCGGGTACGGCGGGTTCCCCGCCACGATCTGCACCTCGGTGAACCAGGTCGTCGTGCACGGCATCCCGGACGACAAGACCGTCCTCAAGGACGGCGACATCATCTCCATCGACGCGGGCGCCATCATCGACGGCTGGCACGGCGACGCGGCCTACACCGCGTTCGTGGGCACCGGTCACGCTCCGGAGCTGATCGAGCTCTCCCGGGTGACCGAGGAGTCGATGTGGGCCGGTCTGGCGGCCATGAAGCAGGGCAACCGGCTCGTCGACATCTCCCGTGCCATCGAGACGTACATCCGTCGGCAGCCCAAGCCGGGCGGCGGCAAGTACGGCATCGTCGAGGACTACGGCGGCCACGGCATCGGCACCGAGATGCACATGGACCCGCACCTGCTGAACTACGTCGAGCGCCGCCGCGGCAAGGGCCCCAAGCTGGTCCCCGGCTTCTGCCTCGCCATCGAGCCCATGGTCTCCCTCGGCACCCCCCGCACGGAGGTCCTGGAAGACGACTGGACGGTCATCACCACGGACGGCACCTGGTCCTCGCACTGGGAGCACTCCATCGCGCTGACGGAGGAGGGGCCGATCGTTCTCACGGCTCCGGACTGCGGCAAGGCGAAGCTGGCGGAGTACGGGGTCACGACGGCGCCGGATCCGTTGGGCTGAGGCGGCCGTCGGTGCCGGGCGGGTCGCCTGCTTAAGGATCTTGCCCGTGGGGCAGACTTTCTCGATTCGTCTTTCCGAGTGCACTGACGTAGACTGACGCGTCGGCTCTCGTGCATCCGTGTGTCTGCATTTGGGGACACGGAAGTACGCGGCCGATCAAGGTAGTCGATTCGAAGGGCGAAGCGTGGCCAAGAAGCAAGGTGCCATCGAGATCGAAGGCACTGTCGTCGAGTCTCTCCCGAACGCCATGTTCAAGGTGGAGCTCCAGAACGGCCACCAGGTCCTGGCACACATCAGCGGCAAGATGCGCATGCACTACATCCGCATCCTCCCTGACGACCGGGTCGTGGTGGAGCTGTCTCCGTACGACCTGACGCGTGGCCGGATCGTCTACCGGTACAAGTAGATCTTGCCCGCATCCCGCTCGCGCGGGGTGGTGGCACTGACCCGGAGAACCTCACCAATGAAGGTCAAGCCGAGCGTCAAGAAGATCTGCGACAAGTGCAGGGTGATCCGCCGTCACGGCCGGGTCATGATCATTTGCGACAACCCGCGCCACAAGCAGCGCCAGGGCTGACGCACGACTGCAGTTCGCAGATTTTCGCGCGACGCACGTAAGTAGATACGCAGGACCCGTCCCTCTTCAGTTCCTTTGGTAGTGGAGGGCGACACCCCCGGTCGGAGGCCGGGGACCCGGTTCGTACCAACCCTTTTCAGAAGGGGACGGCGACCGGGAGTGGTTCTGCTGAAGACCTCCGAAGAATCAACAGGAGCCATGAATGGCACGCGTTGAAGGCGTTGACCTCCCGCGCGACAAGCGCATTGAGGTCGCCCTCACCTACGTGTTCGGCATCGGCCGCACGCTGGCCCAGCAGACGCTGGACGCCACCGAGGTGGACCGCAACACCCGCGTTCGCGACCTGACCGAGGAAGACCTCGTCAAGATCCGCGAGTACGTGGACGCCAACGTCAAGACCGAGGGTGACCTCCGTCGCGAGATCCAGGCCGACATCCGCCGCAAGGTCGAGATCGGCTGCTACCAGGGTCTCCGTCACCGTCGTGGTCTGCCGGTCCGCGGTCAGCGCACCAGCACGAACGCCCGCACCCGCAAGGGCCCGCGTCGCGCCATCGCCGGTAAGAAGAAGCCGGGCAAGAAGTAGTCCTCGCTCAGCGGTCTATCGACAGCTGACGCTGCAGGACCGACCACCTCCCGTAGGAGTTATAGATGCCCCCCAAGGGTCGTCAGGGCGCTGCCAAGAAGGTGCGCCGCAAGGAAAAGAAGAACGTCGCTCACGGCCACGCGCACATCAAGAGCACGTTCAACAACACGATCGTGTCCATCACGGACCCGACCGGCAACGTGATCTCGTGGGCCTCCGCGGGCCACGTCGGCTTCAAGGGCTCGCGCAAGTCCACGCCGTTCGCCGCGCAGATGGCTGCCGAGTCGGCTGCCCGTCGCGCCCAGGAGCACGGCATGCGCAAGGTCGACGTCTTCGTCAAGGGCCCGGGTTCCGGTCGCGAGACCGCCATCCGTTCGCTCCAGGCGACCGGCCTTGAGGTCGGCTCGATCCAGGACGTGACGCCCACGCCGCACAACGGCTGCCGTCCGCCCAAGCGCCGTCGCGTCTGACGTTCGTACGTCGCTTGACTTGAGGTTTCGGGCGGTACGGCTCTTCTGAGTCGTATCGCCCGTACCCTTGTAATAACTCAGGGCATCAAATAGTGGGTGCCCCTGACTGAAGGAATCACTTCATGCTGATCGCTCAGCGTCCCTCGTTGACCGAAGAGGTCGTCGACGAATTCCGCTCCCGGTTCGTGATCGAGCCGCTGGAGCCGGGCTTCGGCTACACCCTCGGCAACTCCCTCCGCCGCACCCTGCTCTCGTCGATCCCCGGCGCTGCTGTCACCAGCATCCGCATCGACGGTGTCCTGCACGAGTTCACCACCGTGCCGGGTGTCAAGGAGGACGTCACCGACCTCATCCTCAACATCAAGCAGCTGGTCGTCTCCTCGGAGCACGACGAGCCCGTCGTGATGTACCTGCGCAAGCAGGGCCCGGGCCTCGTGACCGCCGCTGACATCGCGCCCCCGGCCGGTGTCGAGGTGCACAACCCCGACCTCGTCCTCGCCACGCTGAACGGCAAGGGCAAGCTGGAGATGGAGCTGACCGTCGAGCGCGGTCGCGGCTACGTCTCCGCCGTCCAGAACAAGCAGGTCGGTCAGGAGATCGGGCGCATCCCGGTCGACTCGATCTACTCGCCGGTTCTCAAGGTCACGTACAAGGTCGAGGCCACGCGTGTCGAGCAGCGCACCGACTTCGACAAGCTGATCGTCGACGTCGAGACCAAGCAGGCCATGCGTCCCCGCGACGCCATGGCGTCGGCCGGTAAGACCCTGGTCGAGCTGTTCGGTCTGGCGCGCGAGCTCAACATCGACGCCGAGGGCATCGACATGGGCCCGTCCCCGACGGACGCCGCGCTCGCCGCTGATCTGGCGCTGCCGATCGAGGAGCTCGAGCTCACCGTCCGGTCGTACAACTGCCTCAAGCGCGAGGGCATCCACTCCGTGGGTGAGCTCGTGGCCCGCTCCGAGGCGGACCTGCTCGACATCCGCAACTTCGGTGCGAAGTCGATCGACGAGGTCAAGATGAAGCTCAACGGCATGGGTCTTGCGCTGAAGGACTCGCCTCCCGGCTTCGACCCGACCGCCGCCGCCGACGCCTTCGGCGCCGACGACGACGCGGACGCCGGTTTCGTGGAGACCGAGCAGTACTAGGCGCTCCGCGCTGAGGACGGAATTTGGCTGCGGGCCCGCTTCGGCTGGTCGCGCAGCTCCCCGCGCCCCTTACGGGGCGCGGGTCTCCGACGGGCGACCGCCTGCTCGGACACTGCCATCGGTACCTCATACGGCCGGTGCAGCGATGAAGGAGAAACACCATGCCGAAGCCCACCAAGGGTGCCCGTCTGGGCGGCAGCGCCGCGCACGAGAAGCTTCTGCTGGCGAACCTCGCCAAGCAGCTCTTCGAGTACGGCCGCATCACCACCACCGAGGCGAAGGCCCGTCGTCTGCGTCCGTACGCGGAGCGTCTGGTCACCAAGGCGAAGAAGGGTGACCTTCACAACCGCCGCCAGGTGCTGACCGTCATCACCGACAAGAGCATCGTGCACACGCTCTTCACGGAGATCGGCCCGCGCTACGAGAACCGCCCCGGTGGTTACACCCGCATCACCAAGATCGGTAACCGTCGTGGCGACAACGCGCCCATGGCGATCATCGAGCTGGTGGAGGCCCTGACCGTGGCCCAGGAGGCCACCGGTGAGGCCGAGGCCGCCACCAAGCGTGCGGTCAAGGAAGACACCCTCAAGAAGGACGCGCCCGTCGAGGACGCGCCGGTTGAGGCCGCTGAGGAGTCTAAGGACGCCTGAGGCACTTGCCTTGCAGTGAGCGGGTCCGCCCTTCGGGGCGGGCCCGCTTTCGCATGTACGTGGCGCTGAGAGGATTGCGGTGTGAGTGATGAAGTAGAGCCCGGGTTCGTGCGGGTGCGGCTGGACCTTTCGTACGACGGCAGGGAGTTCTCCGGCTGGGCCAAGCAGCGGCAGGGGCAGCGGACCGTCCAGGGCGAGATCGAGTCCGCGCTGCGGACCGTGACGCGGTCGCAGGAGACGTACGAGCTGACCGTCGCGGGGCGCACCGACAGCGGGGTGCACGCGCGGGGGCAGGTCGCCCACGTCGATCTGCCGGAGAGTGTGTGGGCCGAGCACAGCGAGAAGCTGCTGCGCAGGCTCGCGGGGCGGCTGCCGCACGACGTGCGGGTGTGGAAGGTCGCCGAGGCGCCCGCGGGGTTCAACGCCCGGTTCGCGGCCGTGTGGCGGCGGTACGCCTATCGCGTGACCGACCATCCCGGTGGGGTCGACCCGCTGCTGCGGGGCCATGTGCTGTGGCACGACTGGACGCTGGACCTGGACGCGATGAACGCCGCCGCCGAGCGGCTGATCGGCGAGCACGACTTCGCGGCCTACTGCAAGAAGCGCGAGGGCGCCACGACCATTCGCACGCTGCAGGAACTGCGGTGGGAGCGGCGGCCCGACGGCATCTTCGAGGCGACCGTGCGCGCCGACGCGTTCTGCCACAACATGGTGCGGTCGCTGGTCGGCGCCATGCTGTTCGTGGGGGACGGGCACCGGCCCGTGGAGTGGCCGGAGAAGGTGCTCAGGGCGGGGGTGCGGGACTCCGCCGTGCACGTCGTGCGGCCGCACGGGCTCACGCTCGAGGAAGTCGGCTATCCCGCCGACGCGTTGCTGGCCGCGCGCAGCAAGGAGGCGCGCAACAAGCGGACGCTGCCCGGGGCCGGGTGCTGCTGAGCCCCGGCCGCCGGACTACTGCGGGGCCTCGGCCGCGGCCGAAGCCTGGGCCTCGCCCCGCTGGTTGATCCGCTGGAAGGCGAAGCGGGCGAGGTCGTCGCCCGCGCCGTACGCCTTGCGGTCGCCCGTCTTCACGTCCTTGCCGCTGGTGTAGCCCGTGGTGGTGAAGTACGCGTAGCGGCCGAAGGAGTTATAGGTGCCGCGGCACACGCCCGTGCGGCAGAAGGTGGGCACGCCCTTGCCGGACAGCGAGTTCACGAGGCCCTTCTTCACCTGGGCCTTGACCTTCTCGGCGTCGGCCTTCGTGTCGAAGACGGCGACGCCGATGGTGATCGCGACGCCGTCCTTGATGTAGCTCGCGCGGATCAGACGGGTGCAGTCGTTCTTGGCGAGGACCGAGCCGAGGGCGGACTGGGTGACCGACGTGCACTTCGTGGTGCTGTCGGTCGGGCCCTTCTTGTAGAGGCGGTCGCCCGTCCGCCAGGACTTGCCGGGGAACAGGCCCTCGGGGGTGAGCGGCGCCTTGTCCTTCTTGGCGCTGGAGATGAAGTCCTTGGGGTCCGGCGGGGGCGGCGGCGTGGTCGCCTCGAAGGACGGCCCCGAGTCCTTGCTCGCGCCGGGGATGTCCGCGGCCGTCGGCAGCTCGCTCGCCGGTTTGTTCGACGCGGAGGTGTCGTCGCTGTTCGCGGAGACGACCGTGATGGCCACGGCGGCCGCGATGCCGATCGTCGCGAACGCTCCGCCGCCGATCAGCAGCCACTTGCGGCGGCGCGTGCGCGCCTCGGAGGCCTCGGCGAGCGCCGCCCAGTCGGGTGTGGGCCCGCTGCCGGGGCCACCCGTTCCGCCCGGACCCCACTGAGGTCCCCCTTGCCCAAAGCTCATGGGGCGCATCTTAGACGGGCTTCCCGGGATGTTGAGCGGGGGCTGCGTAGGGTGCTCGGCCTAGCCTAAAGCCTATGAATTCGGGCAAAACGGCAGTTTGTGGATGGTTGTTGCGGCCGGCCGAGTCATACGTCCGGTGGGTGCTCGGGGTGGTGCTTGTCGCCGCGGTCGTGCGGGTGGGGCTGCGCGTTCCGGACGGTGGGATGGACAACGCCATCGTGGTGCGGGCCGCCGAGGCCTGGCTGGACGGCCGCTCGCCCTACGCAGACCGGCACTTCCTCTATCTTCCCGGCGCCGTGCTCGCCGCGCTGCCGCAGGCGCTGCTGCCCGCGGACGTGGTGCGCTTCCTCGTCCCCGCGGGGGTGACCGCGGGCCTCGCCGGGGGCTGGGCGTGCGCCCTGCGCATCCACGGGGTGCCGTGGCGCAGCCGGTTCGCGGTGTACGGGCTGCTCGGCCTCGCGCTCGGCTTCGCGCCCTTCGGGCACCTCGTCGAGCTCGGCAACTGGACGGTGGGGTCCGCACTCGCGCTGCCGCTCGCGCTGCTCCTCGTGTGCCGTGGCCGGTGGGTGGCCGCGGGGCTCGTGATCGGGGCGGCCGTCGCGGTGAAGCCGCTGCTCGCGCCCGTCGTGCTCCTCTTCGTGTTCGCACGCAGGTGGCGGGGGCTCGGGGCGGCGGTGGGCGTGCCCGCGCTGGTGTCGGCGGCCGCCGCGCTCGCCATGCCGGACCCCGCCGGGTTCTTCACGCGGACGCTGCCCTTCCTGCTGCGCGGCGAGGACTCCTTCGTGCGTCTTTACGAGGCTTCTCCCGCCGCGGTGCTCGCGCGGCTCGGGGTGCCGCAGACGGGTGCCACGCTGCTGGCCGGGTGTGCGGCCGTGGCCGGGGTGTGGTGTGCGTGGCGGCGGTGGGGGAGCGGGGGTGCGGCGGACGCGGCGCCCGCGAGGGTCGTGGAATGCGCCGCGATGCTGATGCTTTCGGCCTTTCTCGTCTCCCGGCCCTCGTACGACCACTACCTGCTGGTCGTGCTTCCGCTGCTGCTCGCGGGGGTGCTGACGCCGGGGGCGGCGGCGCGCAGCCCGTGGTTCTGGGTGGCGCTGGTGCCGCAGGTGCCGGGTTTCTCGTGGCCGTGGCTGGAGCCGGGGACGCGGCGGGCCTTCAAGGACGCGGTGACGCTGTGCATGCTCGCGGGCACGGTCGGGTGGGCGTGCGTGGCGGGCCGGGGCGGCGGTGACCAGGGGGACCGTTACCCTGGGAAGCGCAGACCTGCCTGTGGTGAGGAGTCGCCGGTGCCGGTCTCCAGGGCCGCGTTTTGACCGGTGTGGGGCCGCGCGGGTAGTCTCGGGGACTGATACGTATTGGCTTCCTCGTTCTCACGCGAATGGGCCCTTACGTAGGTTCCCTGGAGCAGTTACCAGTGGCTCGCATACGGGCAGCGTCCCCGGCATTGTGGGCCCCAGCTGCATGATCGCTTCCTGGGTGCCGTGTGTCTGGACCCCATCCACTGAAGAAGCGAAGGCTACGAAGTGCGTACGTACAGCCCTAAGCCCGGCGATGTGACCCGCCAGTGGCACGTCATTGACGCCCAGGACATCGTCCTGGGGCGTCTGGCGACCACCGCTGCCTCCCTCCTGCGGGGCAAGCACAAGGCGATCTACGCCCCCCACGTTGACACCGGTGACTTCGTCATCATCATCAACGCGGAGAAGGTGCACCTCTCCGGCAACAAGAAGACCCAGAAGATGGCGTACCGCCACTCCGGTTACCCGGGTGGTCTGCGTTCCGTCCGTTACGACGAGCTGCTCGAGAAGAGCCCCGAGAAGGCCATCGAGAAGGCCGTCAAGGGCATGCTCCCCAAGAACACCCTGGGCCGTCAGATGCTCTCGAAGCTGAAGGTCTACGCGGGCGACCAGCACCCGCACGGCGCTCAGCAGCCGGTCCCGTTCGAGATCACCCAGGTCGCGCAGTAGTTCCGGCCACCCCCAAAGACGTAAAGAAATCTGAGGAGAATCGTGGCCGAGACCACCGTTGAGCAGCCGGTCGAAGAGACCGAGGTTGTTGACGTAGAGCAGTACACCACCGAGTCCGAGGCGCCCGTCGAGGGCGAGTACACCTCGGAGTCGAACGCCGCGCGCTTCGGTGACCCGCAGCCGGCCGCCGGCCTGGGCCGTCGCAAGAACGCCATCGCGCGCGTTCGCATCGTGCCCGGCACCGGCAAGTGGAAGGTCAACGGGCGCACGCTCGAGGACTACTTCCCGAACAAGGTCCACCAGCAGGAAGTCAACGAGCCCTTCAAGGTGCTCGAGCTCGACAACCGCTACGACGTCATCGCCCGCATCTCGGGTGGCGGCGTCTCCGGTCAGGCCGGTGCGCTCCGTCTCGGTGTCGCCCGTGCGCTGAACGAGGCCGACGTCGACAACAACCGCGCCGCCCTCAAGAAGGCCGGTTACCTCAAGCGTGACGACCGTGCGGTCGAGCGCAAGAAGGCCGGTCTCAAGAAGGCCCGCAAGGCTCCGCAGTACAGCAAGCGCTAATCGCTGCCTGCTCGTACTTTTCGAACGCCTCGGCGGCACTCACCGTGCTGCCGGGGCGTTCGTCTATTCAGGAACCCCTGGGGCCCTGGAACTCTTCTGATTCTGGGACCCTCTGACTCTGGGACCCATGTGTCAGGGGTTCGTGGTTTTTCTTGAACGTTCGGAGGACAGCAGTGGGACGACTCTTCGGCACGGACGGCGTGCGTGGTGTCGCCAACGCGGATCTGACGGCCGAGCTCGCGCTCGGACTCTCCGTGGCGGCGGCGCACGTACTGGCCGAGGCGGGCACCTTTGAAGGCCATCGCCCGGTGGCGGTGGTCGGGCGTGATCCGCGCGCGTCCGGGGAGTTCCTGGAGGCCGCGGTGGTCGCCGGCCTGGCGAGCGCGGGCGTGGACGTCCTGCGCGTCGGTGTGCTGCCCACCCCCGCGGTGGCGCATCTCACCGGTGCGCTGGGCGCCGACCTCGGTGTGATGCTCTCCGCCAGCCACAACGCGATGCCCGACAACGGCATCAAGTTCTTCGCCCGCGGCGGGCACAAGCTCGCCGACGAGCTGGAGGACCGCATCGAGTCCGTCTACGACGAGCACCGCACGGGTGCTCCGTGGCAGCGGCCCACCGGCTCGGGCGTCGGCCGCGTGAAGTCGTACGACCAGGGCCTCGACCAGTACGTGGCCCACCTCATCGGGGTCCTCCCGAACCGCCTCGACGGACTGAAGATCGTCCTCGACGAGGCGCACGGCGCCGCCGCCCGCGTCTCGCCCGAGGCCTTCGCGCGTGCCGGTGCCGAGGTCATCACGATCGGCGCCCAGCCCGACGGGCTGAACATCAACGACGGGTGCGGGTCCACGCACCTGGAGCTGCTCAAGGCCGCCGTCGTCGAGCACAAGGCCGACTTCGGCGTCGCGCACGACGGGGACGCCGACCGCTGCCTCGCCGTGGACCACACGGGTGCGGAGATCGACGGCGACCAGATCCTCGCCGTGCTCGCCCTCGCCATGCGGGAGCACGGCACGCTGCGCCACGACACCGTCGTCGCCACGGTCATGTCCAACCTCGGCTTCAAGCTCGCCATGGAGGGCCAGGGCCTCGCCCTGGTGCAGACCGCCGTCGGCGACCGGTACGTGCTGGAGTCGATGAAGGAGCACGGCTTCGCCCTGGGCGGCGAGCAGTCCGGGCACGTGATCATCCTCGACCACGCGACGACCGGTGACGGCACGCTGACCGGGCTGCTGCTCGCGGCGCGGGTCGCCGAGACGGGGCGTTCGCTCGCGGACCTCGCCAGTGTCATGGAGCGCCTTCCGCAGGTCCTCATCAACGTGCCGGACGTGGACAGGACGCGCGTGAAGACCTCCGCGGAGCTGACCGCCGCGGTCGTCGACGCCGAGCGCGAGCTGGGCTCCACGGGGCGCGTGCTGCTGCGTCCTTCCGGGACCGAGCCGCTGGTGCGGGTCATGGTCGAGGCCGCTGACATCGAGCAGGCCCGGTCCGTGGCCGGACGGCTGGCCGACGTGGTGAAGTCCGCGCTGGGCTAGGACCCTAGGGGTTCCACCGGCGCGGGTGCGCCGGGTGTGCGTGTGTGAGGGTCCTCGCGGGGTGCGCGAGGGCCCTCACTGCTTGCCTCGCCGTTTGCCTCACAGTTTGCGCAGGCTGAGGCGCTGGACCTTGTGGTCGGGGCCCTTGCGGACGACCAGGGTGGCGCGGCTGCGGGTGGGGGCCACGTTCTCCACGAGGTTGAGCTTGTTGATCGTCCGCCAGGTGGTCCTGGCGTAGTCGAGCGCCTCCTCCTCCGACACCTGCGTGTACTTGCGGAAGTACGACGACGGGTCCTGGAAGGCGGTCTGGCGCAGCTTCTTGAAGCGGTTCAGGTACCAGCGCTCGATGTCGTCGGCGCGGGCGTCGACGTACACGCTGAAGTCGAAGTAGTCCGCCAGGCCCACCCGGGTGCGGCCGTCCTTGCCGGGGAGTGCGGGCTGCAGGACGTTCAGGCCCTCGACGATGAGGACGTCCGGGCGGCGGACCGTGAGGCGCCGGTCCGGCACGATGTCGTAGATCAGGTGGGAGTAGACGGGTGCCGTCACCTCGTCCTTGCCCGCCTTGATGTCCGCGACGAAACGGGTGAGCGCGCGGCGGTCGTAGGACTCCGGGAAGCCCTTGCGGGACATCAGGCCGCGGGCCTCCAGTTCCTTGGTGGGCAGGAGGAAGCCGTCCGTCGTGACGCGCTCCACGCGCGGGTGCTCCGGCCAGCGGGAGAGCAGGGCCTGGAGGAGGCGGGCGACGGTCGACTTGCCGACCGCCACGGAGCCCGCGACTCCTATGACGAAGGGGGTCCCGGACTGGGACCCCTTCTCGCCCAGGAACGTGTTGAGCGCGCCGCGCAGGCCGTCCGTCGCGCCTACGTAGAGGTTCAGGAGGCGGGAGAGCGGGAGGTAGATGTCGCGGACCTCGTCCAGGTCGATGACATCGCCTAGGCCGCGGAGCCGTTCCACCTCTTCCGCCGTCAGGGGGAGCGGCGTCTTCTCCCGCAGCGCGCTCCACTCGGTGCGGGTGAGGTCGACGTAGGGAGTCGCCTCCGGCTTGGGCCGGTGGGCGCTCCGGGGTGCCGTCGGGGGCACGGAGACCGAAGAGATCACAGTCCATTGTTACGGCTGTTTGAACGGGACGGGGGGTGGGGTGGGGGGTGGGGTGCGTCACGTGGGGTGTGGCACGGGTGTGTCACTCTGAGCCGGTGATTATTGGGGTAGGCATCGACGTCGCGGAGATCGAGCGGTTCGGGGCCGCGTTGGAGCGGACGCCGGGGATGGCGGAGCGGCTCTTTGTGGAGAGCGAGCTGCTGCTGCCGGGCGGGGACCGGCGCGGGGTCGCGTCGCTGGCGGCCCGGTTCGCGGCGAAGGAGGCCCTGGCGAAGGCGCTGGGGGCGCCTGCGGGGCTGCGGTGGACGGATGCCGAGGTGTACGTCGAGGAGAGCGGGCAGCCTCGGGTCCGGGTGCGGGGCACTGTGGCCGAGCGGGCCTCTGTGCTGGGTGTGCGGGCGTGGCATGTGTCGCTCAGCCATGATGCGGGGGTTGCTTCCGCGGTGGTTGTCGCTGAGGGGTAGCGGGGTCTGGCGGGGCGCCTTGGGCGGGGTCTGCGCCTTGGGTTCGGCTGTGGGTGCGGGGCGCCTTGAGTGTCTGCGCCTGGGGTTCGGCGGTGGAGCGGGGCCGCGGGGGTGCGGGGCAGACTGGGGCCATGCGTACTGCTTACGGCGTGGAGAGTGTCCGGGCGGGGGAGCGGGTCGTCATGGCTCGGGGGCCCGAAGGTGTGTTGATGCAGCGGGCTGCGGCGGGGCTTGCCGCCGAGTGTGTGCGGCTGCTCGGCAAGGTGTACGGGGCGCGGGTCACTCTGCTGGTGGGCAGCGGGGACAACGGGGGTGATGCCCTGTTTGCGGGGGCTCGGCTTGCTCGGCGTGGGGCCGGGGTCAGTGCCGTGCTGCTCGACCCGGAGCGCACGCATGCCGGGGGGCTTGCCGCGCTGCGGGCCGCCGGGGGTGTGGTGGTGGGTGCCGGGGAGGAGCGGGCTGAGGGTCTTGTGGCTCGGGCTCGGCTTGTTGTTGACGGGATCGTGGGCATCGGGGGGCGGGGCGGGCTGCGGGAGCGTGCCGAGCAGCTCGTGGCGGGGGTGCGGGACGCTGTCGTTGTTGCCGTGGATCTGCCCAGCGGGGTCGACGCGGATACCGGTGAGGTGCACGGGGACGCGGTGCGGGCCGATGTGACGGTGACCTTCGGTGCGTACAAGCCGGGGCTGTTCATCGATCCGGCGCGGGAGTACGCCGGTGTCGTGCGGCTCGTCGATATTGGGCTCGAGCTGGGGGAGGGGGAGGCTGAGGCCGAGGCTCTGCAGTTCGAGGATGTCGCGCGGCTGTTGCCTGTGCCCGTTGGGGAGAGCGACAAGTACCGGCGCGGAGTGGTGGGCATCGTCGCCGGGTCCGCGCGGTATCCCGGGGCGGCCGTGCTCGCCGTCGCGGGTGCGCTGCGCGGGGGCGCGGGGGCCGTGCGGTATGTGGGGCCCGCCGCGGACGCCGTCATCGCGCGGTTCCCCGAGGCCCTGGTGTCCGCCGGGCCGCCGTCGAAGGCCGGGCGCGTGCAGGCGTGGGTCGTGGGACCCGGGCTGGGGGACGACGCGGAGCGGCTGGGGGAAGTGCTTGCCGCCGATGTGCCCGTGCTGATCGATGCCGACGGGCTGCGGCTCGCCGCGGAGCGGGACGTGCGGGCGCGGCGGGCCCCGACGCTGCTCACGCCGCATGCCGGTGAGGCCGCCGCGCTGCTCGGCGTGGCCAGGGAAGAGGTCGAGGCGGGGCGGCTCGCCGCCGTACGGGAGCTGGCGCGGCGGTACGGGGCGACGGTGCTGCTGAAGGGGTCCACGACCTTGGTGGCCTCGGGGGAGGGGCCGGTGCGGGTCAATCCGACCGGGACGCCCTGGCTCGCCACCGCGGGCAGCGGCGACGTGCTGTCCGGGCTCGCCGGGTCCCTGCTGGCCGCGGGGCTCGACGCGCGGGACGCGGGGTCCGTCGGCGCGTATCTGCACGGGCTTGCGGGGCGGCATGCGTCGAAGGGTGCGCCCGTGGGGGCGCAGGACGTGGCGGATGCCATTCCGGTGGTGTGGCGGGAGGTCGGGAGGACCGACTGAGGTGGTTGGGGTGGGGGCTGCGGGTTGCTCAGGGGCCCCTTCGAGTGACGTTTCCGCGCGGCTGTCGGGCGTACGGCATCCGGCCGGGTTCGCTCATCACATGATCAGTAAGACAGTCCGGCGCGGTCTCACCGTGCTGCTCGTCCTTGCCGCGGCCCTGCCCGCCGCCCCCGCGTCCGCCGGGCCCGTCCCGCCGCCGCGGCCCGCGGCCCCCGGCGCCTCCCCGCTGGTCCCCGGCATCCCGTCCGCGCCGACCCACCCGTGGCAGCTGGACACCCGCGATCAGGTCCTGGCGCCGCAGGTGTACCGGCCGAGCGCCGCCGAGGACGCCATCGAGCCCATGGAGGCGCCGGCCGGTACCGACGCCCTCGTCGAGTACGTGCCGTCGAGCGAGGTCGCCGCCGCCGGTGCCGCTCCCGTGTGCACCCGGCGCGCGGGCCCCTACCAGCGGCAGGTCGAGCGCTGGCTCCACAGGAAGGTGGACGGCAAGCAGTCCGCCGCGGACTGCCGGGCGATCCGCGCCTTCCAGCGCAAGCAGGGGATCCGGCCCGCGAGCGGGTTCGCGGGGCCGGTGACCTGGGCCCGGATGCGGTTGATCACGGCCCGCAAGAACCCGAACGCCACGAAACAGTGCCCCACGCGCGCGTACCGCGTCGCCTGCGTCGATCTGACCCGGCAGCTGATGTGGGTGCAGAAGGGCAAGAAGGTGCTGCTCGGCCCCGTGCCCGTCCGCACCGGGCGGGCCGGTTACCGGACCCGTACGGGCTGGCACAAGGTCTACTGGAAGCACAAGAACCACTGGTCGTCGCTGTACGAGACGCCCATGCCGTACAGCCAGTTCTTCAACGGCGGCCAGGCGTTCCACGCCATCTACGGCAACGTGTACAGCCCGCCGGGCTCGCGCGGCTGTGTGAACATGCGGGTCGCCGACGCCCGCGCGCTGTGGAAGACCCTGTTCAAGGGCGACCGGGTCTATGTGTGGGGGCGTAAGCCGGGGACCTGAGCCGGGCGGCCAAGACCTGCGGGAGCGGGGGCTGTCGGCGGGCTCTGAGACACTTGTCCGCGATGAACGAGACAGCACCTTTCCGTGTCCGGGCCGAGATCGACCTCGCCGCCCTCCGCGCCAACGTGCGCGCGCTGCGTGCCCATGCGCCGGACGCCGCGTTCATGGCCGTGGTGAAGGCGGACGGATACGGCCACGGAATGGTGCCCTGCGCCAAGGCCGCCCGTGAGGCGGGCGCCACCTGGATCGGCACCGCCACCCCCGAGGAGGCCCTGGCCCTGCGCGCCGCGGGCCTGCCGGGGCGGATCATGTGCTGGCTGTGGACGCCCGGCGGGCCCTGGCGCGAGGGAGTCGAGGCCGACCTGGACATGTCGGTGAGCGCCCTGTGGGCGCTGGAGGAGGTGACGGCTGCCGCGCGCGAGGCGGGGCGGACCGCCCGTATCCAGCTCAAGGCCGACACGGGACTGGGGCGCAACGGCTGCATGCCCGCGGACTGGCCCGAGCTCGTCGACCGCGCCCTGCGCGCCGAGGACGACGGGCTGGTCACGGTCACCGGCCTCTGGTCGCACTTCGCGTGCGCCGACGAGCCGGGGCATCCGTCGATCGCCGCCCAGCTCACGGTCTTCCGCGAGATGGTGGCGTACGCGGAGGACCGCGGGATCCGGCCGGAGGTGCGGCACATCGCCAACTCCCCGGCGACGCTCACCCTTCCGGAGGCGCACTTCGACCTCGTGCGTCCGGGCATCGCGATGTACGGGGTGTCGCCGAGCCCCGAGGTGGGCACCTCCGCGGACTTCGGGCTGCGGCCCGTCATGACGCTCACCGCCTCGCTCGCCCATGTGAAGCGCGCCCCGGCGGGCCACGGCGTGAGCTACGGCCATCACTACGTCACCCCCGGCGAGACGACCCTCGGCCTCATCCCTGCCGGTTACGGCGACGGGATCCCGCGCCACGCCTCCGGCACGGCCCCGGTGCTCGTCGACGGCAAGCTGCGGACGGCCGCGGGACGGGTCGCGATGGACCAGTTCGTGGTGGACCTCGGCGGGGACGAGCCCGCAGTGGGCACGGAGGCCGTGCTGTTCGGCCCCGGCGACCGCGGCGAGCCGACCGCGGAGGACTGGGCGCAGGCCGCGGGCACCATCGCGTACGAAATCGTCACCCGCATCGGATCGCGCGTCCCGCGCGTCTTCGTGCACGAGCGGGCTGACGACTGACCGGGAACTGACGAGGAGCGGCACGTGAGCGAGAGCAGCACGGGGGCGGCCGCGGTGGAAGCGGTGTCGGAGGCCGCCGCCGCGGCCGGGAACTGGCGCAAGGCAGGAGTGGCGGGCGCCGCGATAGGCGTCCTCGCCGCGGGCGCGGCCGCCGGTGTGGCCATAGAGCGGCTCACCGTCGGCCGCGGCATGCGCAAGAAGGCGCGGCTCGCGCTCGACGCGTCGGGGCCGTACGGCTCGCTGCGCGGCATGCCGGGCACGGCGTACGCGGACGACGGCACGGAGCTCTCCTACGAGGTGGAGGAGGCCGAGGAGGCCGGGGGCGGCGGCGACCAGGCCCCGCGGCGGCGTCGGCTCTTCGGCCGCCGGTCTCCCGCGCCCGTCACCGTCGTCTTCAGCCACGGCTACTGCCTGAGCCAGGACTCCTGGCACTTCCAGCGGGCCGCCCTGCGCGGCGTCGTCCGCGCGGTCTACTGGGACCAGCGCAGCCACGCCCGTTCGGCGCGCGGGGTCGACCAGCTGGAGCACGACGTGCCGGTCTCCATCGACCAGCTGGGGCGCGACCTGAAGGCCGTCATCGACGCCGCGGCGCCCGAGGGGCCGCTCGTCCTCGTCGGGCACTCCATGGGCGGCATGACGACCATGGCGCTCGCCGACCAGTTTCCCGAGCTGATCCGCGACCGCGTGGTGGGCGTCGCCCTGATCGGCACGTCGTCGGGGCAGCTCGGCGAGGTGAACTTCGGGCTCCCGGTGGCCGGGATGAACGCGGTGCGGCGGGTGCTGCCAGGACTGCTGCGGGCGCTCGGCTCGCAGGCCGAGCTGGTGGAGCGGGGGCGGCGGGCCACCGCGGACCTCTTCGCGGGCGTCATCAAGCGGTACTCGTTCTCGCGCAAGGACGTGGACCCGGCCATCGCGCGGTTCGCGGAGCGGATGATCGAGGCGACCCCGATCGACGTGGTCGCGGAGTTCTACCCGGCCTTCGCCGAGCACGACAAGGCGGAGGCGCTGAAGCACTTCGCCGAGCTGCCGGTGCTCGTCCTCGCGGGGGACCAGGACCTGGTCACGCCGAGTGAGCACAGCGAGGCGATCGCCCACCTGCTGCCCGACGCCGAGCTGGTGCTCGTCCCGGAGGCCGGGCACCTGGTCATGCTGGAGCACCCGGAGGTGGTCATGGACCGGCTCGCGGATCTGCTGGTGCGGGCGGGCGCGGTCCCGGTGGCCGAGGGCGCGGTGGGCGGCCGGTCGGGGCGGGCCGACGGCTGAGCGGGCGGGCCGGGGCGCGGGTTGACGGGCGGGCCTGAGCGAGAGCTCCCAGCCGCTAACGTGGTCGGTATGGAAGCACCGCACCACCAGGCCCCGGCCGTCACACTCAAGATCACTGTCAACTCCCCCGAGCACATGGGCGAGTTGGGACGTCGTCTGGCCAAGCTCCTGCGCCCGGGCGACCTCGTCATGCTCACCGGCGAGCTCGGCGCCGGGAAGACGACGCTGACCCGCGGCCTCGGCGAGGGCCTCGGCGTGCGCGGCGCCGTCACCTCCCCGACCTTCGTCATCGCCCGTGTGCACCCCCCGCTCGGCGACGGACCCTCGCTGGTCCACGTGGACGCGTACCGCCTGGGCGGCGGGCTCGACGAGATGGAGGACCTGGACCTCGACGTCTCGCTGCCCGAATCGGTGATCGTCGTGGAGTGGGGCGACGGCAAGGTCGAGGAGTTGTCGGACGACCGGCTGCGGGTCGTCATCGACCGTGCCGTGGGCGACACGACGGACGAGGTGCGCGAGGTGACGCTCACCGGGCTCGGCGCGCGGTGGGCGGACGCCGACCTGGCGTCGCTGGGCGCCTGAGGGGCGCCTGAAGGGCTTCGCGGCCCCCTCGCACACTCCCGCCCCGGGCCCTCGGCCCGGGGCGTTTCTCGTACGTTCGACCGAACGTTCCGACAAGACGTCGGCAAAATGTTGCGTTGCGTGCGCCAGGCATGGTCACATGGATACAGGTCCTGGTTAGGTCTACCTAACTACGTCTGCCCCCGGAGCCCCCAGGAGGCATCCATGTCGGCTTCAAAACGTGACGCCTGCGCTCAGCCGCGCGGCGAAAGGCTGCCTGGGCCATCGGCCGCCGTGGACCCCTCGAACCTGTCGATGAGTGATCTGCTCGCGTCGTGCGCTGCCGCGAGCGCCGTCTCCACGCCTCCGTGCGACCCTGCGCCCGCGGGGGACGCGCCCACGCCCACGACGGAGCCGAGTCGTCCGTCCTGCTGAGTTCTGCCGGGTTCCGCTGAGTTCCGCCCGGTTCCGCTGATCAGGGAACGACGACGACCTTCTTGTCGCGCAGCGCGAACTCCCACATCGCGTTGGCGTGCGCACGGGACTGGCGGATGCCGCCGGTCTTCTTCGCCGCGTCGGGCGGCGGCGTCGAGCCGTCGACGGCCGCGCTGAAGCCGATCGCGACCCCCTCGTTGGCCGTGAAGATCACGACGTGCTCGATCGGCACGCCATCCGTACCGGTGATGCGGCCCGTCCGGGAAGTGACGGCGTACGTGCCGGGGACCGGGTCGACCGTGCCAGGCGTGACCTTGAAGGTCTGCTTGGCCTTGCCGGACGCCTCGACGAGCCAGACGCGCTGGTCGTCCAGGGAGTACACGACCCGCTCGCCCGCGCCGGACCGCGCGGGCACGGCGGTGGGGTTCTTCTTGTCCTTGGGGGAGCGCGACGCGGAGGCGGAAGGGGACTTGTCGGCCTTCCGCGGGTGGTCCGGCGCGCTGGCCGAGGCCTGATAGGCGAGGAAGCCGACCGCGGCGAGCGCGACAGCGGTGAGCCCGGCCACGATTCCCGAGCTGCTCCTTGACACCTTGCGCCACCCACCTCTTCGTACTGCGTACGGCTACGGAGTGACGGTAGCAGCAGCCGTGCCGCATCCCCGGGCACCGCACCTGACCCCTCATGCCGGTGCGGCCGTGCGCGGCGCCCGGGAGCCGTAGGCTGTTTGCGTGCTCTTGCTCGCTCTGGATACCGCAACGCCCGCCGTCACCGTCGCCCTCCACGACGGCTCCTCTGTCGTCTCAGAGTCGAGCCAGGTCGACGCCCGCCGCCACGGGGAACTGCTGCTCCCGGCCGTCGACCGTGTGCTCGCCGACGCCGGACTGAGACTCGACGCCGTGACCGGCATCGTCGTCGGCGTGGGCCCCGGCCCCTACACCGGACTGCGCGTCGGCCTGATGACCGCCGACACGTTCGGCCTCGCGCTCGGCGTCCCGGTGCACGGAGTGTGCACGCTGGACGGCCTCGCGTACGCCTCGGGCATCGAGAGCGGCCCCTTCGTGGTGGCCACCGACGCCCGCCGCAAGGAGGTCTACTGGGCCCGCTACGACGACGTGCGCACGCGCGTGGGCGAGCCCGCCGTCGACCGGCCCGCGGACATCGCCGCCGAGGTCGAGGGGCTGCCCGCCGTCGGCGCCGGCGCGCTGCTCTACCCCGACACCTTCCCCGACACCCGCGCCCCCGAGCACGTGTCGGCGGCCGCGCTCGCCGCCCTGGCCGCGGAGCGGCTCGCGGCGGGCGAGGAGCTCCTGGAGCCCCGGCCGCTGTACCTGCGCCGCCCGGACGCGCAGGTGCCCAAGAACTACAAGGTGGTCACCCCGAAGTGACCCAGGTGACCGAGTCCGCCGTGCTGCGCGAGATGCGCTGGTGGGACATCGACGCGGTGTTCGTCCTGGAGAAGGAGCTCTTCCCGGACGACGCCTGGTCGCGCGGGATGTTCTGGTCCGAGCTCGCCCACGCGCGCGGACCGCTCGCCACCCGCCGCTACGTGGTGGCCATGGACGGCGACCGCCTCGTCGGGTACGCGGGACTCGCCGCCGCCGGGGATCTCGCCGACGTCCAGACCATCGCCGTGGCCCGCGATCACTGGGGCACCGGCCTCGGCGCCCGGCTCCTCACCGACCTGCTCCAGGCCGCGACCGCCTTCGAGTGCGCCGAGGTGATGCTGGAAGTGCGGGTCGACAACACACGGGCGCAGAAGCTGTACGAGCGCTTCGGCTTCGAGCCCATCGGCTTCCGGCGCGGCTACTACCAGCCGGGCAACGTGGACGCCCTGGTCATGCGCCGCACCGATCCCTCCACCTCCGCACCTGGCGTACAAGGAACCGAGATTCATGGCTGACTCGCGCGACGAACCCCTCGTCCTCGGCATCGAGACCTCCTGCGACGAGACCGGCGTCGGCATCGTCCGCGGCACCACGCTGCTCGCGGACGCCATCGCCTCCAGCGTCGACGAGCACGCCCGCTTCGGCGGCGTCGTGCCCGAGGTCGCCTCCCGCGCACACCTCGAAGCGATGGTGCCCACCATCGACCGCGCCCTGAAGGAAGCGGGGGTGAGCGCGAAGGACCTCGACGGCATCTCGGTGACCGCGGGGCCCGGCCTGGCGGGCGCGCTGCTCGTCGGCGTCTCGGCCGCGAAGGCGTACGCGTACGCGCTGGGCAAGCCGCTCTACGGCGTCAACCACCTCGCCTCGCACATCTGCGTGGACCAGCTGGAGCACGGGCCGCTGCCCGAGCCGACGATGGCGCTCCTGGTCTCCGGCGGCCACTCGTCGCTGCTGCTGTCCGAGGACATCACGTCCGACGTCCGGCCGCTCGGCTCGACCATCGACGACGCGGCGGGCGAGGCCTTCGACAAGATCGCGCGGGTGCTGAACCTCGGCTTCCCCGGCGGTCCCGTCATCGACCGCTACGCGCGCGAGGGCGACCCGAACGCGATCTCCTTCCCGCGCGGCCTGACCGGGCCCCGCGACGCCGCGTACGACTTCTCCTTCTCCGGGCTGAAGACGTCCGTCGCCCGCTGGATCGAGGCGAAGCGGGCCGCGGGCGAGGAGGTGCCGGTGCGGGACGTGTCCGCGTCCTTCCAGGAGGCGGTCGTCGACGTGCTGACCCGCAAGGCCGTGCGGGCCTGCAAGGACGAGGGCGTCGACCACCTGATGATCGGCGGTGGCGTGGCCGCCAACTCGCGTCTGCGCGCCCTCGCCCAGGAGCGGTGCGAGAAGGCGGGCATCCAGCTGCGCGTGCCGCGCCCCAAGCTGTGCACGGACAACGGCGCGATGGTCGCGGCCCTCGGCGCCGAGATGGTGGCCCGCAACCGGGCGGCATCGGACTGGGACCTGTCGGCGGACTCGTCGCTGCCGGTGACGGAGCCGCACGTGCCGGGACACGCGCACACCCACGATCACGACCACGTGCACGAGGTCAGCAAGGAGAACCTGTACTCGTGACCGTCGCACTGATGTGGGAGGCCCGGGCCGTCGAGGGGCGCGGCGACGAGCTGCTCGCCTGGGCGCGGGCCCAGGCGATCGGCGGCGTCGACGGCGCCCCGGTCCGCCGCGAGACCTTCCGCGCGCCGCAGGACCGGGTGCTCGTCATCACCTGGTGGGACGCGGCGTTCGACGCCGAGCTGCCGGAACTTCCCGAGCCCGACGGCGGGTTGGTGACGCGGGCGGTGCACCGGTGGCGGTTCGAGTCGGTGGAGGAGGCTTAGGAAGGGTCGTAGAGGCCTAGGCCTCCTCGGCGCTCAGCAGTACCGCGACCGTCACGAGTGACAGGACCGCCGTGCAGATCGTGGAGAGCACCACCAGTGTGCCGAGCGTGCTGTCGAAGTACCGGTCGACGGCTCCGTCGGCCACGTACGAGTACAGGCCGCGCCCGTCCAGGTAGAGCAGCACGAACGCCAGCGCGAGCCCCGCGCCCCGGCCCGCCGCACGCCCCGCGAGCAGCGCCGCCCCGACCAGCAGGGGCGCGAGGGCGAAGGCCGCGGTGTGGAAGCTGTACGGGATCGACGTGGAGTACGAGGCGTCGACCACGTCCCGGAAGAAGCCGCCGACCCCGGCGTCGGGCGAGCCGCCGACGAGGAACACCTGCGCCCGCGTCAGCCGGTAGATCAGCCAGGCGACGGCGATGGCACCGGACAGCAGCAGGCAGACGCCCGCGGTGGCGAACTGCGGGCGCACGGCCGTCGGCATCGGTCGCGGGGCGTCGTACGGCGCGTACGGCGCGTACGACCTGGGGATGACCTGGCGTCGGCCCGCGCGCGTCATCCCGATCAGCGTCGCCGCGCCCACGAGCAGCCCGAGCACCCGGAAGCCGATGAGGAGCTGTCCGTACTCGGAACGCCTCAGCACGGCCCGGTAGTCCGAGGAGACCGCGAGGCCCACCAACTCCCGCAGGGAGAGGGCGATCAGCACCACCGCGAGCAGCATCAGCGCGCCGCGCGCCACCCGGCGGCGGGCGACCGCGATCCCACCGAAGACGAGCGCGGCCGTGATCAGCGCCCAGTCGTGCGGGGTCTGGGCATAGGGGATGAACGGGATCCGTGGGTCGTACAGGGCGGTGATGAAGTCGCCGCCGTCCGCGCCGCGGCTGTCCACCTCGTAGCCGATCCAGCCCGCCGCGGCGACGGCGTAGAGGCCGACGAGCAGGCCGATGCGGACGTACGCCGCCGAGGCCGCGTCCCCCGCCCGGTCCAGGTCCTGTTGTGGTGTGCCGTACTGCGGCATCGTCATCCGAGTCCCCCGTCTTTGAGCTTCTGGTGTCAGGGACACGTCGTGGCGGTGGGTCAGTTCCCCGGGCGGGCGTCGGCTCGCCACCGCGAGCGAGGACGGCACCGTGCGCCTGTGGAACCTCGACGAGCTGCTCTGATCACCGTCGGTACGTCAGCAGATAGCGCCAGAAGAGCAGTTGGCGCACGCTGCTGCCGGGCAGGAGGCGGGCCGCCTCGGTGCGGACCTGAGGGAGCCGCATGTCCGGCTGGTGCACCGGGGCCTTGAGCGGGGGAGTGCGCTCGCCGCGCAGGCGTTCGGAGGCGTACACGGTCACCCTTGCCACCGCGTTCGCGGGGGACGCCGCGAAGTCCCACCAGGTCATGCCCGCGTAGCAGCCGAGGACGAGCAGGGTGCCGCCCGGGGCGAGGGCGTCGCGCAGGCGCGTCACCGTATCGAACGGCATGTGGTGCAGGCTCGCCAGGCAGGTGATGACGTCGTAGTGGCCCTCGGGGAGGTCCTCCGCGGTCACGTCGGCCTGCCGGAAACGGGGGCCGCCGCCCGTCGCCTCCGCTTCGGCGATCACCTCCGCCGACGGGTCCAGCGCGTCGACCTCGTAGCCGCGGGCCGCGAGGAGGCGGGCGAAGCGGCCGGTGCCGCAGCCGATGTCGAGGGCGGTGCGGCCGCCGGGCGGCAGGTTCCGCAGGAGCAGCGGGTGGTAGTGGTCGTTGTGGTCGAAGGGCATGCGGGGGAGCCTGGCACACCCGCCCGGGATCACTGGGAGTGCGCTGCCCGGCCCAGCAAGCCGTCGACGACCGCGCCCAGTTGGCGGGTCACGTCGTAGTCCTCGGTGAGTTCGGCCCAGCGGCCCGCGAGCGCCGCGAGGTGGGGGAGTTCGGCCGCGTCCGCGTCGGCGAGCAGGTCGGGGAAGTGGCGCTTGCGGCCCGGGTCCTCGGCGCGGCGCTCCATGGCGTGGCGGAAGGCCAGGTCTCCGTAGACGCAGTGCCAGATGGTCCGGTACGCGCGCACGGCCTCCTCGGGGGTGAGCCCGCACGCCATGCCGCAGGCGATGATCTCCTCGACCATCCACAGGGCGCCCTCGTCGGTGAGGTCGCCGAGGCTGAGCACCTCTACCACCCAGGGCATCCGCGCCAGGATGCCGTGCATGTGCAGCGAGACGGCGAGGAGGCGGTCGCGCGGGTCCGCGGGCAGTTCGGGGCGCGGGACCGTGGCGGCCGTACCGGCGAGCGTGAGCATCAGGAGCTCGTCCTTGTCGCGCACGTGGTGGTAGAGCGCCATCGGCGTCGTGCCGACCTCTTTGGCGACCCGGCGCATGCTCAGGGCCGCGACGCCCTCCGTCTCCAGGATCCGGCGGGCCGTCGCGACGACGGTCTCCGTCTCGATACGGCGGGGGCGCCCCACGGCGCGCTTCTTCCCCGCCGCCGGAGCTTTCCCGGACGCCTTCCCGGACGCCTTCCCGGACGCCTTCCCGGACGCCTTCTCGGGGGCCTCGGCTCCCGCCTGCTCGTTGTCGTCTGCTGCCACCCGCTCATTGTCGCCCCTGGGCAAGGTCGCCGAGCAGCGACCCTTGCGTAATTTCTATACGCGTATAGTAATGTCCGGCGCATGGTGAACGTGAACCCGAATCCGAGCCGGAACCCGGGCGCGCAGCCCGGGCGTCGGCTGCTGCCGGTGCTGCTCACCGTGCAGTTCCTCGTCTCTCTCGACATGTCCGTCGTCAACATCGCCCTGCCCGACATGGGCGACGACCTCGGCTTTGCCCCCGACGCGCTGCTCTGGGTCGTCAACGCCTACGCGCTCGCCTTCGGCGGCCTGCTCATGCTCGGCGGCCGCCTCGCCGACCTGGTCGGCAGACGGCGCACCCTCACCTGGGGCTTCGCCGTCTTCGGGGCGGCGAGCCTGGCGGGTGGGCTGGCCCTCGCGCCGGGGCAGCTGATCGCCGCGCGTGCGGTGCAGGGCGCGGGCGCGGCGGCGCTCGCACCCGTCGCGCTCGCCCTGATCACCGTGAACTACGCGGCGGGGCCCGCGCGGTCCCGGGCGCTCGGCCTGTGGGGCGTCTCCGGGGCGCTCGGCGGCGCCGTCGGGATCATGGCGGGCGGACTGCTCACCGACTGGGTGGGCTGGCGCTCCGTGATGCTGATCAACGTCCCCGTGGTGCTCGCCGCGCTCCTCGCCGCGCGCCGCGGCATCCCCGCCGACCGCCGCACCGGACCCGCGCCCCGCCTCGACATCACCGGCGCCCTGCTCGTCACGGCCGGTACGACCCTGCTCGTCCTCGGCCTCGTGCGCACGGAGACGACCGGCTGGGGATCGGGCGCCACACTGGGCACGCTCGGCGCCGCGGCCGTGCTGCTCGCCGCCTTCGTCGCCGTCGAGGCCCGCAAGCGGGAGCCGCTGCTGCGACTCGGCCTGCTCGGCACGGCGCACCGGCCCGTGCTCTCCGCGAACGTCTTCGCCCTGCTGATGTCCTCGGGACAGTTCGCCGCCTTCTACTTCACCTCGCTCTACCTCCAGCAGGTGATGGGGTACGGGCCGACGGCGGCCGGCGCCGCGTTCCTGCCGTTCTGCGCGGGCATCGTGGCCGGTTCGACGGTCGCCACCCGCACCGTCGGGCGGCTCGGCCAGCGGACGCTCCTCGTGGCGGGCGGGCTGCTCGGGGCCGCCGGGTTCGGCTGGTTCGCGCTGACGGTCGAGGCGGGCGGCACGTTCCTCGGCTCCGTCCTCGGGCCCTCGCTGGTCGCGAGCGTCGGCATCGGCCTGTGCTTCGTGCCGCTCGGCACGGCGGCGACCAGCGGCGTCGCCCCCGAGGAGACCGGCATGGCCTCCGGGCTGCTCAACAGCTCCCGCCAGCTCGGTGGCTCCCTGGGCCTCGCGGTCCTGGTCACGGTCGCGGCGAGCGCCACGGGGCAGGGGCGGGGCCGCGGCGCCCTCGCCGAGGGGTACGCGGCGGCCTTCGCGGTGTCCGCGGGCCTCCTGGTGGCGGCCGCCCTGGCGACTGCGGCGTTGCACGGCCCGCGTACGTCTCCCACCGCACCGCTACGACCTGCGAAAACGCCGACCGGAGAAGAAACTTCGAAGAACTTCGGCGACGATGTCGAAACGGGCGTCTCCCGTTCGACGCAAGGGTGAGAGGCGAGGAGAAGCCCCGCCGCCACCCGATTGGGAGACCACCATGCCGCGCTACATGACGCTGATCCGCATCGACGAGAACAACGCGCCCGAGGGCGGCCCGAGCCCCGAACTGCAGGAGCGCATGGGCGCGCTGCTTGAGGAGATCACCAGGGCGGGCGTGATGCTCGACACCGCAGGGCTCCGGCCGACCTCCGAAGGCACCCGCGTGACCTGGGACAAGGGCGAACTGTCCACGACCGACGGACCGTTCACCGAGACCAAGGAGGTCATCGGCGGCTACTCCATCTGCCAGGCCAAGGACATGGCCGAGGCCGTCGAGTGGACCAAGCGGTTCCTCAAGACCCACGAGGACTACTGGACGATCACCGCGGAGGTCCGGGAGCTCGAGGGCTGAGCCTCGCCTCAGTGCCTTTGCGGCGGTGGCGCCGGGGTGCTCTGATGGATGGCCGTGAGCCATCCTCCGGAGCACCCCCGCCAGGCCATCGAGACCGTCTTCCGCATGGAGTCGCCGCGCATCATCGCCGGGGTGACGCGGATCGTACGAGACGTCGGCATCGCCGAGGAACTGGCGCAGGACGCCCTCGTGGCGGCCCTCGAACAGTGGCCCGCGCAAGGCGTCCCCGACAACCCGGGCGCCTGGCTCATGGCCACCGCCAGGCACCGCGCCGTCGACCTGGTGCGCCGCCGCGAGCGCTATGCCCGCAAGCTCGCCGAGGTCGGCCGCGACCTGGAGACCGCCCCGCCCCCCACCGACCCCGTCGGGGACGTCGTGTCCGCCGACCCCGACGCCATCGACGACGACCTGCTCCGCCTCGTCTTCATCGCCTGTCACCCGGTGCTCTCCACCGAGGCCCGCGTGGCGCTCACGCTGCGCCTGCTCGGCGGTCTGACCACCGCGGAGATCGCCCGCGCGATGCTCGCCCCCGAACCGACCGTGGCGCAGCGGATCGTCCGCGCCAAACGCACCCTCGCCGCCCGTGCCGTCGCCTTCGAGGTCCCCTACGGCCCGGACCGCGAAGCCCGCGTCGGTTCGGTCCTCGAAGTCATCTACCTGATCTTCAACGAGGGGTACGCCGCCACGGCGGGCGACGACCTGCTGCGCCCCGCCCTGTGCGAGGACGCACTGCGCCTGGCCCGGGTGCTCACCGCTCTGCTGCCCGACGAGTCCGAGGCGCACGGCCTGGCCGCGCTGCTCGAACTGCAGGCCTCGCGCACGGCGGCGCGCACGGGCCCGGCGGGCGAGCCGGTGCTGCTCAAGGACCAGAGCCGGGCCCACTGGAACCAGATGCTGGTCCGGCGCGGTTTCGCCGCCCTGGCGCGGGCCCAGAGCACGGCGCCCTCACCCGCGGGCGCCCTGGGCCCGTACGCCCTGCAGGCCGCGATCGCCGCCTGCCACGCCCACGCGCACACCTACGAGGAGACCGACTGGCAGCAGATCGCCGCCCTCTACGGCCTGCTCGCCGCCCGCGCCCCGTCCCCGGTCGTCGAGCTCAACCGCGCGGTCGCCGTCGCGATGGCCCAGGGCACGGAGGCAGGCCTCGTGCTGGTCGACGCGCTCACCGCCGAACCCGTCCTGAAGGACTACCACTTGCTGCCCAGCGTGCGGGGCGACCTGCTGGAGCGGCTCGGGCGGGCGGAGGAGGCCCACGCGGAGTTCGAGCGTGCGGCGTCGCTGGCGCGCAACGAGCGGGAACGGGAACTGCTCCTGGCGCGGGCCGCGGACTGCTGGGCGGGGCCGGGCCGCGGGGCGGTGGACGGGCGTCAATAGCGCTGCCGCACCCGTACGGGAGTCAGGGCCGGGGCGCTGCCGGGTGGCCGATCAGCATCGTGGGGGCGCCCGCCACCCGTGTCAGGAAGACGGTCGCCGCGTTCTTCCCCTGCGGTTTCACCTTGCGCCGCAGCTCCTCGGGCTCGACGGCGGAGCCGCGCTTCTTCACGGTGAGGATGCCGACCCCGCGCTCGCGCAGCAGCGCCTTCAGCTTCTTCACGCTGAACGGGAGTTGGTCGGTGATCTCGTACGCGGTGGCGTACGGGGTGTCGTGCAGGGCGTCGGAGGTGACGTACGCGATGGTCTCGTCGATGAGTCCGCCCTCGACCCGGGCGGCGACCTCGGCGACCAGGTGCGCGCGGATGACGGCGCCGTCCGGCTCGTACAAATAGCGCCCGACGGGCCGTGCCGGTGGGTCGGGCAGCATCGCGGCGAGCGAGGTCCACAGGGAGGCGCCACCGGGCAGGAGCGTGGCGCGGTGCGAGGCGGGGGCGTCCGTGCCGAACCACAGCACGGCCTCCTTCACGTCGCCGCCGTCCGAGATCCACTCGGCGCCCGCCTCGGCGGGGATCGCCTCGTGCGGGATGCCGGGGGCGATCTTCAGCGCGGCGAGCGGGGCCCCGAGCGCCGCCCCGACCGCCCAGGACAGCGGCGGGGAGTAGGCCTCGGGGTCGAAGATCCGCCCGCGGCCGCCGCGCCGCGCCGGGTCCACGAAGACGGCGTCGTACGCGGACGTGTCCACCTCGGTGACGTCCGCCTCCCGCACCTCGATCAGGTCGCCGAGGCCGAGGGCCTCGGCGTTGGCGCGGGCGGCCGCGCAGGTCAGCGGGTCGCGGTCGACGGCGAGCACGGAGATCCCGGCTCGCGCGAGGGCGATGGCGTCGCCGCCGATGCCGCAGCAGAGGTCGGCCAGTGAACGTACGCCCAGGGCCCTGAAGCTCTCGGCGCGGTGCGTGGCGACGGAGGCGCGGGTGGACTGCTCCACGCCGTTCGGTGTGAAGAACATCCGGGCCGCGTCCTCGGCGCCGAACTTCGCCGCGGCCCGCTGCCGCAGCCGCGCCTGGGCCAGGGCCGCGGAGACCAGGGGCGCGGGGAAGGTGCGGCGCAGCCGGGTGGCGGCGGCGAGCTCCTGGGCCGGTTCGACGTCCCGCACCTCGTCGAGCAGGGCCCGGCCCTCCTCGGTGCGGAGGGCGGCGAAGGCGGCGAGGGGGTCGCCGAGGTCGGTCTCGTGGGCGCTCGGCGTGTTCGGGTCGTTCACCTGCCCCATTGTGGGCCAGTCGGTGGATGGTGCGCGGCCGGTGGCGGTGTCGGGCCCTCGGCAGGGCCTTGAGCTGCGAGGATCCGGCGCCATGCAACTAGTACGACAAAACGAAGAATACGCCGGAAGGCGGAAGAATCAGGCACGCGTCCTGATCGCCGTCCTGTCCCTCGCGGCGATCGCCTCGGGCTGCGCGTCCGGCGGCGACTCCGACGACGTGCGCCCCGCCCACGGCCAGCAGCCGCTCAAGGCCCCGCCCGCCCGCGCCCTCGACTCGTACGCCCAGAAGCTCGCCACGGCCCAGGTCGCCCGCACCATGGCCGCCAAGCGCTGGGGCCTGGCCAAGACCCCGCTGGCCGCGCCCCCCGCGCCCAGGACCAAGCCGCGGATCACCACCCGCAAGGGGTTCGAGGTCAAGGGCCAGTCGAGCCTGCCGCCGGTCTTCACGACGATCCCCACCAAGGAGAAGGTCGTCTTCCTGACCATCGACGACGGAGCCGAGAAGGACCCGGCACTGCTGAAGATGATGAGCGAACTGAAGCTCCCCTACACGGCGTTCCTCAGCGACTACCTGGTCAAGGAGGACTACGCCTACTTCAAGAAGATGCAGGGCCGCGGCGTCTCCCTGAACAACCACACGCTCAACCACCGCTACCTGCCAGGACTCTCGTACGACAAGCAGCGCCGCGAGATCTGCGGCATGCAGGACACCATCGAGAAGCACTACGGCAAGCGCCCCGAGCTCTTCCGCCCGCCCTACGGCAACTACAACCAGGACACGCTGCGCGCCGCCAAGTCCTGTGGCGTCAAGGCGGTGCCGCTGTGGGCGTCGGAGGCCTTCGCCGACCACATGGAGTGGCGCGAGTGGGACCGCGACCTGCACCCCGGCGACATCATCCTCACGCACTTCCGGGGGCGCGAGGACTGGAAGGGCACCATGCCGGACATGATCCGCAGGGTCATGAAGACGGTCACGGACAAGGGGTACGCGGTCGCCAGGCTGGAGGACTACCTGTGACCCCGCGGGCGCGGGCGCGCCGCCGCCTCCTCGCCGGGGCCCTGCTGTGCGGAGTGCTCGCGCCCGCACTGCTCACGGGGTGCGCGGAATCCGTGGACCCGATCGAGAGGCTGGGCAGGAAGGCGGCCCAGAAGGTGCCGAGCAAGCCGAGCAAGGGCAGACCGGGTCCTGGCCCCTGTGCGGAGCGCCGGGAATTGAGGCCTCCGTGGCGCGTGGCGGCGGAACTGGCACCCGTCGTCGTGCGTTGCCCCGAAGGGGTGCTCGGCACCCCCACCGGCTGAAGTCGGACGCAGTCGATTGGCACTCCGCTTGACCGAGTGCTAATCCCCGTCCTAGTCTCGCTTCTGGCACTCCCCACTGGAGAGTGCCAACAGCGACGGGCAGGTCCGGCACCCGCGACGACGGATCCACCTGGTCGCCACACTCAGACTCTTAACCCCGTGAGATCTCCGAAGGGGGAGACCGGATCGTGACGACCGCAAGCTCCAAGGTTGCCATCAAGCCGCTCGAGGACCGCATCGTGGTCCAGCCGCTCGACGCCGAGCAGACCACGGCCTCCGGCCTGGTCATTCCGGACACCGCGAAGGAGAAGCCCCAGGAGGGCGCCGTCCTCGCCGTGGGCCCGGGCCGCTTCGAGAACGGCGAGCGCCTGCCGCTCGACGTCAAGGTCGGCGATGTCGTGCTGTACAGCAAGTACGGCGGCACCGAGGTGAAGTACAACGGCGACGAGTACCTCGTCCTCTCGGCTCGCGACGTGCTCGCGATCGTCGAGAAGTAGTTTCACCGCTTCACCTGCTTCACCAGCAGATTTGCTTTTGAGCTGCGCCCCTGGTCACCCCGCTGATTGCCGGGCGGCGAGGGGCGCAGTTCGTTCACCCGAGTTTTCGAGAGGGCTGAATCGCTCCCATGGCGAAGATCCTGAAGTTCGACGAGGACGCCCGTCGCGCCCTTGAGCGCGGCGTCAACAAGCTTGCCGACACGGTCAAGGTGACGATCGGCCCCCGCGGCCGCAACGTCGTCATCGACAAGAAGTTCGGCGCCCCGACCATCACCAACGACGGCGTCACCATCGCCCGTGAGGTGGAGGTCGAGGACCCGTACGAGAACCTCGGCGCCCAGCTGGTGAAGGAGGTGGCGACCAAGACCAACGACATCGCTGGTGACGGCACCACCACCGCCACCGTGCTCGCCCAGGCCCTGGTCAAGGAAGGCCTGCGCAACGTCGCCGCCGGTGCCTCCCCGGCCGCCCTCAAGAAGGGCATCGACGCCGCCGTCGCGGCCGTCTCCGAGGAGCTCCTCGCCACCGCCCGTCCGATCGACGACAAGGCCGACATCGCGGCCGTCGCCGGTCTGTCGGCCCAGGACCCGCAGGTCGGCGAGCTCATCGCCGAGGCGATGGACAAGGTCGGCAAGGACGGTGTCATCACCGTCGAGGAGTCCAACACCTTCGGCCTGGAGCTCGACTTCACCGAGGGCATGGCCTTCGATAAGGGCTACCTGTCGCCGTACATGGTGTCCGACCAGGAGCGTATGGAGGCCGTCCTCGACGACCCGTACATCCTGATCCACCAGGGCAAGATCTCCTCCATCCAGGACCTCCTGCCGCTGCTCGAGAAGGTCATCCAGGCCAACGCCTCGAAGCCGCTCCTGATCATCGCCGAGGACGTCGAGGGCGAGGCCCTCTCGACCCTGGTCGTGAACAAGATCCGCGGCACCTTCAACGCCGTCGCGGTGAAGGCCCCGGGCTTCGGCGACCGCCGCAAGGCCATGCTCGGTGACATCGCCACCCTCACCGGCGGCACCGTCATCGCCGAAGAGGTCGGCCTCAAGATCGACCAGGTCGGTCTCGACGTGCTCGGCACCGCCCGCCGCGTCACCATCACCAAGGACGACACCACGATCGTCGACGGCGGTGGCAACAAGGCCGACGTCGAGGGCCGCGTCGCCCAGATCAAGGCCGAGATCGACGCCACGGACTCCGACTGGGACCGCGAGAAGCTCCAGGAGCGCCTCGCGAAGCTGGCCGGCGGCGTGTGCGTCATCAAGGTCGGCGCCGCCACCGAGGTGGAGCTGAAGGAGAAGAAGCACCGTCTGGAGGACGCCATCTCCGCGACCCGCGCCGCGGTCGAGGAGGGCATCGTCTCCGGTGGTGGCTCCGCTCTGGTGCACGCCGCCAAGGTGCTCGGCGACTCGCTCGGCAAGGACGGCGACGAGGCCACCGGTGTGGCCGTCGTCCGCCGCGCCGCCGTCGAGCCGCTGCGCTGGATCGCCGAGAACGCCGGCCTCGAGGGCTACGTCATCACCTCGAAGGTCGCCGAGCTCGACAAGGGCTTCGGCTTCAACGCCGCGACCGGTGAGTACGGCGACCTGGTCAAGGCCGGTGTCATCGACCCGGTCAAGGTCACCCGCTCCGCCCTGGAGAACGCCGCGTCCATCGCGTCGCTGCTCCTCACGACCGAGACCCTGGTCGTCGAGAAGCCGGCCGAGGAAGAGGCCGACGCCGGTCACGGCCACGGCCACGGTCACTCGCACTGACCCGCTGCGCTCGGCTTGAACGGTGACTGAGGCCCGGCTCCCTTTTCGGGGGGAGCCGGGCCTCAGCCCTTCTCGGGATACGTCCTGCCGGGTTGCCGCTGCGTTGCCGACTGCGGATCGTGGTCCGTCCTCGCGCAGTTCCCCGCGCCCCTGACGGGGCTACTGCGGGCCGTACTTGCGGCCCGTACGGGACGTCACTCCGCCCAGCAGCGCCCTCGGGGTCACCTTCACCACGCCCATCAGCGCCTTGTACCTCGGGTCCGGGATCGACACCGTCCTGCCGCGCGCCAGGTCGGTGAGCGCCACCGTGACCAGCTTGTCCGCGTCGAGCCACATCCAGTTGGGGATGTTGGACGTGCCCATCCCCGCGCGCTGGTGGAACTCCGTGCGCACGAAGCCGGGGCACAGCGCCATCAGCCGCACCCCGGAGCCCGCCAGGTCCTTCGCCGCGCCCTGGGTGAACTGCACGACCCACGCCTTCGATGCGCCGTACGTCCCGCGCGGCACGAACGCCGCCACCGACGCGACGTTCACGACCCCGCCGCGGCCGCGCTCCCGCATCGACTCCGTCGCGGCCGACGTCAGCCGCAGCACCGCCTCGCAGTGCACCTTGAGCATGGTCAGCTCGTCGGCGAGCGAGACCTCCAGATACCGGCCCTTGTTGCCGAACCCCGCGTTGTTGATCAGGAGGTCGACCGCGTCCCTGCGGTTCGCGAGCCGCTTCTCGACGGCCTCGATGCCCACGTCCGTCGCGAGGTCCGCGGTCAGCACCTCCGCCTCGATGCCGTGCCGGTCGTGCAGCTCGGTCGCCTGCTCGTGCAGCCGCTCGGTGTTGCGAGCCACCAGCACGAGGTTGTGCCCGTCGGCCGCGAGGCGCCGCGCGAAGGCTGCGCCGATGCCGGCGGTCGATCCCGTAATCAGAGCCGTAGTCATGGCCCAAGGCTAGTGAGATCGCGTGACCACTGTGTTGCACGGACCGCCAGGTCTCAGGGAGAGGCAGGAGCACCCTGCTGCGCCAGGTACTTGCGGGCGCGCTCGGCCGTCTCGGGATGCAGGGCGTCGCCCGCCGCGAGCAGCTCGGGCAGCAGGTCCTTCTCCGTCGTGACGGCCCGGAACTGGAGGGCGACGGTCACCTCGTGCGCAGGCCGGTGCACGATCTCGATCGGGTCCCCGGCCCGGATCTCACCCGGCTCCACGACGCGCAGATACGCACCGGGAACGCCCTCCTCCGTGAACCGTTTCACCCACCCCTTCTCGTCGAGGTGGCCCTGGAACGTACGGCAGGGGATGCGCCCGCTCGTCACTTCGAGCACCAGATCGGAACCCACCCGCCAGCGCTCGCCGATCCGCGCGCCGCTCACGTCGACGCCCGAGGTCGTGAGGTTCTCGCCGAAGGCGCCGTCGGACAGCGCGCGTCCAAGGGTGCGCTGCCAGGCGTCGAGGTCCTCGCGGGCGTAGGCGTACACCGCCTGGTCGTTGCCGCCGTGGTGGCGCAGGTCGCAGATCTCGTCACCGGCCATGCCGCTCCCGCCGACGCCCTTCGCGCCCGGCGCGGCCACGCGCACCGGGCCGCGCACCGGCCGCTTGTCGATGCCGGTGCCACCGGAGGGCGCACCGGCGTACGCGACGGTCTTGCGGCGTCCCACGTTCACAGAAAGAAGCTCCATGAAAGGCAGGCTAGGCGAGACCTCCTCAAAGTAGCGACGCATTATTTCGCGATACACCCAAGCGTCGCTTATGCTCGAACCATGATCGAGGCCCGTCATCTCCGTGTCCTGCGCGCCGTGGCCGCCACCGGCTCCTTCTCCGCCGCGGCCCGCGAGCTCGGCTGTACCCAGCCCGCCGTCAGCCAGCAGATGAAGGCCCTCGAATCCTCGGCGGGCACGCCGCTGCTGATCCGCACCGGCCGCGAGATGCGGCTGACGCAGGCGGGCGAGGCACTGGTCAGGCATGCCGCGGGGATCCTCGCCGGGCTCACCGCCGCCGAGGAGGAGGTCGCCGCCATCGCGGGCCTGCGCGCGGGCCGGGTCAGGCTCGTCTCCTTCCCCAGCGGCAGTTCCACCCTCGTCCCCTGCGCCCTGGCGGCGCTGCGCGCGGCCCACCCGGGCACCCGCGTCTCCCTCGTGGAGGCCGAGCCGCCGCGCTCGGTGGAGATGCTGCGCGAGGGCGACTGCGACGTCGCCCTCGCCTTCCGGTACGAAGGAGCGACGGCCGCGGAGGAGTGGGGCGACCTCGTCGTGCGCCCGCTGCTCGCGGACCGGCTCGTCGGTCTCGTGCCCGAGGGGCACCGGCTGGCCGGTGCGGACTCGGTCACCATCGGCGAGTTCGCCGACGAGTCGTGGATCGCGGGCTGCCCCCGCTGCCGCAGGCAACTGGTGGAGGTCTGCGAGAGCGCGGGCTTCGCACCCCGGATCGACTTCGCGACCGACGACTATCCGGCGGTGATCGGCCTCGTGGGCGCCGGTCTGGGGGTGGCGGTGCTGCCCGAGCTCGCGATCGAGTCGGTGCGCCCCATGGGTGCACGCACCGTGACGGTGGAGCCCGCCGTGCGGCGGGAGATCGTCGCGCTCACGCTGCCGGACCTGGCGCAGGTGCCGGCCGTCGCCGCCACGCTGGACCACCTCGCGCGGGCCGCCGCCCGTTGATCGACGCCCTGTGGGCGCCCCCGTACGGGCGCGTACGGGCGTTTATTCGAAGAAACGTTCCTTCAACTGTGCGACACGGCTCTGGCCGTCGAGGCGGCGGCAGCCGTGACGGTGGAGGCCGTGACGAGGCGGTTGCGCGCGCGGCCCATGAGCTCCTCGCGCTCGTCCTCGGTCAGCCCGCCCCACACGCCGTACGGCTCGCGCACCGCGAGCGCGTGAGCGGCGCACTCCGCGCGCACCGGGCACCGCATGCAGACCTCCTTGGCGGAGTTCTCACGTGCGCTGCGCGCCGCGCCCCGCTCGCCCTCCGGGTGGAAGAAGAGCGAGCTGTCGACCCCACGGCAGGCCGCGAGGAGCTGCCAGTCCCACAGATCTGCGTTCGGTCCGGGAAGGCGGGAGAAATCTGCCATTGCTGGTCCCCTTGGTGCCGTTCTGACGCGGATACGGTGCGCATAACCGTCATGACCGTACATCTACTGTCTAAGGAGATGAAAATATGACTCATTGCGAATCTAGCTATAGACACCAGGAAAAGGGAAGAAGAGGCGCTAAATGGGGCATAGGTTGTGATGAAACGTTGAGGGTCTGCCGCGCTCTCTGCGCTGTGTCCGCGCCCTCACGTAGAGTGCCGAAGGTGTCAGACTGCCCCGTAACTCTTTCGGGTGACCGTCGTTGAGAGTGCGGAGGCGGTTGAAAGAACAAGCGCTCGGGCAGGTGTCCGAGAGCGTCAACCGCACAGGTGACGAATAAGTACCAGCCTGGAGGCTCAAGGTGACGCGCAGCAGCTGTGAGAGCCGCGGAGGACAGTCATGACATCGGTCCTCGTCTGCGATGACTCCCCGCTTGCCCGAGAGGCGCTCCGCCGCGCGGTAGCGACCGTGCCCGGCGTCGAGCGCGTGACCACGGCGGCCAACGGCGAGGAAGTCCTCCGCCGCTGGGGCGCCGACCGCTCGGACCTGATTCTGATGGACGTACGCATGCCCGGTCTCGGCGGCGTGGAGACCGTCCGCCGGCTGCTGTCCGCCGACCCCGGTGCGCGCATCATCATGCTCACCGTCGCCGAGGACCTGGACGGGGTCGCACTCGCGGTCGCGGCCGGTGCCCGCGGCTATCTGCACAAGGACGCCTCGCGTGCCGAGCTGCGCGCGACCGTCACCCAGGCGCTCGCCGACCCGACGTGGCGGCTCGCTCCGCGCAGGCTGCGCTCGGCCGAGATGGGCGCCGCGCCCACCCTCACCGCGCGTGAGATCCAAGTCCTCGAGGGCATGAGCCACGGCCGTTCGAACGCGGAGATCGGGCGCGAGCTCTTCCTCTCCGAGGACACCGTGAAAACGCACGCCAGGCGGCTCTTCAAGAAGCTCGGCGCCTCGGACCGCGCACATGCGGTGGCGCTCGGTTTCCGCTGGGGTCTGGTTCGCTGAATGTGCCGTCGCGGGGGCACGGCGATCCCCGCCCGCCGTCCGGTGGGCGGGGCGACGTACGCCCGGCGACGCTTGTTTCGCCGCCGATGCCGCATCCTTGAGGTGTGGAGTTCCTCGGGGACGAGTCGATCGAGCGGGAGGGGAGGGCGCAGGAGATGAGTTCCGGCGCACCTGCTCATAACGCTTCAGTGCACAACTACGGACGCGGTGCCACGGATCAGTCGCCGTCAAGGCACCATGGACTGATGCGCGATGACAAGACGCCGGTGATCGGTGCCCTCGTTCTACGCGCTGTGGAGGGCGACGAGCAGGCCACGCACGACCTCCTGGCCCACGTCCACCCCCTCGCGCTGCGCTACTGCCGCACCCGTCTGTCCCGGCTGCCGGGTGACGCGCGGCACTTCGTGGAGGACCTGGCGCAGGAAGTGTGCGTCGCCGTGCTCCTGGCCCTGCCGCGCTACAAGGACACGGGGCGCCCCTTCGAAGCGTTCGTCTTCGCGATCGCGGCACACAAGGTGGCCGATCTGCAGCGCGCGGCGATGCGGCACCCCGGATCCACCGCCGTGCCCTCGGACGAGATGCCCGAGCGGCCCGACGACTCGCTCGGCCCGGAGGAGCGCGCCCTGCTCAGCAGCGATGCCGAGTGGGCCAAGAAGCTCCTGGCCAACCTTCCGGACAACCAGCGCGAGCTGCTGCTCCTGCGGATTGCCGTCGGCCTCACGGCCGAGGAGACCGGGCAGATGCTGGGGATGTCCCCCGGGGCGGTGCGGGTCGCGCAGCACCGGGCGCTGAGCAGGCTGCGGGCGCTCGCGGAGCAGTAGTCCGGATCCTTCCGGGGTGCGGTGGCGTACGTGTGAACGTACAAAGCTTGGTAATGATCTTGATCGTGGAATGAGACACGCTCGAAGGCCGTTAGCATGGACATCCGCACCGATCAAGGCCATTTGGGGAAGGTGTCATGACTGCAAACGGCGGTTCTTCGACTGGGGTGCCCGAGAAATTCGCGACGCTCGGGCTGACCTACGACGACGTGCTGCTGCTGCCGGGCGCGTCGGACATGGCGCCCGACCAGATCGACACTTCCTCGCTCGTCTCCAAGAACGTCCGGGTGAACGTCCCGCTGCTGTCCGCGGCGATGGACAAGGTCACCGAGTCCCGCATGGCGATCGCCATGGCGCGGCAGGGCGGCGTCGGTGTGCTGCACCGCAACCTCTCCATCGCCGACCAGGCCAACCAGGTCGACCTGGTGAAGCGCTCCGAGTCCGGCATGGTCACCGACCCGATCACGGTTCACCCGGACGCGACGCTCGCCGAGGCCGACGCGATCTGCGCGAAGTTCCGCATCAGCGGCGTCCCGGTCACCGACCCCGCGGGCAAGCTGCTCGGCATCGTGACCAACCGCGACATGGCCTTCGAGTCGGACCGCACGCGCCAGGTGCGCGAGGTCATGACGCCGATGCCGCTCGTCACCGGCAAGGTCGGCATCTCCGGCGTGGACGCCATGGAGTTGCTGCGCCGCCACAAGATCGAGAAGCTTCCGCTGGTCGACGACGCGGGCATCCTCAAGGGCCTCATCACGGTCAAGGACTTCGTGAAGGCCGAGAAGTACCCGAACGCGTCCAAGGACGCCGGAGGCCGCCTCCTGGTGGGTGCCGCCGTGGGTGTCGCGGGTGACGCGTTCGAGCGCGCCCAGGCCCTCGTCGCGGCGGGCGTCGACTTCATCGTCGTCGACACCGCGCACGGCCACTCCCGCCTGGTCGGCGACATGGTCGCCAAGATCAAGTCCGACGCCCCCGGCGTCGACGTCATCGGCGGCAACATCGCGACGCGCGACGGCGCCAAGGCGCTCATCGACGCCGGTGTCGACGGCATCAAGGTCGGCGTCGGACCCGGCTCCATCTGCACGACCCGCGTCGTCGCCGGTATCGGCGTACCGCAGGTAACGGCCATCTACGAAGCGTCGCTCGCCGCCAAGGAGGCCGGTGTCCCGGTCATCGGCGACGGCGGCCTGCAGTACTCCGGAGACATCGCCAAGGCGCTCGTCGCCGGTGCGGACACGGTCATGCTGGGCTCCCTGCTCGCAGGCTGTGAGGAGTCTCCCGGGGAGCTGCTCTTCATCAACGGCAAGCAGTTCAAGTCGTACCGCGGCATGGGCTCGCTCGGCGCCATGCAGACGCGCGGCGACCAGCGCTCCTTCTCCAAGGACCGGTACTTCCAGGAGGGCGTCGCCTCCGACGAGAAGCTGGTGCCCGAGGGCATCGAGGGCCAGGTTCCCTACCGGGGTCCGCTCTCGGCGGTCGTCCACCAGCTGGTGGGCGGACTGCGCCAGTCGATGTTCTACGTGGGCGGTCGCACCGTGCCCGACCTCCAGGCCAACGGCCGTTTCGTACGCATCACGTCGGCGGGCCTCAAGGAGAGCCACCCGCACGACATCCAGATGACGGTCGAAGCGCCGAACTACAGCCGCAGCAAGTAGTCTTCCGGCGCCACGCGCGCGTGGAAGGGGCGGTCCCGGATCACCGGGACCGCCCCTTCCGTGTGCGTCGGGGATACTGGACAGGCAGACCAAGAGGGAAAGGCCCCACAACGTGACTGAGATCGAGATCGGGCGCGGCAAGCGCGGCCGCCGCGCGTACGCCTTCGACGACATCGCCGTCGTACCGAGTCGGCGCACCCGCGACCCGAAGGAGGTCTCGATCGCGTGGCAGATCGACGCCTACCGCTTCGAGCTGCCCTTCCTGGCCGCTCCGATGGACTCGGTGGTATCGCCGCAGACCGCCATCCGGATCGGTGAGCTGGGCGGCCTCGGCGTCCTGAACCTCGAGGGCCTCTGGACGCGGTACGAGGACCCGCAGCCGCTGCTCGACGAGATCGCCGAGCTGGACGCGGAGACCGCGACCCGGCGCCTCCAGGAGATCTACGCGGCCCCGATCAAGGCCGACCTCATCGGCCAGCGCATCAAGGAGGTGCGCGACGCCGGTGTGGTCACCGCCGCCGCGCTCTCCCCGCAGCGCACCGCCGAGTTCTCCAAGGCCGTCGTGGACGCCGGGGTCGACATCTTCGTGATCCGCGGCACCACCGTCTCCGCCGAGCACGTCTCCGGCGCGGCCGAGCCGCTGAACCTGAAGCAGTTCATCTACGAGCTGGACGTCCCGGTCATCGTCGGCGGCTGCGCCACGTACACCGCGGCGCTGCACCTCATGCGCACGGGCGCCGCGGGCGTCCTGGTCGGCTTCGGCGGCGGCGCCGCGCACACCACGCGCAACGTGCTTGGCATCCAGGTGCCGATGGCCACCGCGGTCGCCGACGTCGCGGCCGCCCGCCGTGACTACATGGACGAGTCCGGCGGTCGCTACGTGCACGTGATCGCCGACGGCGGCGTCGGCTGGTCCGGCGACCTGCCCAAGGCCATCGCGTGCGGCGCCGACTCCGTGATGATGGGCTCCCCGCTGGCCCGCGCCACGGACGCGCCCGGCAAGGGCCACCACTGGGGCATGGAGGCCGTCCACGAGGACGTGCCGCGCGGCAAGAAGGTCGACCTCGGCACGGTCGGCACCACGGAGGAGGTCCTCACCGGCCCGTCGCACATCCCGGACGGCTCGATGAACTTCTTCGGGGCGCTGCGCCGCGCGATGGCGACCACGGGCTACAGCGAGCTCAAGGAGTTCCAGCGCGTCGAGGTGACGGTCGCGGACTCGCAGCACAAGCGCTGACGCGTCGTTCGCACGCTTCGCGGAAGGGCCCCGGTACTTCGTACCGGGGCCCTTCTTGTCGTCTTTTGTCGTCACAGGCGGTGTGCCGCGCCCGCCGGGGTCGCGCCCCGGGTGTCCAGGAGCAGCTGGGCCTTCACGGCGAGGCCCTGCAGGTCGTACGTGCGGTGGTGCTGGAGCAGGATCGTGAGGTCGGCGTCTGCCGCGGCCTCGTAGAGGGAGTCCGCGCGCGGGACGGGGCGGCCGAGCACGCTCCAGTTGGGCACGTAGGGGTCGTGGTAGCTGACGGCCGCGCCGAGCTCCATGAGGCGGGTCGCCACCTCCTGGGCGGGGGCGCCCTGCTGGTCGGCGAGGTCGGGCTTGTAGGTGACGCCGAGGAGCAGGACGCGGGCGCCGCGGACGGACTTGCCGTGCTCGTTGAGCAGGGTCGCCGAGCGCTGGATGACGTACTGGGGCATGCGGTCGTTGACCTGCTGGGCCAGCTCGACCATGCGCAGGGGGCGGGCGCCGCGGGAGGGGTTCGGGACGTCCAGGGGGACGCCGTGGCCACCGACGCCGGGCCCGGGGCGGAAGGCCTGGAAGCCGAAGGGCTTGGTCTCGGCGCAGCGGATGACGTCCCACAGGTCGATGCCGAGGTCGTGGCAGAGCACCGCCATCTCGTTGACCAGGGCCATGTTCACGTGCCGGTAGTTGGTCTCCAGGAGGTGCACGGTCTCGGCCTCGCGGGGGCCGCGGGCGCGGACGACCTTGTCGGTGAGGCGGCCGTAGAAGGTGGCGGCGGACTCGGTGCAGGCCGGGGTGAGGCCGCCGATGACCTTGGGGGTGCCCGCGTAGCCGTGGGAGCGGTTGCCGGGGTCGAGGCGTCCGGGGGAGTACGCGAGGTGGAAGTCGCGCCCGGCCCGCAGGCCCGAACCCGATTCGAGGATCGGACGGAGGAATTCCTCGGTGGTCCCCGGGTACGCGGGGGACTCGAGGATCACGGTGGTGTGCGGACGCAGCCGTGCGGCCAGTGCATGGGCTGCTTCGGCCACCTGGCTGAGGTCGAGCGAGCGGTCGGCCGCCGGCGGAGTGGGGGCGCAGATGACAGCGGTGCGGACCCGGCCGAGCTCGGCCGGGTTGACGGTCGGCCGGAAGCCCCCCGAGAGCATCCGGCGGACGTCGGCGGCGGTGAGGGTGGACTCGGCGCCGTCGCAGGGCAGTCTGCCGCCGGCCAGGTCGGCGGCGCGGGCGGGGTCGTAGCCGATGGTGTCGATGCCGCGTGCGACGGCGGCCTGCGCGAGGGGCAGGCCGAGGTGGCCGAGACCGATGACGGCGAGATCTGCGGGCATGGCGGTGGGCCGTCCTCCCAATAGCCGGAGTGGAACAAGTGCGCAAGCCCTGTGGACAAGGCGGACCAGCGCAATGTCAGACTAGGAGTAAATATGACCGATTTGCGGTATTGCGCCGCACGGGACTCCGGAGTGTTGTCCACAGGCTGGGGTCGCGTTCAGCGAGCGGCGGGGAAATCTGGGCATGATGTGAGTCCGACCACACCCGATCACAGCGGGAGGCAGCGGTGAGGACAGCGACACTGGGGCCGGCGGAGCGCGCCGAGTCACTGGCGGGAATGGCCGAACGGGAGCTGGACGTCCTGGTAGTGGGCGCAGGCGTGGTCGGCGCGGGCACGGCACTCGACGCGGTGACCCGCGGCCTGTCCACCGGCCTGGTCGAGGCCCGCGACTGGGCGTCCGGCACGTCGAGCCGGTCGAGCAAGCTGATCCACGGCGGCCTCCGCTATCTGGAGATGCTCGACTTCGCCCTCGTGCGGGAGGCGCTGAAGGAGCGCGGCCTGCTCCTGGAGCGCCTCGCCCCGCACCTCGTGAAGCCGGTCCCGTTCCTCTACCCCTTGCAGCACAAGGGCTGGGAGAGGTTGTACGCCGGATCGGGCGTCGCGCTCTACGACGCCATGTCGATGTCCCGCGGACACGGCCGCGGCCTGCCCATGCACCGCCATCTGACCCGCCGCCACGCCCTGCGCGTCGCCCCGTGCCTGAAGAAGGACGCCCTGGTCGGCGCCATGCAGTACTACGACGCCCAGATGGACGACGCCCGCTATGTCGCCACGCTGGTCCGCACCGCTTCGGCGTACGGCGCAAAGGTCGCCAACCGCGCCAAGGTCACGGGCTTCCTGCGCGAGGGCGAGCGCGTCGTCGGCGCCCGCGTGCAGGACGTCGAGGGCGGCGGGGAGTACGAGGTCAGGGCCAAGCAGGTCGTGAACGCGACCGGGGTGTGGACGGACGACACCCAGGCCATGGTCGGCGAGCGCGGCCAGTTCCACGTCAGGGCCTCCAAGGGCATCCACCTGGTCGTGCCCAAGGACCGGATCAACGCGACGACCGGGCTGATCCTGCGCACCGAGAAGAGCGTCCTCTTCGTCATCCCGTGGGGACGGCACTGGATCGTGGGCACGACCGACACGGACTGGGACCTCGACAAGGCGCACCCGGCCGCCTCCAGTGCCGACATCGACTATCTCCTGGAGCATGTGAACTCGGTGCTCGCCAGGCCCCTCTCCCGGGACGACGTCCAGGGGGTGTACGCGGGCCTGCGGCCGCTGCTCGCGGGCGAGTCGGACGCCACCAGCAAGCTGTCCCGCGAGCACACGGTCGCGCACCCGGCCCCGGGCCTGGTCGTCGTCGCGGGCGGCAAGTACACGACGTACCGGGTGATGGCCAAGGACGCCGTCGACGAGGCGGTGCACGCCCTGGACCAGCGCGTCGCCGACTGCGTCACGGAAGACATCCCCCTGGTCGGCGCCGAGGGGTACAAGGCGCTGTGGAACGCCCGCGCGAGGATCGCCGCCAGGACGGGCCTGCACGTGGTCCGCGTGGAGCACCTGCTGAATCGGTACGGCTCGCTGGCCGAAGAGGTCCTCGAACTCATCACCGCGGACCCGACCCTCGGCGCCCCCTTGCAGGCGGCCGACGACTACCTGCGGGCCGAAGTGGTCTACGCCGCCTCCCACGAGGGCGCCCGCCACCTGGACGACGTGCTGACACGGCGGACGCGCATCTCCATCGAGACGTTCGACCGGGGCACGCGCAGCGCCCGGGAGTGCGCCGAGTTGATGGCACCGGTCCTCGGCTGGGACAAGGACCAGATCGAGCGGGAGGTCCAGCACTACGAGAAGCGGGTGGAGGCCGAGCGGGAGTCGCAGCGCCAGCCGGACGACCTGACGGCGGACGCGGCACGGCTGGGCGCGCCCGACATCGTGCCGCTCGGCTGAGGGGGCCCGGAGCAGGAGGCTCTAAGGGGCGCGGGGGCAGAACTGGGCTGTGAGGAGGGCGGGTTCCAGGGCCGGGTCGGCCAGCTTGTCCGTGTTGACCCGGAAGGTGATGACCCGTCGGCCGTCTCGGGTGGCGGCGGTGCGGACGTAGCTGCCTGCGATGCGGCCGTTGTGGCCCCAGACGGTGGTGCCGCAGGGGAGCTTGTGCGGGTACAGGCCCATGCCGTAGTGGCCGTGTGCGAGGCGGGTGTTGAGCATCTCGTGCAGCAGCGGCGCGGGCAGGAGGCGGCCGGAGAGCAGGGCGGCGTAGAAGCGGTTCAGATCGGCGAGGGTGGAGATCAGTTCGCCGGCGGCACCGGCCACGCGGGGGTCGAGCGCGGTGATGTCCCGGCCGTTGCCGGTGAACGCGCGGCCGTGCGGTGCGGGGAGCGTGGTGCGGGCACCGGGGAACGAGGTGCCGGTGAGGTGGAGGGGGCGGAGGATGCGGCGTTTGGCTTCGGTGGCGTACGAGTTGCCGGTGACCCGTTCGATGACCATGCCGAGTACGACGTAGTTCGTATTGGAGTACGTCCAGTGGCTCGCGGGGGCCGCCGGGTGGGTGAGGGCGGTGCGGACCGCTCGAGCGGGGGTGACGGGGGTGGTGCCTCTGGTGTCGGCGGTGAAGTCGCGGAGGCCGCTGGTGTGGGTGAGCAGGGCACGCAGGGTGAGGGTGCGGCCGTCGATGCCCGGTCCGTGCACGAGTCCGGGCAGATGGTGCTCCACCGGGTCGGACAGGGACAGACGGTGTTCGGCGGCGAGTTGGAGGACGACGGTGGCGATGAACGTCTTGGTGATGCTGCCCACCCTGAAGTGGTCGGCGCGGGTCAGGGAGGGGCCGGTCCTGGCGAAGTGCAGGTAGGGGTGCGGGCTCGGCACGGAGGACTTCGGCCACGCGGGGCGTGACGGCGGGGACTGTTGTGCGGAGAGTTGCACGGCGACGGGAGATGCCTGGTGGCGTAGGGTGCGTGCACCCGGGAGCGGTTCGGGCTGAGTGTGGCTCAGGAGCGCCGCGGCCGGGGCCTTGCCCCGGGTGGTGAGCAGCGGAAGAGTGGAGTCCGTGGCCGGTGCCGCGGGTTGCGGGCGGCCCGCCGCCAGGCCGATGAGCGCCGCCGCCAGCAGGATGGCCGGTATTGAGCGAGCTGTTGGCAAGGCGGTCCCTCCTCGTGCGCGGTCCATCATGGGGCACGGGAAGAGGGCCGACGGACCCTGGGCGCCGACCGGTCCCCGGGTAAGGGACAATGAAGGCTCTGTCAGGGCGGGTTGCTCGGGTAGCAGCGGTAGCAGCAGAGGGGACGCATGTCGGACGCGGAGCAGACGGGTGACGCCCGTCGGGACAAGAGCGAACGTCTCCTCGCCGGCCGGTACCGGCTGGGAGAGGTGCTCGGCCGCGGAGGCATGGGCACCGTCTGGCGGGCCAAGGACGAAACCCTTGGGCGCACGGTAGCGGTGAAGGAACTGCGGTTCCCCTCGAGCATCGACGAGGAGGAGAAGCGGCGGCTCATCACGCGCACGTTGCGTGAGGCCAAGGCGATTGCGCGGATCCGCAACACCAGCGCCGTGACGGTCTACGACGTGGTCGACGAGGACGACCGCCCGTGGATCGTGATGGAGCTCGTCGAGGGCAAGTCGCTTGCCGAGGCGATCCGGGAGGACGGGCTGCTCACGCCGCGTCGGGCGGCCGAGGTCGGCCTCGCCGTGCTCGACGTGCTGCGGTCGGCCCACCGGGAAGGCATTCTGCACCGCGACGTGAAGCCGTCGAACGTGCTGATCGCCGAGGACGGCCGGGTCGTCCTCACGGACTTCGGCATCGCACAGGTCGAGGGCGACCCGTCGATCACGTCCACCGGCATGCTCGTGGGCGCCCCGTCGTACATCGCGCCGGAGCGCGCACGAGGGCACAAGCCCGGTCCGGCGGCCGACATGTGGTCGCTGGGCGGCCTGTTGTACGCGGCCGTGGAGGGCGTGCCCCCGTACGACAAGGGGTCCGCCATCGCGACCCTCACCGCGGTGATGACCGAGGACGTCGAACAGCCCACCAACGCGGGACCGTTGGAGAAGGTCATCTACGGCCTGCTCGCCAAGGACCCCGAGCAGCGGCTCGACGACGCGGGAGCGCGGGCGCTCCTCATCGACGTCATACACGCCCCTGAGGCCAAGCCGGAACCCGAGCCGATGGAAGCGACCAAGGTGGTGCCGCTGCCCCCGGCCCCGCCCAAGCCGCCGCGGACGCCGAAGACATCGCGGACGCCGAAGGCCTCGAAGTCGAGCAGACTGACGAAGTCGTCGAAGAGCGCGAAGGTCGCGGGCGCCGCTGCTGGTGCCGGTGCGGCTGGTGCGGCCGGTGCCGCGCAGGGAGCGGCCGGGGCCTCCGCCTCCGCTCCCGCTGGGACTGCTGCCGGGGCTCCTGGGACCACTGGGACCGGGACCGCGTCGACGTCCGGGGCGTCCGGGGCGTCCGGGGCGTCCGGGGTGTCGCGTCCCGCCGGACGCAAGGCCGAGGAGGCCGCCGACCGGCTGAAGGGCGCCCTGCAGTCCGTGCGCAAGGCGGCCGCGTCCGCCACCGCGCGGGGCACGGGGGCGGCCGGGGCCTCGACGACGTCCGCGTCCACCGGTACTTCGGGTGCCGGGGGGCAGCCGCCGCGGGCGCCCGCCAAGGCGTCGCTCACCGATGTGGTGCCGCGCCGGACGCTGGTCATAGTGACCATGGTGGTCGTGCTCGCCGTGCTCGGGACGGTGCTCGCCCTCGCGCTGGGGGACGACGGCGAAGGCAGCGAGGACAACAAGGGCGGCGACAAGGCCGCGTCCGCCGGGGCGACCGGCGGCGGGGGCCAGGGCAAGGGCGAGGACAAGGGCTCCGGCAAGGATGCCGACAAGGGCACCGGCACCGGCGACGACGCGAGCAAGGACCCGGGCAAGGACGAGAGTCCCAGCCCGGACGAGGGCGAGGGCCACGACCCGGGCAAGGACGACGGCGGCAAGAAGCCGGGTGACGGCGCCGAGTCGACGTACAAGCACTCCCAGGGCTTCAAGATCGGGCTTCCGAAGGGGTGGAAGTTCCAGTCCACGGGTCGGGCGGGCGCGCGCTTCGGCGGCCCCGACGGGCAGAAGCTGCTGATCGGCTGGACGACCACGCCCAAGGACAACCCGGTCAGCGACTGGAAGAGCCAGGAAAACTACATGGTCCGGCCGCAGTACGACCGGATCCGGATAGAGAAGGTTGGCTTCCGCGGCTGGAACACGGCCGACTGGGAATTCACCTACGTGGACGGCGGGACCAAGTACCGGTCGATAGACCGCGGATTCGTCGTCAACGGCGGTCTGGGCTACGGAATGATGTACACGGCCAAGGCCGACGACTGGGGCAGCGAGAAGCGGCGGGCCGCGTGGCGGACCTTCACCAGGACGTTCGAGCCGAAGTCCTGAGCCCGGGATCTGGCATCCCCTCATTGCGGTTCGCTCACGGCACGTATCGTGAGTGCTTGCGGACCGTACACAGCCGCAACGCGCCGCAAGACGAACGGATTTGACCACCGGGCGGACGGGGAAGGCATCGTGGACGACTACGCGGGACGGGTGCTCGCCGACCGCTACCGCCTGCCGCTGCCGCCCTCCGACGTGTACGAATTCGCCGAGTCGCGCGCCTTCGACACGTACAGCGGGCAGGAAGTTCTCGTCCGGCAGGTGCCGCTGCCCGAGATCGTCGAGGCGGAGGTGCTCGACGAGGACGATCTGCCCGAGGGGTTCCTGCCGCGGGCGGGGGCGGGCGGACCCGGCGTGCGCCGGTCCGGGACCAGGACGACGCGCAGGCCCACGGACCCGGCGGTGCTGCGCGCGATAGAGGCGGCGCAGACCGCCGCCCAGATCCCCGACCATCCACGGCTCGACCAGGTCTTCGACGTGTTCGCGGAGGACGGCTCGCTGTGGATAGTGAGTGAGTTGGTTGCCGCGAGGCCGCTGGCGGCGCTCCTTGCGGACCGGCCGCTGAGTCCGTACCGGGCGGCCGAGGTCGCGGCGGACGTCCTGGCGGCGCTGCGGGTGCTGCACGCGTACGGCTGGGTGCACCGGAACATCACCGCGCGGACCGTGTTGATATGCGATGACGGCCGCGTGATGCTGACGGGCCTCGCGGCGGGCGCGGCCGAGGAAGCGCTCTGCGGGTACGACCCCCGGCCGGTCGAGGCCGGGGAGGCGGCGGGCTCTGCGGGGTCGGTCGGCAATGTGGCGGAGTATGCGGAGCACACAGGGCATACAGGGCGCACGCGGCACTCAGGACACACACGGCACACAGTGCACTCCGAAGACGTGGCGATCGAGCCCGCGCCGGAGTCGGCGGGGAGCGGTGCGCGGTCCGGGCCCACGGGGGCCGTGACGGCGTATCAAGCGGATGAGCCCGAACCCGCCGGACGGATCTCGGACCCCTATGGCGTGGCGGGCAAGAAGCCCTGGCACGGGGCTGTGCCGCGCAAGGACCCGAGCGAGAGCACGCGCGAGAACGAGAGTGCGTACGAGAGCGAAAGTGCATACGAGAGCGAGGGTGCGTACGGGCGCGAGAGCGGGCGCGGAGGGTGGGACGACGGCCCGGCCGAAGGCGCCCCCTCGCGCGGGCCCGCCACCGCCCTCGCCGCCGAACGGGCCCGGCACGCGCGCATGGTCGTCGTCGGAGCCGTCACCGAGCGGTGGGCGCCCGAGCAGGCCGGACCCGTGCACGAGAACTGGCAGCTCGCCGCGCCGATCGGCCCCGCCACCGATCTGTGGGCCCTGGGAGCGCTGCTCTTCCGCGCCGTTCAGGGCCACGCGCCGTACCCGGAGGACAGCTCGGCCGAGCTCGTGCAGCTCGTGTGCGCCGAGCCGCCCGCCTTCGCCGAGGAGTGCGGACCCCTGCGGCCGGTGGTCGAGTCGTTACTGCGTCAGGACCCGACCGAGCGGCTCGACTTCGAGGAGGCGAGCGGCTGGCTGCGTTCGCTGGTGCGGTCCGCGCCCGAGCCGGAGGCAGGGGCGCACGTCGTGCCGGTGCCGCCGTACGACGCGGGTCGGCTGCCCGTCGTGCGCCGACGGGGCGAGATCGTGCGCAAGCGGCGTGGAGCCGCGGTCGCCGGTACCAGCGGCACCGCGGGGAAGAGCGGTGAGGGGCACGGGCGGCACAAGCGCGGCAAGGGCAGTGGAGGCAAGGGCAGCGGCGGCAGGACGAAGGGCGGGCCGGGGCACGACGTGCCCGTCGTCTCCCCCCTGCAGGGCCACAGCGGCCCCAGGCCGCCCCGCGAGCCCAAGACCCGCGGCCCGGCCCGCCCGCGTTCGCTGGGTCGGCTGCTGCTGATCGCCATCCTGCTCGGACTCGCCGCGGCGATCGCGTACGCCCTGGTGTTCATGCCCAAGTCCGACGACCGCTCGGGCGACCGCGCGGGGACGGCGGGCGAGGTCAGCTCGGCCCCGGAACCGAGCGACAGCAAGGACGAAGGGAAGGACCCCGACAAGGGCAAGGGCAAAGAGAAGGACGGAGACAAGGACAAAGATAAGGACAAAGACAAAGACAAGCCCGGGAAGAGCCCCAGTTCGCAGAGGCCGCAGACCTCCGACCCCGAGGTGCCCCGGGGATTCACCGTGCGCAAGGACCCCGAGGGCTTCCAGGTCGCCGTGGCGGGAGGCTGGGACCGGCAGCCCAAGAACGGCAGGGGCCAGGTCCGTTACACCCACGGAAGCTTCGAGCTGCTGCTGGTGCCGGGCCGCGACACCACCGACAGCTACGGCAACGACCCCATGAAGTACCAGCGCGAGCACGAGCGCGAGCTGCAGCCGTTCCGCGACTCCTCCTGGGCGACCTCCAGCGGCATGCGCCGCATCGACGTCGGTGGACGGGCCATGGCGGAAGGGCAGTTCACCTGGCAGGACGACGCGGGCAGCGAGGTCTTCGTACGCAATCTCGCGATGGTCGTCGGCGGGAAGTACCACGTGCTCCAGGTGCGGGGGCCGGAGGCCGAGCGGGACGAAGTGACACGCCTGTACGAGCAGGCGACGGCCACTTATCGGGTTACCGACTGAGTCGATTCCGACCATCGGGACATGCGCGGCATGCGTCACAGTGCGGTCTCCTAAGCCCCCCTGTGGTTCCCTGCACGGCTCCCGCTCCTTAACCTGGCTCTGTCAAGACCATTGCGGGGGAACGTGAATCAGATGCAGGGACTGCTCCTCGCGGGCCGCTACCGACTCGCAGAGTCCATCGGCCGCGGTGGCATGGGACGGGTGTGGCGCGCGCAGGACGAGGTCCTGCACCGGGCCGTGGCCGTCAAGGAGCTGACGGCTGCGCAGTTCGTGCAGGAGGCCGACCGCGCGGTCCTCTTCACGCGTACCCAGACGGAGGCGCGGGCCGCCGCCCGGATCAACCATCCCGCCGTCGTCACCGTGCACGACGTACTCCAGTACGACGACCGCCCCTGGATCGTGATGGAGCTGGTCGAGGGCCGTTCGCTGGCGGACGCGGTCAAGGACGACGAGCGCGTCGAGCCCATCGAGGCCGCCCGCATCGGCCTGTGGACCCTGAAGGCCCTCCGCGCCGCCCACGCCGCCGGAGTCCTGCACCGCGACGTCAAGCCCGGCAACGTACTGCTCGCCGACGACCGGCGGATCCTGCTCACCGACTTCGGGATCGCCGCGATCGAGGGCGACTCCACGGTCACGAGGACCGGGGAAGTCGTCGGCTCCGTGGACTATTTGGCACCCGAGCGCGTGAGCGGCAGCAACCCCGGCCCCGCGTCCGACCTGTGGGCGCTCGGCGCCACGCTGTACACGGCCGTCGAGGGCATCTCGCCCTTCCGGCGCACGTCGCCCATCGGCACCATGCAGGCCGTGGTCACGGAGGAGCCCGAGCCGCCCCGGCACGCGGGCGTCCTCGCCCCGGTCATCAGCGCGCTGCTGCGCAAGGACCCGGCGACCCGGCCGACCGCCGAAGAGGCCGAACACATGCTGGCCGAGGCGGCGGAGGGGCGGCGCCCGCAGGGGGCGCAGGCGTACGTGCAGACGCAGGTGCACCCGGCCTCCGGCGCGCACACGGCCGTTCAGGGGCAGCCCTCGGCGGGCTACCCCGCCGCGGTCTACCCGTCCTCGTCGTACACGCAGAGCGGCAGCCAGAGCCACAGCCAGGGCTACAACCACGGTCAGGGCCAGGGGTACAGCCACACTCAGGGCCACGGCCAGACCCACACGCCCCCCACGCCCCACGCGGCTCCCCACCCGACACCGCACTCCTCCACCCCCGTCCGCGGCACCCCGACCGACGACGCCTACACCGTCACCGTCGGGCCCCAGGCGCGCGAGCCCCGTCGGTGGCCCGCGATCGTCGCCCTCGTCGTCGCGGCCGCGCTGCTCGGCGGCGGTGGCGTCTTCGGCTATCTGCACTTCGCCGACGGCACGCAGGGGCAGTCGGCGAACGGCTCGGACGACGGTCCCGCCAAGGTCGTGGGCGGCATACCCGACGACTGGGAACGGGTGCCCGACCCCGACGGGTTCAGCCTCATGCTGCCCAAGGGATGGAAGCGCGAGGCGGACGGCAACCAGGTCGACTACACCCCCGACGGGGGGCGTCGCTTCCTGCGCATCGCCGTCGACAAGAACCCGCAGTTCGAGAGCTCCTACATGCACCAGTTGGCGCTGGAGAAGAACCTGCGGGTCAAGCTTCCCAAGTACCGGCGGCTCGAGCTGAACTCCAACACCTTCCGCGATCAGCAGGGCGCCCTCTGGGATTTCAGCTGGCGTGCGGGTGCGAACGACGTGACGGCGGGCCCGCGCCGCGCCATCTCGCAGTCGTATCTCAGCAGTGACGGCGTGGAGTACGTGCTCTACATGTCGGCTCCGGCGAAGAACTGGGACGCCACCAGGGAGCAGTTCGACGCGATGCTCCGTGGATGGCGGGAGAAGTGAGCGCACCCGCCCGCTCCTGACGCCCCCTGAGGAGCCTGGTGACAGCGGCCGGAACCGGCCCGCGGCGCGCGCAGAACCGATTCCGTTCGCACACGTGTGGGGCATGATGGCCGCATGGGGAGCCTGGGAGACCGCGCCGGTGAGGCAGGTGAAGGCAACGCCCGGGTGATCGCGGGCCGTTACCGCCTGGAGGCGCCGCTCGGCCGGGGCGGCATGGGGGTCGTGTGGCGCGCCACCGATCTGCTCCTCGGCCGCCGGGTGGCCGTCAAGGAACTCGTGCGCGACGAGACCCTCTCCGACGCCGAGGCGGAGCAGCAGCGCGAGCGGACCCTGCGCGAGGCGCGGGCCGTGGCGCAGTTACGGCATCCGCACGTCATCGTCGTCCATGACGTCGTGGTGCAGGACGAGCAGCCGTACATCGTCATGGAGTTGATCGACGGCGGCTCGCTGGCCGGGCGGATCGCGCGGGGCGGGCCGCTGGACGCGCACGCCGTGGCGCGGATGGGCATCGACCTGCTCGGCGCTCTGAGCACCGCGCACGAGGCGGGCATCCTGCACCGTGACCTCAAGCCCGCCAACGTGCTCCTGGAGCGGGCGACCGACCGTGTCGTGCTCACCGACTTCGGCATCGCGCAGCTCACGGGCGCGACGACGCTCACGGAGGTCGGGTCGTTCGTGGGCTCGCCCGAGTACACCGCGCCGGAGCGGATGGCGGGAGAGCGGACCGGGCCCGAGTCCGATCTGTGGTCGCTGGGCGCGTTGCTGGTCACCGCGCTGGCCGGGGAGTCGCCGTTCCGCCGCGACTCCATCGGCGGCGTCCTGCACGCGGTCGTCATCGACGAGATCAGGCCACCCGCGTCCGTCGACCCGCTGCTGCCCGTGGTGCTCGGCCTCCTCGACCGCGATCCGGCGCGGCGGCTCGGCGCGGCGGAGGCGGAGGGGCTGCTGCGGGTGTACGTCGAGACGGGGCGGATGCCCGCTGTGGTGCGGGAGAGACCGGGGCCCGGGTCGCCGGGGCGGGGGCTGCCCGGACTGCCGGGGTTTCCCGGGCGGACGGGCCGGGGCGCCCCCACGGCGGCCGAGCGGGAGCTCCTCGCCGCCCGGGCCGCCGCGGGGCTCGTGCGGCCGGAGAAGCACGGCAGGACCTTCATGATCGCCGCGGCGCTGGTGGCCGCCCTCGCGGGTGCGGGGATCTCCGCGGCGCTCCTGTTGAGCAGGGGCGGCGACGGCGGCGGCACGCCGGCCCCCTCGTCCGCCACGTCGGCGCACGGCTCACCGACGCCGACGGTCACCGTGACGAGCCGCACGCCGACGCCGTCGTCGCCCGAGGCACCCCAGGGCTACCGCATCGCGAAGGACCCCAAGGGCTTCGCGCTCGCCGTCCCCGAAGGGTTCCGGCGCCGGGTGGACGGCCCCCGCGTCTTCTACGCATCCCCCGACGGCACGTACCGCATCGGCATAGAGGAAACGGCGGCCGGACCGGGCGGCCCGCTCGCGGCGCAGCGCCGCGCCGACGCGAACGGCCCGCGCGACCAGGCCGGTTACCGCGACAGCAGGGTCACCGAGACCACGCGCAACGGCAGACCGGCCGCCCTGCGGGAGTTCTCCCGGGACGGGACCGGCAGTGAGAAGGGCGCCCGCCGCACCTTCGACCTGTGCTGGCAGGAGCGCGGGCGGATGCTCGACGTGTGGGTCTCGGGGCCGGTCGGGAAGGCGTCGCAGGCGCGTCGGTACTTCGACGCGGCGGTCGACACGTTCGTACGCCGATGACACCTGACCACGTGCATCACCCCGGTCACAATGAAGGGCTTGGCTGGAATCCGAGGTGCCCGGCAAGGTAGGCATGTCGTCATGAGTAATGACGGGGGAGCCTCCTACGGGCCGTACGAACCCACCAGTTTCGGCCTTCAGCCACCACAACAGCCGGGCGTACCGGGACAATCCGGCCCGAGTGGTGGGGCCAACCCCGACAACCCCTACGCGCAGCCGCAGACCCAGCCGCAGGCCCAGCCCACCCAGGTCGCGCCGATCCAGCCGCCGAACCAGCCGCCGAACCAGCCGCCGAACCAGACACCCGAGCCCGAGCCGGGCGCGGGCCGACTGGTCGCGAACCGCTACCGGCTGCTCGCCAAGCTCGGCCACGGCGGCATGGGCACGGTGTGGCGCGCCAAGGACGAGACGGTGGACCGGGAGGTCGCCGTGAAGGAGCCGCGCCTCCCCGACCACCTGCCGGAGCGCGAGCGGGCCAACGCCTTCGAGCGGATGCGCCGCGAGGCGCGCGCCGCCGCCCGCCTGGACCACCCGGCCGTGGTCAACGTCCATGACGTGGCGGTCGAGGACGGCCAGCCGTGGATCGTGATGGAGCTCGTCCAGGGCCGTTCCCTGGGCGCCGCGCTCCAGGAGGGCACGCTCGGCGCCCGCGAGGCCGCGCGGGTCGGGCTCGACGTCCTGAACGCCCTCGACGCCGCGCACCAGGCGGGCATCCTGCACCGCGACGTGAAGCCGGACAACGTGATGCTCGGCCGCCACGACCGCGTCGTCCTCACCGACTTCGGCATCGCCCAGATCGAGGGCGAGACGAATCTGACGGACACCGGCGGGTTCGTCGGTTCGCCCGAGTACATCGCGCCGGAGCGCGTGCTCGGCCAGCGGCCGGGCCCCGCGTCCGACCTCTGGTCGCTCGGAGTCGTCCTGTACGCGGCGACCGAGGGCGTCTCGCCGTTCCGCCGCACCAACACCCCCGCGACGCTCCAGTCCGTCCTGAACGCGACGCCCGCCGCGCCCGCGTCCGCCTCGGGCCCGCTCGCCGAGGCGATCAACCGGCTGCTGGCCAAGGACCCCGCCCAGCGCCCGAACGCCGCGCAGGTCCGCGTACTCCTGGAGGAGGCGGCCAGGCCCCCACAGCCCGCGCCGACGCAGCACGTCACGGTCGCGGGCGGTGGCGACCAGGAGCGCGGCAAGGGGATCTTCCTGAGCCGCAAGGCGCTGGCCGCCGTCGCCGGTGTGGTCGTCGTGGCCGTGGCCGCGGGCGTGCTCGTGGCGCTCAACCCCTTCGGAGGCTCGGACGCGGAGGGCTGGGAGAGGCACGCGTCCAAGGAGCTCGCGGCGACCGTCGCCGTGCCCGGGGGCTACAAGAAGACCGAGGACGACAACGAGGCCCCGAACAAGCACTGGGTCCAGTACACCGATCAGAGCGGCAGCGTCTGGATCAACCTCTCCCTGGACAAGAAGTCCGAGGACGACGGCGACGCGATCGCCGAGACCGCCGCCGCGGAGATGTGGGACGACAACGCCGACTTCAAGGAGTCCGGCAGCTACGACCTCGGTATGGCTTCCGAGCCCGCGCCCAAGAGCGACGGCAAGGAGACGACGTTCAAGGACCGCAAGGCCGCGGAGAACACCGTCGTCTACGCCTCCAGCGACAGCCAGAACCCGCTTCCCCGCGAGCTGCGGGTCCTCTACTACAAGACCGAGTCCGGCGACATGTACAAGCTGACGATCGGGTACCCCGGCAAGGGCGACTTCACCGAGCGGGGCCGCGAGGTGGCCAAGACCGCAATCGCCGACCTGGAGCTCGACAAACTCTGACGAGGGTCGGTAACGCCCTGATCAGCGGCTTTGTCGCCAGCAATCACTGGCGTCGTGTGCGCATGTCGTGAACCCCCGTTACCGATGGGTACCCAAAACCCTGACGTAGGCCTACTCTCACGAGCATGACGGACTCGCAGGCCACCGCAGCGCCCCTCGGAACGAACCCGACCGCCCCGGCCCCCGAAGGCGCGCGCACCGCCGCCGACGTGGTCACGCCCGAGCTGATCGCACAGCTCACCCGTGACGTCATCGGGTCGGGACGGACGGCCAACCACTCGCCGCTCACCGGCGAGAAGCTGGCCGACCTGCCCGAGTCCACCCCCGAGGACGTGGCCACCGCCTTCCAGCGGGCCCGCACCGCCCAGATCGCCTGGGCCAGGACCCCCGTGAAGCAGCGCGCCGCCGTCCTGCTGCGCTTCCACGACCTGGTGCTGCAGCGCCAGGCCGAGGTCCTCGACCTGATCCAGCTGGAGACCGGCAAGGCCCGCCTGCACGCGCACGAGGAGGTCCAGGCCGTCGTGGTCGCCGCCAGGCACTACGGCCGCAGGGCCCCCGCGTACCTGGGCCCCAAGCGGCACACCGGCGTCGTCCCGGTCCTCACCAAGGTCACCGAGAACCGTCAGCCGCGCGGCGTCGTCGGGCAGATCGCCCCGTGGAACTACCCGCTGGAGCTCTCCGTCGGCGATGCGCTGCCCGCCCTCGTCGCGGGCAACGCCCTCGTGATGAAGCCCGACACGGCCACCTGTCTGACCGCGCTGTGGGCCCGCGACCTGATCATCGAGGCGGGCCTGCCCGCGGAGGTCTTCCAGGTCGTCCTCGGCGAGGGCCCGGTCGTCGGCCCCGAGGTCGTCAAGCACGCCGACTACGTCTCCTTCACCGGCTCCACCCGTACCGGCCGCGAGGTCGCGCAGGGGGCGGCAGCGCGCCTGGTCGGCGTCTCGCTCGAACTCGGCGGCAAGAACGCCATGCTGGTGCTGCACGACGCCGACATCGACAAGGCCGCCTCGGGCGCGGTGCGCGCCTGCTTCTCCTCCGCCGGTCAGCTGTGCATCTCCATCGAGCGGCTGTACGTCCACGAGTCGATCGCGGACGAGTTCGTGGCGCGCTTCGCGGAGCGCACGAAGGCGATGCGGCTCGGCAAGTCCCTCGCGTACGGCGCCGACATGGGCTCCCTCGTCGGCGAGCGGCAGCTGGAGACCGTGACCCGGCACGTCGAGGAGGCCGTCGCCAAGGGCGCCACGCTCGTCGCGGGCGGCGCGGCGCGCCCCGACATCGGCCCGTACTTCTTCGAGCCGACGATCCTGGACGGCGTCGAGGCACCGATGGCCGTCTGCAACGAGGAGACCTTCGGCCCGGTCGTCTCCATCTACCGCTTCACGGACGAGAACGAGGCGGTCGAGCTCGCCAACGCCACGCCGTACGGCCTGAACTCCTCGGTCTGGACGAAGGACGGCGGCCGCGGCCGCAAGGTCGCCGCCCGGCTGCGCACCGGCACGGTCAACGTCAACGAGGGCTTCGCGCCCGCCTACGGCAGTGTGCAGTCGCCGATGGGCGGCATGAAGGACTCCGGCCTCGGCCGACGGCACGGCTCCGAGGGAATCCTCAAGTACACCGAGGCGCAGACCATCGCCACCCAGCGGGTCATGCCGCTGGCGCCGTCGTTCGGCCTCGACGACGAGAAGTACGCGGCGTTCATGAGTACCAGCCTGAAGGTCATGAAGGCGCTTCGCCTGCGCTAGTGCGTTAGTTCTCAACGAGGAGAGTCAATGTCACAGGAGAGCTCTGCCCGGAACCGGGCGGGCGACGACGCTTCGTACGACCACGACGGGCACGGCCATGACGGGCACGGCCATGACGAGCACGGCCATGACGGGTACGACTACGACGTCGTCGTCATCGGCAGCGGCTTCGGCGGTTCGGTGTCCGCGCTGCGCCTGACGGAGAAGGGCTACCGCGTCGGCGTGCTGGAGGCGGGCCGTCGCTTCACGCGCGCGACGCTGCCCAAGAACTCCTGGGACCTGAAGAACTACTTGTGGGCCCCGGCGCTCGGCCTGTTCGGCATCCAGCGCATCCACCTGCTCGGCAACGTGATGGTCCTCGCGGGCGCCGGGGTCGGCGGCGGCTCGCTGAACTACGCCAACACCCTCTACGTGCCGCCCGAGCCGTTCTTCAAGGACGCGCAGTGGAAGGACATCACCGACTGGCAGGACGAGCTGAGCCCCTACTACGAGCAGGCCAAGCGCATGCTCGGGGTGCGGCTCAACCCGACGATGACGCCGTCGGACGTCCATCTGAAGGCCACCGCCCAGACGATGGGGGTCGGCGACAGCTTCCACATGGCGCCCGTCGGCGTCTTCTTCGGCGACGAGAAGGACGCGGACGGTACGTCGACGTCCCGGCCCGGCGCGGAAGTGCCCGACCCCTACTTCGGCGGCGCGGGCCCGTCCCGCAGGGCCTGCACCGAGTGCGGCGAGTGCATGACCGGCTGCCGTCACGGCGCGAAGAACACCCTGAACGAGAACTACCTGTACCTGGCGGAGAAGGCCGGTGCGGTCGTCCACCCGATGACGTCAGTCGTCGCCGTCACCGAGGACTCCCGGGGCGGCTTCGCCGTCGCGACCCTGCCGACCGACGACAAGCGCAAGGGCAAGGGGCGTACGTTCAAGGCCCGCAAGGTCGTCGTCGCCGCCGGTACGTACGGCACGCAGACGCTCCTGCACCGCATGAAGGACACCGGCCTGCTGCCGCAGATCTCCGAGCGGCTCGGCACCCTCACCCGCACCAACTCCGAAGCGCTGGTGGGCGCCCAGACCACCGACCGCCGCTACCGCAAGCGGCACGGGGCCGAGAAGGCCGACTTCACCAAGGGCGTCGCGATCACCTCGTCGATCCACCCGAACGACAACACCCACATCGAGCCCGTCCGCTACGGCAAGAAGTCCAACGCCATGGGCGGCCTGACGGTGCTCCAGGTCCCGTACAGCGTGCAGGGCGGCAAGGCGCGGGTCGCGGGCTGGCTCGGCAACGTGGCACGCCACCCGTGGCTGACGGTCCGCTCGCTCTCCAACCGGCGCTGGTCGGAGCGGACCATCATCGGTCTGGTCATGCAGTCGCTCGACAACTCCCTGACCACGTACCGCAAGGAGAAGGGCGTCGGGAAGGGGCTGCTCACCGCCCGGCAGGGCCACGGCGCGCCCAACCCCGAACAGATCCACGAGGCCACCCGCGCGGCGACGATCCTCTCCGACGAGATCAACGGCTTCCCCGGGTCGAACGTCGGCGAGCTCATGGGCACCCCGCTGACCGCGCACTTCCTCGGCGGCTGCCCGATCGGCGACTCCGCGCGCACGGGCGTCATCGACCCCTACCACCGGCTCTACGGCCACCCCGGCATCTCGGTCGTCGATGGCGCCGCGGTCTCCGCGAACCTGGGCGTGAACCCGTCCCTGACGATCACCGCGCAGGCCGAGCGCGCCATGTCGTTCTGGCCCAACAAGGGCGCTGAGGACCCGCGTCCTGCGCAGGGCGGGGAGTACGTGCGGCTCGCCCCCGTCGAGCCGAAGACCCCCGCGGTCCCCGCGGACGCCTTCGGCGCGCTGAAGCTGCCGTTCCTCGGGATGCCCGCGGTGCCGCCCAAGAAGTGAGGCCGGTCCGCCCCGGACACACGTCCAGACACACGTAAGGACCTGCGCCCCCCTCCGAGCGCAGGTCCTTCCGCGTGATCAGGTGCCGTCAGCCGCCGGGGGCGGCCTGAACGGCTCGGTGTCGGCTCAGACGGTGCCTTCGGCCTTGCGGCGACGCACGGCGAACACGACGCCCGCACCGGCGACGACGGCGATGCCGCCGACGATGCCGACGGTCGGCAGCATCGAGCTGGAGCCGGTCTCGGCGAGGTTGCCGGTGACCGGGGCCGGGGTCGGGCTCTCGTCGGCGCTGCCCTGCGGCCGCGGCTCCGAACTGGCCTGCGCGGTCTTGGACGGCTTCGGCTTGGGCGTGGGCGACGAGTCGTCGCCACCGGCCTTGACGATGGTGAGCGGCCGGTACTTGGACGACGTGTGCGTGCAGTCCTGCTCGGAGTCGACGTACGTGCCGAGACCGACCGCGTACCCGTCGATGGCCGGAGCCTTGGCGCCGACCTTGGCCCGCAGCTTGATGACGGCCTTGTCCTCGGCGTCCAGGTCGACGGTGCCGTAGGCGAGCCCCTCGCCGCGCGGGCTTTCGACCGTCGTCCACTCATCGGTCTCCGGGTCGAGGAACTGCACCTCGGTGAAGTACCGCAGCCCGTCCTTCTCCTCCGGGTCGGCGCCGAGGTTGTTCACGAACGCAGTCCAGTCCACCTCGCCGAGCGGCTCGTCGGTGGGGTTGGCGGCGCTCAGCTTGAACTGGTGCCAGCCGCTGCCCGCGACGATCTTCTTGGGCAGTCCGACGAGGTCGACGTCGAGTACGGATTCGTCGTCCGTGTCGCCGTCGTCGGACGGGCACATCTCCGGCTCTTCCTCGGAGTCCTCATCCGGGACCGGCGGGAGGTCGCCCTTCCCGTGCTTCCCGGGCGCCGGGGGCTCCACGGGCGGGGTCGGCTTGTCGGCGGGCTTGGGCGTCGCGGGCTTCGCGGGCGTCTCCGGTGTCTCGATGGGGGGCGTCACCGGCGGAGTCACGGGCGGGGTCGGCGTGCCGGGCTCCGTCGTGGATCCCGCGGACGGGACGGGCGGAGTGGGCGTGTCCTCGGTCGCGGAAGCGGCCGGGGCCGAGAGCAGCGCGATCGGGGCTATGACAGCCGTAGCGGCCGCGGCAGCCATGGCACGACGAAGCTTCATGAAGACCTCAGAAGTCCGGTGCACTGCCCGGTCGGCAGCGCGGAGGTGGAGGCCTCCGCGGTGGGGACGCGGGTGTGGCCGTTGTTACTGCATGCATGACCTGCGATCCCTGTGAATGGTTGTCCTCGATTTCACAGAATTCTTATGTGGCGTGGCTCACAGCGCTGGTGGGGTGCGGGCGGGACTTGTGCTCCCGTGAGGGGGTGCCGTAGAACTTCCCCCGCCCAAAGGGCACATGAGTTCGGGGAACTCGGGGAAACTCGGGGAAATTTGGGGAAAAGGGGAGGGGACAGCGTGGCCATACCCGATGAGGTGTGGGAGAGATTCGAGAACGACAGCGAGCGGGAGATCCGTTCGTCCGCGCCGAAGGAGCCGTCCGCACGGGCGCGGATGGTGGCCGAGCGGCTGCGGCGTCTGGACGAGGAGGCCGCGCGTCGACGGGTCGAGGAGGCGGGGCGGTTCCGCCGCAGGCGCGCGAAGCGCGAGGCCGAGTCCGAGCGGTGGCGTCCGGACGAGTGGCGGTCGGCTCCGACGGGCTCGACGGGGGCCCGCGGCGGGCGGTCCGAGCGCAGCCGCCGGGTGTGGAGCGTGGTGATCGTCATCGGCGGCATGGCCCTCGCGATTGCCCTGCTCAGCCCGTTCCGCTTCTGGATATGGGGCTGGTGAGACCGCGGGGAACCAGATCCGATCTTCCTCCGTCGTAGCTGTCGTAGTTGTTGTGGTCCTGGTTCCAGATGCAGAACAGCAAGCCGGTGAGGGAAACAGAACGTGAAGTCAGCTGTGTCGCGGGTCGTGGCGGTCGTCTCGGTCGTGGTCGCGCTCGGAGCGAGTGCGGGCTGCGGCGGGAGTGGGAGTGACAGCGGTGACGCCGATGCCCGGAAGTCCGCGAAGCCGGGCGCGAGTGCGGGCCCCTCGAAGCTGGAGAAGGCGGCCCTCACCGCGGCGGACGTGAAGGGCTACAAGGTCGAGGAGCCGGACGAGTCCGAGGCGGGGACGGGAGTGGGCTCGGGGAAGCCGTCCCGCCCGGAGTGCGGCCCGCTCGCGGCGATGCTCGGCGGCGGTGGTTCCGGCGCAGGCGGCGTCGCCCCGGAGAAGGCGAAATCCCACGTCGACCGCCTCCTGACCGCCGCCGACGGCAAGGGCTCCACGACGACCGACGTCGGCCTGTCCTCGTACGCCGGGACCGACGCCAAGCAGGCGATGGCGGACCTGCGCGCGGCCCTGCGGTCGAAGAAGTGCGCCGCCTTCCGGGTCGGAGAGCAGCGCTACCTCGGCGCCCGGTCACTGGCCGCGCCGGACAAGGGCGATGAGGCCGTCTCGTACAAGATCGCCCACCGCAGGGGCGAGTACGTGACGCGGGAGAGCGTCACGGTCGTGCGCAGCGGCTCGACGCTCGCCGCCTTCGGTGCGTCGAACCTCTACGACCCCGAAGGCGTCCAGCGCGACAAGGACGCCGAGAAGGACGGCATGGACGGCAGCGGAACGCCCACGGCGGACCAGGACCCGAAGGTGGACCCCAAGATCGTCGACGCCCAGCTCGACAAGGTCTAGGGCTCCTCCGGCGGGTCTCCGCCTCGCCCGGGAACCGGATCACACATTCACACACGCCACGTACAACCTTTTCGGCGGTTTCCGATCGTTACGAAAAACGCTGGTCAGAGACGTGTGCTTGCCGCTTTCATGTCGCCTCGGCGCGGGCCGTCGCCCGCGCCGTGAGACTGAAGGTAGGAAACGTGAAGTCATCTGTGTCTCGGGCCGTCGTGGCCGCGTCCGTCATGGTCGCGCTGGGCCTGACCGCAGCGTGCGGCGGCGACAGCAACAGCGGCGGCAGCAGCCGTGACAGCGACAAGAAGCCGTCGCGGAAGTCTGCCCCGGCCGAGACCCCGGCCGAGAAGAAGTCGACCGCGCTGACCGCCGCCGACCTGGAGAAGGCGGTGCTCGCCAAGGGCGACCTCAAGGGCCACAAGGTCGAGAAGCTGTCCGCGGCGGACATGCCCTCCCAGACCGTGCCCGCCGACCCGGCCGCCTGCCAGCCGTTCGCCGACATGTTCATGTTCGCGTCCCAGCCCGCGGCTACGTCCCGGGTCGGCCGGACCGTGACCGGCCCCGACGAGCTGGACGCCACCGTCATCTCGCTCGCGCTGCTCGCGCACGAGCAGGACGACGCCGAGAAGGTCATGGACGACCTGCGGACGGCCACGAAGAAGTGCACCGCCTACGAGCACGCGGACTCGAAGTACCGCGACGTCGCCGCCCTGACCGCGCCGAAGGTGGGCGACGACGCCGTCTCGTACAAGGTCGTGGGTGTCATCGAGGGCCAGAAGACGCCGATGAGCTTCACCGTCGTACGCAGCGGTTCGACGCTCGCGGCCTTCTACTCGATCAACCTGCTGGAGCCGAAGAAGTTCGGTGTGCCGACCGAGGTCGTCGAGGCGCAGGTGAAGAAGGTGCAGGACCTGTAGCCGGGCCGCCGGGCCGCCGGTTCGCCGGGCGGCCGGGTGCGGGAAAGAGCGAAGGGCCCCGCGGGACGGATCCGCGGGGCCCTTCGCTGTCAGCACCGACGTCAGGGCCGCGTCAGTGCCTCGGGGGCGGCGCCAGGGGGGGCGTGCGCCGCTTTGGTCTGGGTGCCGGTGGCCGACCCGGCGCACGGGGGGCGCTCGCGTGGTATCGACCAATGGCAATGAAGTTGTGGACGGGGGGATTCGCTGCCCGCCCTTCTAGGCATCGTGCTCGATGTGTTGTTGGCTGCGCAACCGTTTCGGCCACATCTGGCGGGGAGGAGGCCTGGGACTCGGCCGGGTTCCGGGACGGAGGCCGGCCGGCTCCGGGCGTCCCCGAAGCCGACCGTTCTCTTGGGTGACCGGGCTGCTGTCCCCTGCCGTCCGGTCACGTCACTGGAGCGAGGTCCCACGGCGCAAGGAGCAATCCTTGCGCCTCATCGCTCCAGCGGAGCCACGCGTGGTTCTTGCGGGCCCGCACCTGGCTGACACGGACATCGGGACCAACGAAGCCCCTCCGGGACCGGTCACGCGCCGTACGGGTGAGAGCGGATCCGAACTCAGGTCCGCACCCCTCGGAACTCAGGTCCGCACCCCTCCGAACTCAGGCCCGCACCCCTCAGACGCGGCCCCGGCACAGCTCAAGGAGCGTCATCGCGAGCGCCGTGCCGGGCTTGCCGAGCGCGTCCCTGTAGTGGCCGAGAACCTCCATCTCGCGGGAGAGGTTCACGCGGCGGCCGCCGGAGGTGATGCGCGCCTCCTGGATGACGGCCGAGACGGCCATCCGTTCCTGGACGAGGCCGATGATCCGGTCGTCGAGCGCGTCGATGCGTTCCCGGGCGTTCTCGATCACGTCCACGGCCTCGGGGGTACGGGCGCCGGTCTTGTCGGCGGCGGTGACGGCGGACGTGGTGGGGGCGGCGGACGCGGTGGTGGCGGTCATCTTGGGGCTCCTTCGTTGGAAGAGGTGCCCCGGATCGGCAGGACCCGCGTACGACAGAGCGCCCCGGGCCTTGTCGGCCCGGGGCGCCCGGTAAGTCGCTTGTCGGTGGGATCAAGCAGCTCGACCATGGCAGCCGGCAGGCCGGTTGCCATAGGTAAAGAGGAAGCTGAGGTGCTTGGTCACGGGCTCAGTATGCCCCCACGCGCGCGTCCCGGGTCAATCGGGATCCCGTACGGCTCGGATGCTGAGACGGCCGCTGAGATGCCCACGGTGATGTGACGCCCCTACGGCGGGGCCCCGTCGGAAGCGACGAAGGGGTCACGCCGGGCCCGTTAGAATTGACAAACACAGACCCCCTGCTCACGCACGAGCCTCTGCTCACGCACCGCTCAAGCTCAACGCCGGAAGGCCGCCGCCGTGCCATCAGCGTCCCCCGCTGCCGCCGCTCCCGACACCGTTCTGGTCGTCGACTTCGGAGCGCAGTACGCCCAGCTCATCGCCCGTCGCGTCCGTGAGGCCCGCGTCTACAGCGAGATCGTGCCGAGCACGATGCCCGTCTCCGAGATGCTCGCGAAGAAGCCCGCGGCGATCATCCTGTCCGGCGGCCCCTCGTCGGTGTACGCGGAGCACGCGCCCACCGTCGACCGCCAGCTCTTCGAGGCAGGCGTCCCCGTCTTCGGCATGTGCTACGGCTTCCAGCTGATGGCGATCACCCTCGGCGGCACCGTCGACAACACGGGCGCCCGTGAGTACGGCCGTACGCCCCTGCATGTCTCCAAGGCCGGATCCACCCTCTTCGAGGGCACCCCCGCCGAGCAGCCCGTGTGGATGTCGCACGGCGACGCGTGCAGCGCGGCGCCGGAGGGCTTCTCGGTCACCGCGTCCACGGACGTCGTGCCGGTCGCGGCCTTCGAGAACGACGAGAAGAAGCTGTACGGCGTGCAGTACCACCCCGAGGTGATGCACTCCACGCACGGCCAGCAGGTCCTGGAGCACTTCCTCTACCGCGGCGCCGGTCTCAAGCCGGACTGGACGACCGACAACGTCATCGACGAGCAGGTCGCCGCGATCCGCGAGCAGGTCGGCACCAAGCGCGCCATCTGCGGCCTGTCCGGCGGCGTGGACTCCGCCGTGGCCGCCGCCCTCGTACAGAAGGCCATCGGCTCGCAGCTGACCTGCGTGTACGTCGACCACGGCCTGATGCGCAAGGGCGAGACCGAGCAGGTCGAGAAGGACTTCGTCGCCGCGACCGGCGCGAACCTGAAGGTCGTCGACGCGAGCGAGCGCTTCCTGGACGCGCTGGCCGGAGTCTCCGACCCGGAGACCAAGCGCAAGATCATCGGGCGTGAGTTCATCCGCGTCTTCGAGCAGGCGCAGCTGGAGATCCTCCAGGAGGACGGCCCCGAGGTCGCCTTCCTCGTGCAGGGCACGCTCTACCCCGACGTCGTCGAGTCCGGCGGCGGCACCGGCACGGCGAACATCAAGTCGCACCACAACGTCGGCGGCCTGCCCGACGACATCGAGTTCGAGCTCATCGAGCCGCTGCGCAAGCTGTTCAAGGACGAGGTCCGGATGGTCGGCGCCGAGCTCGGCCTGCCGGACGAGATCGTCCAGCGCCAGCCCTTCCCGGGCCCCGGCCTGGGCATTCGCATCGTCGGCGAGGTCACCAAGGACCGCCTCGACCTGCTGCGCGAGGCCGACGCCATCGCCCGTGAGGAGCTGACGGCGGCCGGTCTCGACCGGGAGATCTGGCAGTGCCCTGTCGTGCTGCTCGCGGACGTCCGCAGCGTCGGCGTCCAGGGCGACGGCCGTACCTACGGCCACCCGATCGTCCTGCGCCCCGTCTCCTCCGAGGACGCCATGACGGCCGACTGGACCCGCATGCCGTACGACGTCCTGGCGAAGATCTCGACGCGCATCACGAACGAGGTCGCCGACGTGAACCGCGTCGTGCTCGACGTGACGTCGAAGCCGCCGGGGACCATCGAGTGGGAGTGACCCCCACGGTCCTTCCCGCAGCTTGCTGAGCGCCGGTGCCGCCTCCTCGTCCCTGTGGCGGAGGGGCGGCACCGGCGTTCTCACGTCCGCCGCGTGGTGCGCACCCCGGCGCCCGGCTTCCACAACTGCACCACCAGATACCGCTCGTCCTCGATAAACGTGCGCACGACCTCCGTCAGCTCGGTGCGGAAGAGGTGGAAGGCGTCCGGGTCCGGCGGGTCCACCGCTTCCGTGTAGCGCGCGACGGTCTCCGGGTCCCGCACCTCGATCGCGCGGCCCGCGACACGGACGTCGCCGCCCGCCATCTCCGTGCCCGGGCCCGGGTTCGCCTGCAGCACGAAGCGCGGATCGCGGCGCAGGTCGAGCGCCTTGAGGGAGTTCGGCATCATGCCGAGCCACAGCTCCCCGTTCAGGAAGCGGACCTCCAGCCCCGTGGTGCGTGGCGACCCGTCCTTGCGCAGGGTCGCGAGGACGTGATGGGTGAACGCGCCGAAGCGCTTCTCGACGGTCGCGGCAAGATCCGGCTCTGCTTTGGCGAAGGCTTCCCAGTTGAACGTCATACGTCGAGTCTGTCGCCGATACCCGACACCTCCTGTCGCCTTTCATCGCACCGTTGATCGTGCCGCGCCTCTGTCCTCCTGTGCTTCCCGCCGGTAACTTCCGCCCCGTACAGCCATGGATGGAGGACACATGCAGGCGCCCACACCGATACCCGTCGAGCGGTTGCAGTTCGCGATGCCGCCCGTCCACGAATCCGTGGCGGACGAACGAAGGCACCGCAAGGAGCGGCTCGCCGGCGCGCTGCGGATCTTCGGCAGGCTCGGGTACGAGGACGGGGTCTCCGGCCACATCACCGCACGCGACCCGGAGCACACCGACTGCTTCTGGGTGAACCCCTTCGGGATGCCCTTCAAGCACGTCACCGTCGGCGACCTCGTCCTCGCCAACGCCGAGGGGCAGGTCGTTGAGGGGCGCCACCACGTCAACCAGGCCGCGTTCACCGTCCACGCCCAGGCGCACCTGGCGCGGCCCGACGTCGTCGCCGTCGCACACTGCCACTCGCTGCACGGCCGCGCTCTCTCCACACTCGGCGAACTCCTGGACCCGATCACCCAGGAGGCCTGCGCCTTCTACGAGAGCCACGCCCTGTACGACGGCTATACCGGTGTCGTCGTCGACGCAGAGGAGGGGCGCAGGATCGCGTCCGCGCTCGGCGGCCACAAGGCGGTCGTCCTGCGCAACCACGGCCTGCTCACCGTCGGGGACTCCGTCGACGCCGCCGCCTGGTGGTTCATCTCCATGGAACGCTCCTGCCAGGTCCAGCTCAGCGCGCGGGCGGCGGGGCGGCCGGTGCTGATCGGCCACAAGCAGGCGGTGCAGACCCGTGAGCAGCTCGGCAGCGATCTGGTCGCGTGGATCAACTACCAGTCCCTGTGGCAGGACATCAGCCGCAGCGAGCCGGATCTGCTGGCCTGACCCCGACGTCAATGCCGGGCTGGGCCTTTCACCCCCGCTGACCTGACCCCGGGCATTCGTTCGCCTTTCAGTACGGCACAATTCCCCTTCTCTGCAAGGAAGTTCGCGGGAAGCCCCAGGGGCTTCGAGGGTGGGGAAGGCGGCGTACGCGGTGGCAGTGCAGGAGGCGGGGCAGGGCGTGCACGGGGGCGGTTGCACGTGCGGCGGCTGCCCGCACGGGGCGCGGGAAGGGCACCGGCGTGCCGTGGCCGCGTTCCTCGCCCAGCGCGACGGGTTCGCGGCGGGGGAGGGGCTGCCCGCGGCCGTCGCGCACTCGGCGGGCGCCTCCAGACAGTGGGTGTCGGACGAGCTGACGCAGTCCGCGCGTGCCGTCGCCGAGCGCGGCAGGGCCGAGGGCGAGGTCTGGCTGCGACGGCTGTGGACCCGCACGCTCGGCGTCGTCTGGGGCTCCTTCGTCGCCCTGCTCCTCGTCCAGGCGCTCACCGCGATCGGCGCCGGCTGGTCGGACGCGCGCACGGCCGGTCTCCTCGCGGCCCTCGTCGTGGGCGGGCTGCTGACGGGCGCCGCATACGCGCACCGGGCGCGCGGCGGGGTCCTCGCGCCGGTGATCGGCGAGGACAACCGGCTCTCCACCTCGCGTGCCGTGGCCGCCTGTTGGGTGCTCCTCGTCGTCTTCGCCGTGCTCGTCCTCGCGGGCGAACTCGCCGCGGCCTCGGGACACGCGCAGCGCGACGAACTGATCGACGGCCTCGAACTCTCCCGCGCCGCGGGCACGGTGACCGTCCTCGCCGTGGTGTGCGCGGTCGCCGTCCTGGTGCGCAGGGTCGTCGGCCTGCGCGTGCTGGGCCAGCGGCTGCAGAAGGTGCGCGCGGACCGGCCGAGGGCCTCCGACCCGCTCACCGACGACGCGGGCCGAGGCAGCTTCGCCGACGCGCAGTACGTCCTGATCAGTGCCGTCGCCGTGGTCTTCGCCGCCGTACGCCTGGCACGGCGGCCCGAGCAGCTGCCCGATCTGCCGTGGGGTCTCGCCCTCCTCGTGCTGGTCTCCGCCGCGACGTACCTGGCGGGGAAGTACTCCGAAGGCGGCCGTCCCGTGATCCTCTCCGTCGTCCGCGCGCGGGAGGCCGGTGACCTCGACGCCCCCATCCGCACGGGCGACGACATCGAGATCCGCGGCGCGGGCTTCGTCCCGCCCGGCGCCGGGGACGCGGACCGGCTCGCCCGCACGGTCGTCCGCATCGGCGCCGTGCACGTCCACGTGCCGCTCGTGCCCGTGCCGGGCGGCTTCACCAATCCGACCGACGCGGTGCTGACCGTCCCGATCCCCGTCGACGTGGAACCCGGCCGCGTCGACGTCCAGGTCGTCACGGCCGCGGGCGTCGAGACGAACCGCGTCACGATCGACGTAACGGACTGACCCACAGCACCTCCCCCTGACCTCTTCGTACCGCCTTCGAACTACCTTCGGACCGCCTTCGAACCGTCTTCGGGCCGCCGCTGAATCGGGCCGCCGTGGAATCCCCCGCACGCCACTGAGCAGCAGCCCCTCTTCGTACGTATCGTCAAAAGACGGGACCACGCGAGAGGCGGCGGAGTGCCATGGCGCACGGCATGCGTACGGACGGCCACACCATCCACACCAGCCACATCAGGCGTGCCGACTGGCGGGAGACCGCCACCCGCTACGCCCTGCTCCCCCTGCGGATCTTCCTCGGCATCACCTTCATCTACGCGGGCCTGGACAAGCTCACCGACAGCGCCTTCATGCAGGCGAGCGGCGCGGGCTCGATCGGCGCGCAGATGGAGGGCGTCCGTGACATCTCCGCGATCCCCGCTCTCGTCGACCTCTCCCTCAAGAACCCCGTCGGCTTCGGCTACGCCATCGCCCTGGGGGAACTGGCCGTCGGCATCGGCGCCCTGATCGGCCTCTTCGCCCGCGTCGCCGCACTCGGCGGCGCCTTCATCTCGCTCAGCCTCTGGCTGACCGTCAGCTGGCACGAGGAGCCCTACTACTACGGCAACGACCTGGCCTACCTGATGGCGTGGCTGCCGCTGGTCCTCGCCGGAGCCTCCGTCCTCTCCATCGACGCCCTGCGCACCGCCCGCCGCGCGAACGCCCCCGGCCCGGGCCGGTCCCGCTAGTCCCGCGGCTCCTTGACGCCCCCGGCACCGCCCGGACGGGCCGCGCCCCTCGGGCGTATCCCATGGATCGCCGCCGCCACGCCCGCGATGAACAGACCGGCCATCACGAGCGGCAGCGCGATGAACCACGGTGCGTCCCAGGCACCGCCCGCGTCGCCCGCGTACACAACGGCGACCGCAAGCAGGAAGAGCCCTGCCACCAGCTTGCCGGGGTGGAATTCATGACGTAGCACGGGTCACCTTCGCTTGTCCGACGCCGACTTTGAGGTGCAGATCGATCGTGCCGCCGTCGCCGCCCGAGTGCGGTCGCAGCGTCACCTTCTTCTCCCGGCCCGGAGCGATGTCCAGGTCCTTGTTCTTGTCGCCCGGCAACACGATGTCGCCGACGCCCACCTTCGCGTCGAGCCGCACGGTGGCGTCCTTCGGCAGGACCACCCTGAGGTCGCCCGCACCGACCTCGACGCCGGTCTTCAACGTCTTGTCCTTGCCGACGTCGACCTTGCTCAGATCGAGCGTGCCCGTGCCGAGCCCCACCTCGTAGCGGGGCTGGACGTCCGCTGCCTCGGTCGGTATCCAGTCCGTGCGGGCGTAGTGCGTCGTGATGTTCTCCGGCAGGGCGGCCGCGCCGGTGAGGAGACCGGCGGTCAGCACCGCGAGCACGATCGATCCCGCTCCGGTGCGCCCGAGGAAGGCGCTGACCGCGATGCCGAGACCGAACACCCCGAGCGCACACGCGAGGCCGACCTGCAACGTCGTGCCGAGCGGCTGCTCCTCCCAGGTCAGCCCGGTCCCGAGGCCGCCCGCGAGCAGGGCGAACAGGAACACCCAGCCGCCGATCCAACGCGGCCCGCGGGGCTTGGGCGCCGGGGTGGGCACCGCCGCCTTGCGGGGCACGCCCTGGTGGTGACCCGTCGGCTGATACTCGACGTGGAGACCTTTGGGGCCCCAGAAATAGCCCGAGATCCCCTCGTGCGTGCCGTCCTTGATTATCGGGTCGCGCCACCACGAAGGACTTCCGGCGACGGGCGGCGCCTTCGCCTCGGGCGGGGCGTCCGCCGCGGCCTGGGCCGCCACCGGGTCGGAGTCGAGGGTGTCGCGCTGCTGCGACCAATATCCCGCGCCCGCGAGGAGCAGGGTGAGGACGGCGGCGAAGGTGAGCGCCCCGCCGTTGTTCAACAGGGTCAGGAAGACGCCGCAGCCGACGAGCGCGAAGAGCACGGCGGTCAGCGCCTGGCCGTCCACCCTGCCGGAGAGGAGCCTGCGCACCTCGTTCTCCTCCTCGTCCTCGTACGGCGTGAAGAGCCATGCGAAGCCGTAGAACACCAGGCCGATGCCGCTGGTGATCGCGAGCACGGCCAGGCCGATGCGGAAGATCACCGGATCCATGTCGCAGTGCCGACCGAGCCCGGCGCACACCCCGCCGAGCTTCTTCTGCCGACGGTCACGGCGGAACTTGCGCTCCTCCGCGGGCAGGCCCGGCTCGGGACCGTCCGCGGGATCACCCGGGACGCCGTGCGCGGCACGCAGGGCGTCGCGGATGGCGGCCTCGGTCTCCGTCTCGGCGGGCTGCTGATCTGTCATGTGTCCATGGTGACCGCCGCAGGCCCGCCGCGGCAGTCGGGACGACCCTGGACGAACCCTGATATCGCCCCTGAGACGCTTCGGGCCGTACCCCTGACAGGGCCGGGACAGGGGACCGGATCAGGGAAGTCTCGGGGGTCGACCCTGATGCCCGGACCCGCGCCCGCGTGTGAATATCGATGACATGCCGGAAGCCGCTGCACCGCCCACCGACGACGTCCGACCGCTGCGCAAGCTCTATCGCAGCGGTGACGGGCGTTGGCTCGGCGGAGTCGCGCGCGGTCTGGCCGGACATCTCGGGCTGCCCGTGATCTGGGTCCGGCTGATCTTCGTCGGGCTGTTCACGGCGGACGGGCTCGGCGGACTGCTCTATGCGGCGTTCTGGTTCTTCGTCCCGCTCGGCGTGGGCGGCGTGGGTGCCGAGCGGCCGCCCGCGGCCTTCACGTCCGAGACGGCACCGGACGGCCGACGCAGACTCGTGGCCCGCAAGCCGGACAAGGGCCAGTTCGTCGCGCTCCTCGCGATGGTCGTCGTCGCCATGGTCTTCGTCAGCAACGTGGACCTGGACGGCTCGACGAAGGCGTATGTCGTCCCGACCCTGCTCATGGCCGCCGGTGTCGCCCTCGTCTGGCGGCAGGCCGACAACGCCCGCAGGGCACGCTGGATGGCCGTCGGCCGTCGCAGGCGCACCCTGACGATCGCCCGCTCGGCGGCCGGAGTGCTCCTGGTCGGCGCCGGGGTGTCCGGCATCTTCGTGCTGCAGGGCTCCGCCGCACACCTGGGCGCCGTGCTGCAGGCCTCGCTCGCTGTGCTCGTCGGCGTCGCGCTGCTCGCCGGGCCCTATCTCGTCCGCATGATGCAGGACCTCTCCGAGGAGCGGCTGATGCGCATCCGGGCCCAGGAGAGAGCCGAGGTCGCCGCCCATGTGCACGACTCCGTGCTGCACACCCTGACCCTGATCCAGCGCAATGCGGAGAGCGCGAGCGAGGTGCGCCGCCTCGCCCGCGCCCAGGAGCGCGACCTGCGCGCCTGGCTCTACAAACCCGAGGGCACCGGCAAGGACGAGGACGAGGAACCCGACACCCTCGCCGAGGCGGTCCGCCACAGCGCCGCGGAGGTCGAGGACAAGCACGGCGTCCCCATCGAGGTCGTCGTCGTCGGGGACTGCCCGCTCGACGAGCGGCTGACCGCACAGATGCAGGCCGCGAGGGAAGCGATGGTGAACGCCGCCAAGTACGGTGGCGAGGGCGGCGCGGTGCAGGTCTTCGCCGAAGTCGAGGGGGAGACGGTGTTCGTGTCCGTACGGGACCGCGGTCCCGGGTTCGATCTGGACTCCGTGCCGGACGATCGCATGGGCGTACGAGAATCGATCATCGGCCGTATGCAGCGCAACGGCGGCACGGCGCGGCTCCGCGCGGTGCCCGGCGGCGGCACGGAAGTCGAGCTGGAGATGGAGAGGACGGCGACGACATGAGCGACGCGACCGGGGCGAGCGGGCCCACGGAGCCGACCGGGACGGACGAGGGCGGCGGTGCGGACGGACGTCGTGTGCGAGTCGTCCTGGTCGACGACCACCGGATGTTCCGCACCGGAGTGCAGGCCGAGATCGGCCGCACCGACATCACCGGCGTCGAGGTGGTCGGAGAGGCGGCCGACGTCGACCAGGCGGTCACGGTCATCACGGCCACGCGCCCCGAGGTCGTCCTCCTTGACGTGCATCTGCCGGGCGGCGGAGGCGTGGAAGTCCTGCGCCGCTGCTCGCCGTTGATGGCGGACGCGGAGAGCCCGGTGCGGTTCCTCGCGCTGTCGGTCTCCGACGCCGCGGAGGACGTCATCGGTGTCATCCGCGGCGGCGCCCGTGGCTATGTCACCAAGACCATCACCGGCACCGACCTGGTGGACTCCGTCTTCCGTGTGCAGGACGGCGACGCGGTGTTCTCGCCGCGCCTCGCCGGATTCGTCCTGGACGCCTTCGCCTCCACCGACGCGCCCCCGGTCGACGAGGACCTGGACCGCCTCACCCAGCGCGAGCGCGAGGTCCTGCGGCTCATCGCACGCGGCTATGCGTACAAGGAGATCGCCAAGCAGCTCTTCATCTCCGTGAAGACGGTCGAGTCGCATGTCTCTGCGGTGCTGCGGAAGCTTCAGCTGTCCAACCGCCATGAGCTGACGCGGTGGGCGACGGCGCGGCGGCTGGTCTGACCGGGCGCTGGGGCGCCGGGGGACTGGGGCCCTAGCGGTGTGCGGCGGCGCCGGGCGGTGCCGCCGGGCCGAGATGGCGCAGGGCCCAGCGGTAGTGGCCGACCGCCTTCGCGGCGCCGATGAGGCCCGTGAGCCAGAGGAGCAGGCCGATGCCCATGCCTAGGGCGACGTCGGCGTAGGTCTCGTGGCCCGGTTCGGCGTACGCGGCCGCGGTGAAGGACAGCCAGAGGCCGAGTGTGCACACGGCCAGGGACGACAGGAGCCAGACGAGGCTGCGGCCGGGGGAGCGCAGCCTGGCGTCGGACGTCGGGTGACTGTCCAAGGCGAGCCAGGCGTCCTTCAGTTGCCGCAGGCGCCGGTCGTGGCGGATGCCGAGGGCGACGCCGATGACCGAGGGGGCCAGCACCGCCAGGCCGAGGACCATGAGGACCGGGCCCAGGAGGAAGGCGCTGGGGTCCTTGTCGTCGATGTACCGGATCGGCTGGACCAGCAGGGACCAGCCGATGACGCCGCCGAGTCCGCACAGCCACAGCAGCAGGAGCCGGATCAGCCCGAAGTGCCGCCTGTGCAGCTCTTGGAGGGCCATGCCGCGGTCGGTGAGCAGCGTCTGCCGGTCCGGCCAGGTGCGCAGATACACGGGTGGCGGGGGCGGAGGCAGCGTACGGCTAGGCATGTCCGTGACAATACTGGCGGGGCTGCTCCTTGATCGCCGCGGCCCGGTTGCAGGGCCTGGTTGCAGAGGCCTGGTCGCCGCGGCCCGGTCGGCGGCGGTCGGGCGTTCAGGACACGCGTGTGGCTCCCGCGAACGGCATCTGGTCGATGGGGGCGAGCCGGACGGGGGCGCTCGGGTTCGGGGCGTGGATCATCTGGCCGTTGCCGACGTAGAGGCCGACGTGGCTGATGCCCGAGTAGAAGAACACCAGGTCGCCGGGGCGCAGTTCGGAGCGGGGGACTCGTCGGCCCGCGGCGATCTGAGCGTAGGTGGTGCGGGGCAGGCCGACGCCCGCCGATCGGTAGGCGGCCTGGGTGAGCCCCGAGCAGTCGAAGGCGTCGGGCCCGGTGGCGCCCCAGACGTAGGGGCTGCCGAGGGCCTTGGAGGCGTACGAGACGGCGGACGCGGCGCGGGCGTTGGGGGCCTTGGCGGCGCCCGGGGCGGTGTCACGGGCCGTGGAGCGGTTGGCGCGGTCGTCGCCCGCCGGGCCGGTGAGTTCGTCGCGCTGCGTGGCGCTGAGGCGGGACAGCAGCCGCTTCGCCTCGCCGAGCTTTCCGGTGATCTTCTTCTTCTGCGTGCGCAGTTCCGCCTGGCGTGCGCGGAGGGCGGCCAGCCGGTCGTCGGCCCGGCCGCGCAGCCGGTCGATCTCATGGGCCTGCTCCCGCACTTCGCCGACGGCCAGGGCCTGACGGCTGCCCGCCCGGTCGGCGCGCGCCGCGCGGTCCAGGAACTGCGCGGGGTCGGAGGAGAGCGCGAGCTGTACGGAGGGGTCGATGCCGCCCGCACGGTACTGCGCCGCGGCGTACGAACCCAGGCTGTTGCGGGCGGAGTTGAGCTTCTCCGTCTTGCGGGCCGCTTCGTCGCGCAATTTGCCGAGCGTGGTTTCGGCCTTTTCGGCCTTCTCCTTCGCGCCGTTGTACTTCTCGGTGGCGGTCTCGGCCTCGCGGTAGAGCGAGTCGACCTTGGACTTCACCTCGGCGGGGCTGAGTCGGGGGTCCGCGTGTCCCGTGCCGTCGAAGGCGGTGGCCGATGCGGCTCCCGCGAGGGCGAGGGTCAAGGCGGTGCGGGCCGTGCTGCCGCTGAGCGAGCGCTGGCTGGGCTTGCGGTGCGCTGCCACGAAGTGGGGCTCCTTACGTGTCCGGCGGCGGCCCGCACAGGGGGAGCAGGCCGCCGCCGGGCTTCTCGGCGGTGGTGACCGACGGCCGTCCTGGGCCGGACGGCGGTGGGGAGTCGGCCACCTGGTGGAGGACGCTAAACCTGGGCGTCACGGGTGAGTGACGGATTGTGCGCAACTGACAGAAGTGGGCGGAACGGCGACCCGCCGCGACCGTGTGCATCGCCGGGCTGCGGCGGCTTCGCACAGAGGTGTGACCGATGGCTCGTTTCCGACCTACCCGGCCGTGGGGCAGTGATATGGGGGCGCCTGCCGGGAGGGCCGGGGGCCCCGGCTAGGCTCCGGCCTCATGGACCTACTCATCCATCTCTTCGTCGGCCTGCACATCATCGGCATCGCCTCGCTCCTGGGCGGTTTCCTCACCCAGATGAAGCAGATGGGCCAGGGCACCGCCCGATTCAGCCCCGGGATGCTGCACGGTGCGCTGATCATGCTCCTCACCGGTGTGGTCCTCGTGGGCCTCAACCAGGCGGACGACAACACGGTCAACAACGTCAAGATCGGCATCAAGATGGCCGTCCTGATCGTGATTCTCGCGCTGGTCTACGTGAAGCGGGACGAGGAGAAGATCGACAAGAGCCTGTTCGGCGCGGTCGGCCTGCTGACCACGGCGAACATCTTCATCGCGGTGCTGTGGACCTGAGTTTTCCGCCTGCACGCGCGCGTGGAAGGGGTGCTCGGGAGAGCGGTTCTTTCCTGCGGGGCGCTTCGTCGTCAGGCGGGGCGCACCACGCTGTGGATCGGCATGTAGTAGATCGACTCGACGCGGACGTTCGCGCCCGGCTTCGGGGCGTGGATCATCTTGCCGTTGCCGATGTAGATCCCCACGTGACTGATGTCGTCGTAGAAGAACACCAGGTCACCCGGTTTGGCGTCGGCGGTCTTCACCGTCGTGCCGACCTTCACCTGGTCCCACGTGGTGCGCGGCAGGGAGATCCCCGCGGCCTTCCACGCGTCCTGGGTGAGCCCGGAGCAGTCGTAGGAGTCGGGGCCGGTGGCGCCCCAGACGTACGGCTTGCCGATCTGGGCCTCCGCGAAGGAGATGACCTTCGCGGCCTTGGTGGCGTAGCCGCCGTCCGGGCTCCCGGAGCCCGAACCGGAACCTGAGCCGGAACCGGAGCCCGAACCCGCGTCGGAACCGGAACCGGAGTCCTGGCCGCCGTCCCGCTCCTTCTCCCGCTGGGCCGCCTCCTCCGCCTTGCGCTTGCGCTCCGCCTCGGCGGCCTGCTCGCGCGCCAGCTTCTCGGCCTTGCGCTTGGCCTCCTGCTTCTTCTTCCGCTCGATCTCCGCGAGCCGCGCCTTCTCCTCGGCGGTCAGCTTCGAGAGCATCTCGCGCGCGTCGCCCAGCTTCTTCTGGACCGTCTGCTTGCTCGTCCTGAGGTCGTCCCGCGAGTCGGTCAGCGTCTTGAGGCTCTTCGCGGCCTTCGTGCGCTGCTTCGTCGCCGACGCCTGCTCCATCTGGTAGGCGTCGACCGCCTTCTTCTGGCGCGTGGTCAGCCGGTCCGCCAGATGGTTCTGGTCGAAGTAGCCCTGCGGATCGTTGGCGAGCATCATCGTCGCCGTCTCGGAGACGGCGCCGGTGCGGTACTGCGCCGCGGCGAAGGAGCCGAGCTCCTTGCGCGCGTCGTTCAGCTTGTCGGTGCGCTTGGCCACGTCGTCGAGCAGCCGGTCGACCTTCTTGCGCTGCTTATCGGTGTGCTCCTTGGCCGAGTTGTACTTCTGGGTGGCTACACCCGCCTGCTGGTAGAGCTCGTCGACCTTCTTCTGTACCTCTTCGAGGCTGGGCTTCGTCGGCGCGGAGGGCGCTGCCTGTGCGCTCTGCGACAGGAGGGCGACGGAGGTGAGGGCTGCCGTCGTGATGCCGAGGGCGGGGGCCGTGCGTAGGCCGGCCGTCCGGTTCCGCGGCTTGCGGTGCGACGCCAAGGAGGCGACTCCTTCCGTAGACCGCCTACCGGGTTAGCTGTCGGGTTCGGGCGGTTGGTTCGGAAGGCTGCCCTACAGTCCCGTACTTCGTACGGGACCGATTCACCCCAAGGTCTCGGTGGGTCCCCGGCTCCGACCATGTCGGACTCGGCGGAGGCCGCCCGTTCCCGGCGGGGTTCGCCGGTGGGGGGACGAGTGGCCCGTCGGGCACGCTAGCCAACTCGTGTGGCCCGTGTGAAGGTTGATGTTCGATATGCCCGATACATTTTCGTGACTTTACGAGACCCGAGACCTGAGCCCTGAGACACGGCCCGCGGCCCGCGGTGAGACACCATAGCGGAATGCGATCGTCCATGTGCGGGGAGTCAGGATCGCGGGGGTGTCCGGAACCCGCAGCGGGTTGTCAGTGGGGCCGCCTAGACTCGGGAGGCGATGAGCAGCCTCTTTGATGACAGCTTCCTGGCGGACCTGCAGCCCTCCCGGGCCACGGACGAAGCGCCCCCGCCGCCGCCCGAGGACAGCGCTCCGGAACCCATTCCGGACGACCTGTTCGACGGGAAGTTCGACGCGCCCATGACCCGGGATTCGCATTACCGCGACGGCGCCCCGCGCCCGGTCATCGACCCGGCGACGCTCCTGGACGGGCTGAACGAGAACCAGCGCGCGGCGGTCGTGCACGCAGGTTCCCCGCTGCTCATCGTCGCCGGTGCCGGATCCGGCAAGACCCGCGTGCTGACCCACCGCATCGCGCACCTGCTCGCCGAGCGCGGCGTGCACCCCGGCCAGATCCTCGCGATCACCTTCACGAACAAGGCCGCGGGCGAGATGAAGGAGCGGGTCGAGCAGCTCGTGGGCCCCCGGGCGAACGCGATGTGGGTGTCCACCTTCCACAGCGCCTGCGTCCGTATCCTCCGCCGTGAGTACAAGAAGCTGGGCTTCACGTCCTCCTTCTCGATCTACGACGCCGCCGACTCCAAGCGCCTCATGGCCCTGGTCTGCCGTGACCTGGACCTCGACCCGAAGAAGTTCCCGCCGAAGTCCTTCAGCGCCAAGATCTCGAACCTGAAGAACGAGCTGATCGACGAAGAGGACTTCGCAGGTCAGGCCGCCGACGGCTTCGAGAAGACCCTCGCCCAGGCCTACGCGATGTACCAGTCGCGCCTCCGCGAGGCGAACGCGATGGACTTCGACGACCTGATCATGACGACGGTCCATCTGCTGCGCGCCTTCCCGGACGTCGCCGAGCACTACAGGCGCCGCTTCCGGCACGTCATGGTCGATGAGTACCAGGACACCAACCACGCCCAGTACGCACTGGTGCGCGAGCTGGTCGGGCCCTCCGGAGGCGAGGGGGACGACCCCGCCGAGCTCTGCGTGGTGGGCGACGCCGACCAGTCGATCTACGCCTTCCGTGGCGCCACCATCCGCAACATCCTCCAGTTCGAGGAGGACTACGCGGACGCGACGACGATCCTCCTGGAGCAGAACTACCGCTCCACGCAGACGATCCTGACCGCCGCGAACGCGGTCATCGAGCGGAACGAGAGCCGCCGCCCCAAGAACCTGTGGACCAACCAGGGCGCGGGCGCACGCATCACCGGATACGTCGCCGACACCGAGCACGACGAGGCCCAGTTCGTCGCCGACGAGATCGACCGCCTCACCGACGCGGGCGACGCCAAGTCCGGCGACGTGGCGATCTTCTACCGGACGAACGCCCAGTCCCGTGTCTTCGAAGAGATCTTCATCCGCGTCGGCCTGCCCTACAAGGTCGTCGGCGGAGTCCGCTTCTACGAGCGCAAGGAGGTCCGCGATGTGCTGGCCTACCTGCGTGTTCTCGCCAACCCCGAGGACGCGGTCCCGCTGCGCCGCATCCTCAACGTGCCGAAGAGGGGCATCGGCGACCGCGCCGAAGCCATGATCGACGCGCTCGCGCAGCGCGAGAAGATCTCCTTCCCGCAGGCGCTGCGCCGCGTCGACGAGGCGTACGGAATGGCGGCCCGCTCGACCAACGCCGTCCGGCGCTTCAACACGCTCATGGAGGAGCTGCGGACCATCGTCGAGTCCGGTGCGGGCCCGGCCGTCGTCCTGGAAGCCGTGCTCGAACGGACCGGCTATCTCGCCGAGTTGCAGGCCTCGACCGACCCGCAGGACGAGACCCGCATCGAGAACCTCCAGGAGCTCGCCGCCGTGGCGCTGGAGTTCGAGCAGGACAACAACGGCCAGGCGGCGGACGGCAGTCAGGCGGCGGACGACGCTCAGGTGGCGGACGGCGCTCAGGCAGAGGGCGAAGCGGGCGCGGGTGACGCGGGCGAGGGTGAGGGCGATCCGGGTGAGGGTGCGGCTCCGGCCGGTACGCTCTCGGACTTCCTGGAGCGTGTCGCCCTGGTCGCCGACTCCGACCAGATCCCCGACGAGGAGGACGACGGCTCCGGAGTCATCACGCTCATGACCCTGCACACCGCCAAGGGCCTCGAATTCCCCGTCGTGTTCCTGACCGGCATGGAGGACGGCGTCTTCCCGCACATGCGCTCTCTCGGGCAGGTCAAGGAGCTGGAGGAGGAGCGTCGCCTTGCGTACGTGGGCATCACGCGCGCGCGTGAACGGCTCTACTTGACGCGGTCCTCGATGCGCAGCGCCTGGGGCCAGCCGTCGTACAACCCGCCGTCCCGCTTCCTGGAGGAGATCCCGGACGCGCACCTGGACTGGAAGCGGACCGGCTCGGTCGGCGCACCGGCCTCGTCCGGACCTGCCGCGGGCATCGCCTCGTCGCTGTCCTCGTCGCGCTCGCGTTCCGGCGGCGCGCAAGGCTTCGCCACGCGCCGCGCGTCGGAGAAGCCGGTGGTGTCGCTCGCCGTCGGTGACCGTGTCACGCACGACCAGTTCGGTCTCGGGACCGTGGTCGGGGTGAAGGGGACGGGGTCGAACGCCGAGGCGACGGTGGACTTCGGCGAGCCCAAGCCGAAGCGTCTCCTGCTGCGGTATGCGCCGGTGGAGAAGTTGTAACGCGGGCCGCGGCGGCCGGAGTTACGTCGGGTCGAGGCCGTGGCTGCGCAGCCACGGCAGCGGGTCGATCGCCGAGCCGCCGGCGGGCCGCACCTCGAAGTGCAGGTGGGGGCCCGTGGAGTTGCCGGAGTTCCCGGAGAAGGCGATGGCCTCGCCCGCCTTCACGGGACCGCTGGAGATCTTGTGCGTGGAGAGGTGGCAGTACCACGTCTCCGTGCCGTCCTTCGCGGTGACGATCGCCATGTTGCCGTAGGCGCTGTTCCACTTCGTGGAGACGGTGCCGTCGGTCGCGGCGAGGACCTCGGTGCCGTAGGACACCGGGAAGTCGATTCCGGAGTGCGCTGACATCCAGTTGACGCCCGCCTGGCCGAACTGCGCGCTGAGGCCGTGCTGCTTGACCGGCAGGGCGAACTTGGGCCGCAGCCGCTCCTTGCGCGCCGCCTCCGCCGCCGCCTTCTTCTCGGCGGCCGCCTTCTCGGCCTTGAGGTCGATACGTTCCTGCGTGCGGCTCGCGCGGTCCGCGAAGTCGCCCGCGTCCGCGGAGAGGTTCGCCAGCTGGGTGTCCAGCTTGTTGTTGGCGGCGGAGGGCTGCACGGACGTGGGGTCCGGGGCCGACGCCGTCGTCTCCTTGGTGTCGTCCCCGCCGAAGTTGCCCACGGAGGCGGCGGCCACTCCGGCGACGCCCATCACACAGGCCGAGGGCACCGCGACGGTGAGGAGGGCGGAGCGTTTGGCGGGGGTGCGGCGGCGGGTCCTCGACCGGCTGTCCCCGGCGGGTCCGCCGCGCTTCCCGCGGGAGGCGCGGGGCGCGGCACTGCGGGAGTCCGCTGCCGACTCGGGGTCCGCGGGGTCGTACGCGGTGTCGGTGTCGGCGTCGGTCTCGTACGGCTGGGCCGCGTCGTGCGGAACGGGGGCGCCGAGCAGGTCGGGCGCGTCGTGCGCCTCCTGGGTGCCGTGCGCGTCGGGCGAGTTCCACGCCGTCGCGTCGTACGCACCGGTGTCGAAGGTCTGCGTGTCCCACTGACCGGTCTGCGGGCCGTCCGACGGGGCCTGGTTCCAGGCGGTGGTGTCCCACTGGCCCGTGGAGTCGGGGCCCGGCTGCGACGGAATGTCGGCGACCTGCTGATAGCCGCCGGTCGACCACATCGAGCCGGTGTCGTAGCTGCCTGAGTCGTACGTAGCGGCGTAGTACTGCGCCGCGTACGCGTCGTAGGTGGCCGTCTGCTGGGAGCCCGTGGTCGCCCACTGGCCCGTGTCGTGGCCGCCGCCCGGCATGTCGCCGAAGAGGGGGTCGGTCGCGAACGTCCCGGTGTCGAAGCTGCCGGTGGAATGGGTGTCGTAGCCGTAGCCGTTGTGCTGGGCACTCTGTTGGTCGTACGTCGCGTAGTGCGCGTAGTCGGCGCCGGGTGCCGAGGACGGGGGGATCGAGCTCCCCGACGGGTGACGGTCGTTCACCAACTTCTCTTTCGCCTCGGCAGCAGGGGCAGAGCAGTGCGGTGACTGTACCCGGCGGTATACGGGCGCGACAATCTTCGGCAGGTTTCGTGGTTTCAGGAAACGGGCATTCGGCCGCCTTTCGGCGGACTGCGGGCACAGCCTTGGCCCTGCGTTCGAGATCCGTTCGATAGATGTGGCGGTTCAGGCGACCGTCAGCCCGCCCGGCGCGCTCTTGGCGTCGGCTCCCGGGTTCGCCAGGTCGAGTGCCTGACGGATCCCGTTCGCGACCGCGGGGTGCACCGGCAGGGCGAGATGGCCGATTCCGGTCACGCGGACGTTCTGCGCGGTCAGATCGGGGTGGTCGACGCAGGCCGTCTCCAACGGGTCCATGATCTGGTCCAGATCGCTCCAGAAGCTCACGAACTGCGTGCGGCAGCCCGGCGCCGGTTCCTTGAGCTCCTCGATCACGTCGGAGCCGGGACGCATCTGCCGGACGATCGGGTGCGCGTTCGCGAGCGGCACGACGCGGGTGCCCGCGTGCGGTGTGCCGAGCGTGACCAGGGTGCGGACGCGGACATCACCGCCGAGCCGCTGCGCGTAGTAGCGGGCGATCAGGCCGCCGAGGCTGTGCCCGACGACGTCCACCCGGGCGTGTCCCGTGCGTTCGCAGAGCTCCTCGACATGGCGGCCGAGCAGCTCGGCGGCGCCCCGGATGTCGCAGGTCAGCGGGGAGTAGTTGAGGGACTCCACACGGCGGCCGCCGTGCTGGGCCAGGGTGCGGCGGAGCAGTACGAACACGGAGCGGTTGTCGATGAAGCCGTGCAGGAGGAGCACCGGTGGCCTGCCGTCCGCCGGGAGGCGGGGGGCGCCTGGGGGCGGCTGGACGGGGGTGGCCCTGCGTTCCTGGGTGATGCCCGAGGGATAGAGGAGGAGGTGGCCCGCGAGGATCGTCAGCTCCAAGGCCGTCGCTTTCAGGAGGGCGATGGAGAGACCGGCGACCTTGGCAGGCAGCGCAGGCAGCGCAGGGAGGGACGGCAGCGCGGGGAGGGATGGGCGCGAGGGCAGTGGGGCGAGGCCGAGGATTCTCGGCAGCAGTGAGCCGAGCGGGCGAAAGGGGCGGGTCCCTGTGAACGGCATCGTCGACCTCCCGATTGGCGCACGGGAGGACGCCTCTGTCCCCCGTGTGCCCTAGGGGGAGTCGTGGCCGAGGAGACGGCTGTGCGATGGCGATCCCGGCCACCGTTCACTGGTGACCCCGTGCCCCCGTTGCATCGCCGATGTGCGGAATCACCATGCCGTGCGGCTGACGGCGTGGTGTCCCGGCGTCTCGTTGCGGCTCCCCTCGCGCCTGGTCCGGACGCGGAGCGTGAACCCCTCGGTTGCGGATGGGCGCGCAGCGAACGTGTCCCACGTGTGATTTCCCCCTCGCTCTCCACCGTGAAACTGCCGCTTGCGCGATGCTGGGGATAACGTTCGTTTACTTCCCCGGCCGGTGCGGTGCGGGGTATCTGTGCCGGGACAGACTGTTGTCGGTACGGATATCGGTACATGGAGGCAGTGATGGGTGTGGCAGCCGGGCCGATCCGCGTGGTCGTCGCCAAGCCGGGGCTCGACGGGCACGACCGCGGGGCCAAGGTCATTGCGCGGGCGTTGCGTGACGCCGGTATGGAGGTCATCTACACCGGGCTGCACCAGACGCCCGAGCAGGTGGTGGACACCGCGATCCAGGAGGACGCCGACGCGATCGGGCTCTCCATCCTTTCGGGGGCGCACAACACGTTGTTCGCGCGCGTGCTGGAGCTTCTGAAGGAGCGGGACGCGGAGGACATCAAGGTGTTCGGCGGCGGCATCATCCCTGAGGCGGACATCGCGCCGCTCAAGGAGAAGGGTGTCGCGGAGATCTTCACGCCCGGGGCCACCACCACGTCGATCGTGGAGTGGGTCCGCGGAAACGTGCGCCAGGCCGCCGTCTGACCCCCTCTGGTTCAGTCGTACGCGCGGGGGCGCGGGGCCGCGGGCACATGTCCGTACTCGCTGCCCCTGCGTCACGGGGTCCACGGCCGTTACGAGTGACACGGCCGTCACATGCTTCACGGCCGTCACAGGCTTCACGGCGGCGGGAGTTCGTCGCGTATCGCTGCGCGTAGGCGAAGGGTGGTCACGAGGCGCTGGAACGCCTCCGACCAGTAGCCGCCCGCGCCCGGTGACGCGTTCTCCGGCTCGTCGGGGATCGCGGTGAGCGCGTCCAGGCGGACCGCCTCCGACGGGTCCAGGCAGCGCTCCGCGAGGCCCATCACGCCGCTGAAGCTCCAGGGGTAACTTCCCGCGTCCCTGGCGATGTTCAGGGAGTCCACCACCGCGCGGCCCAGCGGCCCGGCCCAGGGGACCGCGCAGACGCCGAGCAGCTGGAACGCCTCCGACAGGCCGTGTGCCGCGATGAAACCGGCTACCCACTCCGCCCGTTCGGCGGCGGGCAGCGAGGCGAGGAGCTTGGCGCGTTCGGCGAGCGACACCGCGCCCGGGCCCGCGGCGTCGGGCGCCGCCGGGGTGCCGAGCAGCGCCCTGGACCAGGCCACGTCCCGCTGGCGTACCGCCGCACGGCACCAGGCGGCGTGCAGCTCGCTCCGCCAGTCGTCGGCCACCGGGAGCGCAACGATCTCGGTCGGCGTGCGGTTGCCGAGCCGGGGCTGCCAGGTGCTGAGCGGGGCCGACTCCACCAACTGGCCGAGCCACCAGGAGCGTTCGCCGCGGCCGGTGGGGGGCTTGGGCGTGACGCCGTCCCGTTCCATGCCCGCGTCGCACTCGTGCGGCGCCTCCACCGTGAGGGTCGGTGCGTCGGAGGTGTGGTCGACGGCCACACAGGAGGCTGCGCGGGTCGACATCCTGCCTGCCAGGGCCGAGTCGGGGAGGGCGGACAGCAGCTCCGCCGCCGTGCAGCGGACGTTGCGGCTGCGGTCGGTGAGGGCCTGCTCCAGGAACGGCTCGTCCGCGGCGGACAGGCCGGTGCGCAGGGAGTCGAGGAACATCAGGCGGTCCTCCGCCCGCTCCGTCGACCACGTGGACGTGAGCAGGTCCAGGGCCGCTCGGGCGTCGTACGCGCGGAGCGCGGTGAGGAGGGCGACGCGCTCGGCGAAGAGGCCCTCCTCCCACAGCTGTTGGACCTTCGGAGCGTCATCCGTGGACGGGAGGGCCACGCCGCCTCCCGGGGTGGCGCGGAGCGCGAACTTCCAGTCGGGGTTCAGACGGGCCAGCCACAGAGCCCGGGGGCCCGCGAAGGTGAGGGCCTGGGGACGCAGATCCGTGCGGCCTCGGGCCGCGTTCAGGAGCGCGGGCAGCAGTTCGGGCGGGGCGCCGTACCCCCGCGCGTTGGCCAGGGCCAGCCACTGGGGCAGGAGCTCCATCAGGTCGGGGGACGCGCCCCTGCGACCGCCGCCGCCGGAACCGGCCTGATCGGTGAGCAGCGTCGCGAGCCTGCGCCTGGCCGCGGGGGGCACCGGTGGCCTGGGGTCGTCCGCCGCGGGCTCGGGCGGTGCGGCGGCCGGGGCCGGGCGCAGTCCCGCCCTGCGGCGCACCGTGTGCAGCGCCGCCGCGTCCAGGAGCGCGATCGGCGCCTCCTTGCCGGGAGTGTGCACGTCGGTCGGCAGTGCGCGGCGCTCGGTGCCCAGCAAGGCCGCCGTGACCAGGTCGTCCCAGGAGGGGGGTGCGGCGGGAGCGGGGTGTGCGGTGGGCGGGGTGGTTTCCTGTCGTGCGTTCTTCAGCACAGCGACACCGTCTCTCCTGCGTACGTCTCTCCTGAGGCTTGCTCTCCTGAGCCCTTCGGCCAGGCCGCCAGTGGTGTGAAGCCTTGGTGGCCGCACTCGCCGAACACCGTCAGTGGTGCGCCCCCGGACAGGGCGACCAGACGCCACAGGCCGGGCCGGGATGCGGCGGACGGTGCGAGGGGGAGGGCCGAGTCGTCTGTCGGGTCGGCCAGTTGCCAGGAGTCCTGGGTCCGGGTCGGTATCACTTCGGCGAGCGTCACCGGCCAGGACTCCAGCCAGGGGTCGTCCTGGAGCGCCGCGCCGTAGCGAGCGGTCGCCTCCTCCGGACGCACGCCCGGTGGCCGGTGCGTGGCGGGCGTCGGCGCCGTGAACTGCTCGCCCAGGTCAGCCCGCAGCTGCCCCGCGCCCGGATACCCGGTCACCTCGGCATCGAGCACCAGGCCCACCGGCAGCGCGAGCGCGGGCGCACGACCCGCCGCCCCGTAGGAGAGAAGGAGCGCGGTGCGGCCGGAATCCGTGCCGTACAGCCATATGCGGCGCGTGGTGAGTCTGCTGTCCGCCGTGTCGTACTGGGCGAGGACCAGCCAGCGGTCCCGCACCGGCAGGCCCTCCGGCCGGGCGGGCAGACCGACCCGGGAACGGACCGTCGCCGCCAGCCCGGCAGGCAGCCGGTCGCGGTGGAGCCAGCCCTGGTCGAGCAGGTGGAGCAGTGCACACTCCTCCAGAAGACGCACGGGCCAGCCGGATCCCGAGGACGGGATGGCACCCAACTCGCGGACTCTTGCCGCCAGTCCCGGGGCCTGGGCGTCGACCATGCGGGCCGCCGTCTCCTCCCACAGTCCGTACCCCGACTGCTCGGCCGATGCCGTGCCGCCGCGGATCAGGTCGGCCAGGCGCTGTTCCAGCTCCGTCGCCCCCGCGGTGATGCGCTCGGCCCGCTTCTCCGCCCGCCTGCGCGCCGCCTCAGGGTCGGCCGTGGCGGAGGCAGCGGGCGTGGTGGCCGAACTCCGCTTGGTCTCCGCTCTTTTGCGGCGCGTCGCCAGCCACGCCTCGGCCCAGGCCGGTGGCTCCCCGCCCGGCGGCACGGTGCCGTCCGCGCCCGCCCAGACCAGCAGCAGCCCCAGCGCGTGCTTGCACGGGAACTTGCGGCTCGGGCAACTGCATTTGTACGCCGGGCCCGCGGCGTCCGCGATGTCGACGACCGTCTGATACGGCTTGCTGCCACTGCCCTTGCACAGCCCCCACACCGTCCCCTCGTCAGAACTGCCCGCCTCCGACCAAGGGCCGGCGACGCCGAGTTTGCTTCCCGCCTTGCGTGACGGGGCGTCAGGAGCCAGTGCGAGCACCTGATCCGCCGTCCAGCGCACCCCCTGCTGAGTCATGTCTCGAAGGTAGGTGCCACCACTGACAATCGGTTCGGTGCCGCGCATTTGTGCAGCTCAGCGGCGTGCGAAGGTCGATTGTCAGTGGCGTGGTGCACGGTGGGAACATCGCCGGGCCAGATGCGTCCGGACGAGCTGGAGGGGGATCGCTCCATGACCGTTTCCGTCGACTCGACGACGTCCGCGACCGCGAATCCGTCGGCGCCCGCGCCCGGTTCCGCCGACGCCGCGCAGGTGCTCCGGCCACACGCCGAGGACGCCTTCGCCGCCGAACTGGCCGCGCTGGCCGCGCAGGACGACCGGCCGCGCCCGCAGCGCTGGAAGCTCTCGCCGTGGGCCGTCGCCACCTACCTGCTCGGCGGGACCCTGCCCGACGGCACAGTGATCTCGCCGAAGTACGTGGGACCGCGCCGCATCGTCGAGGTCGCCGTCACCACCCTCGCCACTGACCGCGCCCTGCTCCTGCTCGGCGTGCCGGGCACGGCCAAGACCTGGGTGTCCGAGCACCTCGCGGCCGCGGTCAGCGGCGACTCGACGCTGCTCGTGCAGGGCACGGCGGGCACCCCCGAGGAAGCCATCCGGTACGGCTGGAACTACGCCCAGCTGCTCGCCCACGGCCCCAGCCGCGACGCGCTCGTGCCCAGCCCCGTCATGCGGGCGATGGCCGAGGGCATGACGGCGCGCGTCGAGGAGCTGACCCGTATCCCGGCGGACGTGCAGGACACGCTGATCACGATCCTGTCGGAGAAGACGCTGCCCATTCCGGAGCTGGGTCAGGAGGTGCAGGCCGTGCGCGGCTTCAACCTCATCGCCACGGCCAACGACCGCGACCGCGGCGTCAACGACCTGTCGAGCGCCCTGCGCCGCCGCTTCAACACCGTCGTCCTGCCGCTGCCGGAGAGCGCCGACGCCGAGGTCGACATCGTCTCGCGCCGCGTCGACCAGATCGGCCGCTCCCTCGACCTGCCCGCAGGCCCCGAGGGCATCGACGAGATACGGCGTGTCGTCACCGTCTTCCGCGAACTGCGCGACGGCGTCACGGCGGACGGGCGTACGAAGCTGAAGTCGCCCAGCGGCACGCTGTCCACGGCCGAGGCGATCTCCGTCGTCACCAACGGCCTGGCTCTGGCCGCCCACTTCGGAGACGGCGTCCTGCGCGCGGGCGACATCGCGGCGGGCATCCTCGGCGCGGTCGTCCGCGACCCGGCGGCGGACCGGGTGATCTGGCAGGAGTACCTCGAAGCGGTCGTGCGTGAGCGCGACGGCTGGAAGGACTTCTACCGCGCGTGCCGAGAGGTGAGCGCATGACGGGGGCGCAGGAGCCGCTGCTGCTCGGGGTGCGGCACCACGGTCCGGGATCGGCGCGTGCCGTGCGGGCCGCGCTCGACGCGAGGCGGTCCCTCCACCAGGGCGTCGTCCTCGTGGAGGGGCCGCCGGAGGCCGACGCCCTGGTGGAGCTGGCCGCCGACGAGGGGATGCGGCCGCCGGTCGCGCTGCTCGCGCACGTGGTGGACGAGCCGGGCCGTTCGGCGTTCTGGCCGCTCGCCGGGTTCTCGCCGGAATGGGTCGCCATCCGATGGGCCCTCCGGCACGGGGTGCCGGTGCGCTTCATCGACCTGCCTGCGGCGCACTCGCTCGCCCTCCGCGCGGAGGGCGGGGACGAGGGGGACGGGGATGAGGGGGAGAGCGAGGGCGGGGACGAGGGGGACGTGCGGGTCGACCCTCTCGGTGTCCTCGCCGAGACCGCGGGCTACGACGACCCCGAGCGCTGGTGGGAGGACGTCGTCGAGCACCGGGGGGCGGCCGACGACGCGTTCGCTCCGTTCGAGGCGCTGGGCGAGGCGATGGGGGCGCTGCGCGAGGCCAACGGGGACGGGGGGCACGCCCGTGACCTCGTGCGCGAGGCGTACATGAGGCTCCAGGTGCGGGCCGCGCAACGGGAGTTCGGGCCCGAGCGGGTCGCCGTGGTCTGCGGGGCGTGGCACGTTCCCGCGCTGCGGCAGAAGACCACCGTGGCCGCCGACCGTGCCCTGCTCAAGGGGCTGCCCAAGGTGAAGGCCGAGATGACGTGGGTGCCGTGGACCCACCGTCGGCTCTCGCGCGCCAGCGGGTACGGGGCGGGGATCACCTCGCCCGGGTGGTACGCCCACCTGTTCGACGCGCCCGACCGGCCCGTCGAGCGCTGGTTGACGAAGGTCGCCCGGCTGCTGCGCGACGAGGACAGGCTCGTCTCGTCCGCGCACGTCATCGAGGCGGTGCGGCTCGCCGACACGCTGGCCGCGATGCGGGGGAGGCCGCTGGCCGGGCTCACCGAGACGACCGATGCGGTGCGGGCGGTGCTGTGCGAGGGCTCGGACGTACCGCTCGCGCTCGTGCACGACAAGCTCGTCGTCGGGGACGTGCTGGGCGAGGTGCCCGAGGCGGCGCCCGCGGTGCCGTTGCAGCGGGACCTCACGAAGCTGCAGCGCAGGCTGCGGCTCAAACCGGAGGCGCTGGAGCGGGAGTTGGAGCTCGACCTCCGCAAGGAGACGGACGCCGGGCGCAGCAGGCTGCTGCACCGGCTGCGGCTCCTCGGCATCGGCTGGGGCGAGCCGGTGGCGTCCCGGGGGAGTACGGGGACGTTCCGGGAGACCTGGCGGCTGCGGTGGGAGCCGGAGCTCGCCGTGCGGGTCGCCGAGGCGGGGGTGTGGGGGACCACGGTCCTGGGCGCGGCCACGGGCAAGGCGTCGTCCGACGCGGTCGACGCGGGGGCGCTCGCCGACGTCACGGCGCTCGCCGAGCGGTGCCTGCTGGCGGAGCTGTCGGACGCGTTGCCCGTGGTGATGCGGGTGCTGGCGGACCGGGCGGCGCTGGACGCGGACGTCGGGCACCTCGCGCAGGCGCTGCCCGCGCTGGTGCGGTCCCTTCGGTACGGGGATGTCCGGGGGACGGGCACGGAGGCCCTCGGTGAGGTCGCCCTCGGGCTCGCCGAGCGGATCTTCGTCGGGTTGCCGCCCGCGTGCGCGGGGCTGGACGCGGACGCGGCCCTGGAGATGCGGCGGCACGTCGACGCGGTGCACCAGGCGGTGGGCCTGCTCGGGGAGTTCGGCCCGGGCCGCTCGGAGGGTGCGGGTGCGGCGCACGGGGTCCGCGCGCGGTGGCACTCCGTACTGAGGGCGCTCGCTCAGCGGGATTCCGTCGCCGGGGTCGTGCGGGGGCGTTGCGTGCGGCTGCTGCTGGACGGCGGGGAACTGGGGGACGAGGAAGTCGCCCGGCTCATGGGGCTCGCGCTGTCCCGGGGGAGCGCGCCCGCCGAAGGAGCCGCCTGGATCGAGGGGTTCGTCGGGGGCGGCTCCGGGGGCGGGATGCTGCTAGTGCACGACGAGCGGCTGCTGGGGCTGGTCGACGACTGGCTGAGCGGGGTGTCGGACGGCGCCTTCACCGACGTACTGCCGCTGCTGCGACGCACGTTCTCGGCGTACGAGCCGGGGGTGCGGCGGACGTTGGGGGAGTTGGTGCGGAGGGGGCCGATGGGGGGCCCTGCCGGGACCGGCACCGGTGGCGCGGACGCGGACGCAGGGGGACTGCCCGGTTTCGCCGGGGAACTCGACCCCACGCGCGCGGACGCGGTCGTGCCGATCGTGCGCCTGCTTCTCGGCCTGCCGACGGGGGCGGATCCGGATGGAGAGGCTGAGGCGGAAACAGAAGCGGAGGCGGGGCGGCGCAGAGAAGCGGAAGCGGGGACGCGGGCAGCGGAGTCCTACAGCGACGACTACATGGGGGTGGCGGGATGAACGGGGTGACCAGGGGAGCCGGGGTGGCCAAGGTGACAGGAGAACCTGGTGTTGCCGATGAGCGGATGCGGCGGTGGCGGCTTGTGTTGGGGGGTGAAGGGGGCGACGGGACGGGGTGTGTGCTTGGGGGGCGGGACGCGGCTATGGATGGTGCCCTCGGTGCGTTGTACGGGGGAGCGAGGGAGGAGACGGGTGCCCGGGGGCGGGAGCGGTCCGCGGGGCTGGGGGCGTCGGCGCCGTCCGTGGCGCGCTGGCTCGGGGACATCCGGACGTACTTCCCCTCCTCCGTCGTGCAGGTCATGCAGCGCGACGCCATCGACCGGCTGGGGCTCTCCACGCTCCTCCTGGAGCCGGAGATGCTGGAGGCCGTCGAGGCGGACGTGCACCTGGTGGGCACGTTGCTCTCGCTCAACAAGGCCATGCCCGAGACCACCAAGGAGACCGCGCGGGCCGTCGTGCGCAAGGTCGTCGAAGACCTGGAGAAGCGGCTCGCGACGCGGACCCGTTCCACGCTCACCGGAGCGCTCGACCGCAGCGCCCGCGTCAGCAGGCCGCGCCACCACGACATCGACTGGAACCGCACGATCGCGGCCAACCTCAAGAACTACCTGCCGGAGTACAAGACGATCGTGCCCGAGCGGCTCGTCGGGTACGGGCGGGCATCGCAGTCCGTGAAGAAGGAGGTCATCCTCTGCATCGACCAGTCGGGGTCGATGGCCGCCTCCGTCGTCTACGCCTCGGTGTTCGGTGCCGTGCTCGGCTCGATGCGGTCGCTCGACACGCGGCTCGTCGTCTTCGACACGAACGTCGTCGACCTCACCGATCAGCTCGACGACCCGGTGGACGTCCTGTTCGGCACACAGCTGGGCGGCGGCACGGACATCAACCGTGCGCTCGCGTACTGCCAGTCACAGATCACCCGGCCCGCCGACACGGTCGTCGTCCTCATCAGCGACCTCTACGAAGGAGGCATACGCAACGAGATGCTGAAGCGGGTCGCGGCGATGAAGTCGTCCGGAGTGCAGTTCGTGACGTTGCTCGCACTCTCCGACGAGGGGACGCCCGCGTACGACCGCGAGCACGCCGCGGCGCTCGCGGCACTGGACGCGCCCGCCTTCGCCTGCACTCCTGACCTCTTCCCGGAGGTGATGGCCGCGGCGATCGAGAAGAGGCCACTTCCCCTGCCGATCGCGTGAGCAACCAGAGCAAACAGGTGGTCTCCGACACCCCAGGGGCCGCCCGGCCACCGCGGCGGCGGCCGGTTTTGCCGCGGTGACCACGCGATCTGTGACCGTCATCACCGCCCAAATGTGATCTGCGATTTAGGGACCTACGTCCCGCGGCGATAACCTGCGAGACGGACATGCCGCGTACCGGACTCCGTCCTACGCCTCCCTTGTGACAGCGCAGTCACGTTGCCCTCCGCGGCACGCCCACGCAGACAGCTGACCACAAAGCAGCGAGATCGCAGCGAGATCACGGAAAAGGGACGGACGCGCGTGGACCTGTTCGAGTACCAGGCGAGGGACCTCTTCGCCAAGCACGGTGTACCGGTGCTGGCCGGTGAAGTCATCGACACGCCTGAGGCGGCGCGCGAGGCCACCGAGAAGCTGGGCGGCAAGTCGGTCGTCAAGGCACAGGTGAAGGTCGGTGGCCGCGGCAAGGCCGGCGGCGTGAAGCTGGCGGCGAACCCGGACGAGGCCGTCGCTCGCGCGACGGACATCCTCGGGATGGACATCAAGGGCCACACGGTCCACAAGGTGATGATCGCCGAGCTGTCCCCGGAGATCGAGGCGGAGTACTACGTCTCGTACCTCCTCGACCGCACCAACCGCACCTTCCTCGCCATGGCGTCGGTGCAGGGCGGCATGGACATCGAGGAGGTCGCGGAGAAGACCCCCGAGGCCCTCGCGAAGGTCCCGGTCAACGCCGTCGAGGGCGTTGACATCGAGAAGGCCCGCGAGATCGTGGCCCAGGCGAAGTTCCCGGCCGACGTGGCCGAGGGTGTCGCCGAGGCCATGGTGACCCTGTGGGACACCTTCGTCGCCGAGGACGCGCTCCTCGTCGAGGTCAACCCGCTGGTGAAGACCAAGGACGGCCGCATCCTGGCCCTGGACGGCAAGGTCTCGCTCGACGAGAACGCCGACTTCCGCCAGGCCGACCACGAGGCCCTCGAGGACAAGGAGGCAGCCAACCCGCTCGAGGCTGCCGCCAAGGCCAAGGGCCTCAACTACGTCAAGCTCGAGGGCGAGGTCGGCATCATCGGCAACGGTGCCGGTCTGGTCATGTCGACCCTGGACGTCGTCGCGTACGCCGGTGAGAACCACGGTGGCGTGAAGCCCGCCAACTTCCTCGACATCGGTGGCGGCGCCTCCGCCGAGGTCATGGCGAACGGCCTGGAGATCATCCTCGGCGACTCGGACGTCAAGTCCGTCTTCGTCAACGTCTTCGGTGGCATCACCGCGTGCGACGAGGTCGCCAACGGCATCGTGCAGGCCCTCGAGCTGCTCGCCTCGAAGGGCGAGAAGGTCGAGAAGCCGCTGGTCGTGCGCCTCGACGGCAACAACGCGGAGCTGGGTCGCAAGATCCTGAGCGACGCCAACCACCCGCTCGTGCAGCGTGTGGACACCATGGACGGCGCGGCCGACAAGGCCGCCGAGCTCGCGGCCGCGAAGTAAGGGACGAGGGACAGAACAGCCATGGCTATCTTCCTCAACAAGGACAGCAAGGTCATCGTCCAGGGCATGACCGGTGCCACGGGCATGAAGCACACCAAGCTCATGCTGGGTGACGGCACCAACATCGTCGGCGGCGTGAACCCGCGCAAGGCGGGCACGAAGGTCGACTTCGATGGCACCGAGGTGCCGGTCTTCGGCACGGTCAAGGAGGCCATGGAGGCCACGGGCGCCAACGTGTCCGTCCTCTTCGTGCCGCCGGCCTTTTCCAAGGCCGCCGTCGTCGAGGCGATCGACGCGGAGATCCCCCTCGCCGTCGTCATCACCGAGGGCATCGCCGTCCACGACTCCGCCGCCTTCTGGGCGTACGCGAAGTCGAAGGGCAACAAGACCCGCATCATCGGCCCGAACTGCCCGGGTCTGATCACGCCGGGTCAGTCGAACGCGGGCATCATCCCGGGCGACATCACCAAGCCGGGCCGCATCGGCCTGGTCTCGAAGTCCGGCACGCTGACGTACCAGATGATGTACGAGCTCCGTGACATCGGCTTCTCCTCGGCCGTCGGCATCGGCGGCGACCCGGTTATCGGTACGACGCACATCGACGCCCTCGAGGCGTTCGAGGCCGACCCCGACACCGACCTGATCGTCATGATCGGCGAGATCGGCGGCGACGCGGAGGAGCGCGCGGCGGACTTCATCAAGGCGAACGTGACGAAGCCGGTCGTCGGCTACGTCGCGGGCTTCACCGCCCCCGAGGGCAAGACGATGGGCCACGCGGGCGCCATCGTCTCCGGCTCCTCCGGCACGGCCGCCGCGAAGAAGGAGGCCCTCGAGGCCGCCGGCGTCAAGGTCGGCAAGACGCCGACCGAGACGGCGAAGCTGGCGCGCGAGATCCTGGCGGGCTGACGTCCGTCGGTTGAGCAGTGTTGAAAGTGGGCCCGCGCCTTTTCGGTGCGGGCCCACTTTTTGGTTTTCGGCTGCGGCTGCGGCTGCGGCTGCGGCTGCGGCTTCGGCTGCGGGTGCGGGTGCGTGGGGGCTTGTCGCGCAGTTCCCCGCGCCCCTGGAATGTGCCCCGCGCCCTGGCTATTCCGCCTGTGGGGTAAGGCGTTCTTCGCCGTTCGTGAGTTCTGCGCGGAGTTTTTCGCGGAGGGTGGTGTCCTGGTAGGTGAGGGGGCCCGGGCCCATGCGGGGCGGTACTCCGCTGATGGCGCGGCCGGGGGCCTGTGGGGGCTCGTAGTGCGTGGGCGCGTTCTTCAGGGTCAGCGCCGTCGCCCCGATGATCAGCGCCGTGAACGCGATGGCGGCGCGCGTCCAGAAGCGCGCGCGGTGCTCGCTGCCGGTGCGGACGCGTTCGGCCCTCGGGAGCCGCAGTTTCTCGGCCTTGCCGACCTCGCCGAGGCGCTGGTGAAGGACCTCGGGGTCCGCCAGGTCGGGCAGCCGTTCGGCGATCGCCTCGCGCGCGTGCAGGAGGCGGTTCGCGGCGGCGGGCGTGCTCGCCTCCGTCTCGGCCGCGGTCTCGGGCAGGTCGAGGCCGACACCGTCGTAGAGCATCAGGGTGCGGCGCTGGGCGGGCGGCAGGCTCAGGAGTACGTCGAGGAAGGCGCGGTCGGCGGGCTGCGCGGGCGGGGCGTCCGGGTGGCGCTGGCTGGGCCGGAAGCGGTGCCAGGGGGACATCGCGTACTCGTACGCCGCCGCGCGGACCCACCCGGCCGGGTCCCGGTCGACCGCCACCTCGGGCCAGCGCTGCCAGGCCAGCTGGAAGGCGCGCTCGACCGACTCCTGGGCGAGGCCCCGCCGTCCGGTGAGCAGATACGTCTGGCGTACGAGGCCGGGGGCGCAGCCTGCGCAGAGGGCGTCGAAGGCCTGGGCGGGGGTGAGGCCCGGCTCCCGGGGCTCCCGGGGCTCCCGGGGTGCCTCGGGCTTCGTCACCCGGACCGGCAGCGGACGGACGCGGCCGTTGCTGTGGCCGTGGGCGGCGGGGGCGGCTGCCGCCAGCGGGGCCGGGGTCCGTGGCTTCGCCGCGCGCTTGGTCGGCTGCTGGGGGCGCGATCTCGATCTGCCGCCGTCGGTACCGACGGCACCGACGGGGGGCTTCGCCCGCCCTGGCTTCCGCGGTGCCGTCTCCGCCGCTGCCTGTTCCGCCGCGACCGCGTTCAGGAGCTTCGCGTACGCCTCGCGCTTGCGGCCGCGCGGGCTGGTGCGACCCGTTTCCCAGGAGCGGACCGTTTCGCGAGTGACGCCGACCTTCGCCGCGAGATCGGCCTGGCTCAGCGACTTCGCCTCGCGCAGCCTGCGGCGTTCCTTGGGGGACGGCAGAGGCGGGGCAGGGCTCTGGGGCATCTCGGAATCTCCGCACCGTGGGCCGACGTACGGCGGGCGGGCCGGGCGCAGCCGATCTGCCGTACGAAAAAGTACATAAACATATATTGAGCGACACATCCGATATTCGCCTGTTACGGGAATAAAGCGCGTGTCGTTGGGAGCATGGCCGGGTGACCCAGACGACCGATCCCCACGCCTCGTCGCCGCCCGTGGAACCGTTGCGCGGACGGGCCCGCGACCGTTCTCCCGCTCTGGCCACCTGCGTGCTGGGCGGGGCCATCGCCGCGGGCCTCGGACTCGGCTCGTTCGCCGTACTGGTGATGGTGCTGTGGATCAGCTCGCCCTACCCGGACAGCGGTCCCGACGGCGCGCTGCACGTCGCCGCCGGGCTGTGGCTGCTGGCCCACGGCACGGACCTGATCAGGACGGACACGCTCTCCGGGGCGCCCGCGCCGGTCGGCGTGACGCCGCTGCTGCTCGTCGTCCTGCCGGGCTGGCTGCTGCACCGGGCGGCACGGGACGCGGCGGCGCCCGAGGGCCGCGGGCACGCGGCGCGCACGGCGTGGTCCGGGGTGGTGGCCGGGTATCTGCTGGTCGGCGTGGCCGCGGCGCTGTACGCGGCGGGCGGCGAGCTGCGGCCCGACTGGATCAGCGCGGCCGTGCACGTGCCGGTCCTCGCGGCGGGCGCGGCCGGGCTCGGCGTGTGGACGGCCCGCGGACGCCCGCACGGGCCGCTCCCCGCGGCCCTGCGCCGCCCGCTGGCCGCCCTGCCGGAGGGGGTACGGGTCTCGCTCCGTGCCGCTCTCGTACGAGGCTTCCTCGCCCGCCGCCTCGCGGTGGCCGTCGTCCGGGCCGGGGCGGCAGCCACCGGCGTCCTCGTGGGCGGCGGTGCGCTGCTCGTCGCGGTGTCGCTCGTGCTGCACGCGGGGCCGGTGCAGACGTCGTTCACGCAGGTGACAGACGTGTGGTCGGGGCGGCTCGCGGTGCTTCTGCTGGCCCTCGCGCTGGTCCCGAACGCCGCGGTGTGGGGCGCCGCCTACGGTCTCGGCCCCGGCTTCGCGCTCGGCACGGGAACCGTCGCCGGGCCCCTCACCGCGGGCGCGGCGCCCCTGCTGCCGCCCTTCCCGCTGCTCGCGGCGCTGCCGACGGCGGGGCCCGGCTCGCCGCTGACCTGGTCGGCCGCGGCGGTGCCGGTGGGCGCGGGGCTCGCGATCGCGTGGTGCGTGGTCCGGGCGGCGGCGCCCGCGTCGGGCTCGGGCGAGCCGAACGAGGTGTGGTCGCGGGGCCGGACGGCCGCGGGCGCGGCGATGGCGTCGGTGGTGTGCGGGACGGCGGCGGCGGGCCTCGCGGCGCTCGCGGGCGGGCCGATGGGTGTGGCGGTGCTGTCCGATTTCGGCCCGGTGTGGTGGCAGACCGGGGCGGCGGCGCTGGGCTGGTCGCTGCTGGTCGGCGTGCCGGTGGCGCTCGGGCTGCGGGCGTGGCGGCTGCGGAGGCGGAGGCAGCGGCTGGACCTGCCGGAGGGAGTGGAGAGGGTGGCGTCCGGTGGGGAGCGGGGGGTGGCCGGGGTGCCCGGGGTGATCGGGTCGTCTGGGGCAGCTGGAGTGACTGGGGCAGCCGGAGTGACTGGGCTGTCTGGGGCGGCCAGGCTGTCCGGGGGATTCGGGGCGGCCGGGTCGTCTGGGGCAGCCGGGGTGACCGGGCTGTCTGGGGCAGTCGGGGCGGCCGGGCTTTCCGGTGAGAAGCGGCGGGTGCGGCTGCCGCGGCTCACGCTGCCTTCACTGCGGCTGCCGCGTCCTCAGAAGGCGCGGCCCTGGATCCCGCACGTCCGGCTTCCGTGGCACGGGCGGGCGGCTGAGGCGGCTGAGCCTGCCGTCGGCGGTGTTCCGGAGGAGGGCGAGCCAGAGCCGACGGCAATCCCGGAGCCGCTAGAAGACCCCAAGATCCTGGAGGTCCACGAACCCCCGGAGACGCCGAACCCCTCGTACGAGCCCTCCGGACCCCCGCCGCCGACCCCGCCCCCCTCCTGGTACGACGAAGCCGCCCGCGAGGCGCGCTGGCAGGCGCTCAAGGAGGAGGGGGAGCGACTCTGGGAGCGGCAGACGCGGCCCCCGGAGTCCCTCTGAGTCCCCTCAGCCCCTCTGAGTTCAGCTAGTCCTGCTCGCCCAGGAGCGGCCGCAGCTGCTTCGGCAGCAGGTCCTCGCAGGACTGCTGCGACGCGCTGGTCAGCGCGTCGTCCACGCACGTGTAGTAGTCCCGGTACACCAGCTGCGCCGTGAACGTACCGGCCACCATGAGGAGCGCGAGCGCACCCGTCACCAGGCCGCTGATCGCGGCCGTCGTCTGCGGCCTCGTGCTCGTCGCCGGTTCGGCCTGCGGCGGCCGGGCGGCGGTCGTGGTGGTCGTGGCGGTCGGCGGGGCGGCGTCCGGCGCCTGCGCCGCTGCCGGTGCCGGAGCCGTCGGATCCGGCGTGCGCTTCTTCGCCCGCAGCGCCTGGACGGCCCACATCACCGCGAGCGCGCCGAGCAGCAGCGCGACGTACCGCCAGCCGAACAGGGCGAAGAAGAAGCCCCACATGCCGGAGAGCAGGGCGTACCGCGCGCGGCGCTGGGCCGGGTCCGTCGGGTCCCAGCGCATGCCGCCGCCGTTGTTGCCGCCGCCGGGCGCCGACGGGCCCTCCTGGCCGGGGCCGTTCTGCTGGCGGGGCCGGTCGCCGAAGCCGCCCTGGGAGCGGCCGGGCTGACGGTCGCTCCACTGGCTTCCCCAGGGGGAACCCTGGCTGCCGCCGGAACCGTCGCCGTCAGGGGCGGAGTCGTCCGAGGGGCGGCGCGGCTGCCACGGCCGGTCCGGTGTCCCCTCGGGCGGCGGCGCGAAGGGGTTGTCGTCGTCCTTGCCCGTTCCCTGGGCGCCCGAGCCCCGGGACTCCGGTCCCTGGGATTCCGGGTCCTGCGGCGGAGACGAAGGGCGGCTACGGTCCGGCATCAGGTGTGCGTCTTCCCCTTGGTAGGGCCCTTGGCAGGGCCGTGGCAGAGCCGTTGTGCGGCTCGACAACGCGGCGTTCTTTGGTATTCAGGCGCTTCCCCACAGACGCTACCTTCCGCCCGCGCCCCCGTCCCGTGAGGGGCGGTTCCGGGTGCCGGTATCGTTGCTGGCGGTCGGCCGCTTCGTAGGGTTCCCCGTATCGCGGGACCCGAAGCCTTCGTACGACCGTACAAAGACACGTCGTCGAAGACGCACCTTCGAAGACGCATCCTCCGAGAAAGGGCCCCGTTGTGGCCAAGAGCGCTGTGGTCGCGCGCCCCAAGCGCCTCGTCGTGCTGGTGTCCGGGTCGGGCACGAATCTCCAGGCCCTGATCGACACCATCCGCGCCGAGGGGACGGAGGGCTACGGCGCCGAGATCGTCGCCGTGGGCGCCGACCGTGACGGCATCGCGGGCCTGGAGCGCGCCGAGCGCGCCGGGATCCCGACCTTTGTCTGCCGGGTGAAGGACCACGCGACCCGCGACGAGTGGGACGCGGCCCTTGCGGAGGCGACGGACGCGCACGGCCCCGACCTGGTGGTCTCCGCCGGGTTCATGAAGATCGTGGGGAAGGAGTTCCTCGCGCGCTTCGGCGGGCGGTTCGTGAACACGCACCCCGCGCTGCTGCCCAGTTTTCCGGGGGCCCACGGTGCGCGCGACGCGCTCGCGTACGGCGTGAAGGTCACCGGCTGCACCGTCCACTTCGTCGACGACGGCGTCGACACCGGCCCGATCATCGCCCAGGGCGTGGTCGAGGTCCGGGACGAGGACGACGAGAGCGCTCTGCACGAGCGCATCAAGGAAGTCGAGCGCACGCTGCTCGTCGATGTCGTGGGGCGTCTGGCCCGGCACGGCTACCGCATTGAGGGACGAAAGGTTCTTATCCCGTGACCGCCGAAGCGAACAACGCCGCGAACGCGAACGACGCCGCGCAGCGCCCCATCAAGCGCGCTCTCATCAGCGTCTACGACAAGACCGGCCTGGAAGAGCTCGCGCGCGGGCTGCACGAGGCGGGCGTCGAACTCGTCTCCACCGGCTCGACCGCCTCGAAGATCGCCGCCGCCGGGGTGCCCGTCACCAAGGTCGAGGAGCTCACCGGCTTCCCCGAGTGCCTGGACGGCCGGGTCAAGACCCTGCACCCGAAGGTCCACGCGGGCATCCTCGCCGACCTGCGCCTGGAGGACCACCAGCGGCAGCTCGCGGAGCTCGGCGTCGAGCCCTTCCAGCTCGTCGTCGTGAACCTCTACCCCTTCAAGGCGACCGTCGCCTCGGGCGCCACGCCCGACGAGTGCGTCGAGCAGATCGACATCGGCGGCCCCTCCATGGTCCGCGCCGCCGCCAAGAACCACCCCTCGGTCGCGGTCGTCACCGACCCGAAGCGGTACGCCGACGTGCTCGCGGCCGTCAAGGCCGGTGGCTTCGACCTGACCGCGCGCAAGCGGCTCGCGGGAGAGGCGTTCCAGCACACGGCGGCATACGACGTGGCGGTGGCGTCCTGGTTCGCGGACGGCTACGCGGCGGCCGACGACTCCGGTCACCCCGACTTCCTCGGCGCGACCTACGCGCGCAAGAACGTCCTCCGCTACGGCGAGAACCCCCACCAGGGCGCGGCGCTCTACGTCGACGGCACGGGCGGCCTGGCCGAGGCCGAGCAGCTGCACGGCAAGGAGATGTCGTACAACAACTTCACGGACACGGACGCCGCGCGCCGTGCCGCGTACGACCACGACGAGCCCTGCGTCGCGATCATCAAGCACGCCAACCCGTGCGGCATCGCGATCGGCGCGAACGTCGCCGAGGCACACCGCAAGGCGCACGCCTGCGACCCGCTCTCCGCGTTCGGCGGCGTGATCGCCGTCAACCGCCCGGTCTCCAAGGAGATGGCGGAGCAGGTCGCCGAGATCTTCACCGAGGTCATCGTCGCGCCCGAGTACGAGGACGGCGCCCTCGAAGTCCTCACCAAGAAGAAGAACATCCGCGTCCTGCGCGCCCACCAGGCGCCGTCGAACGCGGTCGAGGTCAAGCAGATCGACGGCGGCGCGCTGCTCCAGGTCACCGACCGGCTGCAGGCCGACGGCGACAACCCCGCCAACTGGACGCTCGCCACGGGCGATGCGCTCAACGCGGGCGAGCTCGCCGAGCTCGCGTTCGCCTGGAAGGCGTCCCGCGCGGTCAAGTCCAACGCGATCCTGCTCGCCAAGGACGGCGCCTCCGTCGGCGTCGGCATGGGCCAGGTCAACCGCGTCGACTCCGCGAAGCTCGCGGTCGAGCGGGCGGGCGAGGAGCGTGCGCGGGGTGCCTACGCCGCGTCCGACGCGTTCTTCCCCTTCCCCGACGGGCTGGAGATCCTGACCGCCGCGGGCGTCAAGGCCGTGGTGCAGCCGGGCGGTTCGGTCCGCGACGAGCTGGTGGTCGAGGCGGCGAAGAAGGCGGGCGTCACGATGTACTTCACGGGGACGCGGCACTTCTTCCACTGAGCGGGCCCGGTGGCGACCTGACGTGACGTGACGTACAGACGACGGTGGCCGCGCCCCTCGCAGGGGGCGCGGCCATCGTCGTACGTTCCCGACTCGCTCAGTAGCGCGGGCGGTTGAACCAGGCGGTGCCGCTGGGGACAACGGGTGCCAGGGTGATGATGACGCCGAAGACCAGCCAGATCAGCGGGCCGATGACCGCGGAGGCGAGGCCCGTGTCCAGGCCGACGAAGAGGTAGATCAGGCCGACGATGGCGCCGAGCGCCCCGTACACCACCGTGGTGATGCGCACGCCCTGGCCGCCGCGGCTGAACTTCACTCCGAGCGTGATCGACAGGGCCGCGAGACCCGCGACTATGAGCCCGAGGATGACGAACACGCCGGTCGCCGCGTCACCGATCCCCGCGTCGTCGAGCCCGAAGTCGTCGGCGCTGTCGGAGACGTCGTTGGCGATGGCGGCGAGGTAGAGGAAGCCGATCGCACCCAGGATCTGCACCGACGAGATCAGGAACAGGAAGACGCGCGCGGTGACCAGGAGACCCGGCATCGAGTGCTGCATCATGTTGCCGCCCGGGTAGCCGGGGTACGCCGGCTGCTGCGGGTAGCCGTAGGGCTGCTGCGGCGGCATGCCGGGCGGGCCCTGCTGGGGATAGCCGTAACCGGGAGCGGCCGGGGGCTGCTGGGGCGGCTGCCCGTATGGGTTGTTCGGGTCGCCGTAACTCATGGGCGGTCTTCCTCCGTCAGGTGGTGCGGGGACGACGCGGCACACCACGGAGGAAGGTGTTACAGATGCGGTCCGTCCCCCCGACACTGCCCGCGGCACTGTGCCGCACATCGTTCTTTAGGCATGGCTTATTTGTCCAGCCGCATTCCCTATGCGTTGTGCAAGTGCAACCTCGCTGATCAGCGGGTGAACCACCGTGGCGCCAGGGGAGCGCCCTGATTGGTACCGGGCGGGTCTCATCCGGGAAGATGGGGTCATGACCGCCCAGATTCTCGATGGCAAGGCCACCGCAGCCGCGATCAAGTCCGAACTGACCGCCCGCGTGGCGGCCCTGAAGGAGAAGGGCGTCACGCCCGGACTCGGTACCGTCCTGGTCGGCGACGACCCGGGCAGCCAGAAGTACGTCGCGGGAAAGCACCGCGACTGCGCGCAGGTGGGGATCGCCTCCATCCAGCGCGAACTGCCCGCCACCGCCTCCCAGGAGGAGATCGAGGCAGTCGTCCGCGAGCTCAACGAGGACCCGGCCTGCACCGGTTACATCGTCCAGCTCCCGCTCCCCAAGGGCATCGACGAGAACCGCGTCCTGGAGCTCATGGACCCGGACAAGGACGCCGACGGCCTGCACCCGATGAACCTCGGCCGCCTCGTCCTGAACGAGCCTGCGCCGCTGCCCTGCACCCCGTACGGCATCATCCGGCTGCTCCGGCAGCACGACGTGGAGATCAAGGGCGCCGAGGTCGTCGTGGTCGGCCGCGGTGTGACCATCGGCAGGCCCATGCCGCTCCTGCTCACCCGCAAGTCCGAGAACGCCACGGTCACCCAGTGCCACACCGGCACCCGTGACCTCGCCGCCCACCTCAAGCGGGCGGACATCATCGTGGCCGCGGCGGGCGTGCCGCACCTGATCAAGCCCGAGGACGTGAAGCCGGGCGCCGCCATCCTGGACGTCGGCGTCTCCCGTGACGAGAACGGCAAGATCGTCGGCGATGTCCACCCGGGCGTCGCCGAGGTGGCGGGATGGATCTCCCCGAACCCGGGCGGCGTCGGCCCGATGACCCGCGCCCAGCTCCTGGTGAACGTCGTCGAGGCCGCGGAACGCGCCGCGCGCTGAACGGAAAGAGGCGAGGCCATGAGCGAGGCCCAGAGTTCTTCAGAAGCCGGACCGGGCGGCAGCCCCAGCCCGGAGACTCCCCTGGCCAAGGGCACGGTCAGCGCGCCCGGCCCGGACGGGCGGCCGCGGAAGGTATCGCGCCGCTTCCCGCTGTTCACGCGTGACACCGCGCGGCCCGAGGGCGGCGGCCGTGCCGCGGCGGGCGACGCTCCCGCACCGGCCCGGCAGTGGCCGCTGCTCAGCGTCGTCTCGATGGTCGGGCTCGGGCTGCTGCTCACCGCCCTCGACGTGTTCCGCATCGGCACGCTGCTGATCGGCGTCGCCCTCATCGGCGGCGCCGTGCTGCGCTGGGCGCTGCCGGACGTCGGGATGCTCGCGGTGCGCTCGCGGTTCACGGACATGGTCACGTACGGGGCGCTGGGCCTCGCCATCGCGCTCCTCGCGATGATGGCGCAGCCCAAGCCCTGGCTGGAGATCCCGTTCCTGGACGACACGCTGCACTACACGATCTAGACGTGCGCGCTGGGCGTACGCGCTGGGCGTACGCGGTGTTCGCACGCGGATACCGCGGATCACGTACGTGCAGGCGCCTGACGGTGGCCCGTCCTCCCCCGAGGGGACGGGCCACCGTCAGGCGGACCGGGCCTTCCCCCGTGCGGTCTCCCGACGGCCGCGGTCCTGTGGTGCTGGTCCCACAAACTACGGGCGGGTCGTCGGCCGCGTCATCACGCCCTGGGTGGAACTCCGCCTGCTCCAGCGGCGGTAGACGGCCGGTTCCTACAACTTCCGCGGTACCGCGACCGGTTGACGTTCCGCCCCCCATCTGCGCGTTACGCTGCGGCGATGCGGATCCGCCCCCTCGCAGTCGACGCGTTGATCGCGGTCGCCCTGACCACGGTGGCCGTGCTGCTCGGGGACGAGTCCGTCAAACAGGGGTGGATCGCCCTCGACCCCCTGGGATACGCCCTGGTCGCGCTGATCTGCGTGCCCGTCGCGGTCCGCAGCAGAGCCCCGCTCGCCGTGCTGCTCGTCGTGCATCTGGCGTGGTTCGTGTACGTCACCGTCGGCTACTGGCCGGTGGTCGGCAGCTTCGGCCCCATGCTCACCGTCTACACGGTCGCCTCCCTTCGGCCCCCACGCGTCTCCCTCCCCTGCACCGCGCTGATGGCCGCCGTGTGGATCTACGCCGGTGTGATCAGCGAGGACGCCTCGATGCCGTCGGTCATCGGCCAGGCCGCCGGTTTCTCCCTCGTCCTGTGGCGCTTCGGGTACGTCGCCCGCCGGTCGATCGAACTCGCCCGGCAGTTGAAGCGCGAACAGGACGAGCGGGCCAGACGCGAGGTCGCGGAGGAGCGGGGGCGCATCGCGCGCGAACTGCACGACGTGGTCGCCCACCACATGTCGGTGATCTCGGTCCAGGCGGGCCTCGCGACGTTCGTCTTCGGCTCCGACCCCACCACCGCCCGCGCGGCGCTCGGCACGATATCGGGGACCAGCGGCGAGGCGCTCGAAGAGCTGCGCCGCATGTTGCGGGTGCTGCGGGCCGAGGACGGCGAGCACGGTGAGCACGGCGGCGACGCCCCCGAGGCCCCGATGCCGGGCCTGGCCCGCCTCGACGAGATGGTCGAGCGGGTCCGCACCGGGGGAGTCCCCGTCGAACTGCGGGTCACGGGGACGCCGCGGCCGGTGGCGCCCGGCGTGGAACTCTGCGCGTACCGCGTGGTGCAGGAGGCGCTGACCAACGTACTGAAGCACGCCCACGGAGCCGCGGCGACCGTCGAACTCGCCTACAAGCGCGGCTACATCGAGGTCTCGGTGACCAATGACGGAGAGGGGGTGATTCAGGACAGAGTGCGGACGGGTAGTGGACACGGCTTGATTGGGATGCGGGAGCGGGCCAAGCTCTACGGCGGGGCGATCAGTATCGGCCCGCTGAGCGAGGGGGGTTTCGCCGTGCGGCTCACCCTGCCGACCTCGGCGAGGGCCGCGGCGCGGGGGGACGACGCAACGCAATGAGCCGGGTGACCACCGGATGACCGCATGTATCAAAGTGCTCGTCGTCGACGACCAGTTCCTCATCCGTGCGGGGCTGGTGGGGCTGCTGCGGGCCGCGCCCGGCATCGAGGTCGTGGGCGAGGCGGGCGACGGCGACGAGGCCGTGGCGCTCGCCGCGCGGACCTGTCCCGACGTCGTCCTGATGGACATCCGCATGCCGGGCATGAACGGCATCACGGCGACGGCGAAGATCCTGGAACAGGCCGGTGAACCGGCGCCGCGCGTGCTGGTCCTCACGACCTTCGACCTCGACGAGTACGTGTACGGGGCGTTGCGCGCCGGGGCCTCCGGGTTCCTGCTCAAGGACTCCGGGCCGGAGCGGCTGCTCGCCGCCGTGGCGGCGGTCGGCAGCGGTGACGCGCTCTTCGCGCCCAGCGTGACGCGGCGCCTCGTCGAGGCGTTCGCGCGGCAGACGGCGGGGGCGGGGCCGGGGGCCGACGAGGGCGAAACGCCCCCCGACCTCGGGGCGTTGACCCTGCGCGAGGTCGAGGTCCTGAAACTGATCGCGCGCGGCCTCACCAATGCGGACATCGCCGAGCGGCTCTACATCAGCGAGGCCACGGTCAAGACCCACCTCAACCGCACGATGAGCAAGCTCGACCTGGACAGCAGGGCGCAGGCGGTCGTGGTGGCCTATGAGTCGGGGCTTGTCACACCGGGGGCAGGTGGGTGTTGAGGCTCAGCAGGTGACTACCTTGCCGTAGGAACCGCGGCCCCAGTTCCACTCCCACTGCTCCTTGTTCTGGTACGTGAGGCACGGCGAGTCGCTGCCCCAGTCGATGACGACCTTCAGGTGCATGGCCTGGCCGCAGAGGTTGGTCACCTTCACGTACTTGCGGTGCTTGATGACGTCCCGCTTGACGCAGGCGGGCGCGGTGCCGGAAGTCGCAGAGGCCGCGGTGGGCATCGCGAGGGTGGCGCCGAGGAGGGCGGTGGCGGCGATGATGCCGCTTGCGAGCCGCTGGCCGTGGCGGTGGTTCATGGGTGGGGTCCCTTCGGGGGGTGCGTACGTGCGCGTGTAGGCGTCTACGTGTGTACGTGTACGTGTGTACGTGTACGCGTGCCGTTGTTGGGCCGACTCTGCCGAGTGCGGCGGCTCCCGGGGCGCAAGACGTGGCCGAAGTCGCCCTTTCGGGGACGGTGCCCGCCCTCACCCCCGTGAGAGGGCGGGCACCGCCGTTCGGAAGGGTGCTTCCCGCTGGAATCTCCCGATGTAAGCGGTGTGTTCCGCTCGTGATCCAGAGTCATGGACGCGCCAAGCAGGTTCAAGGGATGCCAAGGCGCTGTGTCACGGAGGTGACCATTCCGCAACGGTCCGCGGCAGGTCAGGGGCGGTGCCCGGGGGTGCGAGGGGGGCGTGAGCGGGTGTGGGGGTGGGTGTGGGGGCGGGCGCGAGGGTGGGATGAATGCTGTATTCCGGAAGGTTCGGGAGGTCTCGGCCGGTACCTGGGGTTCCGCATTGTGGAGGGGTGCGGCGGTGGGACACTGGCCCGGTACCGCGGGGAGCGCGGCGGTGTCCGCCGGTACCCGCCGGTGGCCCGAATGCTCCCGTGCGCCCCTGATCCGGGAACTGACATCCTGGCTCCGCGCATCCCTCTGGGTAGTCCAGAACGGAGGGGCAGCGCAGGGGTCGGCGCGGGGGCGGCGCGGGGGCAGAACAGGCACGCACGGGGGGAATAGGGGGAGTAATGCCTCGTTGGAAGGCGCTACCGGACGAGCTCGACCCGCAGGTCAGGGAGTTCGCCAGCCAGCTGCGCAGGCTGGTCGACCGCAGCGGTCTGAGCATCGCGGCGGTCTCCGACCGGACCGGCTACAGCAAGACGTCGTGGGAGCGCTATCTGAACGGGCGGCTGCTCGCGCCCAAGGGGGCGATCGTCGCGCTGGCCGAGGTGACGGGGACGCCGCCCGTGCACCTCATCACCATGTGGGAGCTGGCGGAGCGGGCGTGGAGCCGTTCCGAGATGCGGCACGACATGACGATGCAGGCGATTCGCATTTCGCAGGCGCGGGCGGCGTTGGGGGAGTTGGGGCCTGATCCGTTGGGTGGGGGTGCGAAGGCACCGGGTAAGGCGCCTGGGAAGGCGTCCGCTCCTTCTCGGCCCGCTCAGTCCCCTCCTCCGGGGGGTGGGGGTGTTGCGCGCAACGGGGCCGGGGGCGGCGCCGGGCGCGTGACCGGAGTGGCGGGCCCGGCTGGGGTGTCGCCGACGGTGGGGCCCGCTTCTGTCGGCTCGTACGGGGCGTCCAGTTCGTACGGTGATGTCTCTGCGTCTGCCTTTGGTGAGGGTGGGGGTGGGGGTGGAGGTGCGGGGGGTCCTGGGGGGCCCAAGGGTGCACCGTCGCCATCGCCGTCGTCGCCCCCGTCGCCCGACAAGCAGCGTCGGCGGCGGAAACTGACGATGTTCCTTGCGGGTGTGGTCGGGGCCCTCGTGGTCATCGCGGCGGCGGTCTTCCTGACCGGGTTCGGTGGCGACGACAAGGGCGACGACGAGGCGAAGCCTTCCGTGACGCCGAGCAAGAGCGACACGGATCTGCCCGCCGGGGTCGAGTGCAGCGGCAAGGACTGTGCGGGCAAGGATCCCGAGAACATGGGCTGCGGCGGGGAGCTGGCGAAGACGACGTCGCGGGCGACGATCGGGAAGACGCTGGTCGAGGTGCGGTACAGCAAGACGTGCGGGGCCGCGTGGGCGCGGATCACGCAGGCGACGCCGGGGGACGAGCTGACGATCACGGGGTCGGGCGGCGGGGCCGGGGCGAAGCAGAACAGCACGGTGAACGAGGACTTCGACGCGTATACGCCGATGGTGGCGGCGGAGTCGGGGACGGCGGCGAAGGCGTGCGCGACGCTGACGTCTGGCCAGACGGGCTGCACGGAGTAGTCGGCCTGGTGCCTGCGGGCCGGTGGGGCGCGGGTCGCTTTGGGCCCGTCTGTGGGTGCGGGGCCGCGGGGGTATGTACGTACTCGCTATCCCTGCGCCACGTCTGTAGAGCTTCTGGCTGTCAGGGTGTGCTCGGTGCTCCGTGCGCACATACCCCCGCGTCCCCTCCCGTCTCGTACGCGACTGCGGCCCGGCGGGCGTTGCCCGGCTGGTACCTGAGGGCGTCTCCCACTCACTTGCGTTGGCGGCTGTGGAGGTCCCCCGCCCGCCCTTGCTCCTGCCGGACACGCTGTGGGGCAGCCCCGCCCCCCACTGAACGCGCTACGGCTCGCCCCACCCACCCGCGCTTCTTCCGCTGAACGCTCCGAGCCAGCCCCTCGCCCGCCCGTGCTTCCGCGGGACGCTGCGGGTCAATCCCACCCGCCCCTGCCCGCGCTGAACGTGCTGCGGGTCAATCCCACCGGCTCGTGCTCCCGCCGAACGGGCTGTGGGTCAATCCCACCCACCCGTCCCCGCGCTCAACGGGCTGCGGGTAAACCCACCCGCCGCCTACCCCCGCTGGATGTCGCGGGGCAAACGGGTGGGTGGGATGGATCCGCCGTGGAGTGGCGGGCTTGGTGCTTCTGCCCCGGCGGGCGGCGCGGGGTGCCCTGAGGTCCCTGCCCCCGCAGGGCGGTCACGGCCGTGCTCTCTTGGGGGTGAACTCGCTGGTCAGCGAACGGCGTTGCCGTCGTGGGCAGAAAGTTTGAAAGAGGGGGGCATGACATGGGATCGCGAGGGCAAGCGAACCGTACCCCCACGGGAGTGGTCACACCCCCACGGCGGCCGCCACGCTCCCCCCCCCTCGTGGCGGCCGCCCCCTTTTTTAGGGGGCGGCGCAAGCTGTGGGCCGGGCCACACCGACCCGGCGGCAAGGTGTCGCCGGGGCGCGATAGCCTGACGGCGGATCTCTCTTGATGCCAAGAGATCGATCATCGAGAGGCGATCGAGGACTCGACGAGGCGTCGGCGGGGATCCAGGAACAAGGGGATCCACGTACGAGACCAGGGACCCCACCGCCAGCTGTCTTACGGAGATCGCCATGACCCGCACTCCCGTGAATGTCACCGTCACCGGCGCGGCCGGCCAGATCGGCTACGCGCTGCTCTTCCGCATCGCCTCGGGCCACCTGCTCGGCGCGGACGTGCCGGTCAACCTGCGCCTTCTTGAGATCACGCCGGCGCTGAAGGCCGCCGAGGGCACCGCCATGGAGCTCGACGACTGCGCCTTCCCGCTGCTGAACTCGATCGAGATCAGTGACGACCCGAACGTTGCCTTCGACGGGGCCAACGTGGCTCTGCTCGTCGGCGCCCGCCCCCGCACCAAGGGCATGGAGCGCGGTGACCTCCTCGAGGCCAACGGCGGCATCTTCAAGCCGCAGGGCAAGGCCATCAACGACAACGCCGCGGACGACATCAAGGTCCTGGTCGTGGGCAACCCGGCCAACACCAACGCGCTCATCGCGCAGGCCGCCGCCCCGGACGTACCGGCCGAGCGCTTCACCGCGATGACCCGTCTGGACCACAACCGCGCCCTGTCGCAGCTGGCGAAGAAGACGGGCTCGTCCGTCGCCGACATCAAGCGGCTCACCATCTGGGGCAACCACTCGGCCACCCAGTACCCGGACGTCTTCCACGCGGAGATCGCGGGCAAGAACGCCGCCGAGGTCGTCAACGACCAGGCCTGGCTCGCCGACACCTTCATTCCGACCGTCGCCAAGCGCGGTGCCGCGATCATCGAGGCCCGTGGCGCCTCGTCGGCCGCCTCCGCCGCCAACGCCGCCATCGACCACGTCCACACGTGGGTGAACGGCACGGCCGAGGGCGACTGGACCTCCATGGGCATCCCGTCGGACGGCTCGTACGGCGTTCCGGAGGGTCTCATCTCCTCCTTCCCGGTGACCGTGAAGGACGGTGCGTACTCGATCGTCCAGGGCCTGGAGATCAACGAGTTCTCGCGTACGCGCATCGACGCCTCCGTGCAGGAGCTCACCGAGGAGCGCGAGGCCGTCCGCGGTCTCGGCCTCATCTGAGTCGCCGCGTACGAACGCGACTGAGAGACCGCCCTCCGACAGCCGACAAGGCCGCCGGGGGGCGGTCTTATTGGCGTACGACACAGGGGAGTACTTGCCCGTACGCTGAAAGCGCCGCTGCTTCCGGCTCGCCCGCGAGCCGAGGCGGCCGGCGCATCGGGGGTACTCGTGACGCACACCCAGACACCTCAGCGGACCGGCAGTCTCACCGGCCCCGGCGGCGACCCGAGTGCGAGCGAGGCAACCCGGCTCCTGTGCGCGGGCACCTACGTCGACGTCCGCTTCCGGGAAGCGGTGATCGACGAGCTGTACGTCCATGAGGAGCGCATCGCCGCGCCCTCGCTCGGCATCGACGCCACCCGCGTGCTCGCCCACGCGCTGCGCGCCCGGCGCGTCGAGTTCGGCTGGGCGCTCGTGATCCTCCTGCTGTGGATCGCGGCCCTGCCTCTCACCCGAGGCCTTGTCCTGCTCTACGTGCCGTCCTTCGCGATGGTCGTCCTCGCAGGATGGATCCGGGGGATCGCGAGGCGCTCGTCCCTGTTCTGGCGCGTCGTGGCGTGGCAGCTGCGCTGGGGCGGACGGGGGCTGCTCGTCTTCGTGCTCCTGCTGCTCCTCGGCCTCGCCGCCGGGGACGGCGGCAGTCTTCCCGGCACCGGCATCGACACCGGCGCCGGCGGAGTGGACCCGGCCCCGGCGTGGTTCGCCCTCGCCCTGCCCCTCCTGATGGCCTGGGTGGTGGCCGCACAGGGCGGCCAGTTCGCCAAGGCGCTGACCGGTGAGCTGTCCAGGGCCCGGTTCCCGGATCTCGCCGCCGACCCGGCCGAGCAGGCGGAGGGCGAGCGTTTCCACCGGCTGCGTCGCCGTATCCACGTCGAGCAGCGGGCGCGCCTGATCATGTACCGGGCGCCGGACCCCTTCTGCGGGGCGGGCAAGCCGTACGCGCCGTGGTCCCTGGCGGTGGAGTTGCGGCCGCGTGAGGGCGTCCAGCCCGAGCCGTTGGACAACACGGTGCTCCTGGGCCACATCGTGCCGCTCCTCGAGGCGTTGCGCGTGCCGTCCCCGCACGGTGCGCCCTACCGCGCCCTCGCCGTGCGCGACCGGCTGCGTGAGCTGGAGATCGACGAGGTGGTGTTCCTGCCGGTGGACGGTCTGCCGCGCAGGTCCCAGGCGCCGTACGGGCCCGAGGCGTTCGAGGAGCACCGGTTCCGTTCGGTCGAGGAGGGCGGCGAGACCCGGCGGCACTTCCTGCGGGTCAGGGTCGGCGGCTGGGACGAGGAGATCGTCACGACGGTGTTCGTCCGGGCCCACACCCAGGGCGGGATGCTGATGCTGGAGATCGCCCCTCATGTGCTGCGCCCGGTGCGGCAGCTGTACCAGTACGCCGACCGGGTCGCCTACCGGTACCGGCACAACAACCGCTTCGGCAAGACGGTCTGGGCGCTCGGCCATGTGCCGGCCTCGGCCGGGCGCGCCGCCGTGACGATGTGGCGGGCGTCGGGGGTGCTGTGGCGGATCGCCTCCGGCGGCCATGCGAAGGCCCTCGCCGACGGTCCGTGGATGTCCGTGCGGGAGCTCGGCTCGGACGACAGGGCCTCGCTCTTCCAGGAGATGGACGTCAGCCGCTACCTCAAGTCCATCCAGGACCGGGTGGCGGGCGGGGTGCGGCGGGCGCTGTACGAAGCGGGCTGGGAGACCGAGGGGTTCGAGAAGAAGGTCGACCTCGCCATCGACACGCTGAGCATCGGGACGGTGGGCGCCCTGGCCATCGGCAATCGGAACACCGTCACCAGCAACACCGGTGGTGCGACCGCCACGACGGCGGCGCGCCGGAGCGGGGGAGACCATGGGAACACCTGAGGAACGCGGCGCGGGAATCCACATCGGCAGTGTGGAGGGCGCCATGGCGATCGGTAACGGCAACGAGGTGACGTACTACGCGGCCGGCGGGTCGGGGCGTGACCGGGCCCAGGAGGAACTGCTGTCCGCCGTACGGAGGTTGCGCGAGGACCTGAGGCGTGCGGCCGTCGACGGCCGGACCACCGCCCTCGACGCCGAACTGGCCGCCGCCGAGACGGAGATCGCGGCGACGGGCGGCGCAGGTCCCGGCAGGCTCGCCCGGCTGCGGACCGCTCTGGCGGACGCGGGTGCCGGGATCGGGGTCCTGGCGTCGGGTGCGGCGGTCGCCGAGTCGGTGCGTGCGCTGTTGGGCGGCTGACCATGGGCGGGCGCGGTGACCCCGTGCACTGGAACGCCGCGACCCAGCGCTGGGAAGCGGGCGTGGCCCCCGCCGCAGAGCCGGTGCCGCCGCGGAGCCCCGACGGGCCGGGGCCCCCGGTGCCCCCGGAGCCCCCGGAGCCCCAGGGGCAACGCTTCCCCGGGTACGGCCCGCCGAGCGGCCGTCCGCCCCGCCGGCATCTCGCCGTCGTCGTGGTGGGTGTCCTGGTGGCCGTTGGCCTCGGCGGTGGGTGGCTGGTGTGGGGCCGCGACGACGGCGGGGACGGCCGGGCGCACAGCCGTCCCGCGGTGAGCGCCTCCGTCACGAAGCCCGGCCCCGGAGACCGGACGAGCGCTTCCGCCCCGGCGCCCGAGCCCGAAGACCGGACGAGCACCTCCGTCCCGACGCCCGAGCCCGGAGACCGGACGAGTTCGGTGCCGGAGGGCTACGAGATGCGGGCGGACCCGAAGGGCTTCGCGACCGCCGTGCCGCGCGGCTGGGAGCGTCGTACCGAGGGAGTGCAGGTCTACTACGAGTCACCGGACGGGCGCTCGTGGCTGCAGGTCTCCACGCCCTCGGGCCTGGAGATCACTCCCTACGAGGCGCTGCGTCGCATGTCCGAAGATCTCGAGGAGGGCAGCGACGCCTTCCCCGCCTACCGGCAGGACGAACTGGTCGAGTACAACGACATCACGTCCATGCTGACCTTCACGTACGACAGGCCGGACGACGGCGGGCATCGAGCCTGGGACTGGGCGTTCATGACCGAGAACGCCGGCCCTCAGTACGCCCTCCTCGTCGACGGGCCCGCCGACGAGTGGCCACTACAGCGAAGCAGGGCGAAGATCGCCCTGGACTTCTTCCTGCCCAGGCCCGGCCGGTGACCGGCGCGCGACCTGCTGGTGGGGGGAGTGAGGCGCCCCCGGCTCATGCGTGAGACGAGCCCGCCGCCTGCAACGCCGCCGCCTCCTTGGACAGCTGCACCGCCGACGCCAGGCTCAGGCCCGGCTCGGCCCGGCGCAGGACCTTGACCGCGTGGACGGAGTCGGCGCGGCCCGTGTACCCGGCGTCGGTGATGCGGCGCAGGGCCCAGCGGCCGCGTATCTCGGAGTCCGGGACGGCGGCCGTGCGGGCGAGGAGCGCCGCCGCGCGCTCAAGGCCGGGGCGGTCCCTCTCGTCGGCTGTCGCGAGCGCCTCGCGCAGCTCGTCCGCGACCGCGTCCGTGTCGCGCAGGGCGATCACCGTCAGTTCCCGCTTGGTGCCGAACATGTCTTCCGCTCCCTGTCCTCGTGGCTCTTGCCGCCGGGGTCATTGCCGCCCGGGTTATTGCTGTCGTACTCGTGAATGTAGTACTACTTATACATGAGCGAGCAAGTGCACAACAGGTTGGCGATGGTGCGCGCCGAACGGAAGGTGTCGCGTCAGAGCCTGGCCGAGGCGGTGGGAGTCCACTACCAGACCATCGGCTACATCGAGCGCGGGCAGTACAACCCGAGCCTCGACCTCGCGCTGAAGATCGCGAAGCACTTCGCGCTGCCGGTCGAGGCCCTGTTCTCCCTCGAACCGTTCCGCCCGCTCACGGACGAGGTCTACGGGAGGGACCACTGATGAAGACCGACGAGCAGCCCACCATCACCGGCTACGACCGGCGCATGTACGCGATCATGAACCGTCGCGAGGCCGCCCCGCTCTACGCCACCGCGGCTCGCCGCCGGGCCGCCGTCGTCACGCACATGGTGCTGACCGCGGTCGGCATCGCGTGCTGGCTCTACTCCGTGCTCGGCGACGAGCGCTGGGCCACCTTCGGAATGCTCGGGGTCCTGCTGCCCTGGTGCGTGGCGACCGGCGTCATCAACGGTGCGACCCGTGGCCTCCTCGAACTGCGGGTCCGCGCCCTCGACGAGCGACAGCGCGCCGAGAAGAACCGCGTGGCGGCCCGCGCGCAGTACGTCATGATGTGGCTCCTGCTGGCCGCGACCGTCCTGGTGGGCGGCCTCGGGTTCGCCGGGGTGGAGATCGAGGGGCTGATCTTCCCGGTGCTGTTCAGTGTGTTCGTCGTGCACTGGCTGATGCCGCTGTGGCTGGCCGGGCTGACGGCCGCCGACGAGCCCGCGGACGACCTTGCGGGCGATCTCGCGGACGACTGAGCGACCCGCGTCTTCTGAAGTCGCGCTTACGGGGGATTCCCGGGCGCAATGTTCCGATCATTTCGTCACCTGCGGTGACCGAGTGGGCATCGAGCGTATGTTTTGCTCCGAGTGCCCCCACGCGCAGTGACACGGCGCACTTTCGGCCATGAGACAGGCATGGTTTCTCCCCCTCAGGGCAGGTGCACCCGGCTACCGCGAGTGACAGGCGGGGCATATGACAGGAACGGAAGGCAAACGGGACGTGTCCGCACAACAGACCATCCATGTGGGCGGAGAGTGGCGTGCCGCCACCTCCGGCGCCACCCGCGAGATCCTCGACCCGGCGGATGCCAAGCCGTTCGCCGTGATCGCCGAGGGCGGATCGGAAGACGCGGACGCCGCCATCGCAGCCGCCCGCAAGGCCTTCGACGAAGGCTCCTGGCCGGCCACGCCCGTGGCCGAGCGCGCCGCGCTCCTGCGCCGCGTCGCCGACCTCCTCGTACGTGACCGCGAGGAGATCGGGCTCCTCGAGAGCCGCGACGCGGGCAAGACCCTCGAAGAGGGCCGTGTCGATGTGGACTGCGTCGCCGACGCCTTCCGTTACTTCGCCGACCTGGTGATCGGGGAAGGCGCCGGACGCGTCGTCGACGCCGGGTCCGACGACATCCACAGCGTCGTCGTGCACGAGCCCATCGGCGTCTGCACGATGATCACGCCCTGGAACTATCCGCTGCTCCAGGCCAGCTGGAAGATCGCGCCCGCACTCGCCGCGGGCAACACCTTCGTCATCAAGCCGAGTGAGGTCACTCCGCTGACGACGGTCGCGCTGATCGAGCTGCTCGTCGAGGCCGGTCTCCCCGCCGGAGTCGCGAACATCGTGACCGGCCCCGGCCACACCGTCGGCGCCCGGCTCTCCGACCACCCCGACGTCGACCTGGTCTCCTTCACCGGTGGCCTCGTCTCCGGCACCAAGGTCGCCCAGGCCGCCGCGCTCGGCGTGAAGAAGGTCGCCCTGGAGCTCGGCGGCAAGAACCCCAACGTGGTGTTCGCCGACGCCTGTGCCACGGAGGAGGGCTTCGACACCGCCGTCGACCAGGCGCTGAACGCCGCCTTCATCCACAGCGGGCAGGTCTGCTCCGCCGGTGGCCGCCTCATCATCGAGGAGTCCGTCCGCGAGCGGTTCGTCGCCGAGCTCGCCCGCCGGGCCGCGAAGATCAAGCTCGGGCGCGGCACCGAGGACGGCGTCGAGTGCGGTCCGCTCGTCTCGCAGCAGCAGCGCGAGAAGACCGAGATGTACGTCGCCTCCGCCCTGGAGGAGGGCGCCGTGCTGCGCTCCGGCGGCAAGCGGCCCGAGCCGAGCGAGGTGCGCCCCGCCGAGGGGTACTTCTACGAGCCGACCGTGCTCGACCAGTGCCACCGCGAGATGAAGGTCGTGCGGGAAGAGGTCTTCGGTCCTGTCCTGAGCGTCGAGACCTTCCGTACCGAGGACGAGGCCGTCGCGCTCGCCAACGACACGGAGTACGGCCTCGCGGGCGCCGTGTGGACCAGCGACTCGGGCCGCGCCCGCCGCATGGCCCGCCGGATGCGCCACGGCACCATCTGGATCAACGACTTCCACCCCTACCTGCCGCAGGCGGAGTGGGGCGGCTTCGGCAAGAGCGGCGTCGGGCGCGAGCTCGGTCCCGCGGGTCTCGCCGAGTACCGCGAGGCCAAGCACATCTACCAGAACCTGGCCCCGGAGCCGGTGCGCTGGTTCGCCGGCTGACCCAGGCCGGACAGAGGTACGCGCGGGGCGGGAAGTCCGCCCCGCGCAACACGTTCAAGCACCCCCCGCTCATTACGCGCAAGCACCTTGGCACGACCTCGCAGGAAGAGGAGCACGTACGCATGTCTGACCAGACCGAGTTCGACTACGTCATCGTCGGTGGCGGCACCGCAGGCTCGGTGATCGCGTCCCGCCTCACCGAGAACCCGGACGTCACCGTCGCCGTCATCGAGGGCGGCCCGAGCGACATCGACCGGGAGGACGTCCTCACGCTGCGCAAGTGGCTCGGCCTGCTCGGCGGCGAGCTGGACTACGAGTACACGACCACCGAGCAGCCCCGCGGCAACTCGCACATCCTGCACAGCCGCGCCAAGGTGCTCGGCGGCTGCTCGTCGCACAACACCCTGATCTCCTTCAAGCCCCTGCCGTCCGACTGGGACGAGTGGGAGGCGGCGGGCGCCACCGGCTGGAACGCCAAGGCGATGGACCCCTACTTCGGCAAGCTGCGCAACAACGTCGTGCGCGTCGCCAAGAAGGACCAGAACCAGATCGCCACCGACTGGGTCGAGGCGACGAAGACCGCGCTGGGCGTCCCCGAGGTCATCGGCTTCAACGACAAGCCCTTCGACGAGGGCGTCGGCTTCTTCGACCTCTCGTACCACCCGGAGAACAACAAGCGTTCCTCCGCGTCCGTCGCCTACCTCCACCCCCACATGGAGGCCGGTGACCGCCCGAACCTCCACCTCTTCCTGGAGACCTGGGCCACCAGGCTGGAGCTCGAAGGCAAGACCGCGCGCGGTGTCCACATCCGCACCAAGGAGGGTGTGGAGAAGCTGTTCACCGCCCGCCGCGAGGTGCTGGTCTGCGCCGGTGCCGTCGACACGCCGCGGCTGCTCATGCACTCCGGCATCGGCCCGAAGCAGGACCTCGAAGCCCTCGGCATCCCGGTCGTCCACGACCTGCCGGGCGTCGGCGAGAACCTCATCGACCACCCCGAGTCGGTCATCGTCTGGGAGACCAACGGGCCGCTGCCCGGCAACTCCGCGATGGACTCGGACGCCGGTCTGTTCGTGAAGCGGGACCCGGCCCACAAGGGCCCGGACCTGATGTTCCACTTCTACCAGATCCCGTTCACCGACAACCCGGAGCGTCTCGGCTACGAGCGCCCCGAGCACGGTGTGTCGATGACCCCGAACATCCCCAAGTCCCGTGCCCGCGGCCGTCTCTACCTGACGTCGGCGGACCCGGAGGTCAAGCCCGCCCTCGACTTCAAGTACTTCGAGGACGAGGGTGACTACGACGGGCAGACGCTCGTCGACGGCATCAAGCTGGCCCGCAAGGTCGCGCAGGCCGAGCCGTTCAAGAAGTGGCTCAAGCGCGAGGTGTTCCCCGGCCCGGAGGTCACCGAGGACGCCGAGATCAGTGAGCTCGTCCGCAAGGCCGCGCACACCGTCTACCACCCGGCGGGCACCTGCCGCATGGGTGCCTCCACTGATGAACTCGCCGTGGTCGACCCGGAGTTGAAGATCCGCGGCCTGGCAGGAATCCGTATCGCGGACGCATCCGTCTTCCCGACGATGCCCGCCGTGAATCCGATGATCGGAGTGCTCATGGTCGGGGAGAAATGTGCCGAGATCCTTGGTGGTGAGGGCCGATGAGCGAGGCCACCGTGATGACCACGGACCAGGAGAACACGCCCGCAGCCGGGCCCGTCTTCGCCGTCCAGAACCTCTGGAAGGTCTTCGGCCCCAAGGCCGAGCGAATACCGGACGACACCTCGCTGCACGGCCTGAGCCCCGCCGAACTGCGCGAGCAGACCGGCTGCACCGCCGCCGTGCGTGATGTGTCCTTCGAGGTCAACAAGGGCGAGGTCTTCGTCGTCATGGGCCTGTCGGGCTCCGGCAAGTCCACCCTCGTACGCTGCCTGACCCGGCTCATCGAGCCCACCTCGGGCACCCTCGCCATCGACGGCGAGGACGTCCTCGCCATGGACAAGGCCCGCCTGCGCGAACTCCGTCGCCACCGCGCCGCCATGGTCTTCCAGCACTTCGGTCTCCTGCCGCACCGCTCGGTCCTCGACAACGTCGCGTACGGCCTGGAGATCCAGGGCGTCGGCAAGGCCGAGCGCCGCGCCAAGGCCCTCGAAGTCGTCAAGAAGGTCGGCCTCGAGGGGCTCGAGCAGCGCAAGCCCGGTCAGCTCTCCGGCGGTCAGCAGCAGCGCGTGGGCCTGGCCCGCGCCCTCGCCGTGGACCCCGAAGTCCTGCTCTTCGACGAGCCGTTCAGCGCCCTCGACCCGCTGATCCGCCGCGACATGCAGGAAGAAGTCGTGCGCCTGCACCACGAAGAGGGCCGCACGATGATCTTCATCACCCACGACCTCAGCGAGGCCCTCAAGCTCGGCGACCGCATCGCCCTGATGCGCGACGGCCGCGTCGTCCAGGTCGGCACCCCCGAGGAGATCGTCGGCTCCCCGGCCGACGACTACGTCCGCGACTTCGTGCGCGACGTGGTGCGCGCCGACGTGCTGAGCGTGCGCAGCGCCATGCGCCCGGCCGACGCCGATGAGGAGAGCCGCGGTGCGGCGCTCGCGCCGGACGCCAAGGTCTCCGAGGCCATCGAGGCCGTCGCCCGCTCCGGCTTCCCGGTGCGCGTGATGGACGGCAAGCGCTGCCTCGGCGTCGTGGACCAGGCGGCGCTGCTCGCCGTGGTCGCGGGCACCGAGCAGACGGCCCCCGGCAAGGGCGAGGTGGTCGCCTGATGGCCACCGCCACCGCCTCCAGTCCCGTACGAGATACGGGAATCGGCGCGCTCCTTCGTCACCGTGCCGTCGGCAAGCTCCTGCTGCTCGCCGTCGCCGCGGCGGTCCTCGTGCCGATTGCGAACGCCAAATGGGCCTCCGGCGCCTGGCCGGGCGCACTCACCGTCGACCTGTCCGAGCCGTTCGGCAACGTCACCACCTGGATCGTCGACCACCGCGACAGCCACCCGCTGTTCGTGTACTTCTTCGGCCACATCTCCAACGGCATCGTGGCGTCCGTGCGCGCCGTCTACCTGGTGCTCCTCGCGGGCGGCTGGGCCGGTGTCCTCGTCGGGGCCGCGCTGGTCGCCTGGCGGGTCGCGGGCGTGCGCATCGCGGTGCTCACGGCCGCCTCGTTCGGCCTGTGCGGGCTGCTCGGCATGTGGGTGCCGACGATGCAGACCCTCGCGCTGATGGTCGTCGCCGTGCTCGCCTCCGTCGTGCTCGGCATGCTGCTCGGGCTCGCCGCCGGGCTGAGCGACCGGACGTTCCGCATCCTGCGGCCGGTCCTCGACACCATGCAGGTGCTCCCGGCCTTCTCGTACCTGCTGCCGGTCGCCATGGTCTTCGGCATCGGCGTGCCCGCCGCGCTCATCGCGACGGTCATCTACGCGGCTCCGCCGATGGCCCGGCTCACCGCCCTCGGACTGCGCGGCGCCGACCCCGTCGTCATGGAGGCCGTGACCTCGCTGGGCACCACGGGGCGCCAGCGGCTCGTCTCCGCGCGCTTCCCGCTGGCCCGCAAGGAACTCCTGCTCGGCCTCAACCAGACGATCATGATGGCCCTCTCGATGGCCGTCATCGCGTCGGTGATCGGCGGCGCCGGTCTCGGTGACCGCGTCTACCAGGCGCTCGGCTCGGTCGACGTCGGCCAGGCACTCTCCGCCGGTCTCCCGATCGTCCTGATCGCCGTCGTCCTCGACCGCGTCACGGGCGAGGCCGGGGAACGCCTCGGTGCGAACGCCGAGGACACCTCGCCGCTGCGCGGCTGGTGCGGCTGGTCCGTGGCCGCCGCCGTGACCGTGGCCGTCGCGCTCGCCGCCCGCTTCGCCGACCGCCTCGACTGGCCGGAGAGCTGGACCGCGAACATCGCCGGTCCCGTCAACACCGGCCAGGAGTGGATCGTCGACCACCTCTACACCGGCATCCCCGTCGTCGGCGGCACCGCCGACTGGGCCGCGCACTTCACCACCTGGGTCCTCAACCCGACCCGCGACGGACTGCAGTGGCTGCCCTGGTGGTCGGTGCTGCTCGTCGTCGCCACCCTCGCCTGGCTGATCGGCACCTGGAAGACCGGGCTCACCGCCGTGCTCGCGATGGCGGGCATCGGGGTCCTCGGCGTGTGGGACAAGTCCCTCGACACGCTGTCGCAGGTGCTCGCCGCGGTCGCCGTCACCGTGGTGATCGGCTTCGCGATCGGCATCGGCGCGGCCCGCAGCAAGCGCCTTGAACGAGTGCTCCGGCCCGTCCTGGACGTCCTCCAGACGATGCCGCAGTTCGTGTACCTGATCCCGGCGGTGGCCCTCTTCGGCGTCGGCCGCGCCCCCGCGGCCTTCGCGGCCATCGCGTACGCGGTGCCCGCCGTCATCCGCATCACCACGCAGGGCCTGCGCCAGGTCAACCCGGCGGCGATGGAGTCCTCGAAGTCCCTGGGCGCCACCACCTGGCAGCAACTGCGCCAGGTCCAGCTCCCGCTGGCCCGCCCGACGCTGCTGCTCGCCGTCAACCAGGCGGTCGTCCTCGTCCTCGCCGTCGTCGTCATCGGCGGCATGGTCGGCGGTGGCGCGCTCGGTTACGACGTCCTCTACGGCATCGCCCAGAACGACCTGGCGGTGGGCATGATCGGCGGCATCGCCGTCGTCTGCCTCGGCCTGATGCTGGACCGGGTGACGCAGCCCACGGAACGTCGGGACCGCAGTTCGAAGAAGGGAGCCTGACATGCGTATGCGTACGCGAGTGATCGCTGCCGCGAGCGCGGGTGCGGCTCTCCTCGCCCTCTCGGGCTGCGGCAAGGCCGACATGACCAAGCAGGCGTCCCCGTTCGCGAACGCGGCGGGCGCCAAGACCGTGACGCTCTCCGTCCAGTCCTGGGTGGGTGCCCAGGCGGACGCGGCCGTCGCCGCGTACCTGCTCGACCACGAGCTGGGCTACCGCGTCGACAAGGTCCAGATCGACGAGGTCCCGGCCTGGGACGCGCTCAGCCAGGGCCGCGTCGACGCGATCATGGAGGACTGGGGCCACCCGGACCAGGAGAAGCTCTACATCGACGACAAGAAGACGGTGGCGCGCGGCGGCGACGTCGGCGTGACCGGCCACATCGGCTGGTACGTCCCCACGTACTTCGCGAAGAAGCACCCGGACATCACCGACTGGAAGAACCTCAACAAGTACGCCGACGAGTTCCGCACCGCGGAGAGCGGCGGCAAGGGCCAGCTGATGGACGGCTCCCCGTCGTTCCTCACCAACGACAAGGCCCTCGTGAAGAACCTCGGCCTGGACTACCAGGTCGTCTTCGCGGGCTCCGAGGCGGCACAGATCACCCAGATCAAGCAGTTCGCCAAGCAGCAGAAGCCGTTCCTGACGTACTGGTACAAGCCGCAGTGGCTCTTCGAGAAGGTGCCGATGACGGAGGTGAAGCTGCCCAAGTACAAGGAGGGCTGCGACGCCGACCCGGCGAAGATCAAGTGCGAGTACCCGCACACGCCCCTTCAGAAGTACTTCAACGCGGACTTCGCCAAGAAGGGCGGCGACGCGGCGGAGTTCCTGAAGAACTTCAAGTGGTCGGAGGCGGACCAGAACGAGGTCTCCCTCATGATCGCCGACAAGAAGATGTCGCCGGACGACGCGGCGAAGGCGTGGATCGACAAGAACGAGTCGAAGTGGAAGGCGTGGCTGCCCAAGTAGCCGCCCGCTGACGCCTGATGGTGCCGGGCTCCCGCTGGACGGGAGCCCGGCATCGTCATGCCCGGCCCAGCTCCTCGGCGATCCCGCGCAGCGCCGCCATGGTGCGGCGCAGCAGACCGGGACCGAACGTGATCCGCGTCGCGCCGAGCTCGCCCAGCTCGCGCAGGGAGGGGCCGTCCGGCAGCGCAAGGACGTTCATCGGCCCCTCGATGCCCGCCCGCAGCGCGGGGATCGCCTCGGTCGGCGCGAGGATGGGGTAGACGCAGTCCGCGCCCGCCGCCACGTACAGGCGGGCCCGCTCGATCGCCCGCTCCGGGTCGGCGACCCCACGGACGAACGTGTCGACGCGCGCGTTGATGACCAGCCGGTCGCCCGCGGCCTCCCGCACCTGCGCCAGCCAGTCCGCCTGCTCCTGGGGGTCCCGGAGGATGCCGGTCGAGCCCTTGCCCTCGTAGGAGTCCTCAAGGTTGCAGCCGACGGCGCCCGCTTCGAGGAGGCGGTCCACCAGCTCCTTGGCCGCGAGGCCGTAGCCGGTCTCGGCGTCCATGGTCACCGGCACGTCGACGGCCCGGGTGATCCGGGTGACCGCCTCGAACATCTCCCTGGGCGGCACCTGCCCGTCCTCGTACCCGAGGGAGAGCGCGACGCCCGCGCTGGGCGTGGCGAGCGCCTCGTACCCCGCCTCCTGGAACACGCGGGCGCTCGCGGCGTCCCACGGTCCCGGCAGGACCAGCGGGTCGCCGGGCGCCCGGCCGTGGTGCAGGGCACGCAGCGTGTCGACGGGGCGGGGGGTCACCATGCGGGGCCTCCGGGCTCGATGCGACGGCTGACCATCAGCCGGTTCCAGCTGTTGATGACGGTGATCACGCCAAGGAGATGGGCGAGTTCACCTTCGGCGAAGTACTTGGCGGCCCGCTCGTACGTCGCGTCGGGCACGGAGCCCTCGGTGAGGACGGTGACGGCCTCGGTCAGGGCGAGGGCCGCGCGTTCGCGCTCGCTGAAGAGGGCGCCCGCCTCCTCCCAGGCGTTCAGGAGCGCGATGCGCTTGGGGGTCTCGCCGTGCTCCAGGGCGACGTCCACGTGCATGTCGAGGCAGAAGGCGCAGGCGTTGATCTGCGAGGCCCGCATCATCACGAGCTCGGCGAGGACCGGATCGCCGAGGCCCTTCTTCGCGGCGGCGCTCAGCGCGCTCATCGCGCCCGCGACGCCGCGGTCCAAGTGCGTGGTGCGAGCGCTCACTTGGCGTCGCCCGTCTTGTAGTGGCCCGGCACCTGGCGCGTGCTGACGCCGAAGCGGTTCCACGCGTTGATGACGGTGATCGCAGCGATGAGCTGGGTCAGCTCCGCCTCCTCGAACTGCGCGGCCGCCCTCGCGTACACATCGTCCGGTACGAACCCGTCGGTGAGTACGGTGATCGCCTCGGTCAGTTCGAGCGCGGCGACCTCCTTCGCCGTGTAGAAGTGCTGCGACTCCTCCCAAGCGCTGAGCTGGATGATCCGCTCGACGCTCTCGCCCGCCGCGATGGCGTCCTTGGAGTGCATGTCGAGGCAGAGCGCGCAGCGGTTGATCTGCGAGGCGCGGATCTTGACGAGCTCGTAGATCACCGGGTCGAGGCCCTTACGGGCGGCCGCGTCGAGCTTGATCATGGCCTTGAAGACCTCGGGGGCGTGCTGGGCCCAGGCGAGCCGCGGGGCGTGCTCGTGGACGTGGGGTTCGGAGGGGGTGTTCGTGGGGGTGGTCGTGTTCGCCGTCATGGTGTCGACGGTACGGTCGGAGTAGCCCACGGGTATGGTCCATTTCCATGGGAGAAACGTGGGCCACTCTGGGCGTCGACCTTCATCTGGAGACCGGCGGCGACGCGTCCCGCAACGGCGTCCGCAGAGGCCTGACGGACGCCCTGCGGGAGGCCGTGCGCGGCGGCCGCCTCGCCCCCGGCACCCGGCTGCCGTCGTCCCGCTCCCTCGCCGTCGACCTCGGCATCGCGCGGAACACGGTCGCCGACGCGTACGCCGATCTGGTCGCCGAGGGCTGGCTCACCGCCCGCCAGGGCTCGGGCACCCGCGTCGCGGAGCGCGTCGTCACGCCGCCCGCGCGGCCCGCGCCGCCCCGCAGGACGGGCGGGGCGCCGACGTACGACCTCACCCCCGGGTCGCCGGACCTCGCGACCTTCCCGCGCGCGGAGTGGCTCAAGGCGGCCCGGCGCGCGCTGGCCGCGGCTCCCCACGCCGCGCTCGGGTACGCGGACCCGCGCGGCCGCGTCGAGCTGCGCACCGCCCTCGCCGGGTACCTCGCACGGGCGCGGGGCGTGCACGCGGACCCCGACCGCATCGTCGTCACCGCCGGGTTCGTGCACGCGCTCGCGATCATCGGCCGGGTGCTGCGGGCGCGCGGCGGGCGGGAGGTGACCGTCGAGTCGTACGGCCTCGACCTCCACTGGAACCTGCTGCACCACGCGGGCCTGCGCACGGTGCCTCTCGCTTTCGACGAACTCGGCACGGACGTCTCCGGGTTGAGCTCCGGGTTGAGCTCCGGCTCCGGCTCTGGCTCTGGCTCAGCGAAGGCAGTCCTTCTCACCCCCGCGCACCAGTTCCCGATGGGCGTGCCGCTCCACCCCGACCGGCGCGCCGCGGCCGTCGACTGGGCGCGGCGCGAGGGTGGGGTGATCATCGAGGACGACTACGACGGGGAGTTCCGCTACGACCGCCAGCCGGTCGGCGCGCTCCAGGGCCTCGACCCCGAGCGCGTGATCTACCTCGGCACGGCGAGCAAGTCCCTCGCCCCCGGCCTGCGCCTGGGCTGGATGGTCCTGCCGTCCGGCCTGCGCGACGAGGTCCTCGCCGAGAAGGAGGCGGCGGGCGCGTCCTGCGGCGCGCTCGACCAGCTGACGCTTGCGGAGTTCCTCACGTCGGGGGCGTACGACCGCCATGTACGGGGCGCACGGCTGCGGTACCGGCGCCGCCGCGACCAGTTGGTGGAGGCGTTGGCGGAGCGGGCCCCCGAAGTGCGTGCCACCGGCATCGCGGCCGGGCTGCACGCGGTCATCGAACTGCCGCCGGGCACCCAGCAGTCCATCGTCCAGGCCGCCAACTGGGAACGCCTCGCGGTCCACGGCCTCAGCGGCTACCGCCACCCGCTCGCGGTGACACCGAGGGAGGACGCGCTGGTGGTGGGGTACGGGACACCGGCGGAGCACGCGTGGGCGGGGGCGTTGGGGGCGTTGTGCCGGGTGTTGCCGTGAAGATCGGGAACTTCAGTGAACTCCGCGGAGGCGTTGCGGCGGGAAAATCCAGCCCCTCCGGCGATTGAGGAGCGGGGTCCGGGGCGGAGCCCCGAGTCGGGGCGAAGGTGGGCGTGCGGTTGCTGTCCGGCGAGTTCGATGCCGGGCGTGGCCGTCCAAGGCCGGGCAGTACTACCCCTGCCGCTCCAGCGACGCGTCCGGCGCCTCCCCGAACCGCGCCAGCGCCAACGCCCCCGCGACCGCCACCGCGAACCCGAGGATCGCCAGCCAGCCCAGACCCTCCCGCGTACGGTCGCCCAGCCAGACCACGCCCACCAGGGCGGGGCCGATCGTCTCGCCGATCACCATGCCCGCCGTGGCCGTCGTCACCGAACCGCGCTGCAGCGCCGAGGTGAGCAGCAGGAACGCCGCGCCGCCGCCCACCAGCAGCGCGTACGTCGCCGGATTGGCCAGCAGCGCGCCCGGCGACACGTCGTCGATCAGGCGCACGGTCACCTCGACCACCCCGAATCCGCACCCCGCGCCGAGGCCGAGCGCCAGCGCCCGCCCCCGGTCGGGCAGCCGCCCCGCCACGGCGCCGAGGAGCAGCACGGCGACGGCGATGCCGAGCATCACGTACCGCAGCGTCGTCGAGCCGGTGCGGTCGCCCTCGTCGCCGGACGCGAGGCCCAGCATCGCGAGCCCCGCACAGACGACGCCCACCGCGCCCCACTCCACGCCGCTCAGCCGCACCCGCAGCAGCCGGGCCGCGACCACCGCCGTGACGGCGAGGCTGGCGGCGAGCGCCGCTCCCACCGCGTAGATCGGGACGGAGCGCAGCGCCACGATCTGCAGCAGGAAGCCGAGTCCGTCGAGGGCGAGCCCGGCGACGTAACGCCACTGGCGCAGCGCGCGCAGCAGCAGCGCCGGGTCGACGCCGGAGCCGGTGCCGGGCGTGGTGGCGCGCGTGGCGACCGCCTGGAGTACCGAGGCCATGCCGAAGCAGACCGCTGAGCCGAGTGCGCAAATCATCCCAAGAGACACGAAGTGACTGTAGAGGAAGGTGAGTCAAAGGAGACTCATGGGGCATCCGGTGGAGGGGGCTGGCACGGCCCGCGTGAGCTTACCTACGCTGATCGCTGAGCATGTACAGAGCAAGCTCGCAAGCTACGGATCAAGCGTATGACGCACGAAGTAAGGCAACGGGGGATCGCGTGACGAAGAAGCAGACGCGACGGCTGCGCTCCAGCACCGTCGTACTCGGCGGCATGGGCGTGCTCGCCGCGGCCCTGACCTCCTGCGGCTCGGACCCGGACCGGCGCTGCGTGGACCGGGACAGCTACGACACGTTCCTCGGGTACAAGATCGTCGGCGACAAGAACTGCAAGTCGGGTTCGGGTAAAAGGCTCGGCACCGGCACCGGCAAGTCATCGGGCCGCACCGACCCCACCTGGTACTACGACTCCGACGTCGACGGCCGCTACGCCGACGACGGCACGTTCAGCCGCAGCGAGGCCGTCGACCGGGACGGCTTCGGCTGCTCGGGCAGCGGCAGCGGCGGCGGCTGAGCGGACGACCCAGGAACCCAGGGCTTCAGGACTTCAGGACCGGACAAGACACGTACGCCATGGAACGCCGCACCATAGACCCCCGCCCCGGCTGGCAGCAGACCGTCGAGGACCAGGGGCTCATCTACCCCCTCACGCGCTACCCCGACGACACCCTGCGCCCCTACTGGGACGAGAGCGCCTACTACGTCTTCTCGCTCCCCGAGGTCGAGGCGCTGGAGGAGGTCGTCGAGGAGCTGCACGCGATGTGCCTGGCCGCCGCCGCGCACATCGTCGAGCACGACCGCCTCGGCGACCTCGGCATCACGGACCCGGGAGTCGCCTCCGTCGTCACCGAGGCCTGGCACCGCCGCGCCGAACTCCCCTCCCTCTACGGCCGCTTCGACCTGCGTTACGACGGCACGGGCCCGGCCAAGATGCTGGAGTACAACGCCGACACCCCCACCTCCCTGGTCGAGGCCGCGAGCCCGCAGTGGTTCTGGATGGAGGAGCGCTTCCCCGGCGCCGACCAGTGGAACTCCCTCCACGAACGTCTCGTCGACGCATGGAAGAAGCAGGCCGCACTGCTGCCGCCCGGCGGCCCGCTGTACTTCGCGCACTCGGCCGCAGACGAGCTCGGCGAGGACCTGATGACGGTCGCCTACCTGCGCGAGACGGCCGAACAGGCGGGCATCGCCGCGGAGTCGATCTCCATGGAGGACATCGGCTGGGACCGCCTCTCGCACCGGTTCGTCGACAAGAAGCTCCGCTTCATGCGCAGTTGCTTCAAGCTCTATCCGTGGGAGTGGCTGACCACGGACCGCTTCGCGCCGCACGTCCTGGAGACCCTGGACAACGGCGGCGGCACGGGCTCGACGCTGTGGATCGAGCCCGCCTGGAAGATGCTCCTCTCCAACAAGGCGCTCCTGGCGATCCTCTGGGAGCTGTACCCGGGCCATCCGAACCTCCTCCCCGCCTACCTCGACGGCCCGCGCGAGCTCGCATCGGAACGCGGATACGTCGCCAAGCCGCTGCTCGGGCGCGAGGGCGCGGGAGTGACGGTGCACGAACCGGGTTCCGCCCCCGCCCCCGCCCCCGCTGCGGAGGGCTTCTGCTACCAGGAGTTGGCGCCGCTGCCGGAATTCGACGGCAATCGGGTCGTGCTCGGCGCGTGGGTGGTGGAGGACGAGGCCGCGGGACTCGGTATCCGGGAGTCCGCGGGGCTGATCACGGACGAGTACGCGAGGTTCGTCCCGCACGTCATTCTGTGAAGGACGTGGTGGTCGTGGCGGTCGTGGCGGTGTCGGCGGCGATGCGGACCAGCATCTTCCCGGTGTTCACCCCGCGCAGCACCCCGAGGAACGCCTCCGGCACCCGCTCGATGCCTCGACGACGGTCTGCTCGGTGCGCAGGGTGCCGTCAACGACGGCACAGGGCCGCATCCACAACGCCTTCCACGTGCGTCATGACCGCCTTGTCGGTCGGCTGCATGGTCACCGCCACGTTGGCGGCGCGGCCGTCGTCCGTGGCCCCGCCCCGCGTCTCGTATCCCGGGTAACTGCCGCCGTGCCCCCAGTAGACGCCGCCGCAGGACAGGGGCCTGCTCACGATCCCCAGGCCGTACCGGGCGCCCTTGCCGAAGTAGTCGGCGGGGACCGTGGTGCGCATCTGGGCGAGCTGGGCCGCCGGGAGGAGTCGGCCGGGCGAGAGCAGGGCGGAGAAGAACCGGTTGAGGTCGGTGTTGGTGGAGATCAACTGGCCTGCCGCCCAGGCCCAGGAGGGGTCCAGCTCCGTGATGTCCTGCGGAGGTCCGCCCGGCGCCTCCTGGTAGTAGCCCTTGGGGTGGGGTCCGCGGATGGTCGCGTCCCTGGGCGCGGGGAAGTAGGTGTGGCGCAGCCCCAGCCGCTTGATGATCCGCCGGTCGATCTCCTCGGCGACGGAGTGCTCGGTGACCTCCTGGACGATCAGACCGGCCAGGACATAGTTCGTGTTGCTGTATGCCCAGTCCTTCCCGGGCTCGAAGTCCCCCTTGTCCTGGAGCGCGATGTCGAGCAGCTCGCGCGGTTCGTAGTAACGGGGCTGCAGGTCGTGCTTGGTGTAGTTGGGCAGCCCGCTCGTCTGCTGCAGGAGCTGGCGGACCTTGATCTTCCGTCCGTCGATCCCGTCCCCGCGCACGACGCCCGGCAGATACGTGTCGACCGAGTCGTCCAGACGGATCTTCCCCTCGGCGACCAGCTGCAGCACGACCACCGCGGTGAACGTCTTGGTGTTGCTGCCGATCCGCACCTGACCGTCCCTGGGCACCGCGGCCCCGGTAGCCAGATCACCGACCCCTGCCGTGTACGTACGAGTGGGCCCCTTCTTCCCCTTGACGCTCGCTAGCGCGGCAGGCAGCCCATCGGCACGCACCAGCTCGTCCAGCCCCTGCTGGACGACCCCCGCCCCGCCGTGCACCGGACTCGCCGGAGCCGCCCGCCCCGCTGAAGACTCCGCGGATGTCGCGGATGTCGCGGATGTCGCGGATGCCGCCGACGCAGCGGACGCCGCAGACGCCAAGGGCGCCGCCAGGACACCCGCCGTCATGACGCCCATGGCCACCGCGGTCGCCGCCGCGGCCGACGCCACCTTGCGCGAGCCACCCCGCTGCCGCCCGGAGGAACGGAACTTCTGCCTTGCCTGCTCACGCACTGGCCAACTCCTATGGATATGTGGGAACCGGCGCCTTCGCGCCGGTCCCAACATTTCCGGATGCGGCCGCCCGGGACGATCCTGCCAACCGCCCACTCCAGGTGGGGCTAACCCCCGCACTCGCCCCGGGCCGCAGCGCCCTCGCGGCTGGCTCGGCTCAGCTCAGCACGGCCCGCAGCTGAGCGAGCCCCCAGTCCAGATCCTCCTTGCTGATCACCAGCGGGGGAGCGATACGGATCGTCGACCCGTGCGTGTCCTTGACCAGCACCCCCTTCTCCATCAACTTCTCCGAGATCTCCCGTCCCGTGCCGTACGACGGAGCGATGTCGACGCCCGCCCACAGCCCGCGCCCCCGCACCTCGGTCACCGTCCCCGCACCGGCCAACAGCCCCAGCTCGGCGTGCAGATGCTCGCCCAGCTCCGTGGCCCGCTGCTGGAACTCGCCCGTCGACAGCATGTCGACGACCTCCAACCCCACCGCGCAGGCCAGCGGGTTGCCGCCGAACGTCGACCCGTGCTCACCCGGCTTGAACACCCCGAGCACATCGGCATCGGCCACCACCGCCGACACCGGCACGACCCCGCCGCCGAGCGCCTTGCCCAGCAGATACACGTCCGGCACCACGCCCTCGTGCTCACACGCGAACGTACGTCCCGTCCTGCCCAGGCCCGACTGGATCTCGTCCGCGATGAAGAGCACCCCGCGCTCACGGGTCAACTCCCGCACCCTGGGCAGATATCCGGCCGGGGGCACGAGCACCCCGGCCTCGCCCTGGATCGGCTCGATCAGCACGGCCACGGTGTCGTCGGTGACCGCTGCCCGCAACGCCTCCAGGTCGCCGTACGGCACGATCTCGAAGCCCGGCGTGTACGGCCCGAAGTCCGCCCGCGCCTCCTCGTCCGTGGAGAAGCTGATGACGGTCGTCGTTCTGCCGTGGAAGTTCCCGGCCGCGACCACGATCTTCGCCCGGCCGTCCGGCACTCCCTTGACCTGGTACCCCCACTTCCGCGCGGTCTTCACGGCCGTCTCGACGGCCTCCGCGCCGGTGTTCATGGGCAGCACCATCTCCTTGCCGCAGAGCTCGGCCAGGCGCGTACAGAACTCGGCGAACCGGTCGTGGTGAAAGGCCCGCGAGGTCAGCGTCACCCGGTCCAGCTGAGCCTTCGCGGCATCGATCAGACGGCGGTTGCCGTGCCCGAAGTTGAGCGCGGAGTACCCGGCGAGCATGTCGAGGTAGCGGCGACCCTCGACGTCGGTCATCCAGGCCCCGTCGGCCGAGGCGACCACGATGGGCAGCGGGTGGTAGTTGTGCGCGCTGTGCGCCTCGGCCGAGGCGATGAGCCGCTCGCCGGTCGAACGGCCACCGGACGCGGCGGCCGACGACGACGGCGAGGAGGAGGTGGAAGAAGATGACGGCGATGACGGCGACGACGGCGTAAAGGGAGCTGGCGTACTCGACACGGGGTCTCCGATCGTCCTGCGGCTGGGGGCGGGTGTGGCGCCCAATTCCTATCGTCGCTCGCATCGCGAACGAAGAAACCTGCCGGATCGGCGTGCCAGCTAGGGTGGCCCTGACAGCACGGTGACTGGCGCACGGGGAACGGACCCCGGTGAAGCCGTGCGAGGCACGACCTTCGAGGTGCCGCCCGCCTGGGCACCCCGGGACCACGACCGGACACTGACCGCTCGCCCCGGAGGACGCCATGACTCTCCCTTCCCCTTCCCCTCGGAACCATCCCGCCCTCGCCGCCGAGGACCCCGAACTCGCCGCCCTCGTCGACGCCGAGGAGCAGCTCCAGGCCGACACCCTGCGGCTGATCCCCAGCGAGAACTACGTCTCCACCGCGGTCCTCGAGGCCTCGGGCACCGTCCTGCAGAACAAGTACAGCGAGGGCTATCCCGGCCGCCGCTACTACGAGGGCCAGCAGAACATCGACCCCGTCGAGCGCCTGGCCATCGCCCGCGCCAAGGCCGTCTTCGGCGTCGAGCACGCCAACGTCCAGCCCTACTCCGGCTCCCCGGCCAACCTCGCCGTCTACCTCGCCTTCGCCGAGCCCGGCGACACCGTGATGGGCATGGCCCTGCCGATGGGCGGCCACCTCACCCACGGCTGGGGCGTCTCCGCCACCGGCAAGTGGTTCCGCGGCGTGCAGTACGGCGTGCGCCGGACCACGGACCCCGAGACGAACGGCCGCATCGACCTCGACGAGGTCCGTGACCTCGCCCTCAAGGAACGCCCCAAGCTGATCTTCTGCGGCGGCACCGCCCTCCCTCGCACCATCGACTTCGCCGCCTTCGCCGAGATCGCCCGCGAGGCCGGAGCCGTCCTGGTGGCCGACATCGCGCACATCGCCGGTCTGATCGCGGGCGGCGCCCACCCCTCACCGGTGCCGCACGCCGACGTGATCTCCACGACCACCCACAAGACCCTGCGCGGCCCGCGCGGCGCGATGCTCATGTCCCGCGAGGAACACGCCAAGGCCATCGACAAGGCGGTCTTCCCCGGCCTGCAGGGCGGCCCGCACAACCAGACCACCGCGGCCATCGCCGTCGCCCTCCACGAGGCGTCCCGCACCTCCTTCCGCGACTACGCCCACGCGATCGTCGACAACGCCAAGGCCCTCGCCGACGCTCTGCTCGCCCGCGGCTTCGACCTGGTCTCCGGCGGCACCGACAACCACCTGATCCTGATGGACCTCACCCCCAAGGACGTCCCCGGAAAGATCGCCGCGAAGGCCCTCGACCGGGCCGGGATCGTCGTCAACCACAACACCGTCCCGTTCGACCCGAGGAAGCCCTTCGACCCCTCGGGCATCCGCATCGGCACCCCCTCCCTGACCTCCCGCGGACTCCGCACCGAGCACATGGCGACCGTCGCCGAATGGATCGACCGCGGTGTCGCCGCCGCCCGCACCGGGAACGAGGACGCCCTGACGAAGATCAGGTCCGAGGTCGCCGACCTGATGGCCGCGCACCCGGCCCCGGGCCTGCCGGTCGCCTGACCCGGCGCAGGACCGGCCGCCCCTCCCGCCCGGCACCGCCCGGGCGGGGCGGTGGCCCGTCGCCCCCGCCGCTCACAGGTCCCGCAGCTCCTGCCGGGGCTCCGGCTCGTCCGGTCGCCGCCGCCACGCCGACACCGCCGCCCAGCGCTCGGCCACCGGGCCGCGCAGCAGCAGCGCGGCCACCGCGCCGACGCCCGCGCCCGGTATCGCCCACCACCAGTCCGTGTCCCCACCTCCCGGCCCGGTGCCCCCCACGGCCGCCAGCGGCGCGTCCCCGTCCCCGCTCGTCCCGGCGCCGGAGGGCTCCGGCGCCACCTGCGACTGCGGCGAGATCCCGGGGCTGCCCCGGTCCGACGCCTTGCCCAGGAGCCCGAGCTCCTTGAACAGCGACAGCACCCGCTGGGGCTCCTTGGCCCGGTGCCAGTCGCCGTTCAACGACTCGATCTCCGTCGACCTGTGCACCCAGACGTCCGCGTCCTTCTTCTTGCCGGACAGCTTCTTGCCGGACAGCGGCGCATAGACCCGGTCGACCCGCCACGGCATTACGTCGTGCGCCATCCACGTGACATTGATCTGACGGCTGCCTCGGTCCACGTCGAGCCCCGGCGGCTCCTCACCCGGCTTCCTGCCGGAGGAGGAGGGCGCGAGCCACCTCTCCAGTTCGGCGTACTCCTTGTCGCTGTAGTACAGCGACGCGCTCTCCGTGCTCTCCGGCGACACCAGCAGCACGCTCGTCGGTCCACCGGCCGCCGCCTGCGGTGCCGTGAGCACCATCAACGCCGCCGCGACGCCCAGCCCCGCCGCTGCCCCGCACAGTCCCCTGGCCATTCGCATGTTCCGCAGGCTCCCAGGTTCCCGGTCCGGCCGACCCGATGCGAAGCGGCCTTTCTCAGCGGACCGGGGGACCGACCGCTGCCGGACCGCCGAACGCACCTGTGTTCCTCGTCTCATCGGCGACGATCGGTTCCCACCCGTCACACACCTGTTTCCGAGCTATGAGAGTCACCTGAGAGAATGGGCCCCATGGCCTCTGAACGACCTCGTGTGCTCTCCGGAATCCAGCCCACCGCCGGCTCGTTCCACCTCGGCAATTACCTCGGCGCGGTCCGCCAGTGGGTGGCGCTGCAGGAGTCCCACGACGCCTTCTACATGGTGGTGGACCTGCACGCGATCACGATCCCGCAGGACCCCGCCGAACTGCGCGCCAACACCAGGCTCGCCGCCGCCCAGCTGCTCGCCGCGGGCCTCGACCCGGAGCGCTGCACGCTCTTCGTCCAGAGCCACGTGCCCGAGCACGCCCAGCTCGCCTGGGTGATGAACTGCCTCACCGGCTTCGGCGAGGCCTCCCGCATGACGCAGTTCAAGGACAAGTCCGCCAAGCAGGGTGCCGACCGCGCGTCCGTCGGCCTCTTCACGTACCCGGTCCTGCAGGTCGCGGACATCCTGCTCTACCAGGCCAACGAGGTCCCGGTCGGCGAGGACCAGCGTCAGCACATCGAGCTCACCCGTGACCTCGCCGAGCGCTTCAACGGCCGCTTCGGCGAGACGTTCACCGTGCCGTCGGCGTACATCCTCAAAGAGACGGCGAAGATCTACGACCTTCAGGACCCGTCGATCAAGATGAGCAAGTCGGCGTCCACCCCGAAGGGCCTGATCAACCTCCTCGACGAGCCCAAGGCCACCGCCAAGAAGGTCAAGAGCGCCGTCACCGACACCGGCACGGAGATCCGCTACGACGTGGCGGAGAAGCCGGGCGTCAGCAACCTCCTCAGCGTCTACTCCACCCTCACCGGCACCGGTATCGCCGAACTGGAGCAGAAGTACGTCGGCAAGGGCTACGGTGCGCTGAAGACCGACCTCGCCGAGGTCATGGTCGAGTTCGTGACCCCCTTCCGGGACCGCACGCAGCAGTACCTGGACGACCCGGAGACGCTCGACTCGATCCTGGCCAAGGGCGCGGAGAAGGCCCGTGCCGTCGCCGCCGAGACCCTCGCGCACGCGTACGACAAGGTGGGCTTCCTGCCCGCCAAGCACTGAGTCACCGCTCCGAGCACAACAACAGCTGCACCGCGCTGCCCACCGGGCTGCGCCCCTGCCCATCGACACGACGACAGGAGTATGACGTGGGGACCGTAACGATCGGCGTTTCGATCGCGGTCCCGGAGCCTCACGGCAGCCTGCTCCAGGAGCGGCGCGCGGGCTTCGGGGACCCCGCGGCGCACGGCATCCCCACGCACGTGACCCTGTTGCCGCCCACTGAGGTGGACGCATCGGCGCTGCCCGCGGTTGAGGCGCATCTCATCTCGGTCGCGGCCGCCGGTCGCCCGTTCCCGATGCGCCTCTCCGGGACGGGTACTTTCCGTCCGCTGTCCCCTGTCGTCTTCGTGCAGGTGATGGCGGGCGGGTCGGCCTGCTCCTGGTTGCAGGAGCGGGTGCGGGACGCGTCCGGGCCGATGGCGCGTGAACTGCAGTTCCCGTACCACCCGCACGTCACGGTGGCGCACGGCATCTCCGAAGAGGCCATGGACCGTGCCTACGAGGAGCTCTCGGAGTACGAGGCCGAGTGGCCCTGCACCGGTTTCGCCCTGTATGAGCAGGGCTCCGACGGCGTCTGGCGCAAGCTGCGCGACTTCGCCTTCGGCGGCACCGTGGTGCCCCCTCAGGCCCCGGCTCCGGCGGCCCGGGGTACGCTGCCCGCTCGCTGACCGGGGTGCCCCGGCCGATCGCGCCGGGGGACCATGCGCAACGCAGTGGCGGCCGTCGCCGTACTCGCTCTTCTGGCGGTCGGCTGCGGGACGCAGAAGTCCGGCGCGGACGCCGACGACAGACCAGGCAAGTCCCGCGCGGCCGGGCTCTCCTGGGCGTTCGAGCGCATCGACGACGTGTCCGGCGAGCTGATCGACGGGGCCGCCATGGGGCCGGACGACATCTGGGCCCTCGGCAGCGACGACGTCAGCGACGGGCGGCTCGCGAAGGCGCACCTGCTGCACTTCGACGGCAAGAAGTGGACGCGTGAGCCGATGCCGGTCGAGGGCGCCCCGCACCTCTTCCGGATCGACTCCCTGGGGTCGGCGGGCATCCGCCTCAGCACCGTGGACAGGCCCGGAGAGGCTCCGGTGACCCTTGCGGTACGCCCTCTGGGACGGCACTCGGTGGAAGCCCCTGGACGGCACCCCGGAAGGTGACGCCCCCGCCGGGCAGCTCACGGACGTCGAGGTCATCACTCCGGACGACGTGTGGGCGGTCGGGTCCCGGACGAGCGGCCCCGGAGCGGGCGGTGACGGCGGCGAGCTCGACCAGCCCGCCGCGATGCACTGGGACGGCGAGTCCTGGACGACCACGCCGACGCCCGCCTACCGGTTCCCCGAGCCCGTCCCGCCCGAGCCGAGTGCCTCTCTGGACGGCGTGGAGGCGGTCTCTCCTAAGGAGGTGTGGGCGTTCGGATCGCACGCCTTCAACCACGGAGAGGTCGAGAAGGGGCCGTCCACCGAGCACGTCCTGTTGCGCTGGGACGGCTCCCGCTGGAACGAGCAGTAGGGCGCCGACCGGGACAAGTGCCTCTCCAGGGGCATCGTCACGCATGAGGTCACGGCCAAGGGCAAGCAGCAGCTCTGGCTCGACCCCATCGTGCCGGTGCCTGGCACGAGGAAGTTCGTCGGCGTGGGCAAGGTCTACGTGATGCAGAGCGGCAACCCGCTGACCATGCCCACGATCGCCACGTTCGAGCCGCCCAAGAGCTCCTGGGGCTCCTGGACGGCCGGGCGGCTCAGAGGGGCAGGCGGCGGAACACCGGCCTCGGCACGTGCCGCAGCGCCGACATGACCAGCCGCAGCAGCCCCGGCACCCACACCGTCTCCGAGCGCCGCCGCAGCCCGTTCTCGATGGCCTCGGCCACCGCCTCCGGGGTGGTCGCCATGGGGGCCTCCTCCAGGCCCGCCGTCATCTTCGAGCGCACGAAGCCGGGGCGGACCACCATCACGTGCACCCCCGTGCCGTGCAGCGCGTCGCCGAGGCCCTGGGCGAACGCGTCGAGTCCGGCCTTGCTGGAGCCGTAGATGAAGTTCGAGCGGCGCGCGCGCTCGCCCGCCACCGAGGAGAGCACCACCAGGGAGCCGTGCCCCTGGGACTGCAGCGCCCGCGCGCAGACCAGCCCGGCCGAGACCGCACCCGTGTAGTTGGTCTGCGCGACGCGCACCGCCGCGAGGGGCTCGTCCTCGTCGCGTGCCTGGTCGCCGAGGACGCCGAAGGCGAGGAGCACCATGTCGATGTCGCCCTCGGTGAAGATCTTGCCGAGGGACTCCTCGTGGGACTCGGAGTCGAGCGCGTCGAACGCGACGGTCTGCACGTCCGCGCCCATGTCGCGCAGGTCGGCGGCGGCCTTCTCCAGGTGGGGCGACGGGCGCCCGGCCAGCCACACGGTGCGGGTGCGGCGGGCGACCAGGCGCCGCGCGGTGGCGAGGCCGATCTCGGAGGTGCCGCCGAGGACGAGCAGGGACTGAGGGGTGCCGAAGGCGTCTTTCATGAGTACCGGTCTCCTAGAGGGCGAGGCGGCGGGAGAGGTCCGAGCGGAAGACGCCGCGCGGGTCGAGCTCGGCCCGCAGGGCGCGGAAGTCGTCGAGCCGCGGATACATCGCGGCGAGCATCTCGGGCCGCAGACGCGAGTCCTTGGCGAGGTAGATGCGGCCGTCGGCGGCGGCCACCTCCTCGTCGAGATCGTCGAGGAAGGCGCCGAGCCCGGGGAGGTTCGCGGGGATGTCGAGCGCGAGGGTCCAGCCGGGCATCGGGAAGGAGAGCCAGCCCGGATCGCCCTCTCCGAAGCGCTTCAGTACGGCGAGGAAGGACGGGCAGCCGCGCTCGGAGATGCGCTGCACGATGTGGCGCAGGGCCTCCTCCTTGCCGTACCCGACGACGAACTGGTACTGCACGAAGCCGCTGCGGCCGTAGATGCGGTTCCAGTGGGGGACGCCGTCCAGCGGGTGGAAGAAGGTGGAGATCTTCTGCAGCTCGCCGGTGCGGCAGCGGGGCGCCTTGCGGTACCAGAGCTCGTTGAACAGGCCCACCGACGCCTTGCCGAGCAGCCCCTCCGGCAGGAAGGAGGGCGCGGCGGGCAGCTGCCCGGGACGGAACGCGAGAGGGGCTCTACGCGCGCGTGCCCGCTCCGGGAGGGCGTCCAGGGGGGCGTGGTCGCCGCGGGTAAGGACCGAGCGGCCCATGGCCGCGCCGCGCGCGAGGAGGTCGATCCACGCGACCGAGTAGCGGTAGCGGTGGTCGGTCGCGGTGAGGCGGGCCATCAAGTCGTCGAGGTCCGTCGCCCGTTCCGTGTCGACTGCCATCAAGGACGTCTCGACGGGCAGGAGTTGCACGGTCGCCGACAGGATCACGCCGGTCAGGCCCATGCCACCGGCTGTCGCGTCGAACAGGGGGCTGCCGGGCTCGACCGTGCGGACCGTGCCGTCGGCGGTCAGCACGTCCATCGCGAGGACGTGGCGCGAGAAGGACCCCGAGACGTGGTGGTTCTTGCCGTGGATGTCGGCGCCGATCGCCCCGCCGACCGTCACATAGCGGGTCCCGGGCGTCACCGGCACGAACCAGCCGAGGGGCAGCAGGACTTCCATCAGGTGGTGCAGCGAGACGCCCGCGTCACAGACGACGGTGGCCGCGGGAGCGCCGGTTTCCGATGTCCGCGTGGTGTCGATGACGCGCACCCGGTCGAGGCCCGTCATGTCGAAGACGGCGCCGCCCGCGTTCTGCGCGGCGTCTCCATAGGCACGCCCCAGGCCGCGGGCGATGCCGCCGCGCTCCCCGCACGCGCGCACCGCGGCCGCGGCCTCCTCCTGCGAACGGGGTCTCACCAGCCGGGCGGTGGTCGGTGCGGTGCGGCCCCAGCCCGAGACGGACACGGCGGACGAGGGGACGGGCACGGCGGACGACGTCGGAGCCGAGGTGCGGGCACGGGAGTCGGCGGGGGAGTCGGCAGGCATGCAAGCGACCGTATCGCCCATACATGGGCGTTTCGCTCAAAACCATCCCGGCTCTCACCGAAATGGGTGATAGAGCGAGTGTCACCCAACATTGACGTAATTATTGGGACGTTGCCTAGAAGAGTCGAGATGCCCAGCTCTCGAACGTCTTCGAAATAGAGGCGACATGCACGACATGGACCACCGGTTGCTGTCGGCCCTGCGCGACTGCGGCACCGACCCGCGCGTGGCGGCCGCCGCCCGCGCCCTGTCCCGCACCGGCGAGCACGGCGCACTCTGGATCCTGGCCGGTCTGGCGGGCGCCGCCGCCGACCGCGAGCGCCGCGGCGCCTGGCTGCGCGGCACGGCCCTCACCGCCGCCGCCCACCTGGCCAGCATGGGCGTCAAGCGGATCGTCCGCCGCCCGCGCCCCGCCGCCCTGGGCGACATCGAACCCCTCGTACGCACCGCGGGCCGCCACTCCTTCCCCAGCTCGCACGCCACCTCCGCCGCCGCGGCCGTCGTCGCCTACGGAGCGCTGCGCCCCGTCGGGGCCCACCTCCTTCCGCCGCTGGCCGCCGCGATGTGCGTGTCCCGGATGGTCGTCGGCGTCCACTACCCCTCGGACGTGGCCGCGGGCGCGGCACTCGGCGCGCTCACCGCACGCGCGGGCGCCACCTGGATGAAAGGAGACCGCATCGATGCCTGAACGTATCTCCACGGTCCTGGAACGGCCCGGCCCGCCCCGGCCTACGGGGCAGGGCCCCGTAGGCCTGCCGCTCGGCCTCCTGAAGACCGCGCGCCCCCGCCAGTGGGTGAAGAACGTCCTCGTCGTCGCGGCCCCCGCGGCCGCGGGCGAACTCTTCTCGCGGCACGCCATCGAACAGGTCGCCGTCGTCTTCGCGCTGTTCACCGCCGCCGCGTCCGCCGTCTACCTGATCAACGACGCACGCGACGCCGACGCCGACCGCGCGCACCCCACCAAGTGCCGCAGACCGGTCGCCAGCGGACAGGTGCCGGTGCCCGTCGCCTACGCCGTGGGAGGCCTCCTGGCCGTCCTGGCGCCCACGGCCGCCACCATCCTGTGCACGCCGCTCACGGCGGCGCTCCTGGCCGCGTACGTCGGCATGCAACTCGCCTACTGCATCAGTCTCAAGCACGTCCTCGTCGTCGATCTCACGATCGTCACGACCGGCTTCCTGATGCGCGCCATGATCGGTGGACTCGCGCTCGACATCCCGCTGTCGCGCTGGTTCCTGATCACCACGGGCTTCTGCGCGCTCTTCATGGTCTCCGCCAAGCGCTACTCCGAAGCCGTCCAGATGTCCGAGAGCTCGGAGAAACTGGGCGCCACGCGCGCGTTGCTCACCGAATACACCACCGGCTACCTGCGCTTCGTATGGCAACTGGCCGCGGGCGTCGCCGTTCTGGCGTACTGCCTGTGGGCCATGGAGGAGGGCGGCACCACCGACGGCGGCTCGCTGCCCTGGCGCCAGCTGTCCATGGCCGCCTTCATCCTCGCCATCCTGCGCTACGCCGTCTTCGCCGACCGGGGCACCGCGGGAGAGCCGGAGGACGTCGTCCTGCGGGACAGGGCGCTCGCCGTGATCGGCCTGGTGTGGCTGGCCATGTACGGGCTCGCGGTCGCGGACTGGTGAGTTTGAGATCCCTACGCGAACGGCTGCGCGCGCTCGGGCCCGAACTGCTCGGCTTCGCCGCCGCCGGAATCTGCGCCTACGCCGCCGACCTCGGCCTCTTCATCTGGCTGCGCGGACCCGTCGGCCTGGACCCGCTGACCGCCAAATCCCTCTCCTTCGTAGCGGGCTGTTCGGTGGCGTACGCGGGCAACGCACTCGGCACCTACCGGCAGAAGGCCGCGGAGATCTCGCGGCTGCGCCAGTACGCGGTGTTCTTCGCCGTCAACATCGCGGGCGCCCTCGTCCAACTGCTGTGCATCGCCGTCTCCCACTACGGGCTCGGCCTCACCTCACAGCGCGCGGACACCGTCTCAGGCGCCGGGATCGGTATGGCACTCGCCACTGTTCTGCGCTTTTGGGGTACCCGGACCTTGGTCTTCCGCACATCGGGCAGGACAACAGGCAGGACAGCAGGCACGGAGGCGTCATGGACTGGCTGAAGAAACTGCCCGGCATCGGGCCACTGGTGGAGAAGGGCATGCGCACGCACGCGTGGCAGTCCTACGAACGGCTCGACGAGGTGCACTGGGCGCGCCTGGCGGCCGCCATGACGTTCATCAGCTTCCTGGCACTCTTCCCGCTGCTCACCGTCGCGGCCGCCATCGCCGCGGCGACGCTTTCGAAGAAGCAGCAGGACACGCTCGAAAGCAAGATCTCCGAGCAGGTCCCCGGCATCTCCGACCAGCTGAACCTGGACGCCCTGGTCGCCAACGCGGGCACCGTGGGCCTCGTCGCGGGCGCCCTGCTGCTCTTCACCGGCATCGGCTGGGTCGGCTCGATGCGGGAGTGCCTGCGCGCCGTCTGGGAGCTGGAGGACGACGAGGAGAACCCGGTCCTGCGCAAGGTCAAGGACGCCGGGGTGCTCTTCGGGCTCGGCGGCGCGGGGCTCGCGTCGTTCGCCGCATCCGCGCTCGCGTCGACCGCGGTCGGGCAGGCCGCCGACCTCTTCGGCATCGACGAGCAGGGCTGGGGCGCGGTGCTGCTCCAGGTCGTCGCGTTCGCCATCGCCGTCCTCGCGGACTTCCTGCTGCTGCTCTACGTCCTGACGCTGCTGCCCAGCGTCCAGCCGGACCGGCGCGACCTCGTCACCGCCGCGCTGATCGGAGCGGCAGGCTTCGAGCTGCTCAAGCTGCTGCTCGGCGGCTATATGAAGGGCGTCGCCTCGAAGAACATGTACGGCGCCTTCGGAGTGCCCGTCGCACTCCTCCTGTGGATCAACTTCACCGCGAAGCTGCTGCTGTTCTGCGCCGCCTGGACGGCGACGCGCAAGGCGTCACGTACAGCGGCGGCGGACGGCGAAGAGGCAGCCTCCGAAGAGACTGCCTCCACAATCACGCCCTCCGTAGAGGCCGCCTCCACAATCACGCCCTCCGGAGAGGCCGGAGAAGGCAGTACCCGTCAGTCCTGAGGCGTACGCCGGCCCGACTGGCCCGGCAGCGGCATCCGGCGCCGGATCACGAAGACACCACCGGCGAGCACCACGAGCACACCGCCCGTGATCGCGAGCGCGGTGCCCATGCCGCCGCCCCCGCCGTCGGAGGAGTGCGCGGCGTTCTCCGCGTCCGTGCCGCCGCCACCGCTGCCCGGGGCGCCCTTGCCCGCGCCGCCCGTACCGGCACCCTTCGGGGCGACGAGCTCACCCACGGGGTCGACCTTGCCCGCCGCCTTGAAGCCCCAGTCGAACAGACGCGTCGTCTCCTTGTAGACCGCGTGGGTCTCACCGGACGAGGGGTTCATGACGGTGACGAGGAGAACCTTGCCGTTGCGCTCGGCAACACCAGTGAAGGTGTTTCCCGCGTTCGTGGTGTAGCCGTTCTTGACGCCCGCGATGCCCTTGTAGGCGCTGATGCCGGGGGCGCCGGTGAGCAGCCGGTTGGTGTTCTGGATCTCGAAGGACTCGCGCTTCGTCTCGCCCTTGTCCTTGCCCTTCTTGATCTTCTTGGTCTCGCCGGGGAACTTGGCCGTGGCCGTCGAGCAGTACTCGCGGAAGTCCTTCTTCTGCAGCCCCGAGCGGGCGAACAGCGACAGGTCGTACGCGGACGAGACCTGCCCCTTCGCGTCGTAGCCGTCGGGGGAGACCACGTGCGTGTCGAGGGCCTGCAGCTCGTCGGCGTGCTTCTGCATGTCCTTGACGGTCTTCGGGACGCCGTCGTTCATCGCGGACAGCACGTGCACCGCGTCGTTGCCCGACTTCAGGAAGACGCCGAGCCACAGGTCGTGGACGCTGTACGTCTCGTTCTCCTTGATGCCGACCATGCTGCTGCCCGCGCCGATGCCCGCCATGTCGGAGAGCGCGACCTTGTGCTTCTGCGACTTCGGGAACTTCGGCAGGACCGTGTCGGCGAAGAGCATCTTGAGGGTGCTCGCGGGAGGCAGCCGCCAGTGCGCGTTGTGCGAGGCGAGGACCTCACCGGACTCGGCGTCCGAGACGATCCAGGAGCGCCCCGTCAGGTCCTTGGGCAGCACCGGCGCGCCCGGCTTGAGCTTCACCTGGGTGCCCGCCTGACCGAGCTGCGCACCGCCCACGGTGGACATCTTGGCGGGCGGCTTCGGTTGGTCGTCGTCGCCTCCCGGCTTTCCGTCCGCGAGCGCGGGCGCTGCGGTCGACATGGTGAGCAATGCGGCGGAAGCGACCAACATGGCGGTCTTTTTTACGGCAGGCACGGACGAGAACGTACAGGGCGGGGCTGTGGAAGTCGCTCCCGAGGTGGGCTGTGTCCCCTCGTCCCCACCCCGGCGGCGGTGCGGCAGGGAAGCTCGCGATACTGAACGCATGAAGCTCAGCCGCCCTGTCTCCTGGTTCCTGCTCGCCTTCGGGGTGTGGAGCTGGTTCATCTGGATCACTTTCGTCAAGAACCTGTGGAAGGACGGCAGCGGGCTCGCCTTCGACGACGCGGACAACCCGACCGGGTACTTCTGGGTGCACCTGACGCTTGCCGCTGTCTCCTTTGTCTTGGGGACGGTGGTGGGGACCATCGGGTTCCGTGGAGTCCGTGCTCTGCGCAGAACGCCATAGCCGTGGTTGCCCTCATGGTCCTCGTGGGCCTCGCCGTTCTCGCGGCCTTCGCCGCCCTCCACTGGTACGCGTGGCGCCGCCTGGTGCGGGACACCACGGCCGGGCCCGGGCTCGCCCGGCGCGCCGGGACGGCGGTCTTCGTCGCGGCGCCGCTGATGATGTTCGGGGCGCTCGTCGCGGAGCGGACCGGGGCGCCGTTCCTGCTCCAGCAGGTCCTGGCCTGGCCAGGCTTCATGTGGATGGCCCTCTCGCTCTACCTCCTGCTCGCGCTGATCGTGGGGGAGCTGCTGCGTCCCCTGGTGCGGCGGTGGGTGGAACGGGAGAGGACCGCTCCGGAAGCGGTACGCGTATCCGTGGCGGAGTGCGTGCCCGCGACCGGGTCCGATCGGGAGCGGCCCGCACCGGATTCGGCTCGTCCCGCACCGGATCAGGCTGCCCCCGAGGCCGAAAAGCCTGCCCCTGCGCCTGCCCCCGAGCCCGCCTCCGAGCCTGCGCCCGCACCAGCGCCCGAGCCCGAGAAGACAGCCCCCTCCCGCCGCCTCTTCGTCTCCCGCATCGTCGGCGGGACCGCGGCCGCCGTCGCCGCGGGGACCGTCGGCTACGGGACGTACGGCGTGCTCCGCGGCCCCAAGGTGAAGCGGGTCACCGTGCCCCTGGCGAAACTGCCGCGCGGAGCCCACGGGTTCAGGATCGCCGTGGTCAGCGACATCCACCTCGGGCCGATCCTCGGACGCGGCTTCACCCAGCGCGTGGTCGACACCGTCAACGCCACGCAGCCCGACCTGATCGCCGTGGTGGGCGACCTGGTGGACGGCAGCGTCGAGCACCTCGCCCCGGCCGCGGCGCCGCTGGCCGGAATGCGGGCGCGGCACGGCGCGTACTTCGTCACCGGCAACCACGAGTACTTCTCCGGCGCCGAGCAGTGGGTCGACCACGTGCGCGAGCTCGGCCTGCACCCGCTGCGGAACGCCCGCACCGAACTCCCCGCCTTCGACCTCGCGGGCGTCGACGACGTGGCGGGCGAGGACGAGGGGAAGGGCCCCGACTTCGCCAAGGCGCTCGGCGACCGGGACCGCTCACGGGCCTCCGTGCTCCTCGCGCACCAGCCGGTCGTCATCCATGACGCGGTCGAGCACGGCGTGGACCTGCAGCTGTCCGGCCATACGCACGGCGGCCAGCTCTGGCCCGGCAACCTCATCGCCGACCTGGCCAACCCCACGCTCGCGGGCCTGGAGCGGTACGGCGACACCCAGCTCTACGTGACCCGTGGCGCGGGTGCGTGGGGGCCGCCGGTGCGTGTCGGGGCGCCCTCGGACATCACGGTCGTCGAACTGGCGTCGCGACAGGCCTGACACCCACACCTCCGCGCCCCCGCCCTCCCCACCCCCCTGTTCCCTGGGGTATTTGGTTCAGAACTGGCCAGATATGGGTGTGCCCGGGGATGCCGCAGTGACACCGCGGGCCCCTCCGCGCAGCATGGTCGGAGGGGGGAGCGGGGAGGCAGGGAAATCAGGGGGCCATGGGGTGGGGGTAAAGGGGACGTGCTGAGACGTGATGCCTTCAGATTGCCGCCGCACCCGGCGTCGGTGCCGTTGGCCCGGTCGCGGGTGTACGACCATCTGAAGGCCTGGGGGCATACGGCGGACCACGGGGCGCTGGACGACACCGTGCTCCTCGTGTCGGAGCTCGCGACCAACGCGATCCTTCACGGGTTCGTCGTCGAGGGGGAGTTCGAGGTCGCGGTGACGGTGCTCGCCGACGGCTCGTGCTTCATAGAGGTGTCCGACGAGAGCTCTGCGGAGCCGGAGGTGCGCACCGTCGGCGCCTCGGAGGACGAGAACGGCCGTGGCATGCGGCTCCTGGACGCGATCGCGGAGACCTGGGGGGTGTGGTGGCGCGGCGGCCGCGGCAAGACGGTGTGGGCGCTGGTGCGGGGGTGAGCCGCCGTCTCCCGAGCCGGGGAGCCCGCCCTGGCCCCGGCGTGTCAGGAAGTCCGCGCCAGCTCCGGCCGCTTGAGGTAGTCCGTGAAGCCGACGACGTTCCCCCACGAGTCGGCGATCTCCACCGTCCAGCCGGTGGCCACGGAGAACGGCTCGGCGAGCAGGGGGATCCCCGCGGCCGCCAGGGCCCGGCCCTTCGCGCGGGCGTCGGGGACCTCCAGCCAGATCCGGGGCGAGGGCCACGCAGGCGTACGCGGCACGATGCCGTCCTCCACGCGCAGCAGCATGCCCGGCGTTTCCTTGCCCACCTTCAGGATGGCGAGGCCGATCTCGTCGAGCCGGAACGCGACCGGGAAGCCCGCCCGTTCGTAGAACCCGACGGCCTCGCCGAGGTCGCCGACGGGAAACAGGACGTTGTCGAAGCCGAGCAGCTCCGTGGAGTGATCGGCGGACCGGTCAACGGACAGGCCGACCGACTGGTTGTCTGACATTCCGTCAGGGTAGGTCGGGGGCCGCCGTACCGGCGCAGGCGCGCATGAAGCCCGCCGGGCGCGCACGATTCTTCGGCCGTACGGCCCCCATGGCCTACCGGTTGATGGACTGGATCTCCTGGACGTTCAGGTCCTGGGTGCCTTCGAAGGTGCCGTCGGGCAGGTCGTGCTCGCCGTCGTTGTCCGACCCCTCCCAGGTGATCTTCCAGGTGATGGACGCCTTCATCTGGTACGGCTTGCCGCCGGTGGCGCGCAGGTACTTGATGCCGCACGGCGGGTCCTCCTTCGAGGAGCCCTTCGTGTACGGCGTTCCGATGCTGCCGTCGTCGTTGACCGCGCACTCGCCGTCGGACGGGAAGGTCTCGGCGTCCGAGGTGCCCGGGTCCAGGTGGAGGCTGACGGGCTTGGCGGTGGTCTCGGCCCACAGGCCCGTGCCGGGCAGCTCGGCGCGGACCTTCACGGGCTCGAACTTGCCCTTGTCCAGCCACACCCAGGTGGGCACCTTCACGGTCGACTTGCCCTCGGGCTTCAGTTCGACCTTGGTGTCGGGGACCTTCACCTTGTTGTAGGCGTAGCCCGCCAGGATCTTCGGGGTGGGCGCGTTCTTGATGTCGGGAATCTCCTGGGCGTCCTGCCAGAAGAGGTTCGTCTCGCACTGCCGGGCTTCGAAGGTGTCCTCGACGTCGGGGTTCATGACTCCGCGCCAGAACTTCCCGTCCTTGCCGATGTTGAAGTTCTTGTAGCCCTCGGCGCCGTCCGACTGCTCCTTGCCCTTCTCATAGTGGTTCACCATGAGCTCTTCGCCCCAGCTGAGCGAGGGCGTCACATGGACCAGGTCGCCGCCCTTCTTCAGCTTCTCCACGCCGTCCTTGAGCTGCTCGGGGGTGGCCACCGGCTCGTACCAGCAGGACGGCGGCTTCCAGTTCGGGTCCACCGCCACGACGGGCTTCGAGCCACCGCTCTTGCCGCCGCTGACCTGCTTGACCGTGACGCTCGTGCCGACGCCCGCGGTGAGTGTGTTGCCGGAGGAATCGCCGGACGGCCGGGCCGGTCCGTTGTCCTCCTTCCCGCCGAGCGCGTGTGCCGTCGCGGGCCAGGCGCCGAGCGCGAGAACGGCCGTGGCCACCAGCGGGAGGGACCTCTTCAACGACTGCCTCACTTGTCGCACCCCCCGCGCTCCGTCTCCAGCGAAACGGTGCTCCAGACGCCGTCGGACGTCTTCCTCAGCGTGGTGCGGTACTGGAGGACGGGGTCCGTGTCCTCCGGGGTGCCCACGCGCTTCTTCGTCTTGCGGTTCTCGGTGTAACCCTTGCTCTCGTCCACGCAGTAGAAGAGCACGCCGCCCGCGTCGGAGAGGCTCACCTGCGGGTTGAACACCCGCACGCTCCCGACCAGGCTGTCGTCGGTGTCCACGTAGCCCTTGACGTACTTCTGGGAGGACTTGAGGGCCTGCATCGAGGTGTAGAAGCTCAGCGGCTTCGCCTGCGGGTCGGCGTCGATGATGGCCAGGTACTCCGCCTTCAGGCGGTCCTTGCCGTCGTCCAGGATCGCCTGCTTCTTCGGGTCGCTGTTGTGCCAGCTCACGAAGTCGGCCTTGAACGTCTTCGGCAGCTCCACGCCGGGGCGCTTCGCGCCACCGGGCTCGGCGCTCGCGGAGGCCTTGGGCTTCCCGCCCTCGTCCGCTCCGGCGATCTTGTCCGAGGAATCGTCATCCCCTCCCCCCGAGCCGCACGCGGTCAACAACAGGGCCGCGGACACGGTCAGCGCGGCCGTCATGAGACGAATGGGTTGGCGGTTCACTCTGAACTCCTGGTGCGGGTGGGGGGAAAGGTGAGGGACGGTGGAGGGGGAGGGGAATGTGGCCTATGAGTACGCGGAAAGGAATTCACGGACTTCGCCGATGGTCGTCCGCCATTCGGAGATCTCGTTTCCGTCCTCGTCGACCGTGCTGTGCGGCTCCACCGAAAGCCACGGCTCCGTCGGCCGGAATTCCTCGGCGAGTTCGCCGAGGAAAATGATCGAATTCTGGACGTACACGTCCGTGCCGCGCCGGTAGACCGGCCAGCAGAAGACGAAGTTCGCGGTCGCCGGGTCGGTGATCGAGGTGACGAGGCACGAGTCGACCTCGCTCTGCCCGTCGATGCGGCGCAGGGCGCGCACCCAGCTGTCCCGGTAGTCGTCGGTGCTCCAGTAGGAGAGATCCATCGGAAAGTTCTCCGAGAAATCCCCCACCGAGATCCTGCCGACGGCCGTGGTGCCGTTCGCGGCCTCCTCCGCCGACGGCTCCGAGACCACCTGGATCGAGAAGGCGTCACTTCTTGATGTAGTTGAGGTTCGCGTCGTAGGTGCCAATCCTCTGCCCCTTCTTGTTGTACACCTTCCAGCCGTCAGAGACGTTGTGGCCGTCGACGTCGGGAGTGATGTAGTTCTTTCCGTTGGAGAACACATCCTGGCCATGGGAATGGAAAGGCGCCCGCTGCGGAGGTGTTCGCGTCTTGTAACCGAGTTCGGCCGCGCGGTCCTTCAGCGTCGCGGCGTAGAGCTCCTTGCTCTGCTCGCTCCGCTTTCCGACCATGTCCGGGTGGTAGGGGTCGTTCTTCAGCGCGGGAGAAGAGGTGTACCCCTTGCGGAGGATCTCGTCTTCGCAGGGGGTCAGCCCGAGCGGGTCGGACCACGTGTGCGGATTGTGTACGTAGGTGGCGTGGTTCGGGTCGGGGGTGAGCCCGAGCGGGTCGGGCGTGAGGTAACGGGCCGTCTCGGGGTCGTAGTGCCGGAAATAGTTGTAGTGGAGGCCGGTCTCGGCGTCGTGGTACTGGCCGGGGAAGCGGAGGGGTGTGTAGGCGGTCGCTCCCCGGTTCCAGGCGGTCGCGCCCCAGAGGCTGGCGCGGGTGCGCCACGCGACGTCGCCCTGTTCGTCGAGGAGTTCGGTGGGGGCGCCGACGACGTCGGTGACGATCGCGTAGAAGCGGCGGTCGACCTCGTGCTGCGTCGCGGTGGCGGTGTCGGACGTCCTCTTGCTCTCGGCCTGGGTCAGCGGGCGCAGGCCGTCGTGCTCCCAGGTGAGAGTGACGGTGTCCGCCGTGCCGGGGGCCTGGCTGGTCTGCTCGCACAGATTGGTCTCGTCCCAGGTGAAGTCCACCTGCTCGACGACGCTCTGCCCGTCCGGTGACAGACGCTGTTTCGCCGTCCGCCGCCCCAGCGGGTCGTACCGGTAGCGCCAGCGGGTCCCATCCGGAGTGACCACTGACGTGAGCCGGTCCTGCACGTCCCACGCGTAACGCCAGGTGTCGGGTTTCCGGGACAGCCGGGTCTTCTGGCGCAGGGTGATGCGCCCGGCCCCGTCGTATTCGTAGCGGACGCCTCCGGCGCTGCGGATGCGCGTGCCGGTGTACGTGCGTGCGCCGACGGCCTCCTGGCCGGGCATGGGGGAGGGCCAGGCGGCGTGGGTCTGGTTGCCGGCCGCGTCATAGGCGTACGACTCGGACCAGCCCGCCGCGTGGACGGCGGTGACCCGGCCGACCGGGTCGAGGTCGAAGCGGCGCGATCCGTTGAGCCGGTCGTCGATGCCGACGAGGTGACCGTCGGCGCGGTAGGTGTAGGCGCGGCTCTGGACCTGCCCCGCCGCTCCGGCGATCTCCTGGCTGGTCAGCCGGCCCAGCTCGTCGAAGCCCTGGGTGAAGGCGACGTCCTCGCCGAGCCGCCGGGACAGCTCCCGGCCCTCCGCGTCGTGGGTGAAGCTCAGGCGTCGGCCGGAGGTGACGAGCTCCGCGCGGTTGCCCGCCGCGTCGTACGTCCATGTGCTCACCGCGCCGGACGGCGTGGTCCTGCCGGTGCGGCGGCCCAGGGCGTCGTAGGTGTACGTCGACGTGCGCCCGGCGACCGTCTCCGACGTGATGTGTCCCGCCGCGTCGCGCTCCAGGGCGAGGACCACGTCGGGTCCGCGAGCGCCGACCAGGTCGCCCACGTCGTCGTACGTGTACGTGGTGACGTCCCCTGCCGCGTCCTTCGACACCGCGCGCCCCAGCACGTCCCGCTCGAAGCGGATCGTCTCGCCGGATGGCAGGGTGCGCGCCGTCAGCTGGTCCGCCGCGTCGTGGACGTAGTGGAAGATCCGGTCGTCGAAGTCGCTCTCCGCCACCAGTCGCCCCGCCGGGTCGTACTCGTAGCTCCAGGCCAGCCCGAGCGGGTTGACGACCTTGCGCAGTTGGAGCTCCGCGTCGTGCTCGAACGTGTACCGGGCGCCGTCGGGGCCGGTGCGGGCCGACAGGAGGTCGAAGTGGGTGTACTCGAAGGTCGACACGCCACCCATGGCGTCGGTGTGGGAGGTGCAGTTGCCCTCTCCGTCGTACGTCCACGACTCGGTGCTGCCGTCCGCGGCCATGTGCCGGGCGATACGGCCCTCGACCGTCCACTCCAGGTGCGTGACGGCGCCGGACGCCGCAGTCACCGCGGTCGGACGGCCGAAGCCGTCCCGCACGTACTCGGTCGTCCCGCCGAGTGGATCGACGGTCCGCAGGGGAAGTCCCGCCGCGTCGCACTCGATCCGGGCGGTGTGGCCGAGCGGGTCGGTCACCGAGGTCAGCCGCCCGCGGTCGTCGTAGGTGAATCGGGTCTGCGCCGCGGCGGGAGAGAGGGTGCTGAGGTGGTTGCCCCGCTCGTCGTAGGTGTAGCGCCAGACCCTGCCGTCGGATTCGAGGAACTCCACAGGCTTGCTGTGCTCGTTGTGGACGATCCTGCTGCTGGTCCTGTCGGGGTGGTGGACCGCGACCAGGTTGCCGAGCGCGTCCCATTCGTAGCGGGTGGTGCGGCCCAGGCCGTCGGTCCGGGAGACGACCTCGTCACGCTCGTCGAACGCGTGCAGGACGGTGTGGCCCAAGGGGTTCGTCTCGGCGACGATCAGACAGCGGTCGTCGATGACGAAGCGTGAGGTGGCACCCGCGGAGGTGGTGACCTTTGTGACGCGGTGGCCGGGTCTGGCGGGGTCCGGCGCGTCGTAGGCGAAGGTGTTGGTGAGGTGACCGGCCTCACCGCCCTGGGCGATGCACCGGTCCCGGTCGTCGTACGTGTAGTCGTAGCGGCTGCCGTTGGAGTCCGTCCACGAGGTGATGCGCAGACGGTCGTCGTACGTGAACCGCGTCGGCGGGCCGGACGAGCCGGTGACGGCGGTGAGGTTGCCGTCCGTGTAGTCGTACCGCTTGAGCACGGCGTCCGCACCGTCCGGCCCCGCACCCGCCAGGGCGAGAGCCGTGACCCGGTCGTCGGTGACGGCGAGGGCGAGGCGGTAGCCGTGGGAGTGCCGGAAGGCCAGCGGCGTGCCGTCGCCGTCGTATTCGATGTCGACGGTGTTGCCGTTGCGGTCCGACACCGTGGTGAGCAGCGCCGTGTCGTCGTCCGGCGGGGCGAAGCGCAGGCTGCGGCCGCCGACCGGGTCGCTGATGAGGTAGCCGCCGTTGTCCAGCCGCTCCAGCGGCCGGCGCGGACCGGCGTCGGGCATGACGGGGGCGTCCGGGCCCGTGGGGTGCGGGTACGTGAGCAGCATGCCGTCCTCGGTGACGAAGACAACCCCGTCCTCGTCGAGTTCGAGGCGCTGGTCGATCGTGGAGGTCCAGCTCGGGCCGAACCAGCCGCCGGACCGGTAGCCGGAGGTCATGCGGCGGGTGAAGGACAGCGGCAGCGTGCCGGGCAGAGTGACGTCGGTGGCCTGGAGGAACATGTGGCCGGTGGCGACGTCGACCGGGTCGCCGCAGCCCTTGATCTTGCTCTTGGCCCGGTTGTACGCGCCCTTCGCCCCGTCCTTGACCGCGGTGCGCGCGGACTTGAAGCCCTTCAGCCCGCCCTTGAGACCCTTCAACCCCTTGCCGAGTTTGGCGGCGGTGGTGATGCCCTTCATGCCGGGCACGCAGTCCAGTGCCGCGAACGCGACGTCCATCAGGCCTGCTTCGCCCTTTGCGTATTTGCTCAAGGTGTCGGCGAGGACGATGGCGCCCGCGACGATCACGATGGCGGCGAGGATGGGGCCGCCGATGATCATCGCGATGACGCCGACGACGGCGACGACGACCTTGCAGACTTCGACGATGGTGTCCCAGTTGTCGGAGACCCAGTCGCCGACCTCCTCCCACCACTTGCGGTTCGGGATGCCCGCGTCGGACGCCTCGTCGATCTTCTTCTTCGCCGTCCCGGCGGCTTCCTCGCGCATCTTGCGGGCGTCGTCGGCCATCTTCTTCGCCGCGTCCAGCGCGCTCTGCGCGGAGTCCACATCACCCTGCGCGGACTTCTGGGCCTTCTCCGCGGAGTGCGCGTTGCGGGTGGCGGCCTTGACCTTGTCCTCGTCCGGCTTGGGCACGTCCTTGCCGCCGCCGGGCTTGTCCTTGTACTTGTCGGCTTCCTTGCCCGCCTTGTCCACCCAGGAGTTGGCCGAGGTGAGACGGGACTTGGCGGAGGTGAGGTCGGCCTGCGCCTCACGGCCCTTGACCAGTGCCTTGTCGGCCAGGGTCTGGGCGCGCTCCAGGTCGGGCCAGTACGCGGAGAGCGCGTCACCGGCCATCTCGTAGCTCTTCTTGAGCTTCTTCAGCTTGTCCGGCGCGTCCTCGAACTTCTCCGTGAACGCGTCCGCGGTCTTGCCCACCCACTTCAGGATGGCCTCGTCGCCCGCCATCCCCTTGATGTCCCGCAACACCCGGCCGACGTCGTCGGCGAAGTCGTGGAGGTTCTTCGCCAGCGACCGCACCCGGTGCGGATCACCCGGCGTCGGATCCTTCTCCAAGTCAAGGACATGCCAATCCCGCGGCCGATGACCCCCCATGCGATTCCCCCGTTGAGTGTTGCTCACTTCCCCTGTGCGAACTCACGATATCCACGGGGCGGCCGGAAACGCCAAGGCGTACCCCGCCACGGATCACGCGGGGTGGCGGACGCGCCGTGGGCCCCGCTCCGGACTGGAGCGGGGCCCACGGGGACGTACAGGCGGAAGTCTGGTCAGAAGCGACGCGTGATCAGCGCGCGCTTCACTTCCTGGATCGCCTTCGTGACCTCGATGCCACGCGGGCACGCGTCCGTGCAGTTGAACGTCGTGCGGCAACGCCACACGCCGTCCTTGTCGTTGAGGATCTCCAGGCGCTGCTCGCCCGCCTCGTCACGGCTGTCGAAGATGAAGCGGTGCGCGTTCACGATCGCGGCCGGGCCGAAGTACTGGCCGTCGTTCCAGAACACCGGGCACGAGGACGTGCACGCGGCGCACAGGATGCACTTGGTCGTGTCGTCGAAGCGCTCGCGGTCCTCGGCGCTCTGCAGACGCTCGCGCGTCGGCTCGTTGCCCTTCGTCACCAGGAACGGCATGACGTCGCGGTACGCCTGGAAGAACGGGTCCATGTCGACGACCAGGTCCTTCAGGACCGTCAGACCCTTGATGGGCTCAACCGTGATCGGCTTGGCCGGGTTGATGTCCTTGATCAGGGTCTTGCAGGCAAGACGGTTCTTGCCGTTGATCCGCATGGCGTCCGAACCGCAGATGCCGTGCGCGCAGGAGCGGCGGAACGTGAGCGTCCCGTCCAGCTCCCACTTGATCTTGTGGAGGCCGTCGAGGACGCGCTCCTTGGGGTCGATCTCCAGCTGGAAGTCTTCCCAGGTGGCGTCCGCCGAGACCTCCGGGTTGAAGCGGCGGATGCGGAACGTCACCGTGATCAGGTGCGAGCCGTTGTCCGCTTCGAGGGCCTCGAGCTTGTCCATCGTCGGGGTAGCCATCAGTACTTACGCTCCATCGGCTGGTAGCGGGTCTGGACGACCGGCTTGTAGTCGAGGCGGATCGACTCGGCGCCGTCGTCGCCGACCTCGCGGTACGCCATGGTGTGGCGCATGAAGTTGACGTCGTCGCGGGTGGGGAAGTCCTCGCGGTAGTGACCGCCGCGGGATTCCTTGCGGGCGAGCGCGGACTGCGCCATGACCTCGGCGAGGTCGAGCAGGTTGCCCAGCTCGATGGCCTCCAGGAGGTCGGTGTTGAAGCGCTTGCCCTTGTCCTGGATCGAGACGTTGAGGTAGCGCTTGCGCAGCTCCGCGATCTTCTCCACGGCCGTCTTGATCGTCTGTTCCGTGCGGAACACCATGACGTTGGCGTCCATGGTCTCCTGGAGCTCCGTGCGGATCTCGTGGACCCGCTCGTTGCCCGAGGCGTCGCGCAGCCGCTCGACCTGGGAGACGACGAGCTCCTCCGGGTTCTCCGGGAGCTCGACGAAGTCGTTCTTCGCGGCGTACTCCGCGGCGGCGATGCCCGCGCGGCGGCCGAAGACGTTGATGTCCAGGAGCGAGTTGGTGCCGAGGCGGTTGGCGCCGTGCACCGAGACGCAGGCCACCTCGCCCGCCGCGTACAGGCCAGGGACGACGGTCGAGTTGTCCGCGAGGACCTCGCCCTCGACGTTCGTCGGGATGCCGCCCATGGCGTAGTGCGCGGTCGGCTGGATCGGGATCGGGTCCGTGTAGGGCTCGATGCCGAGGTACGTGCGCGCGAACTCGGTGATGTCGGGCAGCTTGGCGTCCAGCTGCTCCGGCGGGAGGTGCGTGAGGTCGAGGTAGACGTGGTCGCCCTCGGGACCGCAGCCGCGGCCCTCACGGATCTCCGTGTAGATGGAGCGGGACACGACGTCACGGGACGCGAGGTCCTTCATGACCGGCGCGTACTTCTCCATGAAGCGCTCGCCGTCCTTGTTGCGGAGGATGCCGCCCTCACCGCGGGCGCCCTCCGTAAGAAGGATGCCCATGCGCCAGATGCCGGTCGGGTGGAACTGGAAGAACTCCATGTCCTCCAGCGGCAGCCCGCGCCGGTAGCAGGCCGCCTGGCCGTCACCGGTGAGCGTGTGCGCGTTCGAGGTCACCTTGAAGAACTTGCCGGTGCCGCCGGACGCGTAGATCACGGACTTCGCCTGGAAGACGTGGATCTCGCCGGTCGCCAGCTCGTACGCGACGACGCCCGCGCTCTTCTTGACCCCGTCCACCTCGACGATGAGCTGGTCGAGGACGTAGAACTCGTTGAAGAACTCCACACCCTCCTTGACGCAGTTCTGGTAGAGGGTCTGGAGGATCATGTGGCCGGTGCGGTCCGCGGCGTAGCAGGACCGGCGCACGGCGGCCTCGCCGTGGTTACGGGTGTGACCGCCGAAGCGACGCTGGTCGATGGTGCCGTCCGGCGTGCGGTTGAACGGCAGGCCCATCTTCTCCAGGTCGAGGACCGCGTCGATGGCCTCCTTCGCGAGGATCTCGGCGGCGTCCTGGTCGACCAGGTAGTCGCCGCCCTTGATCGTGTCGAAGGTGTGCCACTCCCAGTTGTCCTCCTCCACGTTGGCGAGCGCGGCGGCCATGCCGCCCTGCGCCGCGCCCGTGTGGGAGCGGGTGGGGTAGAGCTTCGTCAGGACCGCGGTGCGGCTGCGCTTCGTCGACTCGATCGCCGCGCGCATGCCCGCGCCACCGGCGCCGACGATGACGGTGTCGTACTTGTGAATCTTCACGGAAGTCGCCTCGGCTTTAGCGGATGTTCGGGTCGAAGGTGAAGATCACCAGCGTGCCCAGAAGGATGGTGAACACCGTGGCGGTGTACAGCAGGCCCTTGAGCCACAGACGCGTGTTCGGGCGCTCCGCGTAGTCGTTGATGACCGTGCGCAGGCCGTTGGCGCCGTGCAGCATCGCGAGCCACAGCATCAGCAGGTCCCAGACCTGCCAGAACGGCGAGGCCCAGCGACCGGCGACGAACGCGAAGCCGATCTTGGAGACACCGCCGTCGAGCACCAGCTGGATCAGCAGGTGGCCGAGGACGAGGACGACCAGAACGACGCCGGACAGGCGCATGAAGAGCCATGCGGCCATCTCGAAGTTGCCGCGGGTCGAGCGCGGGGTCTTGGAGGTGCGCTTACGAGGCGCCTCGATGACCGGGGCCGGGTTGTCGGCGTCGTAGAGCGATGCGCCCTCGACGGGTCCGATACCGGACGTTCCGGACTTCTCAAGCGTGGTGTCAGCAGACATGTCCGGCATCAGCTCCCGAAGACTTCGCGGACGGCGTGGCCGAGGACGGGGTAGAGCGCCCCGACCATCAGGACGAGCCAGATGCCGACGACGGTCCAGAGCATCTGCTTCTGGAGGCGGGGACCCTTCGACCAGAAGTCGACGGCGATGACACGCAGGCCGTTGAGCGCATGGAAGAGGATGGCGGCGACCAGGCCGTACTCGAGGAGTGCGACGATCGGCGTCTTGTAGGTGCTGACGACATCGTCGTACGCCTCCGGGGAGACGCGGACGAGAGCGGTGTCCAGCACATGCACGAACAGGAAGAAGAAGATGAGGACGCCGGTGACTCGGTGAGCCACCCAGGACCACATTCCTTCCCGGCCGCGGTACAGCGTTCCAGCCGGCACGGCAGAACCCTCCGGGAGCGGGGATTGGGGCCAGCCGGCTTGGGTGGTCGGACGGGCCCGGCCGGGTACGGTCCACCGGCCGCTCGTCATCGTATCGACGAGTTGTCGGTAGCCCTGCCCCGGGTCCGCAGGTGTGATCAAACAGGCAATCAAACAGGCACGTACGGGCTATCGGGACGCGTTTGCGATCGGCTCTCCCGTGCGGCGTGTCCCCCGGGCGCGTCCGGCGGTGTGACCCGTGGTGTGGCCAGGCGTGTTGCCGAAGGTGAACCGGACGAGGCGGCCGCGGGCGAGGCGGCGCAGCTCCTCGGCGGCGATGGCGCGCTCGTCCTCCGGATCGTTGCCGAGGCGTGACCGGATTCCGGCGAGCAGCTGGTCCAGCGCCTCGTCAGCGGGGACGTCGTCGAGGCAGATGACGAACGTGTGTCCGAAGCGGCTCTCGTATGCGGCGTGGGCGGCGTGCAGGGCGGTGTGGGCCGCGGTGTGGCCGGTCCTGGGCGCGCCCTGGTGCGGGACCTGAAGGGCCTGGGGGAGCACGACGTTGAGAGGTTCGCAGGCCAGGGCCTCGGTGAGGTCGGCGTCCGACAGGTCGTACGCCGCCTCGTCGGAGGCCGCGAGGAGTGCTTCCAGGTCGGGATAGGGCCGGTGGGCGGCGACGCGGCGGGCCCAGCGTCGGCTGCCGCAGCAGGTGAGGAGGACTGCTTCGGCCGCGTCCGGAGTGGCGGAGTTCAACTGGTGCGGGTGCAGCGTGCGCTCCTGGGCAGGGGGCGGCAAGGGTGGGGCGGTGCGGGTGTGGGGGTGTCGTAACGGTATCGAGGCGTGCTGTCGGCTGTCCGACGAGTGAGCGAATTTCACCCGAATGGGAGAGTTTGGCTTCGTGATGTGGACGAGCCGCTCGTGGAGGGGCGTCGTAGCGTGGCGGTATGGCTCTGGCTCTGGATTCGGCTCTGACTTCAGATTCGGCTCGCTCGTCGGTGCGAGGTGACCGGTGAGGCGCGGCCCCGTCGTCGCGGCGGGCGGAGTCGCCGTCGCGGGGGCGGTGGTGCTTGCCGTGGGGCTCTGGCCCGGCGGCGACGGCGGCGCCCGGGTGTCGCCGTCGGACGGCAAGTCCGCCGCGTCGCCCTCGGCGAGTCCCTCCAAGAGCTATGCGCTCTCCAAGGCCCCCGCCACCATCCCCGCCGTGCGCGAGCACACCGCGGCCCGCGGCCCCGGCTGGCGCCCCGCCGAGGGCAAGGGGCGTGTCGTCGTCGGTGACGGCGGCCTCGCCGACGAGGGGCGGCTGCTCGCGGACGAGCTGAAGCTGAAGTACGGCGGAGAGTCCGACCCCCGCAAGGGCGACGTGGAGCTGGCGCTCACGAACAGTAAGGGCGACAAGGGCAAGGGCGGCGCCGAGTCGTACACCCTCACCGTGAAGGGCGAGCAGGTGCGGATCGCCGCGCCCGCCCAGGCCGGTGTCTTCTACGGGACCCGCACCCTCAAACAGGAGGTGAGCGGCGGCCGGACCGCTCCCGAGGGCGTCGTACGCGACCGTCCGGCCAAACCGCGGCGCGGCTTCATGATCGACATCGCCAGGAAGCACTTCGACCTGAAGTGGATCGAGGACCGCATCCGTGAGCTCGGCGATCTGAAGTACAACCAGCTGGGCCTGCACTTCTCCGACGACCAGGCGTTCCGCATCGAATCGGACTCGCACCCCGAGATCGTCTCCTCCGACCACCTCACCAAGGACCAGGTCCGCCGCATCCTGAAGCTCGCCGAGAGCCGCCACATCACCGTCGTCCCCGAGATCGACTCGCCGGGACACCTCGGCGCGGTCATCCGCCAGCACCCCTCCCTCCAGCTCCGCGACTCCCGGGGCGTCGCCACGCGCGGCGCCGTCGACATCTCGAAGCCCGCGGCGGCGGAGATCGTCGACGACCTGCTCAAGGAGTACGCCGAGCTGTTCCCCGGCGCGTACTGGCACCTCGGCGCCGACGAATACCGCGCCCTCACGGTCAAGAACCCCGAGGCGTCCTACCCGCAGCTGGCCGCCGCGGCCCGCGAGCGCTACGGCGCCGACGGCCGCGTCCAGGACCTGGCGGCGGGCTGGCTCAACGACCGGGCCGACACCGTGCGCCCGTTCGACAAGAAGCTGAAGGCCTGGAACGACGGGTTCTTCCGGGGCGGCACCGAGCAGGCCGCCGACGACCTCGAAGTCGCGTACTGGACCGGCAAGGAGATCGGCGCGCGCGAGCCCGACGAGTATCTGAAGGCGGGCCGCAAGGTCGTCAACTACAACGACGAGTACCTCTACTACGTCCTCGGGCAGCCCAACACCTTCCGCTATCCGACCGGGCAGCGGATCTACGAGAGCTGGACCCCGCTGGTGCTCCGCGGCACGCGGCCGGTGAGCGAGCGGTACGACGACCAGATCCTCGGCGGCACGTTCGCGGTCTGGTGCGACCTCGCGGGCTCCCAGAGCCAGGAGCAGGTGGCGGAGGGCATCCGCATGCCGCTGCGGGCCACCGTCCAGAAGCTCTGGGACCCGAGGAAACCCACTCTGGCCTGGAATGACTTCGTGAAGCTCGCCGACGCGGTCCGATAGCGCCATTTCTGCTTTCCGGTAGCGGACTTGCCTGTGTCTGTGGTGTATTCGGCCACGAAAGACAAGTTTGCGGCACGGAGTGTGCGCAACACGGCGGGGGGACGCGGCATGGGTTACTGGGGGTATTACGTCGTCGGCAGGAGCGAGCGGCCGCTGGTGGAGCTCAAGGCGGTGGCGGGCCTGCGCGACGAACTGACCCTCCTGGACCGGCGGCCCGACGGGTGGCAGGTGTGGGAGGTGCCGGGCGACGGCGAGCGCGACGTCGGCAACATGAACACGCTGGCCCTGGAGTCCGGCGCGCCCGCGCTCTTCGGGTACGTCATGGACAGCGCCTGCGTGATCGTCGAGGCGGCGGCGCCCGAGAGCGGGGCGTGGACGACGTGCCTGGCGCGGCGGGCGATGGCGGGCTACCTCGGCGGCTCCGAACTGACCGTCGAGGACTACTTCCTTGAGCCCCGCGACGCCGCCCAGCGCGCGGTGGCCTGGGCCGCGGAGTCGGGCAAGACGGTGCCCGCGGGCCCCCTGCTCGACGTACTGAACGCGGATGCGCAGCCCTCGGCGGAGGAGCTCTTCTTCCGCCTCCTCGACCGGCTGGGCGTCGTGCCCCAATGACGCCGCAGTGACGTTCCCGGGCCGGTGCACGCAGTAAGGGTCAGTGCAGGGTCCGTGACGGGGGATCCGTGACGGGGGAGACGTACGCATGAGCCTGGTGGAGCTGATCGCGCAGGCCGACGAGCGGGGCCTGGCGGCGAGCGGTCTCGCCTGCCTCGACCGGTGCGTGCCGGTGCTGGGCGGCGATGACGACGACGTGCTGCGCCCGCTGTGGGCGAGCCTCGCCGAGGGCGGCGACTGGGCGGGGCCGCTGGCCGAGGCGCGCTCGGCGCTCGGGTCCGGCGCCGAACCGGCCGACCGGGCTGCCGGGGGCGGGGCGTCCCGCGAGGCGGTCACGCTGACCCGGCGCATGCTCGACGCGGCCCCCACCGGGCACTCGGGCGCCGAGGTCAGGGAGTGGGCCGACGGCTGCTCCGTCGCCGCGCTCCAGGTCCACCGCCTCCTCGACACCGCGCCTTCCGGCTCCACGCGCTCGGTGGCTGCGCGCCGCGCGGACGGCACGTCCTCTCTGTCGCCCTCTCCGCAGTCCTCCCTTTCGTCCCCGCTGGTCGCCGCCGAACTCCGCCGCCAGGTACGGATCCTGGAACTCCTCGCCAACCGGGGCGCGGGCCCGGCGGGCGGACTGCGCCAGGCCCTGGACGTCTCCATGGAGGGGCGCCGGGTGCTGCGCGCCGTGGTGTCGCGGCGGGCGCGGGGGCGCGGCTGACGGAGCCGGGCGGTCAGTCCCGCTCCGCCGGTAGCTCCGCGGTGCAGGTCGCGCGTCCGTAGGCGCCGAACGCGGTGGCGCGCCGCTGGTGTTCACCGCGGATCGCGAGGGCGCAGCTCGCCTCGCCGCCCTGCTTGCCGAGCTGGATGCTGACGGCCGGGTCCTTGCCGAGCGGCACGCGCACCGTCTTGCGCCACGGGAGTTCGACACCGGTCTCGACGGTGGCGCTCCCTCCTGCGCTCTTCGAGAGGTACGAGACGCTGGCGGTGCCCGTGCCGGTGATGCGGTACGTCACCGATGCCGTGGGCACGGAACGCCGCTCCGGCTCGTCGTCACCGAGGAAGCCGTAGACCACGAACCCGGCACAGATGCCCAACAGCACCCCGCCCACGGCGACCACGCGCCGGTTCGATATCTCACCGACCACCGTCGGATCGGCCGGATCTTCCGGAATGACGACTTCCCCCAAGCCGTCGAGTTCTCTGCTCCCGATCACTCTTTCGTGCTGCATCTTCCCCCACCCTTGTTCCCCCACCCCTGGCTGAATCGGGCTGGTTATACAGCATTGCGAAGCCGATTCACCAGGCCACGGATGAAGCGGACCTTTCGCCCCGCGGGGTGGCTTCCAGAGATGAATGGCCGGACACCTCAATGGGGTCAAGGGTTGTACGGAGAGGGCGGTTATCTGTGTGAGAAAGGGCACGGCTCCGAGCCGTCATGGCAGAGAAGTGACTTCCGCTTAGCAGGGGGAGGGGGCGCTGTGTGCTCTCGGCTGCTGAGGCGAAGGGGTGGAGTCATGGACGGTGGGGGTAGACAGGCGGTCGGTGCGGGGGAGATGCGGGGGCAGGCGCGGGGGTTCGTCGCTCATGTGACCGCTCGGAACCGGCTGCCGCTCGATTTCTCGGTTGGCAGCCTTCGCGTCGTGGACTACCTCATCGACGGCCTCCGCAAGGGCGGCCGTCCGCGCGGCGAGATCGCGGGGACGCTCTTCGGGCTCGGCGCCTATGTGGGGGAAGTCCTCGTGCGCCGGGCCGGTGCCGTCTGGGTCGATTTCGACGGCGAGCAGCGCACATTCTTCGGGCAGTCCGTCGGCGTCCGGATGCCGGACGGCCGGGTGTGGAATCCCCTGGGGAAGGTCGTCAATTGCCTTGAGCGGGGCGGAATCGATGGCTCCGAGGCCTCGCTGCAGACCTTTTACCTCACTCTGCCGGGCCGGGTGCGTCATGTGGCGTGAAGTCGGCGCCGATGGGGTGCCGATGACTTATTGAGTCTTCTTTTGTTATGGGGAAATGCGGCACAGTGAGCCGCGGTGCGGGAAAGCGCGGGCGCGGGCAGGGCACGGGCACGGTGGGCAGTGTCAGCGGGGTTAAGAGGAGAGCGTGGCGCAGGGTGGGGTACATCGCCGTTCGGCGGCTTGTGACGAGGAGCTGACTCGGGCTCTGGCGGAAGCGCGGGAGGGGGACGAGGAGGCTTTTTCCTTTGTCTATCGGTGCGTTCATCCCGGACTTCTCGGCTATGTGCGCGGGCTCGTCCGTGACGACGCGGAGGACGTGGTCTCCGAGGCGTGGCTGCAGATCGTGCGCGACCTGGAGAGGTTCCGGGGGAGCGGCGCCGACTTCCGCCGCTGGGCCGCGACCGTCGCGCGCCATCGCGCCATCGACCATCTGCGCCGGGTGCGGAGCAGGCCGCGCGGCACGGTGATCGAGGAGGACGTGCTCGACCTCCCGGCCGGGGACGACACCGCGGTCCGGGCCCTGGAGACGCTGTCGACGGAGCGCGTCCTCACCATGGTCGCTGATCTGCCGCCCGATCAGGGCGAGGCGGTCCTGCTGCGGGTCGTCATGGGCCTGGACGGCCCGTCCGCCGCGCAGGTCCTGGGCAAGCGGCCCGGGGCGGTGCGGGCGGCCGCCCGGCGCGGAATCCTGCGGCTGGCAAGGCAGTTGGCGCGACCGCCGGACAGTGTGGGGCCTGTCCGGCTTCTGGTGAGCGCCGCGTGCGGGTGAAGAGCTTCGGGTCCTACTCGTTGAACCACTCGGAGGTGACCGTCGCGCCGCCGCCGTTCCACTTCAGCGTCATCTGGTACCAGCCGTCGTTGCCGACGTTGTACGGGTGCTTGTCGCATCCGGAGTCGCCGCCGTCCCCGTCCGTCCACAGCGTGGAGATGTTTCCGGCCACGTACTGCTTCTTCAGCGAGCCGGTGACGCCGTTGCCGTCCGCCTTGGTGTCACAGATCTCGAAGACGTCCCCGTCGTCGTGGAACTTCATGTAGCCACGACCGTTGGGAAGGGTGATGGTCTTGTCGCTGACCCGGACACCGGCGGCCAGGGCCGGGCCCGACGAGACGGCGAACAGGGTGGCGGCGGCAGCTCCGACCACGGCGATGCGGGTGAACGTCGATCTGGCCATGGGGTTCCCCAGCTTCTCTGCAGGGCCGCGGCACGGCCCGGATGTGGCGGACGTTTTCCGCCATGGCGGAAGATTCGCGCCATGGCCGAGATTGTTGTGGCGGGGCGTCCATGTTTCCTTGACTCCCGCTGGAGACCGCGAGGCGCAAGGACGTGAGGCGCCGCCCCCCGGGCGCGAACCCGGAGAGCGGCGCACGAGTTGCTACGGCGTCAGCGTCTGGCCGAGACGGGCGCCCGCCGGGGTGCCCAGGAGCGTACGGCCGTAGTACACGCCGCTCGATCCCGGGACGCCCGAACTGCCGCTGTCCAGCTGGAGGATCGTGCCGTCGCCCGCGTCCTCGCCCTCGACGCCGATGGCCAGGTCCGCGCGGCCGTTGCCGGACAGGTCGGCCAGCGTCACCGAGGAGCCGAGGCGGTCGCCCGACTCGGTGGAGCCGGGGACGTCGGGCTCGTCCTGCGAGAAGGCCTTCGCGCCCGTGCCGGTGAGGCCGGACGAGGAGCCCTTCAGGAGCAGGGAGGTGCCCGCGTCCTTGCGGTTCTTGTCGGCGCGGGTGATGTCCTCGTTCGGGGCACCCGTCAGGACGTCCGCGTAACCGTCGAGGTTGTAGTCGCCCGCCGCGACCGACCAGCCCATCGCGTCGCCCGCCTCTGCGGCGCCTGGAACCCCGGCCGTCGCCTGGTGGACCGTCTTCATGCCCGTCGTCGTGAAGCCCGTCGATGTACCCGGGACCACCGTGACCTGGCCGCCCGCGTGGGCGCCGGACTCGGCGGTGTAGGGCTGGCCGATGACCAGGTCGTCGTAGCCGTTGCCGTTGACGTCGCCCACGGCGACCGAGCGGCCGCCGGGGACGGAGAGCACGCCGACCCGGCTGAGCCCCGAGCGGCCGCCCCTGAACCAGGCGACCTTGCCCTTGCCCGCCTGGTCGCGGTAGGTCAGCGCCACGTCCGCGTAACCGTCGCGGTTGAAGTCGCCCGACGCGGCGTCGGGGTACGCGATGGCCGTGTCGCCCGAGGTGAGGCTGCCGCCCGACTCGTGCTCCGGGTCGAGCCGCGCGGCCCACGAGCCGCCGGTGCCGGTCGCCGCGGCGAAGACGTCCGCCTTGCCGTCGGCGTTGAAGTCGCCGGCCGCGACCGCGGAGCCGAACCTGGCGCCGGGGTAGTGGAAGTCGTCCGAGAGCTGCATGTCCGTGCCGGACGTGAACTTCGGCCCGTACAGCATCGTGACCGCGCCGCGGTCGGCGTGGCCGGACGTGTCGTCCTCACCGGGCGCGCCGATGACGAGGTCCGCGTGGCCGTCGGCGTTCAGATCGCCCCACGCCGTGGCCGCGCCCCAGTTGTCGCCCGCCTCCGAGGTGCCGGGGACACCCGTGCTGGTCTGGGTCAGGGAGATCCTCGAAGCGCCGACCGGCCCGTCGAGGCCGCCGGGGACGACCGTCACGCGGCCGCGGCTCGACGACGCCTGCGGGGTGCCCGCGATCAGGTCGCCGATGCCGTCGCGGTTGTAGTCGCCGGTCGGGATCGCGGAGTTGCGGCCCGCGCCGGTCGCGTAGCGGCGTATCTCGTTGAGCTTCGCGTACAGGTTCTTGCCGGGGCAGGCGGTCGCGAAGCCGTCCCGGTGACCGGAGACCGTGTCCAGCGACGCCTGGTCGCCCTTCTTCCACACGCCGGTGTCCTCGGCGGCGGTCAGCGTCACCTTTCCGGCCGGGTCGCCGCCGTACTGGCCGAGTTTCCAGGCCGCCACGCGCGCCACCGACTCCAGGGCGGCGCGGGTCGGCCTGCCCGCGGGCTTGCCCGTCGCCGGGTCGCCCTCGAAGTCGCCGAGGACGGCGATGCCCGTCGAGTCGCCGTCGAAGCCGGAGGTGTGCGCGCCGCGGACGGGCAGGTCGGTGCCGCCCGCGCGGCCCTCGAAGACCTGGCCGCACTTGTCCACGAGGAAGTTGTAGCCGAGGTCGTTCCGGCCCTCGGTCTCCACGTGGTACTTCATGATGCCGCGGACCAGCGACGCGGACTGGGCGCAGCTGTAGTCGTTCGTGCCGCCCGTGTGGTGGACGAAGACGGCCTTGACCTTCTCGATGTACTCCGGCGGGTCCTTGACGGTGGACTCGTCGGCGCCCCAGGCCGCGCGGCCGACCATGGGCGGCCGGTTGACCGTGGACGGCGGGGCCGTCGGCTTGGTCGGGTCCGGTGAGGGGGAGGATGAGGATGAGGATGCCGGATCGTCGGCGGTGAAGGCGGCGGGGGTCATCGCGGTGCCGCGGGCCGCGGTGGTGCCACCCGTGCCACCCGTGCCACCCGCGCCGCCGTCGAGCGCGGGATTCCGCGCTTCCTGGGCCGTCACGCCCGGGTCCACGAGGTTGACCTCAAGGCCCGTGGGCAACTCGGAGCTGGACGTGCCGTCTTCGGCGACGACGCGGACCTCCACACCGTCCGACGGGCCGACCCAGAGCGGGTCGGAGGCGGCGCGCTTGCCCGCCTCCCCCTTATCGGCCTCATCCGTGGGGTGCGTCTCCAGGTCGAGGGCCCGCCAGCCGCTCCACGCGGCGGAGCCGATGGCGCGCGTGCGGACCTGCGCCGTGCCCGCCAGCTCCTCGGTGGCCCCGCTCCACGAGACGCCGAGGAGGGAGAACTGCTCGGTGGACGTGCGCGCGAGCCCCCGCTTCGTCGCGCCGTCGGCCTCGAGCGGGAGATCGTGGACGCTCGCGGGCCGCTTGGCGCGCGGGTCGGCGCCGGGGCTCTCCCCGTCGCTCGGGTCGGCCATCGCGTACGTCACCGCACCCGCGCCCCCCAGCACGACGGCCCCGATCGTCAGCCACGCCCTGCGCTTGAGACTCAGCGGCCTGTACGCATGCGTGGTACGCGCCTTTTCGCGCGGTTTGCGCGGGCTCAAATGCCCCACCCCTCAGCAAATTTCAGGTGAACACAGCGAGTCCGTACGACTGGCCGGGAGGGCAAAGGGTTGTAGCGTCCCGGGCGTTTTGTCGCGTGATCTATCCCGCACGTCCCGGCAGTGACACGTGGGCGGGGCGATGCGCTGGGTCATGTGACAGTTGTGACGCACTGAATCGGGCGGAATCGGGTGGGGCTTCGAGTGGGAGAACGGGTGGGGGCACGGATGCCGGGCCTGGCGCGGGCGGACGGCCGGTGGCGGCGCAGGGCCGCGGTCTGGGTCGCGGTGGGCGCGGCGGTGGGCGGGCTCGCGTCCTGCGGCACGGACCGCGAGGTGACGTACTCCGGAGGCACCCTCGAAGAGCTCGTCCCGGACGACGAGGCGCGCGGCAGGAAGCTCTCCACCGAGGCCATGACGCTGCTGCGGAACGCGAAGTCGGTACGCATCGGCGTCGACATGGCCACCCCGAAGGGCCGCCAGAAGGTCTCGCTCCACATGGACCGCGACAGCAACTGCACGGGCACCTTCGACTCGGGCCCGGCACAGCGCGGCGACCTCATCATGATCGCGGGCGGCTCGACCTACGTGCGGTTCAGCGACGAGGCGCTCGCGGAGATCCGGCAGCTTGCGGCGGGCCGGGGCCCCGAGACCGCGGCGCGGATCAGGGAGCGGACGGCGCTGGCGCGCGGCAAGTACCTGAAGATCCCGACGGGCACCGGCGGCGGCCCCTCGATGCCGGTGAACAGCTGCGACCTCGACAAGTTCACCCACTCGATGCCCGGCAGCCCCGGCCCCGACGACGTCATCAAGGCCCTGCCCGACACCCGGCGTTACGGCCAGGACGTGATCCCGCTCGTCGAGGACAAAGATGATGAGGGAGACGAGACAGGGGACAGGACGTCGGTGTACGTGGCGGCGGAAGGTAAGCCGTACGTCCTCGGCGTCGTGGCCGAGGGGAACGGCGAGACCATGAGGATGCGCCTGTCCGCGTACGACCGGCCGGTGTCCGCGGCGGCCCCGCCCGCCTCGCGGACGATCGACATCTCGGAGGTCGGCCCGGGTGGCGGAGGACTCTTCGAGGTGTGAGCCCCGGCTGTGACATTTCCGCTCCCGGCGACGCTGTCGACCGTGAAGGCCCAGGCACGGTGACCTGGGCCCGCGCGGGCCGGATGGGAGCGGGTTGGGCCAGGGTGGGGGACCCCGTCGAGCACAGGCGCACGACGAGGAGCTGGGCAGGGCCGTCGCGGCGGCCCAGGCGGGCGACGAGGCCGCCTTCGCGGTCGCGTACCGCATCGTCCAGCCGGGGCTCGTCGGCTACCTGCGCGGCCTCGTCGGCACGGACGGCGAGACGGCCGAGGACGTCGCCGCCGAGGCGTGGCTGGAGATCGCCAGGGACCTCGGGCGGTTCCACGGGGACGGGGCGGGCTTCCGCGGCTGGACCGCGACGATCGCCCGCCACCGCGCCTTCGACCACCTGCGCCGCCTGAAGGCACGCCCGCGCCCCGCCCCGCTCGAACAGGACATGCTCGAACTGCCGGGCCCGCACAGCACGTCGGCGGCCGCGCTTGAGGCGATCTCCACGGAACGGGTGCTCGCCCTGGTCGCGGCGCTGCCCCGCGACCAGGCGGAGGCGGTGCTGCTGCGGGTGGTCGTCGGCCTGGACGCCCCGACGGCGGCTCGCGTCCTCGGCAAACGCCCCGGAGCGGTCCGGACGGCCGCGCACCGGGGCCTGCGGAAGCTGGGCGAGCGGTTGCGCCACAACGGGCCGGGGCAGGTCCGCCGCGGCGCGGGGTGAGTTCGCGTCGGCGTTCGCCCGTACGGCGTTCCCGGCGACTTCCCCCGCTGCGGTCTCAGCTGTCTCCGGCCGTGGCCGCGGGGCGTGCCGATTCCGCGGTGCGCTCCGCGGCGCGGCGGTATTCGGCGTTGCTGCGCCGGGCGTCTTCGAGCTGGTCTTCCAGGATGACGATGCGGCAGGCGGCCTCTATGGGGGTCCCGCCGTCGACGAGTTCCCGGGCGCGCGCGGCGATGCGCAGCTGGTGGCGGGAGTAGCGGCGGTGGCCGCCTTCCGAGCGGAGCGGGTCGATCAGGCGGGCCGCGCCGATCGCGCGGAGGAAGCCCTGGGTGGTGCCGAGCATCTCGGCGGCCCGGCCCATGGTGTAGGCGGGGTAGTCGTCGTCATCGAGACGGTCGAACGAGTCGTCTGCTGTCACTTGCACCTCTCTGCACACCAAGCGGACCGCGCGGACATGCTTGAGGGGCCCTGGTGCCGTACGCACCAGGGCCCCGAAGGAACTGCTACACCATCTGCCGGTCCTGATACTTCGCCGGCGTTCTGTTTCCGCGTGCCCGGACGTCCTGCTGCCGGGGTTGCGGGGATCGCGGTTGCCTGACCGGAGACCACCTCACTATCGATGTCCTGCGGTACCCGGACTCACCATCTCCGCCCGGGCGATCCTGATGGCGTTTGATTCCTCCGTTCGTCCCTCTGGCGATTGCCTCTCTGGCTACGAGAGAAACCATAGCCATGCCGTCTCCGAATGTCTACTCCGCTCAGCATAGATTTCTGCCGGTTCAGTGATGAGGTAATCGGTCTCGAACGCCGAAGGGCGGGGGTGTGGCAGGTGACGGCGGTGCGGTGCTGGGGGCCTCCGCTCGGGAGGTGCGCGCCCTGTCGGCGCGACCGGGCAGGCCTGCCCGTGGATGCGGTGGCCGGATGTTCCTTTTCAGGGCGCCGAAGCCACGGCCCGCCCCGGGCCGGAGCGCGGGGACCGAGGAACCGGCCGGGGCCGCCACCCCTAGTCTGACTCGGCCACAATAGGCCCCTGAACAGGCATTTTGTCGCCCGAGTGGGTGTTCTTATTTCCCGCCTAGATCGGTCTCTATGTGGGTGCTTCTGACTGTTCTTGGCTGCTGTTGGTCACGCGTTGGCCACGCGTCCAACCGTCGGCTCGCCCCTACGAGCTGTCGCGGCGGCCTCAAGGCGGTGGTGCTGGCCAGCCAATCTCAGAGCTGATCCAGTACGACGCTTTTCGTCGAAGTACACTTAGACAAAATCCGTCGCAGTCGAGTTGATGTATAGGAGGGCGAATGAAGAAGGACGTGCTGGCCAAGCCGGACGACGTGGTCGACCGGGACCGGGAGTGGGATCTACTCGCGGAGTTCCTTACCGATCCGGCTCCGGCGATGCGGCTCGGCATCGTGTCGGGGCGGCGGCGGCACGGAAAGTCATACCTTCTGCAGGCCCTGTCCGAGCAGGTCGGCGGCCTGTATGTCACAGCGGTCCGGGAGGAGGGGCGGCTGCCCGCGATCCAGCGCTTCAGTGACGCGATCGCGTCCCACGCCGGCCTGCGGTCGGGGAGTCTGCGGCTGACCGACTGGCGTGACGTCCTGTCCAACGCCCTGGATGTGACCGCCCGTTCGCCGCACCCGCTCCTGGTGATCGACGAGTTGCCGTACTTGCTCCAGCACTCGCCCGAGATCCCGGGGCTGCTGCAACAGCTCTACGACGAACGCCAGCGGGGTGCCCGCCCCGGTGACGGGCCGGGTCCGCGTCTGATCCTGTGCGGCTCCGCGATGAGCGTCATGCACGAGCTGCTCTCGGGGACCAAGCCACTGCGAGGACGTGCCGTGGTCGATCTACGGCTGGGTGCCTTCGACTACCGGGACAGCCGGACCTTTTGGCAGATCGCCGACCCACTGACTGCGCTGAAAGTGCACGCGGTCCTGGGCGGGGCCCCCGGCTACCGGCCGGTGGCTGCCCGGCCGCATCCGGACGACGGCTTCGACACCTGGCTCATCCGGACGCTGCTCGACCCGGGGCGGGCGGTGTACTCGCGTACCGAGACCGAGTACCTGCTGCGCGAGGACCCGCGCATCACCCAGCACACGCTGTACTACGACATCCTCACCGCGATCGCGCAGGGCGCCACCACCCCCAGCAAGATCGGTGCCGCCCTGGAGCGCCCGCGCAACGCCGTCGCTCACCCCCTCGGAGTGCTGGAATCCACTGGCTACATCCGGCGGGAACAGGACATCCTCCGCTCCAGGCACCCCGTCATCACGCTCGCCGACCCCGTTATCCGCTTCAACCAGCTCATCACCCTCCCGCAGGCCGCCGCCGTGGAGCAGGGTTTCGCTGAGCAGGTGTGGCAGCAGGCCGCTCCGACTTTCAACTCCAAAATCCTCGGGCCGCACTTCGAGGACCTGGCCCGCGACTACACCCGTCGTTACGCCCACACCCTGTTGCCTGGCGGGCTGCCCGGCCCGGTCGGTACCACCGAGGTCGCCGACCAGGCTGCCCGGACGAAGCACGAGGTCGATGTCATCGCCCTAGCTGCCGGTGAGCGCCCCCAGGCTCCTCGCGCGAGGATCGCGCTGCTGGGCGAGGCCAAGGCGACGGCCGCTCGCCGTGGTACCGGTGACCTGGAGCGCCTGGAACGTATCCGTGCCCTGCTCGAAGGCCAGGGCTATGACACCGGTGCCGCCACCCTGGCCCTCTACTCCCTGCACGGCTTCTATCCCGACCTGGTCGACCTGGCAAACGGTCGTGACGACCTCCTCTTGGTCGATCTGCCTACCCTTTACAGCAGCTGACACCAAGAGCGGCCAGTTCGTAGAGCCTGCCGTTGCTGCTACGGATGGACGACGCCAGAGGCGAACCAGCTCCGGGCGGTGGCCTCTGCCTCTTCAGGTAGATCGTCGAGGAAGACCACAGCCAGGCCATGGCGGGCTCGTGAGCAACTGACGTAGAAAGAGGTTGCGCGAGCGCTGGGAACGGTCCGCGGAGTCGGTGCCTGCGAGCATCTTGTTGATGCTGTACATGTTCCAGAGGCGGTCGTCGACGACGACTACCACGTTCTCGAACTCGTCGCCCGTAACACCGTGTTGGGTCGAGAACGGCGTCTGCTCGTCGATGAAGCGTGTGACGCTGATGACCTCTTGATAGGACACTTTGCGAAGGCCGTTGGAGAAGTCGGCTCGCCGCTGGCCCCGCTCATCCAGGTCTGTCGCGTCCTTTCGGCGTTCGAGTTCCTTGAGCTTCCTGGGCATGGCAAGGAGATGGCCGTCGGTCATGAGGTCTGGATGCGTAGCAACCCCGTCGAGGTCTCCGCTGGCATTCGGCACCAGTCGCCGAGCTGCACGCCCCTGAATGCGTTGGTCACGGGTTGGCCACGGAGGCGCCCCACGTCCTGGATAACCCCTGGTCAGAGCAGGGAATTCGCGTGACGACCGGGGCCGCCACCCCCCACAGGAGAGGCCCCGGCCGGCACACGGTACGAACCGCGTGCGGTCCGTACTCCCTTCAGCGCCGCGGGTGCGTTTTCTGTCACACCGCTTTCTGTCACCCGCTAGTTGCACGTTGTACAAACATGGACGTAGGCCTGTCCGAGCCCGTAGCGTGCTGCTTCGCGCCGGGGCCGGGCGCAGATCTCCGAGTGGCAGGATTGAGAGAGTGCTGGGGGAGGACGCGGAGCTGACCGCCGCGGTGCTTGCGGCGCAGGACGGGGACGAGACCGCGTTCCGTACTGTGTACCGCGCCGTGCACCCGCGGTTGTTGGGATACGTACGCACGCTGGTGGCCGACCCGGACGCCGAGGACGTCGCTTCCGAGGCCTGGCTGCAGATAGCGCGCGATCTTGACCGGTTCAGCGGCGACGCGGACCGGTTCCGGGGCTGGGCGGCGCGCATCGCGCGCAACCGCGCCCTCGATCACATACGCATGCGGGGCCGCCGGCCCGCGGTGGGCGGCGACGAGTCGGAGCTGACCGGGAAGCCGGGCGACGCGGACACCGCCGACGAGGCGATGGAGTCCCTCGCCACCAGTGAGGCACTGGCCCTGATAGCCCGGCTCCCGCAGGACCAGGCGGAGGCCGTCGTGCTCCGCGTCGTCGTCGGGCTCGACGCGAAGAGCGCGGCGCGGACCCTCGGCAAGCGCCCCGGAGCCGTCCGTACGGCGGCGCACCGCGGCCTGAAGAGGCTCGCGGAACTTCTCGGTCCCGAGGGGACCGACCCCAAGGAGGCGCTCGACGCCGTGCCGCCGCAGAGAGAGCCGCGCGGGTGCGCGGTGACGTCCGCCGGTGTGACGCATTCGCGTACGCGGACGCAGAAGGACATGTGATGGCCGACGAGCAGCACAAGTGGCTGGACCGCGACGCGGCGGAGCGTTTGCTGCGCGGGGAGCCCCTCGAAGGCATCGATTCAGCTGCGCGCGCGCAGGCCGAGCGGCTCGCGCGGGCACTCTCCGCGCTGGACCGCGTGGGCGAGCCGGGCGAGATGGGTGCGGCTGGTGAGCCGGGTGTGGCGGGGCATTCGCCGCAGGCCGCTCATGAGGCGGCCCATGACGCCACCCAGGCCGTTCCCGGCGCCGTTGTCTCCGGGGCCGGTTCCGGCTCCGGTTCCGGTGAACTCCCGGGCGAGGCAGCCGCGTTGGCCGCGTTCCGTGCCGCGAGGGCAGGGGGCGCGGGGGCCGCGCGAGGCGGCAGCTCCAGGACCGCGCCGTACGCGACACCGGCCCACGAGGCCGCCGCGGGCGAGACCGTACGTCTGGGGCGCGCGGGCAACCGTCCGCCAAGCCGCTGGGGAAGACCCGTGCGCTTCGGCGTCGCCGCGGCCCTCGCGGGCTGCATGATCGGCGGCGTCGCGGTGGCCGCGGGGACGGGCGTGCTGCCCTCGCCGTTCGGCAAGCACAGCAGCCCGGGCCCCGCGGTCTCCGCGTCGTCCGGCGCCACCCCGGAGGAGCCGACGGCCTCTCCGACGGAGGGCACGCACGAGCCGTCCGAGGACCTCTCGCCGGACGAGACCACGACGCCCGACGAAGAGCCGTCGGCCCGGGAACCGGCGAGCAGCCCGCCGCCGGAGGCCGAGGCGGGCGACGAGCGCACCCGCGTACCCCAGCAGCCGACCGGCGACAAGACGCCGCCCCGCGGCGACGAGGCGAAGCAGTGGTACCGCAAGGCCGTCGTCGCCTGCCGCGCCTACCGCAGCGGCGAGCTCCAGGGCGAGAAGCGCCGCCGCCTGGAGGAGGCCGCCAAGGGACCGGCCCGGGTGGAGGAGTTCTGCAGCCGGATCCTCGGCGGCGGCTCCGGCAACGGTGGCCAGCACGGTGGCGGCCAGGGCGGCGGCGACGGCCATGGCGATGACGGCGGTGACGGCGGTGACGGCGACAACGGATCGGGCGGCGAGGAGGACGGCAGCTCGGGCGGTGATGCCGGGGGCGACCCCGTGCCGCCGATATCCCCGCCGACCGGCGGCCCGCACCCGAATCCCTCGGCTTCCCGCAGCGCCCTGCCCGTCTTCCCGTGACGGCGGAGGCCTCCGTACCCGGCCCCTCCGGCAAAGGTGTGACGTTTTCAGAGGGCGCGGCGCAGTAAGTAGTGAGCCGACTGGTCATCGGCCCACGCACGAGCCGGGGGTTCCCCCCGTACCTTCGGCTCCGTGCCCTCGGCGTGGGCGGGATACGTTCCCCCGATCCCGCCCACGCCGCTTTTCCCGGCCCGGCCGCCCAGGCCCCCCGTACACGGGGCAGGCATCACTTGTAGATGACGACGCGGTCGCCCTTCCGCACCTGCGCGAACAGGCTCGCGATCTTCTTCTCGTCCCTGACGTTCACACAGCCGTGTGACCCGCCCGCGTACCCCCTGGCCGCGAAGTCCGCCGAGTAGTGCACGGCCTGGCCGCCGCTGAAGAACATCGCGTAGGGCATGGCCGTGTCGTAGAGCGTCGAGACGTGGTGGCGGGACTTCCAGTAGACGCTGAAGGTGCCCTCGCGGGTCGGCGTGTACTGCGACCCGAACCGCACGTCCATCGTCGACACCGCCTTGCCGTCGACCATCCACGTCAGGGTGCGGCTGCTCTTGGCGATGCACAGGACCCGCCCGGTCATGCAGCGCTTGTCCGGCTCGGCGGCGGGCATGCCGCCGCCCGCGTACAGCTCGGTCCGCGTCGGCTCGCGCGTCATGCCGCGCAGCTTCTGCCAGGTGACGGTGTCCGTGGCCCCCGTGCGGGGCAGGCCGCGCTTGGCCTGGAACTCCCCGACCGAGCTCGTGGTGGCGGGGCCGTAGGTCCCGGTGGGGTTCTCGTAGAACCAGCCGATCTGCCGCAGCCTGGCCTGCAGCTCGCGCACCTGCCCGCCGTGGTCGCCCCGCTCCATGAGGATCTTCGCCGGGGCGGTGGGAGTCGGAGGCGACGAAGGCCGCGTCGGCGTCGGGTCCGGTCTGTCCGGCGTACGCGGAGCGCTCGGCGTATCAGGCGCGTCCGGTGTGTCCGTCGGCGAGCGCGTCGCCGTCGCCCGGGGCTTCCCGTCCCCGCTGCCGCCCTCACTCGGCCGCCCGCCGTCCGTGTCGACCGCGACCGCCTTGCAGCCCGTCACCAGGACCAGCACCGCCACGGCCCCTGCGGATATCGCGCCCTTGCCCATCACGCCCCCGTGTTCGTGGACATCGTGTTCATGGACATCATCGACAACACTTCTGGAAGTGTTTCCCGGTTTGCCGCGAGTGACGCGTCCCGTACGCGGGCGCAAGCTGGACGCATGACACACGAGTCGGAATCAGGACTACCTATCGAACCCGTGTACGGTCCCGATGATCTGGCGGGCTGGGACCCGGCGGAGCAGCTCGGCGCCCCCGGCGCGTACCCCTTCACGCGCGGCGTCTATCCCACGATGTACACCGGCCGCCCCTGGACCATGCGCCAGTACGCGGGCTTCGGCACCGCCGCCGAGTCGAACGCCCGCTACCGGCAGCTGATCGAACACGGCACCACCGGCCTGTCCGTCGCCTTCGACCTGCCGACCCAGATGGGGCACGACTCCGACGCCCCGATCGCGAGCGGCGAGGTCGGCAAGGTCGGTGTCGCCGTCGACTCGATCGACGACATGCGGGTCCTTTTTGGCGGAATCCCGCTCGACGAGGTCTCCACGTCGATGACGATCAACGCCCCGGCCGCGCTGCTGCTCCTCCTCTACCAACTGGTCGCCGAGGAGCAGGGCATCGCGGCGGACCGGCTGACCGGCACGATCCAGAACGACGTGCTCAAGGAGTACATCGCGCGCGGCACGTACATCTTCCCGCCCCAGCCGTCGCTGCGCCTCGTCGCGGACACCTTCCGCTACTGCAGGGCCGAGCTGCCGAAGTGGAACACCATCTCGATCTCCGGCTACCACATGGCGGAGGCGGGCGCCTCGCCCGCGCAGGAGATCGCCTTCACCCTGGCCGACGGCATCGAGTACGTCCGTACGGCGGTCGCGGCCGGGATGGACGTGGACGACTTCGCACCGCGCCTGTCCTTCTTCTTCGTGGCGCGTACGACGATCCTGGAGGAGGTCGCCAAGTTCCGTGCGGCCAGGCGCATCTGGGCCCGCGTCATGCGCGAGGAGTTCGGCGCGAAGAACCCCAAGTCCCTGATGCTGCGCTTCCACACGCAGACGGCGGGCGTCCAGCTGACCGCGCAGCAGCCCGAGGTGAACCTCGTCCGGGTCGCCGTCCAGGGCCTCGGCGCGGTCCTCGGCGGCACCCAGTCGCTGCACACCAACTCCTTCGACGAGGCCATCGCGCTCCCCACCGACAAGTCGGCCCGCCTCGCCCTGCGCACCCAGCAGGTCCTCGCGTACGAGACGGACGTGACGGCGACGGTGGACCCCTTCGCCGGGTCGTACGTCGTGGAGCGGATGACCGACGACGTGGAGGGGGCGGCCCTCGACCTGATGCGGCGCGTCGAAGACCTCGGCGGCGCCGTGCACGCCATCGAACAGGGCTTCCAGAAAGGGGAGATCGAGCGCAACGCCTACCGCATCGCACAGGAGACGGACAGCGGCGACCGCGTGGTGGTCGGCGTCAACCGCTTCCGGCTCGACGAGGAGGAGCCGTACGAACCACTGCGCGTCGACCCCGCCATCGAGACCGAACAGGCCGCCCGCCTCGCCCGCCTCCGCACGGAACGCGACGGCCCGGCGGTGACCACCGCCCTCGCCGCGCTCCAGGAGGCGGCGAAGGGCGAGGCGAACGTCCTGCCACCGATGAAGGAGGCACTCCGGGCGCGGGCCACCGTGGGCGAGGTGTGCGATGCGCTGCGGGAGGTGTGGGGGGCGTATGTGCCGACGGATGCGTTCTGAGGAGTCGCGTTCTGAGGGGCCTGGGCCACCAGGGGACATCGGGACGGTTTCCCCCTCCCGTGTCCGTCAACCGGACACTGACGTCCCCATGCCGTACACGCGTGCGACACTCCGGCCATGCTGGGTGTCACCGATCTTCCGACCTATCTCGTGGGCCTCGCCCTGATCATTCTGCTGCCGGGGCCGAACTCGCTGTACGTGCTCTCCGTCGCCGCACGCCGCGGCATACGCACCGGCTATACGGCCGCCGCGGGCGTCTGGTGCGGCGACACCGTCCTGATGACGCTGTCGGCGGCCGGTGTGGCCTCGTTGCTGCAGGCCAACGCCCTGCTCTTCGGGATCGTGAAGTACGCCGGCGCCGGATATCTGACGTGGCTCGCGATCGGCATGATGCGGGCGGCGTGGAGCATGTGGCGGGCGCGGCGGGAGCAGAGTGCGCAGAGCGCGGGGCAGGACGAGCGGGAGGCGGCGGGGGAGCGGCCGTTCCGCAGGGCCCTGGTGATCAGCCTGCTCAACCCGAAGGCGATTCTGTTCTTCATTGCCTTCTTCGTGCAGTTCGTCGACCCGGCCTACGCCTATCCCGCGCTGTCGTTCGTCGTGCTCGGCGCCCTGGCCCAGCTGGCCAGCGTCCTCTACCTGACCGCCCTGATCTTCAGCGGCACCAGGCTCGCGGCCGCCTTCCGCCGTCGCAAGCGGCTCTCGGCCGGGGCCACCTCGGCGGCGGGTGCGCTGTTCCTCGGGTTCGCGGTGAAGCTGTCGGTCACCAGCGTGTGATGACAGCCTCGGTGAGCGGCGGGTAGCTGTCGCCGCCCATCCGGTCGGCCGCGTCGATGTAGGTGGCCAGGGCCTCGCGGGACTGGGCGATCTTCTCCATCTGGTCGTCGAGGCGCCGCAGCCGCGACCGCATCGCGGTCAGCAGCTCGGGGCAGCCGGGCAGCTCAGGGACCTCCCCGACCGCGCAGGGCAGCACGTACGCGATGTCCTCGGAGGACAGTCCGGCGCCGAGCAGGTGCCGGATCTGCCGCACCCGCAGCACGGCGTTCTCGCCGTACTCGCGGTACCCGTTCGCGCCGCGCTCCGCCTCCAGCAGCCCCTGGGCCTCGTAGTAGCGCAACTGGTGGGCGTTGACGCCCGTCAGGCGGCCCAGTTCCCCGATTCGCATCGAACCTCGCTTGACCTTCATACCGGTATCAACGTTGACGATGCTGACATGAACAACGAACCCGTGATCAAGCATTCCGCGCACGCCGCCCCCGTGACCGTCGTAGGACTCGGCCTGATGGGGCAGGCCCTCGCCGGTGCCTTCCTGCGAGCCGGGCACCCCACCACCGTGTGGAACCGCACGGCCTCCAAGGCCGGGCAACTGGTCGCCGAAGGGGCCCGGTTGGCGCCGACCCTCGGCGAGGCGCTCGGAGCGTCCCCGCTGACGATCGTCTGCCTCACCGACTACGACGCCGTGCGCGACCTGCTCGGCACGAGCGGAGCCGAGCTCGACGGCACGACGCTGGTGAACCTCACCTCCGGCGACTCGGCCCAGGCCCGGGAGGCCGCGCAGTGGGCCGCGAAGCTGGGCGCCCGCTATCTCGACGGCGCCATCATGGCCATCCCGTCGGCCATCGGCACCGCAGACGCCGTGATCCTGCACAGCGGCCCCGCGCCGGACTTCGCGGCGCACGAGCCGACCCTCGCCGCGCTCGGCACCGTCACCCACCTCGGCGCGGACCACGGTCTCGCGTCCCTCTACGACGTGGCGGGCCTGGCCATGATGTGGAGCGTCCTGAACGCCTGGCTCCAGGGCACCGCCCTGCTGAGGACGGTCGGCGTCGACGCCGCGACGTACGCGCCGTTCGCACGGCAGATCGCCGCGGGGGTCGCCGCATGGCTGCCCGGGTACGCCGAGCAGATCGACAGCGGTTCCTTCCCCGCCGAGGTGTCCGCCCTGGAGACCGACGCGCGCGCCATGGCGCACATGGTCGAGGAGAGCGAGGCGGCGGGCGTCAACGCCGAACTGCCGAAGCTGATCCAGGCGATGGCCGCCCGCTCGATCGCCGCGGGACACGGCGCGGAGCAGTACCCCGTCCTCATCGAGGAGTTCGGCAGGCCCTCCGGCGGCTGACGTCAGTGGTGCCAGGCCGCGCCCCCCACGTTGTGGATCATGCGCTGGAGGACCTTCAGCGTGCGGACGTAGTCCTCGTCCGTGATGCCCTCGTGGATCTGTGCGCGGACGGCCTTCTGGCGCTCGGCCACGCGGGCCTGGAGGGCGCGGCCCTCGTCGGTGAGGGCGATGCGGCCCGCGGGGTCCTCGGTGACGAGGCCGCGGTCGCGCAGGGCGCCGATGTTGTGCACCAGGGCGCCCTCGCCGACCTCCAGGTACCCCTTGAGCACGGATACGACCTCGTCGCGGGGGCGCCCCTCCGGTGCCTGGACCAGTTGGCTGAGGGTCCACCACTGGGGCTGGGTGAGGCCCATCTCGGCGAGCATGGTGCGGATGTGGTGGACGACGGCCGTACCTGCTGCCGAACTCCAGTAGCCGATGGGCTGGTTGACCAGGTCCTGATCGCTGTGCGAGTACGCGAAAGCTGTCATGTCCTTGAACGTAGAACCTCAAGGGGGCTTGAGGTCAAGGGGCGCGGAGGGCGGCGCCGCACCGTGCCAGGTACTCGGTGAGGCCGTCCCGGGCGTCCGTGCCCGCCCACCCCACGTACCCGTCCGGACGGATCAGGAAGAGCCCCTTCCCGTACGGCTCGTAAGCGGGGACGGCGTGGGAGTGGACCAACTCGTCGTCCAGTAGGGGCAGTTCCGTGTCCGTGCCCACCGCGAGGAGCGTCCAGTGCGGGCCGCGGAACGCGTCGAACAGGGTCCCGGTGCCGCACGGGCCGTCCGGTGCCCGGTCGCCCGCCCGCAGCGCCTCTTCCGGCCCTCCGCGGGTGTCCACCGCCAGTGAGCCTTCCCGGTAGCCGATGCCGAGCTGCCGGGTGGCGGCGCCGCGGCGCGCCTCGCCGCGGTGGATGCGGGTGGACAGGCCCAGCATCTGCGCGGCGTTGGGCAGCCGCTCCTCCTCGTAGGTGTCGAGGAGGGCCTCGGGGGCGCCGTGCCCGAGCACCGCGCCCAGCTTCCAGCCCAGGTTGTAGGCGTCCTGGACGCTGGTGTTCAGGCCCTGGCCGCCCGCCGGTGAGTGGACGTGCGCCGCGTCCCCCGCCAGGAGGACGCGGCCCTCGCGGAAGCGGTCCGCCAGCGCCGCGCGCGGCCGGAAGTCCGAGGACCAGCGGACCTCGGTCACGTCGTCCGCGGCCAGGTGCGTACGGGCGGCGACGAGGTCGCGTACGCCCTGGAGTGAGAGGTCGGGCGTCGTCCCTGCGGGGAGCTGGACCGTCAGCTGGAAGTCCGGGGTACCGGCCAGCGGGCAGATCGCCGCGTACGGGCCGCCGTCCTCGGCGGCCGGGAACATGTGCCAGTGGTCGCGGTCGAGCGCCGGGATGCGGACGTCCGCCACCAGGACGGGGTTCGGGTCCACGGTCTCGCCCGCCATGGTGATGCCCAGCTCCCGGCGCAGGGCGGAGCGGCCGCCGTCCGCCGCCACGGCGTACGCCGCACGCAGCGTCGCGCCCGTCGACAGCTCGGCGGTGACCCCGTCGGCGTCCTGGGTCAGGCCCGTCACCTCCGCGTCGAACGTGACGTCGCCGCCGAGCTCCCGCAGCCGGGCCAGGAGGATCTCCTGGGTGCGCCACTGGGGGAGCATCCACGGCGTGGTGTACGGCGCGGTCCCGGTCGGCTCCGGGGCGTCGAACATCCGGTGCTCGCCCTGCCGTCGGCCGTCCCGCCACACCATGCCCACGGGGATGGGGCCGCCCGCCGCAAGGACCGCGCCGATGACGCCGAGGTCGTCGAAGACCTCCAGGGTGCGGGGCTGCAGCCCCTTGCCGCGCGAGCCCGGGAACAGGGCGGGGGCCCGCTCGACGACGAGCGCGCGCACATCACGGCGCGCCAGGTCGCAGGCGAGGGCGAGCCCGGTGGGGCCCGCGCCCACGATGAGCACACCGGTTTCCTTAACGCTGTTAAGTGCCATGCCCGGAGGATGCGCTTAACGGTGTTAAATTGTCAAGGTGGCGACGACGAAGCTGGACCGCACCCGAGTGGCGCGCACCGCGCTCGACCTGCTGAACGAGACGGGGCTCGAAGGGCTGACGCTGCGCGCCATCGCCCAGCGCCTCGACGTGAAGGCACCCGCCCTGTACTGGCACTTCAAGGACAAGCAGGCGCTGCTCGACGAGATGGCGACGGAGATGATGCGGCGGATGGGCGAGGAGTTCCTGTCCACGCCGGACGCCGACTGGCGGGCGGCGCTCACCACCGCGATGCGGGGCCTGCGCGAGCATCTGCTGCGCTACCGCGACGGCGCGAAGGTGTTCAGCGGCACGCACTACACGGATCTGTCGTACGCGGCGCCGATGGAGGCCCATCTGCGGGTGCTGGCCGGGGCGGGATTCGCGCCGGGGGCGGCCGCGCGGGCCTGGTTCACCGCGTACAGCTACACGATCGGGTACGTCGTCGAGGAGCAGGCGGCGGGCGGGAGTCCGGGCGACGGTGACGGCGGTGGCTATGACCTCGTTGCGCGCGCCGAGCGCCTCGCCGCGTACCCCCTGGCCGCCGCGGCGGGCGAGGAGATGTTCCGCGCCCACGACCGCGGCTTCGAGGAAGGACTCGCCGCGGTCGTGGCGGGGATCTGCGCGACGCTCGCTCTCCCCGGGCCCGCTGCCCCCGGACCCGCTACCCCCGGGCCTGCTGCTTCCGGTTGAGGCCGTTGCGGATCATGGGGGTGAGCCGCTCCTCGACGTACCGGTTCAGGAGCCACGCGAGGGCCAGCATGGCGACGATCGTCAGGCCGAACGTCGCGTAGGACGGCAGGCCCATGCGCTGGTGCAGCGTCTCCACCGTCACCCAGCCCAGGTGCTCGTGCACCAGGTAGAAGGGGTACGTCAGCGCACCGGCCACGGTCAGCCAGCGCCAGTTCGCCCAGTCGAGGTGGCCGAGCGCGATGAGGAGCACGGCCGCGAAACCCGCCGTCACCACCGCGATGATCCCGAACGAGGTGCGGTAGGAGAAGAAGTCCGGGTTCGGCGCGTGCCAGAGCCGGTCGACCGCGTAGTGCTGGCCGATCAGCCAGCTCACGCCCGTGATGCCCCACGCCGTGAGGTCGCGGCGGTCGCGGTGGATCAGGTAGATGCCGATGCCGCCGATGAAGAACGGGGCGTACTCCGGCATCAGGACCAGGTCGAGCAGCGGCTCGTTCGCGGCCTCCGCCACGGCCGCGGCCAGCGTCCACACCGCGCAGAACAGCACCACCCGCGCGCGGGTCGCGCCCGGCATGACCACGCACAGCGCGAACAGCGCGTAGAAGCGCAGCTCGGCCCAGAGCGTCCAGCACACGCCGAGCACCCGGTCGACGCCCAGCGGCTGCTGCAGCATGGTCAGGTTGACGAGCGCGTCGCTGGGCGAGACCGCCGCGTACGTGACCGCGGGCAGTGCGAAGACCGCCGTGACCAGCACGATCGCCGCCCAGTAGGACGGCAGCAGCCGGGAGGCCCGGGACGCGAAGAACGAGCGCATGGGCCTGCCCCAGCCGCTCATGGAGATGACGAAGCCGCTGATCACGAAGAAGATCTGCACACCGAGACAGCCGTACGCGAACCACTCGCTGGCCGTCGGGAACTGCACCTTGGGCGAGCTGCCCCAGGCCTCGGCGATCTCGCCGTCGCGGCCGCCGTAGTGGTACGCGGCGACCATGAGCGCGGCGACCAGCCGCAGTCCGTCCAGGGCGCGCAGCCGTGGCTTGCCGCGGGTGGGCCGGGGCGCAGGAATCGCATGACCGGTCTGTTCCGTGCCGTGCTCTGTGGCATGTTCCGTGCCGTGTGCCGCGCCCGGTGAGACCTTCGGGAGCGTGGGTCCGGGAGTGGTCATCCGAGGGCGGTCCGCTTGAGCGAGCGCTGCACGGAGCGTGCGCGGCGGGCGACGCGCCGGACGGCCGCGTTGCGCGGGATGAAGGCGAGCTGCGAGGGGACGGCGCCGGGCAGCGCGAGCGCGGTGAGGCGGCGCCGCTTGAAGTAGCGCCAGGTGGTGGCGTCCAGGTTCCGGGCGAGATAGCGCTCGGCGTCGGGGCGCAGCCGGGGGTAGATCTGCGGCTGCATCGCGAAGCCGACGGCCTTGAGGAGGTTCGTCAGCTCGCCGGTGCCGAGGTCCGCCTCCTGTGCGGCGACCGCCGCGCGGTCGGTGAGCTCGGGCAGCAGCGCGTCGACGATCGTGACCGGGACGCGGTTGCTGTTCTGGTAGGGCGCGAGGCGTTCCAGGAGGAGGTCCGTACCGGCGCGGGCGGCGGGCAGGCCGTACAGCGCGGAGGCCGTGAGCAGCGCCGTGGAGAAGCAGCCGATGACGAGCGCGGGCCGCATCCGCTGGTAGAGCACCTCGGCGAGCACCGGGGTGTCGAGCACGGTCAGCTCGACGCCGATCGTCCGCGCCTCCTTCTCCAGGGCGCGCGACCAGCGGGCGGGCGCCGTGGGGTGGGGCTTGAACACCACGTGCGTGTGGCCGAGCGCGGCGGCGCCGCGCACCATGCTGATGTGCAGCTCCTCCTCTTCCTCGGGGGTGAGGATGGAGAGCGCGGAGAGGTACTGGCCGAGGACGAGCGCGGGCGCCTCGATGTCCGGCAACTCGGTCTCGTCCTGGCCGAGTTCGGCGAGCACCTTCACGAACGCGTCGGTCGGCACGACCTCGGGGTCCACCCCGAACTCGGTGAGGAGCAGCGGGGTGAGGCCCGGCACCAGGTCCAGGTGGAGCAGGCGCCGCACCCGCGTGCCGACCAGCGGGTCGATCTTGCTGCGGGTGGGTCCGTAGCTCATCAGGCCGTCGGCGTAGACGTCCACGGGGACGCCCGTGAAGATCTGCGCGAGCGCCAGCGCGGGATTGACCTGGATGGACTCGACGGCCAGCTCGACGTCGTCGTCACCGAGGTCCCACAGCATCCGTACGTAGCGCTCCCACAGCACGACGTCGTCGCCGCGAGGGGCCCAGCCGCCCGGGTGGAAAGGGGAGATGGCCTCGTTCCAGGAGCGCACGTCGTCGAACCGGCCGCGCAGCCGCCCGAAGCCCGGCATCTCGTCGAGGGGCGTCGTCGTCTCGGGGGTCGCTGCGTTGTTGCTGACCAGGAGGATGCGCCGGTCGGCGGGGCCGAAGCGGTCGGCGTCCAGGGCGGCGGCGAGCGTCGCGGCGCCGTACAGCGTGGACGCGAGGAAGATCTGCGTCTTGCGGGGCGTCGTACGAGGCGCAGCCGTAGCCGAAGAGGGCGTGGTCGCGGGCGAGGTCGCCATTACGCGGCCACCTCCGCCGACACCGGGCGCCGCCGCAGCCTGCGCAGCCGCGTCGCCCGCTGGACGTCCATGGAGTCGAGCGCGTCGTCGAGAACGCCCTGCGGCATCCGCTTCAGCGCGGCCGCACTCATTGACTTCAATTTCCGCGCCACGGATGGCTCGAACCTTTCGATGGATCCCAAATGGTGGGAGATGATCGCACAGTAGGTGCGCACGGCCTTCGGCAGGAGTTCGTCCGCGTCCCGGTCCTCCGCGGTTTCCCGTACGACCTGGTCGAATGCCTTGATGAAATCGAGCTGGCGTACGTCGCCGATCTGCGTGAGCGAGGACGCGACACCGCGCCGGTAGAACACCCCGAGAAGGCCGACCGCGGCGAAGGATTCCGCCTCGCGGTGCAGTCGCCAGATCCAGGGCCGGTCCTCCGCGGTGCGCAGACCGTCGGTGAAGTGCAGCAGCCCCGCGTCGGCGAGACGGCGGTGGTAGATGCCCGCCCAGGCGTACGCGTAGTCGACCGAGGTCGACCGGTCGGCGGGCAGTATCACCTCGCGCGGGCTCATCACGACGCCGCGCCTGCCGTGCGGGACGCGGTGCACGGTGCGGGCCCGCGCGGTGCACTGCACATGGTCGGTGCGCACGAAGTCGCAGCCCAACTCCTCGATGGAGGCGACTAGTTGGGAGAAGTAGCCGGGCGCGAGCCAGTCGTCACCGTCCAGGAAGGTGAGGTACTCGCCACGCGCCGCGTCGAGGCCCGTGTTGCGGGCGGTCGCGAGGCCGCCGTTGGTCTCATGTCTGAGGTGGACGGCGCCGGGCAGCTCGCGCGCCGCACGCTCCAGGATGTCCGGAGTCTCGTCGCGCGAGCAGTCGTCGACGAGAATGAATTCGAAGTCGTCACGTGCGTTCGCACGCAGACTCCTCAAGGTGTCGGGCGCGTATTGCTGCACGTTGTAGAACGGCACGATGACGGAGAGCTTAACCACGTGGGTGACGTTAGGTGTCGGCCCGTCATTCGTGTCGACCCGCAGTGGTATGCCAGGTGAACGACGCGTGGCGGAATGGTTAACCGGGCTGCCGAGAAGGCATTTCCCGAGCTGATTCGCCATTCGTCGGCATGCTGTTAACCGTTTGTTGCACCTGAGTTGGGCCGCGAATCGAAATGCCTTCCTAGCGTCTGGGACGTGCAAGGAAGTCATCGAAACCCACTGCGGGTCGCCGTACTCGCCGACTCCGATACGCGATGGAAATGGGGCGCTCTCACCGCGAACCGCATCCTATCGGACAGTCGGCTCAGCGGCTTCCTGCTCCGCGGCCGGGCCACCCCCACCCCCCGGCAGCTCGAAGAGGTGGGCGTGCGCGCGGATTCCCTGCGCGAGGTCACCGCCGTCGAGTTCCTGCGCGAGATGGAGCGGGACGCACCCGACGTGATCGTGCTCGCCCTGGTGGGCGGGGCGGTCCAGGCGATCCTGCACGGACTCGCCCGCGTCACGCAGGACGCCCGCCTCACCGGCGGCCCGGCGCGCCGCTCCGTCGTCGTCACCGGCTACGTCGGCGTCGTCTACGAGAAGCTCGCCGACGGCCTGCTCCTGCGGCACGGCGCGGACGTCGTCCTCGCCAACTCCCGGCAGGACGCCGAGCGCTTCCGCGCGGTGTACGAAGGAGTGGGCGCCGACGCCTCATCGGTGACGGAGGCCGCGCTGCCGTTCCTCGGCGGAGCCTCGTACAGGGAGAACGACCCGGACCGGAAGAACGACCCCTACACCGTCGTCTTCGCCGCCCAGCCCTCCGTCCCCGACACCGGCGCACACCGCACCTACCTGCTGCGCCGCCTCGCCGAGCACGCCAGGCTGCACCCCGACCGCGACGTCCTGCTCAAGCTGCGCAGCAAGCCCGGCGAGCACACCACGCACATCGAGGAGCTGCCCTACCAGAAGCTGGCGCAGCGGCTCGACGGCGGACTGCCCGCCAACTGCCGCCTCGTCTACGGGCACATGGGCGAGGTCCTCGACCGCACCGACCTGCTGGTCACCGTCAGCTCCACGGCCGCGCTCGAATCCCTGCACCGCCGCATCCCCACCGCCGTCCTCACCGATCTCGGGGTGCGCGAGGCGCTCGGCAACCACCACTTCACCGGCTCCGGATGCCTCGCCTCCTGGGACCAGCTGGACGCGGGCCACCTGCCCGTGCCCGACGAGCGGTGGCTGGCACGGCAGGGCGTCGCCGCCGACGGAGCGTACGAGAACGCCTTCGACACGGCGCGCGAGCGGGTCGCCGACCTCCTTGACGCCGCGGCCACGGGCGGACTCCCGCCCATCGCGCCGTACTACAGCCCCAGCACGGCAGGCGGCTATCTGCCCGGCATCCTCGCCCGCCACCATCTCGGCCCCGACGGCGCCCCGCTGCCGGGCGCCCCCACGGCCGACAAGGACCCGGGACCCGTACGGCAGATCGTGCGCCGCGCGGCGCGTGGTGCCTACCGCCACGGAGTGCAGCGCGTGGCCCCCGTCATCCGGCGGATGGGCGAGCTGTGAGCCCTCACCCCCTCCAAGGAGCCCCCATGTCCCACCCCGGCCCCGCAGGTACGCAGGCCCGCCGCGTGCTCGCCGTCATCCCCGCCCGCGGCGGCTCCAAGGGCGTGCCCGCCAAGAACCTCGCCCCGGTCGGCGGCGTGCCGCTGGTGGCCCGCGCCATCCGCGCGTGCCTGGCCGCCCGGCTCGTCACCGACGTCGTCGTCTCCACGGACGACCACGTGATCGCCGAGGCCGCCCGGCTCGCCGGCGCCGAAGTGGTGCTGCGTCCCGCGGCGATCGCCGGGGACACCGCGACCAGCGAGGCCGCCGTGCTGCACGCGATGGACGCCCACGAGGGGCTGCACGGCGCGACCGTGGACGTCGTCCTGCTCGTGCAGTGCACCAGCCCCTTCCTCACCAGTGAGGACGTCGACGGGGTGGCCTCCGCGGTCGCCGAGCACGGCGCCGACACGGCCGTCACGGTGGCGCCCTTCCACGGCTTCATCTGGCGCGACGCGGCGGACGACGCCACGGAGGACGGCACCGCGGGCATCGGCGCGCACGGCAACGGGGCCGCACACCGCACCGACTCCGTGGGTGGCACGGCGACCCTCGCCAACTCCACGCAGACGCGGACGCAGACACAGACGCGCGGCGGTTACGGCGTCAACCACGACAAGTCGTTCCGCCCGCGCCGCCAGGACCGCCCCCAGGACCTCCTGGAGACCGGCGCCGCCTACGCCATGGACGCGGCGGGCTTCCGCGCCGAGAAGCACCGCTTCTTCGGCCGCACCGAGCCGGTCCGCACCGACCCGGCCCGCGTCCTGGAGGTCGACGACCCGCACGACCTCGCCCGCGCCCGCGCGCTCGCCCCCTTCTTCGACGCGGCCCGCCCCGAAGGCGGCGCCGCCCTCCCGACCGCCGCCGACATCGACGCGGTCGTCCTCGACTTCGACGGCACCCAGACCGACGACAGGGTGCTGATCGACTCCGAGGGACGGGAGTTCGTCTCCGTGCACCGCGGGGACGGCCTCGGCATCGCGGCCCTCCGCAGGAGCGGCCTGAACATGCTGATCCTGTCCACGGAACAGAACCCGGTCGTCGCCGCGCGGGCCAGGAAGCTCAAGCTTCCCGTCCTGCACGGCATCGACCGGAAAGACCTCGCACTGAAGCAGTGGTGCGAGGAGCAGGGCATCGCTCCCGAGCGCGTGCTCTACGTCGGCAACGACGTCAATGACCTCCCGTGCTTCGCCCTCGTGGGCTGGCCCGTGGCGGTCGCGAGCGCCCACGACGTCGTACGCGGCGCCGCACGCGCGGTCACCACCGTCCCCGGTGGTGAGGGCGCGATCCGAGAGATCGCCACCTGGATCCTCGGCCCCTCTCTCGACTCCCTCCACAGTTAAGGAATTTCCCCATGAGCAACATCACCTCCATCGGCGCCGACTCCCGCCTCCGCCGCTTCGGCTCGAAGACGGCCGGTCCCGGTCAGCCCGTGTACATCACCGGTGAGATCGGCATCAACCACAACGGCGACCTGGAGAACGCGTTCGCGCTCATCGACGTGGCCGCCGACGCGGGCTGCGACGCGGTGAAGTTCCAGAAGCGCACCCCGGAGATCTGCACCCCGCGCGACCAGTGGGACATCGAGCGCGACACCCCCTGGGGCCGCATGACGTACATCGACTACCGCCACCGCGTGGAGTTCGGCGAGTCCGAGTACCAGGCCATCAGCGAGCACTGCGCCAAGCGCGGCATCGACTGGTTCGCCTCCCCGTGGGACACCGAGGCCGTCGCCTTCCTGGAGAAGTTCGACCTGCCCGCCCACAAGGTCGCCTCCGCCTCGCTCACCGACGACGAGCTGCTCCGCGCCCTGCGCGCCACGGGCCGCACGGTCATCCTCTCGACCGGCATGTCGACCCCGAAGCAGATCCGCCACGCGGTAGAGGTGTTGGGCTCCGACAACATCCTGATGTGCCACGCCACGTCGACGTACCCGGCGCAGGCGGAGGAGCTCAACCTCCGTGTGATCAACACCCTGCAGGCCGAGTTCCCGAACGTCCCGATCGGCTACTCCGGCCACGAGACGGGCCTGCAGACGACGCTCGCCGCCGTCGCGCTGGGCGCCACCTTCGTGGAGCGCCACATCACCCTCGACCGCGCCATGTGGGGCTCGGACCAGGCCGCTTCGGTGGAGCCGCAGGGCCTCACGCGCCTCGTCCGCGACATCCGCACCATCGAGGCGTCCCTCGGTGACGGCGTCAAGAAGGTCTACGAGTCCGAGCTCGGCCCGATGAAGAAGCTGCGCCGCGTCGCGGGCGTCGTGGCCGAGGCCGAGACCGCCGCGGACGCCGAGCCGGTCGCGGTCTGAACACGCGGCCCGCATTAACGGGAGACGGACACACGACGATGAGCCCCCGAGTCGGCCGAGCCGCCGACACCACAGCCGCCCCGGACGGGGCGGCGGAGTCCACGCTCGCCTTCGTGGAGAGCCCGGTCCAGCTGCTGAACGTCCTGGAATGGGCGCACGCCGCGGCCGCGACCGGCCCGGCCGGGGGCCTCACCGTCGTCGTCCTCTCCCCGAACGACCCCATGACGCGAGGCCAGTTGCGCCGCATGGCGCAGCTCGCCCGCGACGAGGGCGTCGAGGTCCGCTGGGAGGAGGCGCGCGGCGGCGCATCGGCACCCTTCCACACCGTCGGCGGCCTCACGGGCGCCCTGCGCAGGGCCGACCGGGTCGTCATCGGCGACCCGTTCTCCCGCTACGTACAACTCCTCCTCACCATCACCCGGGCCCGCTCCCTGGTCGTCGTCGACGACGGCACGGCCACGATGGAGTTCATCGCCCAGCTGGCCCGCGGCGAACGCCTGCAGCGCTGGCACCGCAAGGGCGGCCGCCCCGGCCCCCGCGACCTCGTCTTCGCCCCCGTCTCGGCCGCCGCGCGGCGCCGCCTCACGCCCGGCGGGACGCGGACCGTCGAGGTCTTCTCCTCGATGCCGATCGACAGCGCGCCGGACGGCGTGGAGGTCACGGTCAACGCCTTCGCCTGGACCCGGGAACGCTTCGGCCCGCCCCGCATCACGCGCGGCTCCGACCTGGTCGGCACGTCCCTGGTGGAGACGGGCGTGGTCGACCCGGACCGCTACATCGAAGCGGTCATCGCGCTCTCCCGCACCCACGGCGCCACCCGCTACTTCGCCCACCGCCGCGAGAGCGCCGAGAAGCTCCACCGGCTCGCGGTCGAGACGGGCCTCCAGGTGGTCCGCCCGGACCTCCCGCTGGAACTCATCGCCCGCCGCGGCCCCATCGGCCGTACGATCCTCAGCTTCCCCTCGACCGTCGTCCACACCCTGCCCCTGGCCCTGGCGGGCACGGAGGTCAAGGTGGCGGTCTGCGACATCGACCCGGCCTGGCTCACGGAGACGGCGTCGCCGCGCGCCCAGGGCTTCCTGTCCGGTGTGACGGGAACGGCGAGGGACGTACACCGCCTGACATCAGTACGCCACACGGCACCGGCGCAACTCCTCACCCCTAACCCCTAACCGCTGAACCGCCGGACGTACCGCCGCTGCCAGGGAGTCTCGACCGCATGCCGGTCGTAGTGCGCACGCACAAACGCGACGGCCTTCTCGGCGGGCACCCCGTCGAGCACGGCGACACAGGCGAGGGCGGTCCCGGTCCGCCCGCGCCCACCCCCGCAGGCGACCTCGACGCGCTCGCCCGCCGACCGCGCCCACACCTCGCGCAGCACGTCCCGCGCGAGTTCCCGATCACCGGGCAGCCGAAAGTCCGGCCAAGGCAACCACCGCGCCTCCCACTCCACTTCCGGCGGCCGCTTCCCGAGCAGATACACACCGAACTCGGGCACGTCCCCGTCGGGCAGCGGATGCCGCAGCCCCCGCCCCCGCACGAGCCGCCCGGAGGGCAGCCGGAGTACGCCGGGAGCAGTGGGCTGCCAGGTCGCTGTCGCAGGGCCTCGGTTCTCCGTCATGGCGTCATTCTCACGCTCGGGCCCGTTCGGCGACGACGGTTCCCGGATCGCGTTTCTCAGACCGCGCCTCGCAGCCACTGCCAGGTCCTGGGGCCGACGATGCCGTCGTCGGCCAGGCCACAGGAGCGCTGGAACTTCTTCACGCCGGCGCGGGTGTCCTTGCCGAACTTGCCGTCGACGGCGATGTAGATGGAGTGATAGCGGAGCAGCGCCTGGATCTCCTTGACCTTGTTGCCACTGTCGCCGTAGTCGGCGTAGTCGTTCCAGAGGTCATAGCCGCAGTACATGCCGATGCCGCCCCACCAGGAGCAGTTGGCCGAGACGGACGGGGCGGCGGTGGGGGCGCTGGTGGCCGACGCGGTGGCGGCCGCCCCGGTGACGGCGGTCGCGGCCAGGACTCCGGCGGCCAGGAAGGCCGCGGCCTTTCGGTGTGCGGACATGGCGGACATGGACACTCCTTCGGCAGGGCGGCGCGAGGCCGTCTCGGACAAGGTGGTCCGGACGGCCGTCGACTGGTTCCGCGGACATCGCCCGGACACGATTCACGCTAGGGACCCGGCCGATGCAGCGCGTCCAGCAGGAGGCTGACGTGCGCCTGCACCCACGGGGGCAGGGCGGTCAACCCGCGCGGTAGCGCTACCGCGTGGGGTGGAGAAGAACGCTTGATGAGTGAATGAGGCTGGGAAGGAAAGGACGGCAATAGCGAACAGTGCACTCCTGGTGATGGACGTCCAGCGGGATGTCGTGGCGGGGCGGTACCGGAGGCGGGGGATCGGTGCCGGGCTCGTCGCCCGTGCCGTGCGGGGCGCGCGGGACGCCCGCTGCGAGTGGCTGCACGTCGACTTCGACGACGAGCACCGCGGCTTCTCCTTCGACGCTTGCGGCTTCCGTGAGACGGCGGCTGGGCTCATCACGCTGTGATGCCCTGCAAGTTGCCGCCGCCGGGCACGCGCACCGGCTCCTCCGCCGACAGAATGATCCTGGGCAGTGTCACCGGCCCGTCCACGTAGCGGGCAGTCCGCTTCCTCGTACGTCGGGCTCGTACATCAGCACGCACGAGGGCGCGGCGTGCTGCGCGGGCGCGGCGGTTTCCGTCACGCCGCTGCAGTTTCCACTGCCGGTGCTGGATGCGGTTGGCCTGCATCGCGACGGCGTCCGCGGATTCTCCGGGGTGCATCGCCTTGATGACCTTGGCCACGGCGGCGGCCCCGGCACGAACGAGCAGTACCAGAGCCAGGACCAGCAGGAAAGGGAAGACGAACTTCATCGAGACGCCCGACGCGATGAGCTCGGAGATCAAACCGTTCAACGTTGGCCTCCACGGTCCGAGGCCCTGGGGGAGCGGCTGGCTCACCATCAACTCGGGCCTGTTGCCCACCTTCAGACACGAGAAGGGCCCCCGGTCACCGGGAGCCCTTCTGTAGCGGTGTTCGATCAACGCGAGACCCCCCTTGGACCCACGTCGATCGGCCCGCGCCTACAACCTCACGACCTGGCCGGGAAGATCAGTTCGCACGGCCTCCCCCATCTCCGGCGCGAGGATGACGCGAGGCAGGCGCACGCCGGAATCCGGCGTGATGGCCTTCATGAACCATGAGACGACCGCGCTCCAGATGACTGCTGGGACAGCCATCGCGATAGCGATGCAATTTCGCACTGAGGCTCCTTCGCGGCAGGAGAAGGTTAGCGAGCCGATGCCCTGCCGCTTCATATCGTGGCGGCCTCATCACCCCTCCGACGAGGCCTATCAGTAACTACCCTTCTGGTGTTGGGCGAGCTCCCGGCTCACCCCGCCACCGCACGGGCCGGGGTCGCCGTACCGTGTGGCAGCGGGACGTTCCAATCCCTCGTCATGGAGCAGTTCCTACTTCGGCGGTTCGAACCCCAGGTGCGCGAGCCTGCCGTCGCGATAGGCCCTGTTGATCTTCCGGTTGGCCCGCCACTTGAGCGTCGCGACGGCCCGGGCCGTGGTCGGCGGGTCGAGCCACTCCGCGATCATCTGGTTGTCCTCGCCCAGGATCTGCCCGAGCACGAAGACGTCCATCTGGCGCGGCGTGAGGAGATCGAGCGCGCGGATGCCCCGCACCGTTTCGATCAACTCATGGTTGAGCCGCAGGACGTCGCCCGTCAGGTGGTCGCCCTGACGCGCACGCAGCATGTCCAGAGTCTCGTCGCCGACCAGGATCTCCACTGTGGCGCGCAGCTTGCTCAGCTGGTTGGTGACACAGCAGTTGAGGTACTTGTCGAGGTCTTCAACGGGCCCACGGTTGACGAGCCGCGAGTGCAGACCCCGAAGGACGTTCCCCCACATCTCATCGGCAAGCTCGGGGCCGGCCTTCTTGGCCATACGCCCACGGTGCATGCCTGCCTGCTCCGTGGCACGAAGCAGCTGATCGCGCGCGTCGGGGGACAGCTCGCGCACGACGGTGGATGATGCCGGCTGGCTTCCGCCGCGCATCTCTTCGGGCATCGTTGCTCCCGGAGTGGTTCCGAATGGACACCCACTCTCAGTCGCCGCCGGGGGACCTCATCACGCATCCACGAAATCAGAGTTGCGTGTTCCTGACGGCGCGTATGAGCAAGCCGAGTTGAGTGCGGGTCGCTCTGAGGATGACGTCCGGGTCGTCGCTCTCGCGGAGGCGGATCGTTCCGTCGGGGGCGGTGGCGATGTTGACGCAGGAGGAGGCTTCCGAGCTGTACGTCGATTTCTGCCAGGTGAGTTCGGGCACGGTTCTGTGATCCTTCACTTCTGGGTGGTGGCTGCCTGGGTGATCAGTTCTCGGGACTCGTCAGCTGTGAGCGCGAGCTTCTCCAGGCGGTCGAGGACTGTGGCATAGCGCTCCAACTGGGCTGCTGCATCGAGGAATTCGCTGCCGTGCTCGGTGTCCAGCTGAACCGTGTCGAGCTGGGCGACGGGCCCGTGGGCGTAGTCAATGCCCTGTCCCGAGCCGGGGAAGGCGCCCCGGCCGAAGGGGATGACGAGCACCGAGACGTGGGCCCGTTCGCTCATCTCCACGAGGTGGTGGAGCTGCTCTGCCGCGACGGCCGGACCTCCGACCCGCATGTGGAGCGCCGCTTCATGGATCAGGGCGGTGTACGGGAGCGGAGTGTTCCGGTGCAGTACGGCCTGACGCTTGATCCGGTACGACATCAGGTGCTCGACCTCATGGGGGAGGCGAGGCGGGACGGCGTCTGTGAACAGTGCGCGGGCGTGCTGTGCCGTTTGCAACAATCCTGGGATGTGCAGGGCCTGTGCGACACGCAGTGCGTCGGTGTGGTGTTCGAGTTCTGCGAGGTCCAGCATGCCGTTCGGCAGGTTTCCCCGGTACTCCTCCCACCAGCCACGTGTACGGCCCCCTGTCATGTCGACGAGAGCGCTGATCAGAGCCTCGTCCGAGCAGGCGTAGTTGCGGGCGATCACGCGGACGCGGTCGGCGCCCACCGCGTACCGGCCCGCCTCGATGTTGCTGATGCGTGACTGGTTGACGCCCAGCAGTGCGGCGGCCTGGATGGTGGAGAGTCCGGCGCGCTCGCGCAGTTTTCGCAGCTCGGCACCGAGGCGCTGCTGGCGGAGCGTGGGGATCTTGCTGGGAGGCATTCAGTTCCCTTCGGGCCCGGAACAGGGGAGGCGTGTCACCCACAGGAGTGGCTATGGCCTCCCTTACTCCATACCGATGGAATATAGGCCACTCGCAAGCCTGCGGTGTGACTCGACCCGCTCAACTGCCCCGCCCCGCAAGCCGGAAGCGCACCGCACCCAGAGGCGCGGCATGCCACCGCCGGGCCACGGCAGGGAGCGAACCGAACTCTGCCCCCAAGGAGGCGACATGGAAACCGTATCCCCGCCCCACACCTGGTCGTACGCCCTTCACCTGCCCCACGACCCCCGGGCACCCCGCATCGCCCGCATGACCTCCCGCGCCGTCCTCCCCGCGTACGGGATGTCCGAACTCGTCGACGTCGCAGAGCTGCTGACGGCCGAGCTGGTCACCAACGCCTACCGGTACTCCGAAGGACCCGCCGCGCTGCGCCTGCGCGGTACCGCCGCCCCGTACGGGCTGCGGGTCAGTGTGTGGGACACCAACCCGCACATCCCCGCTCCCTTCGGCAAGCCACCCTGCCGCCGTGGCCCACTGCGCCCCGTCCCGCACGAGGGGGACGGTGGGCGCGGCCTCGATCTGGTGGCGTGGTGGGCCCAGGCGTGGGGCGGCTACCCCCTGGGGGACGACCTCTTCGGGCGAGGCGGCAAGCTGCTCTGGTTCGAGCTGAAGCTGCCCGGCGCGGCAGCCTGAGCCCACGCCCCCGGACGGAGGCTAGGCGACCGCACCCGTCGACGCGCGCTCCTCCGAAGGAAGGCCCTGCGCCACCGGCGTGCTTCCCCTCCTCGTCCGCAGCCCGAACGCGCTGATCGCCGCGGAGAGCAGGGCGGCGGCCAGCGGGACCCACAGGGCGGCCCGGTAGCCGTCCAGGAGCGCGGACGGTGAACTCGACTCCGTGGCCGCGACGTTGACGGCCGTGACCGTCGACAGGCCGAGCGCGGCGCCGAACTGGAAGGACGTGTAGAGGAGCGCGCCCGCCAGGCCCTGCTCCTCCTCGGCCACGCCCTCCGTGGCCACGATGGTGAGCGGACCGTACGCGAGGGAGAAGGCGATGCCGAGGACGATCAGGCTCGGGAACATCATCGCGTACGTCCAGTCCGCGCCGACCGGCAGGAACAGCGCGTACGCCAGCGCGGCGAGCAGCAGTCCGCCGAAGATCACCCGGGCGTTGCCGAAGCGGCTCACCAGCCTGGGGGTCAGGACGGGGGAGAGGAGCGCGTCGACACCGATGACGATCATCGCGAAGCTGGTCTGCAGCGTCGACCACTCCCGCAGTTCCTGGAGGTACAGCACCACCAGGAACTGGAAGCCGAAGAAGCCCGCGGCGAAGAGCAGCCCCGAGAGGTTGGCGCGCACCAGCGGACCGCTCCGCAGGATCCCGAGCCGCACCAGCGGAGCCGCGGCCCGGCGCTCGACCGCGACGAACACGGCAAGCAGCACGAGCCCCGCGCCGATCGTGACCGCGGTCCACACGAACGCGGTGTGCGTGGCGCGCTCCACGCCGAGGACCAGCAGCACGATGGCGGCCGTGATCGTGAACCCGCCCGCCAGGTCGACGCGCTGCCCCGTCCGGTCGGGACGCGGCGACTTCGGTACGAAGGCGAGGGCGGCCAGCAGGATCACGGCGGAGAGCACCACGGGCGCGAAGAACACCCAGCGCCAGCCCACCGAGGCGAGCAGCCCGCCGACGACCAGGCCGACCGAGAAGCCACCGGCGGCGGTGCCGGAGTAGAAGAGCAGTGCCCTGTTGCGCCGCGGGCCCTCCTCGAATCCGGTGGTGATGACGGAGAGCCCGGCCGGGGTCATGAACGCCGCGGCGACGCCCGTGACGAAGCGGGCGACGATCAGCATCCAGCCCTCGGTCGCGAAGCCGCCGAGCCCGGAGAAGAGCAGGAAGACGGAGAGCCAGAGGACGAACATCTGACGGCGCCCGAAGAGGTCGGCCGCCCGCCCGCCGAGCAGCATGAACCCGCCGTACCCGAGGACGTACGCGCTCATGACCCACTGCAACGAGCCGGTGGACAGGCCGAGGTCGGCCCGGATGGAGGGGAGGGCGACGTTGAGCATCGCGACGTCGATGCCCTCCAGGAAGATCGCGCCGCAGAGGACGAGGAGGATGCCCCACTCGCGGCCGGTGAAGGGTCTGTCGGGGGACTCGGGCGCGTGAGGCGCAAGGTTCTGACTCATGCCGTAACCCTCGGCCGGGGCCCCGGTGCGGAACAACGGCGAACATCGCAACGTTCGTTCAGCCAGGCTGACCGATCCGCAACGACCTGGGGGTACGTCGATGGAGCGTGACGAACTGGAGTGCTTTCTCCGGCTCGCGGAGGAGCTGCACTTCGGCCGCACCGCGGAGCGCATGCGGCTGTCCCGGGCCCGGGTGAGCCAGCTCGTACAGCGGCTCGAACGCCGGGTCGGCGCACCGCTGTTCATCCGCAGCAGCCGCCGCGTCGGCCTCACCGCCCTCGGCAGGCAGCTGCGGGCCGACCTCGAACCGCACCACCGCGCCATCGACGCGGCCCTGGAACGCGCCGTGGCCACGGCGCGCGGCATCGACTCCGTGCTGCACGTGGGCTTCGCCAACCCCCTCACCGGCGAGATCGTCATGAAGGCGACGGAGGCCCTGCGCGTCAGCCACCCCGGCCTGGCCGTGGAGGTCTGCGAGGTGCCGCTCGGCGATCCGTACGGGCAGCTGCGCAAGGGCGAGTTCGACGTGCAGCTCACCGAGTTCCCGGTACGGGAGGACGACCTGGGCGGGGGATCGGTGCTGCTCTCGGAGGACCGGGTCCTCGCCCTGCCCGCGGCCCACCCCCTGGCCGCCAGGGCCTCCGTGACCCTGGAGGACCTGGCGGACGTCCCGCTCCTCACCATCGCGGGCGAGGTCCCCGACTACTGGCTGGACCACCACGTCCCCTCCCGCACCCCGAGCGGCCGCCCGATCGGCCGCGGCCCCGCGGTGACGAACATGCAGGAGGCCCTGATGCTGGTGGCGGCGGGCCGGGGCGCGCTGCCCGCCCCCGCCCACACGGCCACGTACTTCGCCCGCCCCGGCATCACGTACGTCCCCTTCGCCGACGCGGAGCCGACGGGCTACGGCCTGGTCTGGCGGCTGGGCCACGAGACGGGAGCGGTGGCGGCGTTCGCACGAACGGCACGAGAAGTCACGGCGCAGGAAGCCACGGAAGGACAAGCGATCGCATGACAACCGGACAGAACAGCGCACTCCTGGTGATGGACGTCCAACGGGACGTCATCGCGCTCGCGGACGACGGCTCCGGATATCTGCCGCGGCTGCGCGCGGCGATCGACGCCGCACGGACGGCGGGCATCCCGGTGATCTACGTGGTGATGGGCTTGCGCCCGGACATCCCGGGTGCCACCCCGCGCACCCACATCCTCGCCAACGTCATACAGGCGGGCCTGTTCACCGAGGGCGCCCACGGCAGCGAGATCCACCCCGACGTGGCGCCCCTGCCCGGCGAGACCGTGGTGACCAAGCGGCGGGGCAGCGCGTTCTCGGGCAGCGACACGGAGCTGGTGCTCAGGGCCCACGACGTCGACCACCTTGTCCTGACGGGCATCGCCACCAGCGGCGTCGTCCTCCACACCGCATGCCGCGCGAACGACATGGACCTGCCCCTCACGATCCTCTCGGACGCCTGTCTGGACCTGGATCCGGAGGTCCACCGCACCCTCACCGAAAAACTGTTCCCCCAATGGGCGGAGGTCACCACGGCCGAGGCCTGGGCGGAGTCGGTGGGCCGGTGATCACGTACTCGTGGCGGGGCGACTTCGCGGACCCCGAGGTCAACGCCCTGCACGCCGAGGGCTTCGGGCACCCGGTGCTGGACATCGGGTGGCGTGAGCAGCTGCACCGGCACAGCCTCGGGTGGGTCTGTGCGCGGGACGAGGGCGGGGAACTCGTCGGGTTCGTCAACGTCGCCTGGGACGGCGGCGTGCACGCCTTCGTCCTCGACGCCGTCGTGGCGGGTCGGTTCCGGCGGCAGGGTGTCGGGGCCGGACTCGTCGCCCGTGCCGTGCGGGGCGCGCGCGAGGCCCGCTGCGAGTGGCTGCATGTCGACTTCGACGACGAGCACCGCGGCTTCTACTTCGATGCCTGCGGCTTCCGCGAGACGGCGGCGGGACTCATCGCGCTGTGAGCCCGTGCAAGTCACAAGTCACCGCTGCCGAGCACGCACCCCGGCCACCTGGTCTTGACGGCGCATATGAGTGCGCTGAGTTGGCTGGGGAGGTGGTGAGGATGACGTCCGGGTCGTCGCTTTCGCGGAGGCGGATGGTTCCGTCGGGAAGCGGCTGAAACGGGGAGTGGCATGTGCCCCTCGTGGCAGCTCGCTCGGAACCAACCGGCGAGGAATGTGGTCAATGCATGTGTAGGCACTGAATGGCCCGATGCTGTTCGAGAACGGGAGTCTTGAGTTGAGGTTCACGGTCCGTCCCCTGTTGTCTGGCAGACCCGCTGTGGCTGTGTTGGCCGCGGTCGGTATCACCGCGGGTGTGCTGATCGGCCGGGAGGGGCTGCGCACTGTGGTGGGCTGCGGCGCGGCCGACGACCCCTACGCCTCCCGGACCGCGGCGGACTGGAAAGCGGGCGCGGACCACGTGGTGGTGGCGGTACCGGCCTCCGAGCGGGAGAGCAACAAACAGGTGGTCGCCAAGGGGGCGGTGCGGTACACCATCGACCGGGCGGTGACGTTCCGGAAGGAGAAGGTGCTGTGGTCCGCTGCCACCCCTCGGCATGAGCTGGGCACCGAGTTCGACATGACCGCCCCGGGCTGGTCGGTGTACCGCAACGGCAAACGGATCAAGCGCACCGCCCCGGAGGCGCCCCGGCTGGAGACCGGTCACACCTACGTCCTCGCCCTGCGCTGGGACGCCGACCAGTGGATCGTCCTCGGCGAGGGCGCGGCCGTGCCGTTCGACGACCATGTGGCGGGGCGAGGGGAGTGGTGCGGCCAGGTGCTGAGCGAGGAGGACTTCGCCAAGGGCGAGCGGTTCTCGCGGCGCGACGACCACAGTCTGGAGCAGGCCGTGCGCGGACAGGACGAACACGCCATCTCCCGCGAACTCGCGAAGGCGAGCGGCGGGAAGGGGTCGTAGCCCAGCTGGGCAAACGCACCAGCTGGGCAAACGCACCGGGCCGTCCGTCAGCTCCCTCGCGGAGGGCCTCAGGCAGACGGTCCCGGAGTGACACCGGACCCGGGACCGAACCGCCAGGCTGGGCAACGGACTTCATTCTGAAACCGTCAGGCAGAGCCGTGCGTTCTTGACGGCGGGTCTCCTAGACGTCTCGGACGAGCTGGGTGATGAAGTCGCGGGACTTGTGCGGCGTGAAGGCGGCACGCTCCATACGGCCCGCCCCGCACCTGGTCGTACGCCCTTCACCTGCCCCACGACCCCCGGGCGCCCCGCATCGCCCGCATGACGTCACGCGCCGTCCTCCCCGCGTACGGGATGTCCGAACTCCTCGACGTCGCCGAGCTGCTGACGTCCGAGCTGGTCACCAACGCCTACCGGCACTCCGAAGGGCCCGCCGCCCTCCGGCTGCACGGTACCGACGACCCGTACGGGCTTCGGGTCAGCGTGTGGGACAGCAACCGCACGAGGCGGACAGCGGACGCGGGCTCGGCCTTGTGGCGCAGTGGGCCCAGGCGTGGGGCGGTCATCCGCTCGGCGACGACCTCTTCGGGCGGGGCGGCAAGCTGCTGTGGTTCGATCTGCGGCTGCCCGGCGCGGCCGCCTGAGCCACCCGGCCTCGGCGGGATCGCGGCTTCCTGGTGGAGACCCGTCTCGGCGGAGACTCGTCCTGGTGGCACGCCGCCTCCCCCACGTGGCGGACCCGCCCCCTCCTGTACGACGACGTGGCGGCGGCCCCGCCGCGCCAGCATCAGAACCATGCTGAAGATCGACGCATTGCCCGACGTGCCCCGCTGGGCCGTCCTCGCCGCCCACGCCGTGCCGCTCGCCACGCTGCCCTCGGGGCTGTGGCGGGTGGCGCTTGTCGCCGGGCTGCCCGTGGCCGCCGAGCCCCAGCAGGGCGCGGGCGAGGCCGCGTACATCCTCATGCTGAGCCTCGTCTCCGAGGGGCTTGCGCTGCTGACGCTCGGGCTCGTGCGAGGGTGGGGCGAGGTCGTGCCGGGGTGGATGCCCGTCATCGGGGGTCGGCCCGTGCGGCCCCTCGCCGCCGTCGTCCCCGCCCTGCTCGGCGCCACCGGGCTGTTCGCGATCATGGGCTGGGCGTTCTACGCGCAGGCCGCGGGCCTGGGCGAAGGGCAGGGCGTCACCGACAGTGCGGCCCAGACGGCGCTCCTGGTGGGGTGCTATGTGCCGCTGCTCGCCTGGCCGCCCCTGCTCGTGGCAGTGACAGTGGCCTATTACAGGCGCCGGGCCGTCCCCGCATCCCCCTTGGCGGCCTAAAAGTTTACCCAGTGCGACCAATGGTCATGCGCCACGAGGCCACGAATTCTTCCCCTATCGGGCTGAACTTTTGTTGATCGTGGGTCAGTTGGCCCCGTCGTCGCCTTACCCTTCACAGGGTGAACCATTTGATGTCCCGCGAGTCCGAAGCCGAGCCGGGAGCCGAGTCCGCCCCCGCGGAAGCACTGCCCGGCGCGCTGCCCGAAGCGCTGCGCGCCGAACTGGTCACCTTCCGCCGTGACTTGCACATGCACCCCGAGCTCGGCAACCAGGAGTTCCGTACGACCGCGGCCCTCAAGGCCCGGCTCGAGGAGGCGGGCCTGGAGCCCCGTGTGCTCGCCACCGGCACGGGGCTCATCTGTGACATCGGCGAGCCCCCGGCCGCGGGGCGCGGAGCGCGGCCCATGCTCGCCCTGCGCGCCGACATCGACGCGCTGCCCATCCCGGACACCAAGCTCGGCGTTCCGTACCGCTCCACCGTCCCCGACCGCGCCCACGCCTGCGGCCACGACGTGCACACCACCGTCGTCCTGGGCGCCGGGCTCGTCCTCGCCGAGCTCGCGAAGAAGGGCCAACTGCCCTTTCCGGTCCGGTTGATCTTCCAGCCCGCCGAGGAGGTGCTGCCCGGCGGCGCGACCGACGCCATCGAGTCGGGTGCCCTCCAGGGGGTCGGCAGGATCATCGCCGTGCACTGCGACCCCCGGGTCGACGCGGGCCGCATCGGTCTGCGGCACGGCGCCATCACCTCCGCCTGCGACCGCCTGGAGGTCTCGCTCGACGGGCCCGGCGGACACACCGCGCGGCCGCACCTCACCACGGACCTCGTCACCGCCGCAGCCAAGGTCGCCACCGAGGTCCCCGTCCTGGTCTCCCGCAGGGCCGACGCCCGCTCCGGGCTCGCCGTGACCTGGGGCCGCATCGAGGCGGGCCACGCCTGCAACGTCATCCCGCAGCACGCCGAGCTCTCCGGGACCGTGCGCTGCCTCGACCTCGACGCCTGGCGGGACGCGCCCGACCTGGTGCACGGCGCCGTCCAGGAGGTCGCCGACCTCTACCGCGCCAAGTCCGAGATCAACTACATCCGCGGTGTGCCGCCCGTCGTCAACGACGCCCTGGTCACCGAGCTGCTGCGGGACGCGATGAGCGAGCGGCGCGGCCCGCACTCCGTCGAGGACACCGAGCAGAGCCTGGGCGGCGAGGACTTCTCCTGGTACCTGGAGCGCGTGCCCGGCGCCATGGCCAGGCTCGGCGTGCGCAAGCCTGGGGAGCGCACCGTGCGCGATCTCCATCAGGGCGACTTCGACGTCGACGAGACGGCGATCACGGCAGGGGTGGAACTCTTCACCGCCGCGGCCCTGTTGGATGCGATGCGTTAGGGGCACGACGGAGACGACGTACGGAACAAAAGCACGAAGAGGTAACGGCACTGCGAAAACCCGTTCCCCTCCCTTTCTACGCGCGTTAATGTGCGCCGAAATCAGCGCCGTTTGCGGCGCGTTGGCGATCAAGGGGTGCTTCCTGTGCGTCGTCTCTCTTCGAAATCTCGGAAATCTCGCGCCACTCACATCACCGCCGCACTCGCCGTCGTCGCCCTCGCGGCGGCAGGCTGCGGCAAGACCAGCAACGAGGCCTCGCAGGACGACGAGGGCAAGGACAAGGGATCCGCGGGCTCGTCGTACAAGGGCAAGGGCATCGGACTGGCGTACGACATCGGCGGGCAGGGCGACCAGTCCTTCAACGACGCCGCCTACGCGGGTTACAAGAAGGCCCGCGCAGAGTTCAAGATCGGCGGCGTGGACATGGAGCCGGGTGACGGCGAGTCCAGCGCCGACAAGGTCCAGCGCCTCGAACAGCTCGCCAGGCAGGGGTACGACCCGGTCATCGGGGTCGGCTTCGTCTACGCGCCCGCGGTGGAGGCCGCCGCCAAGAAGTTCCCCGAGACCAACTTCGGGATCATCGACGACAACACCGTGAAGGCGGACAACGTCGCCGACCTCGTCTTCCACGAGGAACAGGGCTCCTATCTGGCGGGCGTGGCCGCGGCGAAGGCGACCAAGGTCAAGCACGTCGGATTCGTGGGGGGCGTGGACATTCCGCTCATCCACAAATTCGAGGCCGGATTCGTACAGGGCGTGAAATCCATCGACCCCAAGATCAAAATTGAGAAGCGGTATTTGACCGAGAAGCCCGAGGAGGGTGGATTCTCCAGCCCGGACAAGGGGCAGAACGCGGCGAGCGGGCAGATCGAGGCGGGCGCCGACGTGATCTACCACGCGGCCGGTCTTTCCGGTCAGGGCGTCATCCAGGAGGCCGGTTCGCAGAAGAAGTGGGCCATCGGTGTCGACTCGGACCAGTACAAGCAGAAGGCCCTCGCCAAGTACAGGGACTACATCCTCGGCTCGGCGTTCAAGGACGTCGGCGGCGCGGTGTACGACCTGACGGAGTCGGTCGTCGAGGGCAAGCCGATGAGCGGCGAGCAGCGGTACGACCTGAAGTCCGGCCGCGTCGGCTTCTCCGACTCGAACCCGAAGTACCGGGAGATGAAGGACGTCGTCGCCGCCGTGGAGAAGGCGAAGAAGGACATTGTCGGCGGGAAGGTCAAGGTGAAGATCGTTCCGTAGGGCACGGTCCGGGACGTTTTACGTAGTACTGCGTGTGGCGACTGGGCGCCCCCTGTGAAGGGGGCGCCCACCCGTCGTTCGGCCCTCCGACACCCGGTGGCCACAGCTCGATAACGGAGCGGACAGAAGGGTTCTTATGTCAGGTCTACGCGCGTTACGCTGCGGCGAAATCAGCGCCAGGTGAGGCGCTCGTACGTGCTTGTGCTTGCTTGTACTAAGGAGTTCGTCTCTATGCGCCGGGTGTCTCGAATAGCTGTCGCGGGCGCCGCGACCGCCGCTCTTGCCGTAACCGTCTCCGCCTGTGGTGGCACGTCCAGCGACGCCGCCTCCAGCAAGGACGACAAGAACAAGGGCGTCGCCATCGCCTACGACGTCGGCGGCGCCGGCGACCAGTCGTTCAACGACGCCGCGACCGTCGGCATGAAGAAGGCCGCCGCGGAGTTCAAGACCGGCGAGAAGGCCGTCGAGCCGGTCGACGGCGAGTCGGACGCCGACAAGGCGCAGCGCCTGACGCAGCTGGCCAAGAAGGGCTACAACCCGGTCATCGGCGTCGGCTACGCGTACGCGCCCGCCATCAAGGAGGTCTCGGAGCAGTTCCCGAAGACCACCTTCGGCATCGTCGACGACGAGACGGTCAAGGCCGACAACGTCTCCGACCTGGTCTTCAGCGAGCAGGAGGCGTCCTACCTCGCGGGCGTCGTGGCCGCCAAGACGACCAAGTCCAAGACCGTCGGCTTCGTCGGCGGCGTGGACGTCCCGCTCATCCACAAGTTCGAGGCCGGCTTCGCGCAGGGCGTCAAGGACACCAACCCCAAGGTCAAGGTCGTCAAGCAGTACCTGACCGAGAAGGCCGAGGACGGCGGCTTCTCCAGCCCCGACAAGGGCAAGACGGCCGCGCAGGGTCAGATCGAGAAGGGCGCCGACGTGGTCTACCACGCCGCGGGCCTCTCCGGTCAGGGCGTCATCGAGGCCGCCGCCGCCAAGAAGGTCTGGGCGATCGGCGTCGACTCCGACCAGTACAAGCAGGACGCCCTCGCCAAGTACAAGAAGTACATCCTGACTTCGGCGACCAAGGACGTCGCGGGCTCGGTCTACAACCTGGCGAAGGCCGTCGAGGAAGGCAAGGCCAAGGGCGGCGTCGTCCGTGCCGACCTCGCCTCCGGCGGTGTCGCGCTCGCCGACTCGAACCCCGAGTTCCAGAAGATGAAGGATGTCCAGGCGGCCCTGAAGAAGGCCGAAGAGGGCATCAAGGGCGGCAAGATCAAGGTCAAGACCGCTCCGTAAGGCGTAGCCGCCTTGCCGACTGCCGTAACGGCAGCGTGATTCACGTGCAACGGGGTGTGGGGGACGATGGTTCACCCGCGCCCCGTTCGCGCGGACCCATCCCCGACTCCCCACGGCAGTGGGGGAGTCGGGACCGGGGAATTTCAGACCAGGGAAATTCGCCGAGAGCAGGGGCACTGCGCGCGTAGGCGGCCCCTTTCCCTCAGGCCCTTCAGGCCTTCCGGCCCCCGAGGAGAGTGCGCCATCGACGCGTCCACCAGCCCTCCGCCCACCGACAAGGCACCCACCGGCAAGGCGCCGACCGCCGTCGGTGGCACCGCCGTTGAGCTCAACGGCATCACCAAGCGCTTCCCCGGTGTCGTGGCCAACCACGACATCCACCTGACCGTCCGCAAGGGCACCGTGCACGCCCTCGTCGGCGAGAACGGCGCGGGCAAGTCGACCCTGATGAAGATCCTCTACGGCATGCAGAAGCCGGACGAGGGCACCATCACCGTCGACGGCGAGCAGGTCGCCTTCGGCAGCCCCGCGGACGCCATCGTCCGCGGCATCGGCATGGTGCACCAGCACTTCATGCTCGCCGACCAGCTCACCGTCCTGGAGAACATCGTCCTCGGCAGCGAGAAGCTGCACGGCATCGGCGGCGCCGCCCGCCGCCGGATCGCCGAGATCTCCGAGCGCTACGGCCTCGGCGTGCGCCCCGACGCGTACGTGGAGGACCTCGGCGTCGCCGACCGGCAGCGCGTGGAGATCCTCAAGGTCCTCTACCGCGGCGCCACCACGCTGATCCTCGACGAGCCGACGGCCGTGCTCGTGCCGCAGGAGGTCGACGCGCTCTTCGACAACCTGCGCGAGCTCAAGTCCGAGGGCCTGTCCGTCATCTTCATCTCGCACAAGCTGGGTGAGGTCCTCTCCGTCGCCGACGACATCACCGTCATCCGGCGCGGCACGACGGTCGGCACGGCGATCCCCTCCGAGACGACTCCGCGCCAGCTCGCCGAGCTGATGGTGGGCAGCGAACTGCCCACCCCCGAGACGGCCGAGTCGACCGTCACCGACCGCGCGATGATCCAGGTCGAGAGCCTCAAGCTGCTCGCCGACGGCGAGTCGGGGCGCGCGCTGCTCGACGACATCTCCTTCACGATCCACGAGGGCGAGGTCCTCGGCATCGCGGGTGTCGAGGGCAACGGCCAGACCGAGCTGATCGACGCGCTCATCGGCCTCAAGCACGCCGACTCCGGTGTGATCCGGATGGCGGGCGAGGACATCACCGGCACGGCGACGCGCAAGCGCCGCGAGGACGGCATCGGTTACATCCCCGAGGACCGCCACCGCCACGGACTCCTCCTGGAGTCCCCGCTGTGGGAGAACCGCATCCTCGGCCACGTCACCGAGAAGCCGAACGCGGGCAGCAAGCTGGGCTTCTGGCTGGACCTCAAGAGCGCGCAGGCCGACACCCGCCGCATCGTCGAGGAGTACGACGTGCGTACGCCCGGCATCGACGTGACGGCCGCCTCCCTGTCCGGCGGCAACCAGCAGAAGCTGATCGTCGGCCGCGAGATGAGCCACAAGCCGCGCTTCCTGATCGCCGCCCACCCCACCCGCGGCGTGGACGTCGGCGCGCAGTCGCAGATCTGGGACCAGATCCGCGAGGCCCGCCGCGAGGGCCTCGCCGTACTGCTGATCTCCGCCGACCTGGACGAGCTGATCGGCCTCTCCGACACCCTCCGCGTGATCTACCGCGGAAAGTTCGTCGCGGACGCCGACCCGGCCACCATCACGCCCGAGGAGCTGGGGTCGGCGATGACGGGTGCCGCCTCCGGTCACCTGGAACACGTCGAGTCCGGTGACGGCTCCGAGGAGGACGAGACCCGATGAAGAAGTTCGACAAGGAGCGTGTGCTCCTCGCGGTGGCCGGACCGGTCATCGCGCTGATCGCGGCCGTGGCGCTGACCTCGGTCGTGCTGCTCGCCTCGGGCAAGAGCCCGATCGAGCCGTACAGCCTGATGCTGGAGCAGGCCACGTTCTCCGACGTGCAGGTCCTGATCCTCAACCAGGCGGGCATGTACTACCTGGCGGCGCTCGCGGTGGCCATCGGCTTCCGCATGAACCTGTTCAACATCGGTGTGGACGGCCAGTACCGGCTCGCCGCGATGGTGACCGCCGTCGTCGGCACCCACCTCGCGCTGCCGTCCTTCCTGCAGATCCCGATGCTCATGGCGGTCGCCATGCTCACCGGCGCCTTCTGGGCCGGTATCGCGGGCGTCCTCAAGACCACCCGCGGCGTCAGCGAGGTGGTCGCCACGATCATGCTCAACGCCATCGCGACGAGCGTCATCGCCTACCTCACCCTCACCGAGAACTTCGGCGTCCCGGTCGGCAACAACCAGACCACCGGCGTGATGGAGAAGTCCGGCTGGTTCCCCGGCATCGAGGTGGCGGGCGGCGAGATCTACGGCTTCGTGATCATCTCGGTGCTCGCGGGCATCCTGTACTGGCTGGTCCTCAACCGCACCCGGTTCGGCTTCGACCTGCGCGCCACCGGCGCCTCCGAGTCGGCCGCCGCGGCCAGCGGTGTCAACGCCAAGCGCATGGTGCTCAGCGCCATGCTGATCTCCGGCGCGGTCTCGGGCCTCGCGGGCCTGCCGATCCTGCTCGGCGACACCCACACGTACAGCCTCTCCTTCCCCGCGGGCCTCGGCTTCACCGCCATCGGCATCGCGCTGCTCGGCCGCAACAACCCCGTCGGCATCGCCTTCGCGGCGCTGCTGTGGGCCTTCCTCGACAAGGCGTCGCCCGCCCTCGACTACGCCCAGCCGGAGGCGTACGACAAGGAGATCGCGGTGATCATGCAGGGCCTCATCGTGATCGCGGTCGTCGTCTCCTACGAGGAGGTGCGCCGCTGGGGCCTGCGCCGCCAGCAGCGCCGCGTCGGTGAGGAACTGGCCGCCGCCGCCCGCGCGAGCGGCAACAACGGCAACAACGGCAACAACGACTCCGTGAAGGAGGTGGCTGCCCGATGAGCTCGGCAACCGTCGCCAAGCCCCCGGCCAAGCAGCCCGCGCCGGGCCGCCGCCGCATCTCGCTCCCCGTCCTCCTGCTCATCGTCGCGGGTGTCCTGGTGCTGACCTCCGTGGTCCGCATCATCACCGGAGCCGACGGCATCACGTCCACCGGACAGATGTCGACGGCCCTCAAGCTCGCCGTGCCGATCGGCCTCGCCGGTCTCGGCGGCCTCTGGGCCGAGCGCGCGGGCGTCGTCAACATCGGCCTCGAAGGCATGCTGATCCTCGGCACCTGGTTCGGTGCCTGGGCCGGTTTCCAGTGGGGTCCCTGGACGGGCGTCCTGTTCGGCATCGTCGGCGGCGCGCTCGGCGGCCTGCTGCACGCGATCGTCACGATCACGTTCAACGTCAACCACATCGTCTCCGGTGTGGCCCTGAACATCCTCGCCCTCGGCGCCACCCGCTACCTCTCCACCTTCGCCTTCGAGGGCGAGGAGGGCGGTACGTCGAAGCAGTCGCCGCCCGTCGAGTCGCTCGGCAACTTCTCCGTGCCGGGCCTCTCCGACTGGCTGATGGACCTCAACGACAAGCACTGGTTCCTGGTCTCCGACCTCGCGGGCCTGATCGGCGGCCTGATCACCGACCTGTCACCGCTCACCGTGATCGCCGTCGCGATGGTCCCGCTGAGCTGGTGGATCCTGTGGCGCACGTCGTTCGGTCTGCGGCTGCGCTCCTGCGGCGAGAACCCGATCGCGGCCGAGTCGCTCGGTGTGAACGTCTACAAGTACAAGTACCTGGCCGTGGTCATCTCCGGTGGCCTCGCCGGACTCGGCGGCGCCTTCCTCTCGCTGGTCGCCTCCAACATCTACCTGGAGGGGCAGACCGGTGGCCGCGGCTACATCGGCCTCGCCGCGATGATCTTCGGTAACTGGATGCCGGGCGGACTCGCGCTCGGCGCGGGCCTGTTCGGTTACACCGACAGCCTGAAGCTCCGGGGTGGCGGCACGAACGTCCACGCGCTGCTCCTGCTCATCGCGATCCTGCTGGTCATCGGCGCGATCTACCTCGTGTGGCGCAAGCGGATCGTCCCCGCGGCGATCACCGCGGCCGTCTCCGCGCTGATGTTCCTGTGGTACGGCTTGACCGACGAGGTGCCCAACCAGGTCGTCACCGCCACTCCGTACGTGGTGACCCTGCTGGTCCTCTCGCTCTCCGCCCAGCGGCTCCGGATGCCGAAAGCGGACGGAATGCCGTACCGGAAGGGGCAGGGCAAGTGACGACCGCTGCCGCGGACACCGACTGGGACACCCTGCGGGAAGCCGCGCGCGAGGCGATGTCCCGTGCGTACGCGCCCTACTCGGGTTTCCCGGTCGGCGCCGCGGCCCTGGTCGACGACGGCAGGACCGTCTCCGGCTGCAACGTGGAGAACGCCTCGTACGGCCTCGGTCTGTGCGCCGAGTGCGGTCTGGTCTCGCAGCTCCAGCTGACCGGCGGCGGCCGTCTGACGCACTTCACGTGTGTGGACGGCAAGGGCGAGATCCTGATGCCGTGCGGCCGCTGCCGCCAGCTCCTGTACGAGTTCGGCGGCGCGGAGCTCCTCCTGGAGACGTCGTCGGGCGTGCGGTCGCTGGGGGACATGCTCCCCGACGCGTTCGGACCGCAGCACCTCAACTGACGGACGGCCCCGCCCCCTTGGAGATCTCGGGTGCGGGGCCACCTTCATCTCCCGGCTCTATGCGCGTAGAGTCGCGGCATATCTACGTACGTACGCCGTTGTACTGCTGGAAGGACTGCCATGGACGTCATCTCCGTCATCCGCACCAAGCGCGACCGGGGCGAACTCAGCGACGAGCAGATCGACTGGGTCATCGACGCGTACACGCGCGGCACGGTCGCCGACGAGCAGATGTCGTCCCTCGCGATGGCGATCCTCCTGAACGGCATGAACCGCAAGGAGATCGCCCGCTGGACCGCCGCGATGATCGCGTCCGGCGAGCGCATGGACTTCTCCTCGCTGTCCCGCCCGACCGCCGACAAGCACTCCACCGGCGGCGTCGGCGACAAGATCACGCTGCCGCTCGCCCCGCTGGTCGCCGCGTGCGGCGCGGCCGTCCCGCAGCTCTCGGGCCGCGGCCTCGGCCACACCGGCGGCACCCTCGACAAGCTGGAGGCCATCCCCGGCTGGCGCGCGCTGCTCTCCAACGAGGAGATGCTGAGCGTCCTGAACGGCGCGGGCTCCGTGATCTGCGCGGCGGGCGACGGCCTCGCCCCCGCCGACAAGAAGCTCTACGCGCTGCGTGACGTGACCGGCACGGTGGAGGCGATCCCGCTGATCGCCTCCTCCATCATGTCCAAGAAGATCGCGGAGGGCACGGGCTCGCTCGTCCTCGACGTGAAGGTCGGCACCGGCGCCTTCATGAAGAACATCGAAGACGCCCGTGAACTGGCTTCCACGATGGTCGAGCTGGGCACGGACAGCGGTGTCCGCACGGCGGCGCTCCTCACCGACATGTCGACCCCGCTCGGCCTGACCGCGGGCAACGCGCTCGAAGTCCGGGAGTCCGTGGAGGTCCTCGCGGGCGGCGGCCCCGCCGACGTCGTCGAGCTCACCCTCGCCCTGGCCCGCGAGATGCTCGACGCGGCGGGCCTGAAGGACGCGGATCCCGCGAAGGCGCTGGCGGACGGTTCGGCGATGGACGTCTGGCGCCGCATGATCTCGGCGCAGGGCGGCGACCCCGACGCGGAGTTGCCGGTGGCACGGGAGCGGCATGTGGTCACCGCCCCGTCGTCGGGTGTGCTCACCCGCCTCGACGCGTACGACGTCGGCGTCGCGGCCTGGCGCCTCGGTGCGGGCCGGGCCCGCAAGGAGGACGTGGTCCAGGCGGGCGCGGGGGTGGAACTCCACGCCAAGCCGGGCGACTCCGTCGAGGCGGGCGCGCCCCTCCTGACCCTCCACACGGACACCCCGGACCGCTTCGCGTACGCGCTCCAGTCCGTGGAGGGCTCCTTCGACATCGCCCCGTCGGGCACGGCGTTCACCCCGAACCCGATCGTGCTGGACCGGATCGGCTAGGAGCTCGGGGGTGTCCCGGGCACGCCGACTGCTGGGGCGTGGGGGTTGCTCGCGTAGTTCCCCGCGCCCCTGAGGGGCGCTCCGGTGCGGGGTCCGGGGCGGAGCCCCAGGCAGGTGCCCAGCAGCGCCGCGGCCTCATACCGATGAGTTCGGGTCGTTCCGGCAGTCACCCTTGCGTGGCTGCTGACGAAGAGAACCTCATCCGCATCGCGGGGCCGCTGGGCCCCGCCGACGTCCCGCACCTGTGCGAGCGCGTCGCCGAGGCCCGGCACGGGCCTGACGGAGGCGACGTGATCTGCGACGTCGCCGCCGTCACCACCGCCGACCTGCCGACCGTCGACGCCGTCGCCCGGCTGCAGCTCGCCGCCCGCAGGGCCGGGGGCCGGATCCGCCTCAGGAATCCCACCCCCGCCCTGCTGGCCCTGCTCGGCCTCGTGGGCCTCGTCGAACTCCTCGGCCTAGTCGTCGAGATGGAGGGGCATGCCGAACAGCGGGAACCACCGGGGCGTGTCCAGGAAGCAGTGGAAACCGGTGATCCGGCCCTCTGAGATCTCGATGACCTGGATCGCCCACGGAGCGAAGCCGCCGTTGTCCGGGTCGGGCTTGTAGTGCGCGAAGCCCGGGGTGCCGTTCACGTTCACCGGGACCAGGCGGCTGTTGGCACACGATGCGCCCACGGTGGTCATGAAGCCGGTGATGTCCGCCGTGCCGCGCAGCCACAGGTCGAACGGCGGCATCGTCATGACGGCGTCCTCGGCGAGCAGCGCGGTGAGCGCCGCCATGTCATAGCCCTCGAACGCGGTGACGTACCGCTCGAGGAGCTTCTGCTGGTCCTCGTCCAGCGGGTCGGAGACGGCCGTGTCGTCCTCCGGCCGCTCGGCGAGGGTGGCGCGGGCCCGCTGCAGTGCGCTGTTGACCGAGGCGACGGAGGTGTCGATCAGCTCGGCGACCTCGCTGGCCTTCCACGCGAGGACCTCGCGCAGGATCAGCACCGCGCGCTGCTTGGGCGGCAGGCTCTGCAGGGCGGCGACGAACGCGAGCCGCACCGACTCCTTGGCGATCGCCGCCTCCGCGGGGTCGCCGGGGGTGGGCAGGACGCGGGCGTCCGGGATCGGCTCCAGCCAGGTGTTGTCCGGGCGCGGGTTGAGCGCGGCCTGCGCCAGCGGGGCGGCGGCGGTCAGGTCCATGGGACGGGCGCGGCGGTTGCCCGCGTTCAGCATGTCCAGGCAGACGTTCGTCGCGATGCGGTACAGCCATGAGCGGATGCTGGAGCGGCCCTCGAACTTCTCGAAGCTGCGCCAGGCACGGACCATCGTGTCCTGCACGGCGTCCTCGGCCTCGAAGGCGGAGCCCAGCATCCGATAGCAGTACCCGGTCAGCTCGACGCGGTGTTTCTCCAGCGTGACGTCCAGATCGGCCGTCGTCCCTGCGATGTCGCTCATCCCAACCCACCCCTGCGTTGCGAGAAGAGCCCGATGCGAGGCCCAACACATCGGAAGCTACCGCAGCCCACTGACAACGGCCCCCGGAGTGGGAAAACCCGCAGGTGAAATCAGCAGGAGCGAGCCACGAGAGCACGCCGCTCCTGCGCCCGCGCCGCGTGCGAGCCCCACACCGTGACCGACACGACCCCGAGCACCGCGAGGATGCCGAGCCCCACGGTCCCGGCCCAGCCGCCCGCGTGGAAGGCGACCGCGCCGAGCGTGCCGCCCGCGCTGGAGCCCAGGTAGTACGCGGACTGGTAGAGCGCCGACGCCTGCGCCCGCCCGGTCGTGGCCGTCCGGCTCACCGACGAGGACGCGACCGCGTGACCCGCGAAGAAGCCCGCGGTGATCAGCACGAGCCCGAGCAGGACCAGGACGAGCGAGGAGGAGAGGGAGAGCAGCAGCCCGCCCGCCGTCGTGCTCACCGCCAGATACAGCGCGCCGCGCCGCCCGAGCCGGGTCACGAGCCGCCCGGCGGCCGCCGAGGAGACCGTGCCGACGAGGTAGACCAGGAAGATCGAGCCGATGACGCCCTGCGGCAGCGAGAACGGCGCCTCGGTGAGGCGGTACCCGATCACCGTGTAGACCGCCCCGAAGACGGTCATGAACAGCGCCCCGATCGCGTACAGCCTGCACAGGAGCGGGTTCGACAGATGCGTACGCACCGTGCGCGCGAGGGACTTGGGGCTCAGCGGCCCCGGGGCGAAGTGCCGGGGCGCGGGCAGCAGCACGCGGAAGGCGACCGCGCACAGCACCGCGACGACACCGACCACGCCGACCGCCGCGCGCCAGCCCCAGGCCTGCGCGACCCAGCCGGTGACGATGCGCCCGCTCATCCCGCCGATGGAGTTGCCCGCCACGAACAGGCCGATCGCGGCGACCAGCGCCTTGGGCCGCACCTCCTCGGCGAGGAACGCCATCGCGGACGCGGGGAGTCCCGCGAGGGCCGCGCCCTGCACGGCGCGCAGCGCGATCAGGACCTCGACCGAGGGGGAGAAGGGGACGAGGAGCCCGACGGCGACGGCGATGGTCAGCGAGGCGGTCATCATCGTGCGCCGCCCGTAGCGCTCGCTGAGGGCGCTCAGCGGAAGGACGAAGAGGGCCAGCGCGCCGGTGGCCGCCGACACCGTCCAGCTGGCCGTGCTCGCGCTCACGCCGAAGTCGGCGGAGACGAGGGGGAGGAGGGCCTGTGTGGAGTAGAGGAGCGCGAAGGTCGCGACGCCCGCGAGGAAGAGCGCGAAGCTCATCCGGCGGTAGCCGGGCCCGCCCGGGGTCAGCCGTGTGTCGGCGGAGGCGGGGGCGGGGGTGGCGGGGGACGACGGGGCAGGGGCGACCGCGAGGGTGGCGGACGCCCCACTACTGTCAGCAGGCATGCGAAGAACGTACGGCCGGTTTTCTGATGCGTCCAATGCATGGAAACCCCATAATCGTTCCCATGCAGCATCAGCAGAGGTCACAGCGGCGCGTGTCACAGAACAGTGATGCGCAGGACATCGTGACGCTGCTCGCGCCCCGTCTCGCGTACTTCGCGGGAGTCGCCCGCACCGAGCACGTCACGCGCGCCGCCGAGCAGCTGCGGATCCCCCAGTCGACGCTGTCCCGCGCCCTCGTCCGGCTCGAACGGGACCTGGGCGTGGACCTCTTCGCGCGCAGCGGCCGCACGGTCTCGCTCACCCCGGCGGGCCGCACCTTCCTCTCTTCGGTCGAGCGGGCGCTCGGCGAGGTGGAGCGCGCCGCCGAGTCGGTGCGGGCCGACGCCGACCCGGCGTCCGGCAAGGTCGCCTTCGGCTTCCTGCACACGATGGGCTCGGAGACGGTGCCCGGACTGATCCGCGCCTTCCGCGCCGACCATCCGCGCATCCGCTTCAGCCTCGTCCAGAACTACGGCGAGGCGATGCTGGAGCGGCTGCGCGCGGGCGAGCTCGACCTCTGCCTCACCTCACCCGTGCCCGACGCGCCCGACCTGGTCGCCCGCAGGCTCGACGAGCAGCGCCTGCGCCTGGTCGTGCCCGACGACCACCGGCTGGCCTCCCGCAAGCGGGTCCGCCTCGCCGAGACCGCCGAAGAGGCCTTCGTGACCCTGGAGCCGGGGTACGGCCTGCGCCGCATCACGGACGACCTCTGCCGGGAGGCGGGCTTCAAGCCCCGCATCGCGTTCGAGGGCGAGGAGGCGGAGACGCTGCGCGGCCTGGTCGCGGCGGGCCTGGGCGTGGCCCTGCTGCCCCCGCCCGCGGTGCCGCGCCCGGGGGTGGTGGAGCTGACGGTGACGGGGCAGCGGGCGGTGCGCGAGATCGGCGTGGCATGGCTGGACGGCCACCCGGACACGCCACCGGTGGCGGCGTTCAAGGAGTTCTTGCTGAGCAGAAAGGGCAAGCTGCTGCCGGATATCAGCCTGTCCGGCGATTGAGGACGAACTCGGCGAAGCCGGTGATGACAGAGCCCCGTCGCGGGGTCACCTTCGAAGCGACTGCCCAAAGCCGGAGGCAAGAGGCATCCGCAACCCCAACGGCGGCGGAGCCGCCAACGCATCCTCCAAGGGTCGGGCAAAGTCCGCCCCGAACAACGTGCCCATCACGAAGTCCGAGGCCAGCGCCAGGACTTCGGACTGGTGCTGGTGCAACCGGTGCCCGTCCGAGTGCACCTCGAACCGGCACACGTCCCGGTTCGCCTTCTTGGCCCGCTCGGCGAGCCGGAACGACAGCTCGGGATCGGTCCGCTCGTCGTTCGTGCCGTGCACGATGAGCACCCGCCGCCCCGCGAGCTGCTTCACCGGCTCGGGCGGCGCGGCCACGTCGTCCTCCGGCAGCCAAGGGGCCATCGCCAGCACGGAGTTGACCGCCGTGTGCCCGCCCGCGCGGAGCGCCGCGCGGCCGCCCATGTCCACTCCGGCGAGGCAGACGGGGACGTCGCCGTAGAGACGTACGATTTCGTCCACCGCCCAGTTCGTGTCGCGGGCGAGCTCCGCCTGCGCGCCGTTCCAGCCCCGGCAGCGGTAGTGCACGACATGCGTGGCGAGGCCCGCCTCCCGGCCGTCGTGGGCCAGTCTCCGGCCGAGCGCACGCACACCGACTCCCGCCAGCGGCGACGGCTTGCGGCTCGACGTCTCGGCGCCGCCGGGGAGCAGGAGCACCACTCCGCCGACCGCCGAAGGCGCCGTCCCGATCACACGCCCGAGCCTGGCCGCGCCCGCCGGCCCCGCGGTCCCTTCCTCTGCCATGACAGAACAGTGTCAGAAGCCATGGTGTACGCCACCCTTCCGCAGGGTCACTGTTACGTATCGACCAGTGAGTTCTACGCGCGTAGGCGCTAGAGTGCCGAAATGACGAGCCAGACACACACAGCCGGTCACACGGACCGTGAAAAGCCCAGCGCCGAGCAGATCCGCCGCGCCCCCAAGGTGCTCCTGCACGACCACCTCGACGGTGGCCTGCGCCCGGGCACGATCGTCGATCTCGCCCGGGAGAACGGGTACGAGGGCCTGCCCGAGACCGACCCCGACAAGCTCGGGATCTGGTTCCGCGAGGCGGCCGACTCCGGCTCCCTGGAGCGCTACCTGGAGACCTTCGCCCACACCTGCGCGGTGATGCAGACGAAGGACGCCCTCAAGCGCGTGGCCGCCGAGTGCGCCGAGGACCTCGCCGAGGACGGCGTCGTCTACGCCGAGATCCGGTACGCCCCCGAGCAGCACCTGGAGGACGGCCTCACCCTCGAAGAGGTCGTCGAGGCCGTCAACGAAGGCTTCCGCGAGGGCGAGCGCCGCGCGAAGGAGAACGGGCACCGCATCCGCGTGGGCGCCCTGCTCACCGCCATGCGGCACGCCGCCCGCGCCCTGGAGATCGCCGAACTCGCCAACCGCTACCGCGACTTCGGCGTGACCGGCTTCGACATCGCGGGCGCGGAGGCGGGCTTCCCGCCCACCCGTCACCTCGACGCCTTCGAGTTCCTCAAGCGCGAGAACAACCACTTCACGATCCACGCGGGCGAGGCCTTCGGCCTGCCGTCGATCTGGCAGGCCCTGCAGTGGTGCGGCGCCGACCGCCTCGGCCACGGCGTGCGCATCATCGACGACATCGAGATCGCCGACGACGGCACCGTCCGCCTCGGCCGCCTCGCTTCGTACGTGCGTGACAAGCGCATCCCGCTGGAGCTCTGCCCGACGTCCAACCTCCAGACGGGCGCCGCCACTTCCTACGCCGAGCACCCCATCGGCCTGCTGCGCAAGCTGCACTTCCGCGCGACCGTGAACACCGACAACCGTCTGATGTCGGGCACCAGCATGAGCCGCGAATTCGAGCACCTGGTCGGCACGTTCGGCTACACGCTCGACGACATGCAGTGGTTCACAGTCAATGCGATGAAATCAGCATTCATTCCTTTCGATGAACGCCTGGCCATGATCAACGACGTGATCAAGCCCGGATATGCCGAGCTGAAGTCCGAATGGCTGTTCCGTCAGACCGTCTCGACCAGCGCTTCTGTAGAGAGCTGACGTCATTGCGTTCGCGTTGAGCGACGCGTCGGCGGCCGGGGTTTTCGCACCCCGGCCGCTTTTCGTTTGCCCTTGGACCGTGATCCGGGCTGCTTACGGTCGTTGAACCGCTCAAACCCCCCTCCCCACATCCGTAAGCAATGACGCAAGGACACATTGAGATGAAGCAGTCTGTCGCCAAGTCCCTCGGTGTCGCCGCTCTCGGCGCCGCTTTCGCCGCCGCGGGCGCCGGTGCGGCGAACGCCGCCCCCGCCGTCGCCGACCCCGCGGCCGCCCTGGGCCCCGTCTCCTCCGTGGTGCCCGCCGCCGGAGCGACCGAGTCCCTGACCGCCGGGCAGAACGCCCTCGGCACCGGCCTGAACGCCGCCAAGCCCGTGCTCGAGAACGTCGCGAGCCCCAAGCCGGGCGGCCCGACCTCGCCGGTCTCCGGCCTCATCGGCGGCCTGCCCCTCGGCGGCAGCGGCGTCAACGGCCTGCCGCTCGGCTGACCGGACCCCGTCCGAACGCCCGATGGGGCGCCCCTCTCCGGAGGGGCGCCCCATCGTCGTGTCGTGACCACTAGGTGGTGACCACTAGGCCGTGGCCGCGGTCACCAGGCCTGGCGGGCCTTGCTCTCCGAGGGCAGCAGGAACCACAGCGCGATGTAGAGCAGGAACTGCGGGCCGGGCAGCAGACACGAGATCACGAAGATCACGCGCATCGTCGTCGCGGAGGTGCCGAAGCGCCTGGCAAGGGCTGCGCACACTCCGCCGATCATCCGGCCGTTGGTGGGGCGGGCAAGGGCGGTCATGTGGGGCTCCTTCGCGAACCGTGGAAGCGAGGCCTCTCTGTGTGCCTCGATACTTCGACAGTACGTTCACGAAGCAGGTCAAAGCATCGCTCTACGGTGCGATACCGACCCTGGGAATCGTCGGGGTCGGTCCCTGAGGGGCCTCCTCCCGGGGGAGGGCCGTGCGACGCTCCCCGTCATCTCCGCGACGGAGCCGCGCCCTGGCCGCGGGCACGACCGCGACGTGCGCCAGCGCCACCCCGAAGGTGTTCAGGAGCAGCGAGTCGATGTCGACGACCTGACCGGGCACGCCGGTCTGCAGCAGTTCGATGCCGAGCGAGAGCATCGCCCCGGCCGCGACCGTACGCACCAGCGAACCCCATGGTGAAACCACGAGCCTGCCACCGGCCAGCGGAAGCAGCACGCCGAGCGGGGCGAGCAGCAGCACGCTCTCGCCGATCCGGCGGGCCGCCTGCACACCGCCCAGCGCCAGGTCCGCCTTGATCCCGGCGAGCGGCTGCAGATTCGCGGCACTCACCCAGGGGACGTCCAGCGGGCGCAACGTGATCCACCCGACGAGCAGGAGATGTGCGACGAGGAGGAATCCTCCTGTCGCACGGAAGCGGATGGCGGGACTGTGGCCGCCCGAGCCTTGACGCACGTCCCCCAAGACGTCGGGGGCGGCAGGATCGGTTCCGCGTACTCGGTGGTGGTTACCGGACGGTTTTCACCGGGGGCGCCACGGTCCCTGGGCGGGAGCGCACCTCCGGAGTGCACTCGTAGCGCCGCAGCGGACTGCCCGCGGGGCCGCCCATGACGACCGTGCCGTCGTCCGACGACGCGTTGTCGGCCAGTGTGCACACGATCTGTGCGAGCGCGAAGGCGGACAGGTCCTCCGGCGGCGTGCTCAGGCGCAGCGCCTCCGCGGGGTCGCCCTTGCGCGCCCCGGACACGGTGGTGCCGCGGCGCACGTCCGTGGCGAAACCCGCCTGCTTCTCGGCCTCCGAGGGAGGCATCGCCAGCTCGTCGAGGAGGGCCTGCGCGATGCGCACCCGGTCAGTGGTCGCCTTGTCCGTGCGGAGCTGCACGTCGCGGTCGACGGTCACCAGCTGGGCCGCGCACACCAGGAAGACCTGCACCGGCACACCGCTGCCCGACTGCGACGCGATGCTGGAGCCCGACATCACACACGGCACCCGCGACGGCGCAGCGCCGTAGTCGGTCGGCACCTCGGTCGACCTGATCCCGCACCCGGCGAGCACGGCGGTGAGCCCCACGGCGGCGGCCACGGCACGGATACGACGCCCGTTCACGCCTGGTCCCCTTCCGCAGGCTCGTCCTCGTTGCCCTCGGTCTCGCCGCTGTCGCGCGGCAGCCACAGCGTGAAGACCGCGCCGCCCTCCGGCGAGTTGGCGGCGGTGATCTCGCCGCCGTGGATGTGCGCGTTCTCCAGGGCGATGGACAGGCCGAGGCCGCTGCCCTCGGACCGCGGCCGGGACGCGCTCGCCTTGTAGAAGCGGTCGAAGACGTGCGGCAGCACGTCCTCGGGGATGCCAGGACCGTGATCGCGTACGGCGATGACCAGCTTGGCGTCCTCCAGGCGGACCGACACCTCCACCGGGGAGCCGCCGTGCTTCAGGGCGTTGCCGATGAGGTTCGCCAGGATCACGTCGAGGCGGCGCGGGTCGAGGCGGACCATGATGCCGCGCTCGGCGTCCAGCTCCACCGCGTCCAGCCAGGCGCGGGCGTCGATGCACGCGGTGATCTGGTCGGCGATGTCGACGTGGTCCAGGACCAGGCGCGCGGTCCCCGCGTCGAAGCGGGTGACCTCCATGAGGTTCTCCACGAGGTCGTTCAGGCGGCGGGTCTCGCTCACCACGAGCCGTACGGCCGGTTCGATCATCGGGTCCACGGAACCGGTCTCCGCGTCGAGCTCCTCCTCGAGGACCTCGGTCACGGCGGTGATCGCGGTCAGCGGGGTGCGCAGCTCGTGCGACATGTCGGCGACGAAGCGCCGGGACGCCTCGTCACGGGCGCTCATGTCGGCGACCTTCTTCTCCAGGTTCTCTGCGGTCCTGTTGAACGTGCGGGACAGGTCGGCCAGCTCATCGGTGCCGGACACCCGCAGCCGCGTGTCCAGCTTCCCCTCGCCGAGCCGCCGCGCCGCGACACCGAGCCGGTGCACGGGTTTCAGCACGGTCGTCGCCGCGGCCTGCGCGAGCAGCGCCGAACCGATCAGCGCGAGCCCCGTCGCGATGGCCAGGGACCAGCCGAGCGAACTCAGGTCCTTCGCCTCCGGTTCCAGCGACTTGAGCATGTAACCGGTCGGGCCGCCGCCGATCACCTTGGCACCGCCCACCAGATACGGGGTGTTGTGGTCGACGGTCCGCTGCCAGTACAGGTGGTAGGGGCTCTTGTTGCCCGAGGTCAGCGGCTGCTTCTTGGCCACGGCCTTCTGCAGCGTGCCCGGCACCTTGGCCAGCGTGAAGGCGTCCAGGTCGGAGTAGCCGACGAGCTGGCCGCCGCCCTTCTTCTCCGCGACCAGGAGCACGCTGTAGCGCTGGCTGCTGTTCGCCATCTGCTCGGCGGTCGCCTGCAGTTCGGCCTGCGACACGTCGGCGGGCAGCGCGCCCGCACGGTTCTGCATCTGCTGGCGGAAGTCCTTGAGCGCCGCGTCCTGCGCGCGCGTCAGCACGGCCTCGCGGTTGAGCCAGTACGCGATGCCGGACGCGGAGACCGCCGCGGTGAGCGCCACGAGCCCGAACACCACGACGAGCCGCAACCGCAGACTCGTGAAGCGCAGCCCCGCCAGTATCGCCTTGCGCGCCGCGGCCCAGCCGCGGAGCTTGTCGTGCGGTTTGGTCACTGAGGCGTGTCCAGCCGATATCCGACGCCGCGCACCGTACGGATGAGGGTCGGCGACGAGGGCACGTCCTCGACCTTGGCGCGCAGCCGCTGCACACACGCGTCCACGAGCCGCGAGTCGCCGAGGTAGTCGTGCTCCCACACCAGACGCAGCAACTGCTGCCGCGACAGGGCCTGGCCCGGCCTGCGGCTCAGCTCCAGGAGCAGCCGCAGCTCGGTGGGTGTGAGCTGCAGGTCCTCGCCGTTCTTCGTCACGGTCATCGCGGCCCGGTCGATGACGAGCGAACCGAACGTCGCCGCGTCATTGGCCTCGCGCTCACCGCGCCGCAGCACGGCGCGGATCCGGGCGTCGAGCACCCGGCCCTGCACGGGCTTGACCACATAGTCGTCGGCGCCGGACTCCAGTCCGACGACCACGTCGATGTCGTCGTTGCGCGCGGTCAGCAGGATGATCGGCAACTGGTCGGTGCGCCGGATGCGACGGCACACCTCGAACCCGTCGATGCCCGGCAGCATCACATCCAGCACGATCAGGTCCGGCCGCTGCTCGCCGAGCAGCTTCAGGCCGTCCTCGCCGGTGGCAGCAGTGGCCACCCGATGCCCCTGGCGCGTGAGCGAAAGCTCCAGGGCCGTCCGGATGGCGTCGTCGTCCTCGATCAGCAACAGGGAAGGCACGGACGTCATTCTGTCCCATGTCACGGCCCCAGTTCGACTGCTGGAGCCTCCCCGGGCCCGTAAAGGGCAGGTAGATGCCCGCACCCACACGTGACCTTCACAGGTGGAAGGGGTCCCCAACCCCTGTGACAGGCCTGTGACAGTCGACGGACACCGTCATGAAGTGGCTGGGGCAGAGTTCTGGTCACACGGAAGAAGCCGGACTCCACCGACGGGGGGCGCAAGATGAATTCGCTGCACAGCACCAGTTCGAGCGCAGTTGTCACGCGTCTCCACGGCGTCGGGAGGGGGTCTGAGAAGTCCGGTGCCGTGAGCGGGCGGGGGTGCGCTCGCGGCACCGGGCGTCAGCACACCGGTTTGATGACGGTGGTTGACCAGGCTCACGGGGGAGCCGCGTACGGGGAGGGCTCGGGGGAGCGGAAGTCCCTGTCGGAGGCGGAGTTCACCGCCTACGTCCAGGAGCGCCGTGCCTCCCTGTACGCAACCGCCTACCACCTGACCGGCGACCGGTTCGAGGCCGAGGACCTGCTGCAGAGCGCCCTCTTCTCGACGTACCGGGCCTGGGACAGGATCAGTGACAAGGCCGCGGTCGGGGGCTACCTCCGCCGCACCATGACGAATCTGCACATCAGCGCGTGGCGCCGCCGCAAGCTGAACGAGTACCCGACCGAGGAGCTGCCGGAGACGGTCGGCGACACGGACGCGATGCGCGGCACGGAGCTGCGCGCGGTTCTCTGGCAGGCGCTGACCCGCCTTCCCGAACTGCAGCGCACGATGCTGGTCCTCCGTTACTACGAGGGCCGCACCGACCCGGAGATCGCGGACATCCTCGACATCAGTGTGGGCACGGTGAAGTCCAGCATCTGGCGGTCGCTCCGCCGGCTGCGCGAGGACGAGGTCCTCAGCTTCGGCCGTGACCAGGAGGAGTCCTTCGGCGAGTTGGTCGCCTGAGGGGCAGGGGGAAACGGGGGCCGTCGCTCCGGGGGGATGCGGCGGTGGCACGGGGGAAATCACGGGGGAATCAAGTAGAGGACCGGAAGGCCGGGGGGTCTTTCCGGTCCTTCTGCTTTCCCGTTCTGGCCGCACCTCGTGGCCTGCCTACGACGAGGCCTTGGCCTGCGCCTTCACGCACCGGCCCGCCGCCGCGGCGGCGACCCGCCCGAGCGCCTCGTCCTTCGCGCAGGGATGCGCACCCAGCGCCGTCTGCCGCGCCACGATGGCGCGCTCGGCCCGCATCAGCCGCCAGCCGCGCCGCAGCAGGAACGGCACGGACTTGCGCCCCTCCCGCAGATCCCGCAGCAGCCGCCGCCGGAACGTGGTCGAGGGCCGCCCCCGCAGGCAGATCGCGTCGGCGAGCACACCGAGCTCACGGCACCGCTCCACGATGTCCGCCGCGAAGATCCCCTCCGCGACGAAGAGCGGCGTGCGCTCGATGTCCAGGGCCTCCTGCCCGACGCGCGCACTGATCGAGATGTCGTACACCGGCACGTTCGTGCGCCCCGTCCGGCACAGCTCCTCGATGGCGGCGACGGCCACGTCGGCGTCCCAGGAGGCCGGGGAGTCCCAGTCGATGTCCGAACTGCCCGGAACCTGCGGCAACGTGGGGTCGCCCGCCTCCTTGTAGAAGTCGTCCAGACAGAGCACGGGCAGCCCCGAGCGGGCGGCGAACGACGACTTCCCCGAGCCGGAGGGGCCTGTCAGCAGCACGACGCGGGTCGGTATCGGGGGATGGGAACCCAATTCTCTGAGCCTTTGCAGCCGGGGTGGACCGCATCTCCCGACACGGTGTGTCCGCGTGGACGGGAGCCATTATCAACCGAGGCGCCCGGGATCGGACTCCCCCGTCGCCACGCGGGCCGTCCCGCGAGTCGCCCTTTGGTTCCGACGGGGCCGGTCAACTACGCTACGTGCTCGCTCGATTACTCAACGACGCATGGATGTGAGCGGTACCCATGGCACGACACGCAGTGAAGAAGCTTCCCCGGCCCGGCTCGCGCGCGCTGCTGCGGGCGGGGCTCACCGTCACGGCGGCGGGTGCGGCCCTCGGGGTGGGGGGCACGGCGAGTGCCGGTGCGGTGGAGCCGGGGCCCGCGGCGTCTCCGATGCAGGCCCTCACGACGGCGGTGCACCATTCGGCGGCGGGCGGACTCGCGCCGGTCAAGGACCTCCAGCTGGACCCGCTGGCCAACACCGGTGCCGATCCGCTCGACAACACGCTCGGGACGCAGGTCGCGGACTTCAAGCCGGTCGACACGGGCTTCGTCACCGGCCCGCTGACCTCGGGGGCCTCGCTGAGTGAGCTGCCGCTGGTGGGCCGGGCGACGGGGCTGCTGCCGAGTTAGGCGGCGGAGGGGGTGGAGGGGGTGGCCGTCGTCTTCGGCTCCGGCGGCTCCGGCGCTTCCGGCGGCTGTGGTGCCTTCGATCGCAGGGGGACCTCGCGGATCAGCCAGGCCGCCGCGAAGGTGAGTGCGCACAGCACGGCCGTGCCTGCCATGACGCCGTGCAGCCCGCCGGTGACCCCGGCCCGGAAGGCTTCCCGCGCCGGTTCGGGGAGGTCGTGCAGGAGTGCGGGGGTCAGCTCGCCGCCCGCGAGGCGCTCGCCGTCCTGGCCGAGCCGGTCCATGAGGGTGTCGGTCATGCGGCCGGTGTAGACGGATCCGAGCACCGCGACGCCGAGCGAGCCGCCGATGGTGCGCAGGAGCGCGTTGGTGCCGCTGGCGGCCCCCATGTCGCGGAGCTCCGCGCTGTTCATGGTGATCAGCAGCGACGGCTGCAGCAGGCAGCCGAGGCCCGCGCCCAGGACGAACGTCAGCGCGGACGCCACGGCCGTGGCCGTGTCCACGCCCACCGTCAACAGGGCCAGCGCGCCCACCGTGGCGACGGCCCCGCCCACGATCGGATACGCCCGGTACGTGCCGCCGTTGCCGACCACCCGGCCGATGTAGAGCTGCGCGCCCATCATGCCCAGCATCAGCGGGAGCAGCAGGAGGCCGCTCTCCGTCGACGACGTGCCGCGGACGAACTGCACGTACTGCGGCAGATAGCTGGCCGCCCCCATCATCGCCGCGCCCGCGAGGAAGGTGAGGACCTGGGCGAGCGTGAAGTTGCGGTCGTGGAACAGGCGGGGCGGAACGACCGGTTCGGGGGCGCCGCGCTCCACGCGGGCGAAGGCGGCGAGCGAGACCGCCGCGAGCAGCGCGAGGCCGCCGATCTGCGGCGAGAGCCAGTCGTACGTCGTGCCGCCCCAGGTGCCGAGCAGCGTGAGCGCCAGGATGCCCGCCGTGAGGAGGCCCGCGCCCGCGTAGTCGATCCGGGCCGTGCGGCGCTCGCCGGGCAGCCGCACGAGGAGGCCGACGAGCAGGAGCGCGGCGGCGCCGACGGGCAGGTTGACGTAGAAGACCCAGCGCCAGTCCAGCTGGTCGGTGAGGAAGCCGCCGAGCAGCGGGCCGCCGATCATCGCGACGGGCAGCATGACGCCGATCATCGACTGGGAGCGCCCCGCCTGTGCGGGTGTCAGCAGCGTCCCCATGAGGGACATCGCACCCACGAAGAGGCCGCCCGCGCCGAGGCCCTGGAGGGCGCGGAACGCGATCAACTGCTCCATGTTCTGGGCGAGTCCGCAGAGCACGGAGCCGATGAGGAAGGCCGTGATGGAGGTCAGATAGCTGCCCTTGCGGCCGTACAGGTCGCCGACCTTGCCCCAGATCGGGGTGGAGACGGCGGCGGCGAGCAGATAGGCCGTCACCACCCACGAGAAGTGACCGAGGCCGCCGAGGTCACCGACGATCGTCGGGAGCGCGGTGCCGACGATCGTGCCGTCGAGCGTCGCCAGGATGATGCCGAGCAGCAGGCCGAGAATGGCGAGAGGGGAGGGCGGGGCGGTTGTTTCCGTACGCTGGGTCATGGCGTCCTCGATGTGGGTGACGTGGCGTCAGGCGGCGTACGGGCGGGCGGACCTGGCCTCGCGCAGGGACAGCGCCCACCAGGCGAGCTGGTCGAGCATGGTCTTCACCGCGGCGTCGCTCGCCGGTTCCGTCATCTGCTGCGCCTCGTCGAACAGGCCCCACACGTTGTGCAGGCTGACGGTGTTGCGGATCGTCGTCGCGTGCAACTCGGCCATGACGACCCGGAGGTGCTCGACCGCGCGCAGGCCGCCGGAGATGGCGCCGTAGGAGACGAAGCCGATCGGCTTGGCGTGCCACTGCTCGTTGTGCCAGTCGATGGCGTTCTTCAGGGACGCCGGGTAGCTGTGGTTGTACTCCGGCGTGATGAAGACGAAGGCGTCGGCCGCCGCCAGGCGTGGTGTGACCAGCGCGAGGGCCTCGGTGGTGCCGGGGGCGGGCGGCTGCCCGAAGGCGGGCAGGACCATGGGCAGCGGGGTCTCGGCCAGGTCGATGACGTCCACGGTCATGTCGTCGCGCTGGTCGAGGTGGCCCTTGATCCACCGGGTGACGACGGGCGCGAAGCGGCCCTCGCGGGTGCTGCCGACGAGGATCGCGATGCGGAGCGGGGCCGGGATCGAAGTGGAAGTGGAAGTGCTGGTGGTGGTCATGGGGTCCCCCTGGGGTGAATGTGTACGGCGTATCCTTCGCGTACAACGTACACACAGATGTGTACGGCGTCTACAAGAGATACGGTGTACGCATGGCCACACAGAAGAAGGTCGAGCCCGAGGTCTCGCTCTGGGAACGCATGGAGCGCCCGGCCGCCACGCAGCGTGCCGCGCTGACGCCGCAGAAGATCGCGGAGGTCGCGGTGAAGGTCGCCGACGCCGAGGGCTTCACGGCCGTCACCATGCGCCGCCTCGCCACCGAGCTGGGCGTCGCGCCCATGGCCGCGTACCGCCATGTCTCGGGCAAGGACGACCTGTGGGCGCTGATGGTCGACCGGGTCACGGCCGAGGTCGTCGTCCCCGACGACCTGACCGGCTGGCGGGAGGTCCTGCGCGCGTACGCCGTCGGCAGCCGTCGGCTGATGCTGGCGCACCCCTGGCTCGCCCAACTGCCCACGCCGCACTTCGCCCTGACGCCCAACCGGATGGCCATGGCCGACCGGCAGCTGGCGGCACTGGAGCACCACGGCCTCGACGCCGACACGATCATGACGGCCTTCCGTACCGTCGGCGCCTATGTGCACGGCGTCGGGCAGGCGGAGGTGGCACTGAGCCAGTACATGCAGGACAACGGCTGGACCAGCGGCGACGATGCGCGCCGCGGGCTCGCGCCGCAGATGATGTATCTGATGAGCACCGGCCGCTACCCGGCCTACAAGCGCTATGCCCTCGGGGCGGGCCGCAAGGACGACGCCGCCTGGCAGTTCGAGACGGGGCTCGACTGCGTCCTGGACGGCATCGGGGTGCGGCTGGGCCTCGATCCGCGGGCATGACGGAGCCCCGGCCCCCTGGACGGAGGGGGCCGGGGCTCCGGTGCGCGGCGGTTGGCTAGTAGGCCGAGCCGGACGCGCCGAGCGAACCCGTCGGGTGCCAGACCGTCTTGGTCTCCAGGAAGGCCGTCAGGCGGTGCGTGCCGGGGTCGGCCGACCAGTCCACAGGCTGTGGACGGAGCACGCGCTTGAGGTTGTCCGCCGCCGCGACCTCCAGCTCGCGCGCCAGCTCCGCGTCCGCGCCCGTCAGGTCGATCGCGTTGACGTCCTGGTGGGCGGCGAGCGGGGCCGCGATCTCGGCGGTCTTGCCGGTGAGGATGTTGACCACGCCGCCGGGCACGTCCGACGTCGCGAGGACCTCACCGAGCGAAAGCGCGGGGAGCGGGGACTTCTCGGAGGCGATCACGACGACCGTGCTGCCCGTCGCGATCACCGGGGCGATCACCGAGACCAGGCCGAGGAACGACGACTTCTGGGGCGCGGCGACCGCGACCACACCCGTCGGCTCCGGCGTCGACAGGTTGAAGAACGGGCCCGCGACCGGGTTCGCCCCGCCCACGACCTGGGCGATCTTGTCGGTCCAGCCCGCGTACCAGACCCAGCGGTCGATCGCCGCGTCGACCTGGGCGGCGGCCTTGGACTTGGAGATGCCCTCCGCGTCCGCCACCTCCCGTACGAACTGGTCCTTGCGGCCCTCCAGCATCTCCGCGACGCGGTAGAGGACCTGGCCCCTGTTGTACGCGGTCGCGCCCGACCAGCCGCCGAACGCCTTGCGCGCGGCGACGACCGCGTCACGGGCGTCCTTGCGGGAGGAGAGGGGCGCGTTCGCCAGCCACTTGCCCTTTGAGTCGGTCACCTCGTACACCCGGCCGCTCTCGCTGCGGGGGAACTTGCCCCCGACGTACAGCTTGTAGGTCTTGAAAACCGTGAGTCGGTCAGACATCGAGGTACGCCTCCAGCCCGTGCCGGCCGCCCTCGCGGCCGTGGCCCGACTCCTTGTAGCCGCCGAACGGCGACGTCGGGTCGAACTTGTTGAAAGTGTTGGCCCAGACGACGCCCGCCCGGAGCTTGTTCGCGACCGCGAGGATGCGCGAGCCCTTCTCCGTCCAGATGCCCGCGGAGAGCCCGTACTGCGTGTTGTTGGCCTTGGCGACCGCCTCGTCCGGCGTGCGGAACGTGAGGACGGACAGCACCGGGCCGAAGATCTCGTCACGGGCGACGGTGTGCGCCTGCGTGACGTTGGTGAAGAGCGTCGGCGCGAACCAGTAACCGGAGGACGGCAGTTCGCACGGCGCCGACCAGCGCTCTGCGCCCTCCGCCTCACCGGTCTCGGCGAGCGCGGAGATGCGGGCGAGCTGCTCGGCGGAGTTGATGGCGCCGATGTCGGTGTTCTTGTCCAGCGGGTCGCCCAGGCGGAGGGTGGAGAGCCGCCGCTTGAGGGAGTCGAGCAGTTCGTCCTGGATCGACTCCTGTACGAGGAGACGCGACCCGGCGCAGCAGACCTGGCCCTGGTTGAAGAAGATGCCGGTGACGATGCCCTCGACGGCCTGGTCGATGGGGGCGTCGTCGAAGACGATGTTCGCGCCCTTGCCGCCCAGTTCGAGCGTGACCTTCTTGTCGGTGCCCGCGACCTGGCGCGCGATGGACTTGCCGACGGCGGTGGAGCCCGTGAAGGCGACCTTGTTCACGTCCGGGTGGGCGGTCAGGGCCGCGCCCGCGTCGCCGTACCCGGGAAGGATGTTGACGACGCCCTTGGGCAGACCCGCCTGGCGGCAGATGTCCGCGAAGAACAGGGCGCTCAGGGGGGTCGTCTCGGCGGGCTTCAGGACGACCGTGTTGCCGGTCGCGAGCGCCGGGGCGATCTTCCAGGCCAGCATCAGGAGCGGGAAGTTCCACGGGATGACCTGGCCCGCGACGCCGAGCGGCGCCGGGTTCGGGCCGTACCCCGCGTGGTCGAGCTTGTCGGCCCAGCCCGCGTAGTAGAAGAAGTGCGCGGCGACCAGGGGGAGGTCGGCGTCGCGTGTCTCCTTGATGGGCTTTCCGTTGTCCAGGGTCTCCAGGACGGCCAGCTCGCGGCTGCGCTCCTGGATGATCCGGGCGATCCGGAAGAGGTACTTGGCGCGCTCGGCGCCCGGCAGCGCCGACCACTTCTCGAAGGCCTTGCGGGCGGCCTTCACGGCGCGGTCGACGTCTTCGGAGGAGGCCCGCGCGACCTCGGAGAGGACCTCTTCGGTGGACGGGGAGACCGTCTTGAAGACCTTGCCGTCGGCGGCCTCGGTGAACTCGCCGTCGATGAACAGGCCGTACGAAGGGGCGATGTCGACGACGGAGCGGGACTCGGGCGCCGGAGCGTACTCGAAGGGGGAAGTCATGGTGATCAGTCCACCGTCACGTAGTCGGGGCCGGAGTAGCGGCCGGTGGCCAGCTTCTGGCGCTGCATCAGCAGGTCGTTCAGGAGCGACGAGGCGCCGAAGCGGAACCAGTGGTTGTCCAGCCAGTCGGGACCCGCAGTCTCGTTCACCAGCACGAGGAACTTCACCGCGTCCTTGGTGGAGCGGATGCCGCCCGCGGGCTTCACGCCGATCTGCACGCCGGTCTGCGCGCGGAAGTCGCGGACCGCCTCCAGCATGAGCAGGGTGTTGGCCGGGGTGGCGTTGACGCCGACCTTGCCGGTCGAGGTCTTGATGAAGTCGGCGCCCGCGATCATGCCGATCCAGCTGGCGCGCTTGATGTTGTCGTACGTCGAGAGCTCGCCGGTCTCGAAGATGACCTTGAGGCGGGCGGTGCCGCAGGCTTCCTTCACGGCGCGGATCTGCTCGAACACCGTCATGTAGTCGCCCGAGAGGAACGCGCCCCGGTCGATGACCATGTCGATCTCGTCGGCGCCCGCCGCGACGGCCTCGCGCACGTCGCCGAGCTTCACCTCGATGGCCGCGCGGCCCGCGGGGAAGGCGGTCGCGACGGACGCGACCTTCACGCCGCTGGTCCCGACGGCCTCCTTGGCGGTGGCGACCATGTCCGGATAGACGCAGACGGCGGCGGTGCGCGGCGTCTCACGGTCGGTGGGGTCCGGATGCACGGCCTTCGCGCCGAGCGCCCGGACCTTGCCCGGGGTGTCGGCGCCCTCGAGCGTCGTCAGGTCGATCATCGAAATGGCCAGGTCGATGGCGTACGCCTTCGCCGTGGTCTTGATCGAACGGGTACCGAGCGAGGCGGCACGCGCCTCCAGGCCGACCGCGTCGACGCCGGGCAGTCCGTGAAGGAAGCGGCGGAGCGTGCTGTCGGACGCTGTCACGTCAGCGAATGCAGTGGGCATGGTCACGAGGGGAGCATATCTACGCGCGTAGCTGCTGTACAGGGGTGGGGCCCGGGGCCCCGGGCCGGCCTTCAGGCAGAATCAGGGTATGAGCGACCCCCAGAACCCCGTGGCGGAGCCCGCGTACAAGGACCGCACCTTCCGGTCCCCGGCCGGTATCGCCGGCGGTGTCCTGCTGCTCGCCCTGGGCGCCTGGCTCGGCATCGACGCGGCGATCCGCGGCGAGGGCCGCACCCCGTGGCTCGCGCTCGCCGGACTGCTCTTCGCGGTGCCGCTGGTCGTCGCGTTCACCGTGCGGCCCGCCGTGTACGCGAACGACGACCGGATCCGGATCCGCAACCCCTTCAGGACCGTCACGCTGCCGTGGGCGTCCATCGCGACGCTCCGCTCCGGCTACTCCAACGAGGTCCTCACCAACGCCGGAACCAAGTTCCAGCTCTGGGCGATCCCCGTCTCGCTGCGCGGCCGCAAGAAGGCGGCGCGCAGGCATTCGCAGGCCGCGGCGTCCGGCGACCCGACGACGGGCGGCCGCCGCTTCCTCGACCCCAGCGCACCGCCCACCCGCGCGGCGGGCGACCAGTCCATGGACGAGCTCCGCGAACTCGCCGAACAGCGGGCCGACGCGGAGTCCGCGCAGGGCGAGCCGGTGGTCCGCTGGGCCTATGAGGTTGTCGTGCCGTGTGTTGTGGGTGCGGTGTTGCTGGCTGTGTTGCTCGCGGTGACCTGAGGGGGTGCGTGGGGCGCTTGAGGGGGGTGGGTTTTACGGAGGGCCGTGCCACCCCAGGAGCATGTGGCCGCCGAACACCGCCGACATGAGCGCCGCCGCGGTCAGCAGCGTCACGAGCACGTGCGTCCTCGCGCGCGCCAGGGCCACCGCGACCGGCAGCAGCAGTGGGAAGCCGGGCAGCAGGAAGCGGGCCCGGGGGAAGTAGACGCCGCTGCTGCCGAGCACGATCACCAGCAGCAGACCGCTGAAGACCAGCAGCGGCAGCGGCTGCCGGTCGCCCGCCGACAGCACGAAGAGCACGACCGCCCCCAAGAGGACCGCCGTCACCATCGCCACGAACAGCGCGGGGCGCTCGGCCAGGAACAGGTCCCGCATCCGCCGCAGCGTCCCGACGCCGCCGTCCCACTCGTTGCGCCACAGCTTCTGTACGGCGAAGTAGCCGTCCCAGCGGCCGAGGCGCAGGCCCACCCAGCCGACGTACGAGAGCCAGCCGAGGGGGGCGATGAGGGCGCCCAGGAGGGGGCGGGCCGTGGAGGGGCGGGGCGGAGTGGTGGTCTGGCGCTCTGCGAAGGGGCGGTGCGGAGTGAAGGGGCGGTGTACGGCGAGTAGCGCGGTGAGGGACACCGCCGCGGCCACCGCCACGCCCGTGGGGCGGGTGAGCCCCGCCAGTGCGGCGAGGGAGCCCGCCCACAGCCAGCGCCCGCTCAGCACCGCGTACAGCGACCACGCGCAGAGGGCCGTGAACAGCGACTCCGTGTAGCCCATCCACTGCACGAGAGCCACGGGCAGGCTGCCCCAGAGGACGGCGAGGACGACCCCGGCCCTGCGCCCGTACAGCCGGTCGCCCACCGCGAAGATCCCCCACGCGGCGAGGAGCGAGGCGGCCAGCGACACCGACAGGCCCGCGGCGCCCCTCGGCAGCCACGGCATGACGGCGTCCCCTGCCCTGACGAGCAGCGGGTACAGCGGGAAGAAGGCGAGGTTGTTGCCGTCGACGCGGCTGCCGAGCTCGTGGGCGTAGCCGTTCTGGGCGATCTTCAGGTACCAGTCGCAGTCCCAGGACTCTATGAGCAGGTGCCGCACGCCGCGGTGGTCGCGGTGGGCCCACACGGTGAGCACCAGGAGGCCGAGGGCGCGTACGGCCGTGTATGCGGCTAGGGCGGGGGAGGCGTGGCGCAGGGCGTTGGCCGTGCGTGCGGCGAGGCCGTGGGGCGTGCGTGCCGGGTTGTGGGGGTTCCTGGACTCGGGTACGCGGGAGGGGGCTGCGGTTGTGTCTGTCGCTTTGGTCGACTCGGAGATTCCGTACGGCACTGCGGCGGCTCCCGGAACGTGAAAGTGCGCTACCGGTCGTCCCTTCCTGGGAAGACCGGTAGCGCACCGGGTCACTGCGGCAGTCGCGTCAGCGGAACCACTCGGACGGGTGGTTCGGTGCGGTACGCGCTTGGGCTCGGGCTCGGGGTCTTGTCAGATGCCCGCTGCCGCCGACAGGTCGCGCTTGATGGCGGAGAGGAGGTCCGTCGCTCGGGCGTGGGCCGCGGGCAACGCGGCCTTGTCCACCACCGGGACGACCACTTCGAGGTAGCACTTGAGCTTCGGCTCGGTGCCGCTGGGGCGGACGATGACGCGGGCGCCGTCGAGCGTGTAGCGCAGGCCGTCCGTGGGCGGCAGCGTCTCCGTGCCGCGCGTCAGGTCCTCCGCCTTCGTCACGGGCAGGCCCGCGAGCTCCGTCGGCGGCTGCTCGCGCAGGCGGCCCATCGCGTCCGCGATCACGGACAGGTCCTCCACGCGGACCGACAGCTGGTCGGTGGCGTGCAGGCCGTGCTCCACGGCCAGGTCGTCCAGGAGGTCGAGGACCGTGCGGTTCTCCTCCTTGAGCTCGGACGCGAGCTCCATGAGCAGGAGCGCCGCCGTGATGCCGTCCTTGTCGCGTACGCCCTCGGGGTCGACGCAGTAGCCGAGCGCCTCCTCGTAGCCGTAGCGCAGGCCGTCGACGCGGGCGATCCACTTGAAGCCGGTCAGGGTCTCCTCGTACGGGAGGCCCGCCTTCTCGGCGATCCGGCCCAGGAGGGAGGAGGAGACGATCGACTCCGCGAAGGTGCCGTGGGCGCCGCGGCGGACGAGGTGGGCGGCGAGGAGGGCGCCGACTTCGTCGCCTCGGAGCATGCGCCAGTTGTTGCCGTCCCGCACCGCTGCCGCGCAGCGGTCCGCGTCCGGGTCGTTGGCGATGATCAGGTCGGGGGTGGGGGTGGTGCGGGCCGCCGTCGCGAAGGACAGGTCCATCGCGCCCGGCTCCTCCGGGTTCGGGAACGCGACCGTGGGGAAGTCCGGGTCCGGCTCGGCCTGCTCGGCGACGAGCGTGGGCGCGGGGAAGCCTGCGCGGGCGAACGCGGCGAGGAGGGTGTCCTTGCCGACGCCGTGCATCGCCGTGTAGACGGCGCGGGCGGTGCGGGGGGAGCCGGGGGACAGGACGGCGTCCGTGCGGGCCAGGTAGGCCTCCAGGACGCCTTCGTCAAGGGTGTCCCAGCCGGTGTCCGGGCGGGGGACGTCGTGGAGGCTCGCGATGGCGTCGATCTCGGCGGCGATCTCCGCGTCGGCGGGCGGGACGATCTGGGAGCCGTCGCCGAGGTAGACCTTGTAGCCGTTGTCGCGCGGAGGGTTGTGGCTGGCTGTGACCTCTACGCCTGCCACCGCGCCGAGGTGCCTTATGGCGAAGGCGAGGACGGGGGTGGGGAGGGGGCGGGGGAGGACGGCCGCGCGGAGGCCGGCGCCGGTCATCACCGCGGCGGTGTCGCGGGCGAAGTCGGCGGACTTGTGGCGGGCGTCGTAGCCGATGACGACGAGGCCGTCGGTCTGGCCCTTGCTCTTCAGGTACGCGGCGAGACCGGCGGCGGCGCGGATCACCACGGAGCGGTTCATCCGCATGGGGCCCGCGCCCAGTTCGCCGCGGAGGCCCGCGGTGCCGAACTGGAGGGTGCCTGCGAAGCGTGCGGTGAGCTCGGCGAGGTCCTGGGCGTCGATGAGCTTGCCGAGCTCTTCGCGGGTCTCGGGGTCCGGGTCCTCGGCAAGCCAGGACTGGGCCTGCGCGATGAGCTCTGAGGTGGCGGAGGTGTCCTGCACGGGTTCTTCAGCCTCTCGTTACGCGGTGTCTGGCGGGGGCGCCTTGGGCGGGGTGCGCTTGGGGTTCGGTTGTGGGGGCGTCTCGTGCGCGGCTGGGAGCCGGTGGGGCTCGGTGCGCCTGGGGTTCGGTTGTGGGTGCGGGGCCGCGGGGGTATGTACGTACTCGCTATCCCTGCGCCACGTCGGATGTTTCTGAACGTCGGGGTGTGCTCGGTGCTCCGTGCGCACATACCCCCACGTCCCCTCCGGTATCGCTCGCGGCTGCGGACCGGTGGGGGTGCCCGCGGTGTCTGCCGTCTCGCGTGCGCGTACGCGTACGGGGCGGTGGGGGTGCTGCGCTGTGCCCGCGGCCCTTGTTGTCGTATCGCTTGCGGCTGCGGCTGCGGCTGCGGCTGCGGCTGCGGCTGCGGGGCGGGCCGTCGCGTCGCTGCCGCCCCGCCACGTGGCAGGTCGGTTGCCTCTTGCCTCTGCTGCCTCGGTGCGGTGCAACTTCTGGCCCTGGTCTGGTGGATGCGGGGCGAACCGTGCCCGCCCCGGCCCGTCCCGCTTTCGCGGTGCGGTGCGGTGCGGTGCGAGAGAGACCGAGCCTGCCCACCCCGCTCTCGCGGTGCGAGTGGATCCGGTCCGCCCCGCTCTCGGGGTGCGAGTGGATCCGGTCCGCCCCGCTCTCGGGGTGCGAGTGGATCCGGTCCGCCCCGCTCTCGCGGTGCGAGTGGATTCGGTCCGCCCCGCTCTCGCGGTGCGAGTGGATTCGGTCCGCTCCGCTCTCGCGGCGCGGAGCCGGTGCCCCGCTGGCCACGCCCCCGCGGTGCGAAGCCGAGGGGTGCCCGTCCCCACCGCTGCGGTGCGAAGCCGGGTGCCCCGATAGTTCCCACCCCCGCGGTGCGCGGAGTCGAGAGACCCCGCCCCCACCCCCGCGGTGCGCGGAGTCGAGAGACCCCGCCCCCACTCGCGCGGGTGTGGAACTGAGAGACGTCCGCCCCCACTCCGCGGTGCGGGACCGAGGGACGTCCGCCCCCACCCCGCGGTGCGGGACCGAGGGACGTCCGCCCCACCCCGCGGTGTGGAACCGAGGGACGTCCGCCCCACCCCGCGGTGTGGAACCGAGGGACGTCCGCCCCCACTCCGCGGTGCGGAACCGAGTACCCCACCCGCCCCCCCACCCCCGCATGCGGAGCCGGGTGCCCCCCACCCGCCCCCACCCCGCCGTGTGGAGCCGGGTGCCCCCCCGCCCCTACCCCCACCCCGCGGTGCGGGGTAAACGGGTGGGTGGGTGGGGAGCATCCGCCGCGGAGCGGCGGGGCTGGTTGGGCGGGGCTTTGTGGGGCGTGGAGGCTAGGTGGGGGTCGGGCGGGGATGGGGAAGGCGCGCCCCGTCAGGGGAGTCAGACGCGGCCCAGGACCTTGCCGAGGAGTTCGCCCATGCGGGTGGCGCTGTCGCGGCCCGCCTGGAGGACCTCCTCGTGGTTGAGGGGCTCGCCCGTCATGCCCGCGGCGAGGTTCGTGACCAGGGAGATGCCGAGGACCTCCGCACCCGCCTCGCGGGCCGCGATGGCCTCGAGGACGGTGGACATGCCGACCAGGTCCGCACCGATGGTGCGGGCCATGCGGATCTCCGCCGGGGTCTCGTAGTGCGGGCCGGGGAACTGCGCGTAGACGCCCTCTTCGAGGGAGGGGTCGATCTCCTTGCAGAGGGCGCGCAGCCGCGGGGAGTAGAGGTCGGTGAGGTCCACGAAGTTCGCCCCGACGATCGGGGACGTCGCCGTGAGGTTCAGGTGGTCGCTGATCAGCACCGGCTGGCCGGGGCGCATGCCCTCGCGCAGGCCACCGCAGCCGTTGGTCAGCACGATGGTCTTGCAGCCCGCGGCGACGGCGGTGCGGACGCCGTGCGAGACGGCGGCCACGCCACGGCCCTCGTAGTAGTGGGTGCGGCCCAGGAAGACCAGCACACGCCTGTCGCCGATCTTGAAGGAGCGGATGCGGCCGCCGTGCCCCTGGACCGCCGGCGGCGGGAAGCCGGGCAGCTCGGTGACGGCGAAGTCCGCCTCGGGCTCGCCCAGCGCGTCGACGGCCGGCGCCCAGCCGGAGCCCATCACGAGAGCGACGTCGTGGGTCTCTGCGCCCGTGAGCTCGCGCAGGCGCGCGGCGGCGGCGTCGGCGGCGGCGTAGGGGTCGCCCTGGATGTCGTCCGGAATAACTGAAGCGTTCACGCGGACGAGAGTAGCCGCTCATGGCCTACGCGCGTAGATGACGATGCTTACGGGATTGGGATCGTTGTCTTGTCGTTTCCGACGAGGGGGACGGCGGTGGGCCGCTAGCAGGGGCGCTTGCGGAGTTCCATCACGTAGTCGTGGGGGGCACCGGCCGATTCGGCGGCGTCCGCCAGTTCTCCCAGGTAGCGCGCCGAGGGAAGCCCGCCCTCGTAACCGTTGAGGACGTACACCCAGGCGGGTTCCTCGCCCTCCAGGGTGTCCACGCGGACCCGCATGCGCCGGTAGATGTCGAGGCCGACGCCCTCCCAGCGGTCCATGGAGTCCTCGTCCATGGGGGCGATGTCGTACAGGGTGACGAAGACCTGGGAGCGCGGCGCCTCGACGAGCGTGGCGAGCGCGCCTTCCCAGCCCATGTGTTCCCCGCCGAACGTGAGCCGCCAGCCGGTCAGCCACCCGGTCGCGCGCAGCGGTGAGTGCGGTGCGCGGCGTGACATGAGCCGCGGATCCAGATTGCCGGCGTACGCGGCGTAGAGCGACATGTGGTCGAGGGTACGGCAGCAATCAAGTGCACCCCTCCTGGAACGGAAGGACCGCCCGGACGAGGGGCCGTCGCACGAACGGAGGCCCCCGGGGCGTGAGCACCTTGAAGCGTGCGGGACAATGGAGTACGTGACTCGGATCGTGATCATTGGCGGCGGACCCGGCGGATACGAGGCGGCTCTTACGGCCGCCCAGCTCGGCGCGGAGGTGACCGTCGTCGATTGCGACGGTCTGGGCGGGGCGTCGGTGCTCACCGACTGCGTGCCGTCCAAGACTCTGATCGCCACGGCCGAGGTGATGACCACCTTCGATTCGTCGTACGAAGAGCTCGGCATCATCGTCGCGGACGACACCCCGCACATCGACACCCCCGCGCGCGTGGTCGGCGTCGACCTGGGCAAGGTCAACCGCCGTGTGAAGCGGCTCGCGCTCGCGCAGTCCCACGACATCACCGCGTCGGTGACGCGGGCCGGTGCGCGCGTGCTGCGCGGCCGTGGCCGGATCGAGGGGCAGCAGGACGTCGACGGGTCGCGGAAGGTCGTCGTGCGGGCCGCGGACGGGAGTGAGGAGACTCTTGTTGCCGATGCGGTACTGATCGCGACCGGCGGGCATCCGCGTGAGGTGCCCGACGCCCAGCCCGACGGCGAGCGGATCCTGAACTGGACGCAGGTCTACGACCTCGACGAGCTGCCCGAGGAGCTCATCGTGGTCGGCTCGGGTGTGACGGGTGCCGAGTTCGCCGGTGCCTATCAGGCGCTCGGGTCGAACGTGACCCTGGTGTCGAGCCGTGACCGGGTGCTTCCCGGTGAGGACCCGGACGCCGCCGCCGTCCTGGAGGACGTCTTCCGGCGCCGCGGCATGAACGTGATGTCCCGCTCCCGTGCCGCTTCCGCCAAGCGCGTCGGCGACCGGGTCGAGGTCACCCTCGACGACGGACGCGTCATCTCCGGCTCGCACTGTCTGATGGCCGTCGGCGCCATCCCGAACAGCAGCGGCATGGGCCTGGAGGAGGCCGGGGTCAGGCTGAAGGACTCCGGGCACATCTGGACCGACAAGGTGTCGCGGACGTCGGCCCCCGGCGTGTACGCCGCCGGTGACGTGACCGGGATCTTCGCGCTGGCCTCCGTCGCCGCCATGCAGGGGCGCATCGCGATGTACCACTTCCTGGGCGACGCCGTGCAGCCGCTGAACCTGAAGGCCGTGTCGGCGAACGTCTTCACCGACCCGGAGATCGCGACCGTCGGCTACAGCCAGGCCGACGTCGACGGCGGAAAGATCGACGCCCGCGTGGTGAAGCTGCCGCTGCTGCGCAATCCGCGCGCGAAGATGCAGGGCATCCGCGACGGCTTCGTCAAGATCTTCTGCCGCCCCGGCACGGGCATCGTGGTCGGCGGTGTGGTCGTCGCACCGCGCGCTTCGGAACTGATCCACCCCATCTCGATCGCGGTCGACAACAATCTGACGGTCGAGCAGATCGCGAATGCGTTCACCGTGTACCCGTCCCTTTCGGGGTCGATCGCGGAGGTGGCGCGTCAGCTGCACACGCGGAAGACGGCGGGCGAGGGCTGATCGGGCCGACGGCCCGAATCAACTCTTTGCAGGTCACGCACTGTTGTCGCCCATTCGCGCGGCATAGGCGGGGAGAGTAGGCACCTATACCACTTCCCACCCTGCTGTGCGAACAACTTCTGTAATTCGGCGCAAACTGCTGAAAGCAGACGGTCGTTGGGGTTACTGTCAGTTTCGTGTTCGCTGCAGAACGTCGTCAATTGATCCTCGAAATGGTGCGAGCCAACGGGGCGGTATCGCTCCGTGAGCTCGCCCGCGTCGTCCAGACCTCCGAAGTGACCGTACGGCGGGACGTGCGCGCACTGGAGGCAGAAGGACTCCTCGACCGCCGACATGGCGGTGCGGTATTGCCGGGCGGATTCACGCGGGAGTCCGGCTTTCCGCAGAAATCACATCTCGCGACCGCCGAGAAGACGGCCATCGCCGATCTCGCGGCGGGCCTCGTCGAAGAGGGCGAAGCCATCGTCGTCGGGGCGGGTACGACCACGCAGGAGCTGGCCCGACGGCTCGCGCGGGTACCCGGCCTGACCGTCGTCACCAACTCTCTCCTGGTGGCACAGGCGTTGGCCCACGCCAACAGGGTGGAAGTCGTCATGACCGGCGGCACCCTGCGCGGCTCGAACTACGCGCTGGTGGGCAGCGGGGCCGAGCAGTCCCTCCAGGGGCTGCGGGTCTCACGGGCCTTCCTGTCGGGCAGTGGTCTGACCGCCGAGCGCGGCCTCTCCACGTCCAACATGCTCTCCGCGAGCGTGGATCGCGCACTGGTCCAGGCGGCGGCCGAGGTCGTGGTCCTCGCCGACCACACCAAGCTCGGCACCGACACGATGTTCCAGACGGTGCCGACGGACGTCATCACCCGCCTGGTCACGGACGAACCGCCGGGGCACGACGACCGTGCCGCGACGGAACTGCAGGCCCTGGCCGACCAGGGCGTGCAGATCACGGTGGCGGGCGGCGCCACAGGCCCTAACTCCGCGCCCGGTGTCGACTCCGTCCCGGCGGGGCGCCAGCCGCGCCGGGACGTGCCCCTGCCGGGTCAGCGTCGCAATCACGGGGCGGGCCCGGGCCAGCAACTGCGCAGCGCGCTCCTCGGGGAACAGCCCCCCGGGGAACGGGCGGCGCGGGTCGCGGACCTGCGCCGCCGCTGAACCCGGCGGCCGCGGGACCGTCGGGCAGGGTCTCCGTGCCGTCACGGACCGTGACGGCATACCGGGCAGGCACGGGCGTTATGCCGGTGTCTGCCCGTCGGCCTTCAGCCCCCGCAGGGTCAGCGTGAGCAGGCGGTCGGCCAGCTCCGGATCGTCCGGAGTCTCCTCGGCCGCCAGGGAGATCGCGTTGGTCAGCTGGAGCAGGTCGCCGATGGAGACGTCGGGGCGCACCGCCCCCGCCTCCTGCGCGCGGACGAGCAGCGCCGTGCCCGCCTCACGCATGGGCATGCTGCACTGCGCGAGCGCCGAAGTGTCGTCGTGCGACGCCGACATGAGCGCGCTCGACAGGCCGCGATACTCACCCGCATGAGTGATGATGGCGCGCAGCCACGCCACCAGCGCGGAGCAGGGCTGCGGGTCGTCGAGCAGGGCGTGCGAGCGCGTGAGGAGGTCGCACACCGCGTCCTTCCAGACCGCGCTCATCAGCGCGTGCCGGTTGGGGAAGTGCCGGTAGAGCGTGCCGATGCCCACGCCCGCGCGGCGCGCCACGTCCTCCAGGGACGTGCCCGTGCCGTGCTCGGCGAAGGCGGAGCGCGCCTCGGCGAGCAGCCGGTCGTAGTTGCGGCGGGCGTCGGCCCGCATCGCGCGCGCCGACTGTGCCGCCTGCTGCGGCGCTCTCGCCTGCTGGCCCGTGCCGGTCGTCATCCCCGCACCCTTCGTGAACGTACGCGTCCCTCAAGGATGCCACTGCCCGTGCTCAGGGATCCTGGCGGGCGAAGAAGGCGTCCAGCTCCGCGCGGGCCCTGCGCTCGCGGCGGTGCGGCGGCAGCGATCCGCCGCTCACGTTCCGGGTCAGCCACAGGACCAGCGGATACGTGACACAGGTGCCGAGGACCAGGCCGCTCAGCACACCGGTGACCAGCTCACTCATGATCATCAACTCACCTTCGTACGGGACTTCTTGGAGCCGCGCCCGGCTGCCGCGGCGGGACCGGGGTCGCGGAAGCCGTCCCGGGCCGTCGCGATCATCGTGGCGCCGTTGTCAGGGACCACCGCGCCGTAGCCGAGCAGCCGCCAGCGTGCGTCGACGGCATCGCTTTCGTAGTACGGCACCGGGCCCGCGTCCGACGGCACCAGGAGCGGCTCGGGCCCCTTCGCGCAGGCGTGGCAGGCGGCGACCTCCTCGGTGCCTTCCGGGGCGCCGGGCAGCGCCACGCGGGCGTGCCCGCGCTCGTGCAGCGGGTTGAAGTAGCAGGGCGGGTCGGGCCGCAGCGGCCGCTCCGTCACCAGGGCCTCCAGGGCGCGCATCCCGATGCGGCTGAACTCGACCGCCGCCACGAGCTCGCCGAGCGCGTGGGCCGCGTCGTACGCGGGGTCGGGGCTCCGTGGTCCTTCGCAGGGCGGGGCGATCACCGAGTTGCTGGCCTGGATCGACGCCGTGACCGCGAACGAGGCGAGCTCCGCGCGCAGTTGCGGGGTGAGCGAGCAGGTGTGGCGCAGGGTGTCGCCGAGCGCGGACGCGTCGCCGAGCAGCCCGGCCTGCCGCTCGGCGTGCGGGCGCAGGGCCTCCGGGTCGCCCGCCGGGTCCGGCGGCGGGGCCGCCCAGTCGGGCGCGGGCAGCGGCAGGGCGAAGGTGTAGGGGCGGCGTCTGCCCAGCGGAAGGTGGGTGAAGCGGCGCAGGAGCGCGACGGACAGGGCGGCGGACAGGCCTAGGACGAGCCCGGCCTCGTAGCGCTGTCCGGTGTCCGCGGTGGCCGCGAACCAGCCGGTCGTGGTGATGGCGGCCGCCGCTGAGAGCAGCCCTAGTACGTCCCCCGTGCGTTTCACTGAAGTCCCCCCGTGGCCTTCGGTTCTACGCGGGGGAGGACGCGGGGCGGGCCTGGGGCGGTTGCGCTTCTTCCGGCCGGAGTGAAGCCGGAGTGAAGGGACTGCCGCGCGGATCGGTACGGAACGCCGCAGGGCCGGGCTGGAAGAACCAGCCCGGCCCTGCGGCATGTGCGTTGCTGCGGTCAGTCCTTGATCTCGCAGATCACCGCGCCGGAGGTGAGGCTCGCGCCGACCTCCGCGGTGAGGCCCTTGATCGTGCCCGACCGGTGCGCGTTCAGGGGCTGTTCCATCTTCATGGCCTCAAGGACGACGACGAGGTCGCCCTCGTTGACCTCCTGGCCCTCCTCGACCGCGACCTTCACGATCGTGCCCTGCATGGGCGAGGCGAGGGTGTCGCCGGACGCGGCGGGACCGGACTTCTTGGCCGCGCGGCGCTTGGGGCGGGCGCCGCCCGCCGCCGCGGTGCGCGCGATGGTCATGCCGAGCGAGGAGGGCAGCGAGACCTCCAGGCGCTTGCCGCCGACCTCGACGACGACCGTCTCGCGACCGGGCTCCTCGTCCGTCTCGGTGTCCGCGGACGCCGTGAACGGCGGGATCTCGTTGACGAACTCGGTCTCGATCCACCGGGTGTGGACCGTGAACGGGTCGCTGGAGCCGGTCAGCTCGGGCGCGAACGCCGGGTCCGTGACGACGGCACGGTGGAAGGGGATGGCCGTGGCCATGCCCTCGACGTCGAACTCCGCGAGCGCGCGGGCGGCGCGCTGCAGCGCCTGCTCGCGGGTGGCGCCGGTGACGATCAGCTTGGCGAGGAGCGAGTCCCAGGCCGGGCCGATGACCGAGCCGGACTCGACGCCCGCGTCCAGGCGGACACCGGGGCCCGAGGGCGGCGCGAACGTCGTGACGGTGCCGGGCGCGGGCAGGAAGTTGCGGCCCGGGTCCTCGCCGTTGATGCGGAACTCGAAGGAGTGACCCCGCAGTTCCGGGTCTCCGTAACCGAGCTCCTCGCCGTCGGCGATGCGGAACATCTCCCGGACGAGGTCGATGCCCGCGACCTCTTCGGTGACCGGGTGCTCCACCTGCAGACGGGTGTTGACCTCCAGGAAGGAGATCGTGCCGTCGACACCGACGAGGAACTCGACGGTGCCCGCGCCGACGTAACCGGCCTCCTTGAGGATCGCCTTGGAGGCGGCGTACAGCTCGGCGTTCTGCTCGGCGGTCAGGAACGGCGCGGGCGCCTCCTCGACGAGCTTCTGGTGGCGGCGCTGCAGCGAGCAGTCACGGGTCGAGACGACCACGACGTTGCCGTGCTTGTCCGCCAGGCACTGGGTCTCGACGTGCCGCGGCTTGTCGAGGTAGCGCTCCACGAAGCACTCGCCGCGGCCGAAGGCGGCCACGGCCTCGCGCACCGCGGAGTCGTACAGCTCGGGGATCTCTTCGAGGGTGCGGGCCACCTTCAGTCCGCGGCCACCACCGCCGAACGCCGCCTTGATCGCGATGGGCAGGCCGTTCGCCTCGGCGAACGTGACGACCTCGTCGGCGCCGGACACCGGGTCGGGCGTGCCCGCGACGAGCGGGGCGCCCGCGCGCTGCGCGATGTGGCGTGCGGCGACCTTGTCGCCGAGGTCACGGATGGCCTGCGGCGGCGGGCCGATCCAGTTCAGGCCCGCGTCGATGACGGCCTGCGCGAAGTCGGCGTTCTCCGAAAGGAAGCCGTAGCCGGGGTGGATGGCATCCGCCCCCGCGTCCTTGGCCGCTGCCAGCACCTTGGAAAAGTCCAGGTAGCTGGTGGCCGGAGTGTCACCGCCCAGCGCGAACGCCTCATCGGCTGCCCGTACATGCAGAGCGTCCCTGTCAGGGTCTGCGTAGACGGCTACGCTCGCGATCCCTGCATCCCGGCATGCCCGGGCAACGCGGACAGCGATTTCGCCACGGTTGGCGATGAGCACCTTGCGCACGATGGCTCCCTCCTTGAAACAAGCCGAGTTTAGGGACTGCCGACACGGCCTTACGACCCGTCCCCAATGGTGAGCTTGCCCACACGGAGTGTGACTCGAGACCGGCTAGGTTCGCGAAAACCCTTGTCGCACCGCGGTACGCAGGGTCCCTTGACGGCAGCGTAGCCCTCCGGTGTGGCCAAGGTCTCTGTGAGTCAGCGCTGCGGACGCGGGGCTTTCTTTGTGGAGTCCCTACGAATGGCCCAATGATTCTTTGCCTGCGGCACAGCTCTTGTCCCGGGGTTTACCCGTTAGTAGCGTTCGCGATGGCTCGAACGTACTAGGGGTAACAGCAGCGGAAAGTGGGTGGGGCGCCGTGGCGCGCAGACCGGTGGCCTGGGTGGGCGCGATCATTCTCCTGGTGGAGGCGGTCGGCATCGCCCTCTTGAACTGGTTCCTCGGTCTCGTCGTCGACAAGCAGGACATGTCGCTCGCGGGCCTCGACCCGCACGCGATGACCGTGTCCACCTGGATCGCGGGCATCCTCTTCGGCGGCTACCTCGCGCTGTGCGGCATCGTCCTGATCCGCACCGCCGTGCGCGACCGCGCCCCCGGCACCTTCGGAAGGATCCTCCTGATCAGCTGTGCCGTCGTGCACGGGCTGCTCGGGGCCTTCTGCGTCGGCCTGGTGGGCTGGGCCGCGTTCGCGTTCATGATGGTCGTGCTCGGCCTGGTCGTCCTCACGCTCGTGGCGTACGAGAAGAAGGCGCAGCAGGAGGGCGCGGTGGCCGCTCCACAGGCCGCCTGAGCCGGGTTTCTGAGCCGGGTTCCTACTGCTGCCACAACTCCGTGATGCCGACGCCCAGTTCGCCCAGGAGACGGCGCAGCAGCGGCAGCGACAGGCCGATGACGTTGCCGTGGTCGCCGTCGATGCCGTCGATGAACGGCGCCGAGCGGCCGTCCAGCGTGAACGCCCCGGCCACGTGCAGCGGTTCGCCGCTCGCGACGTACGCGGCGATCTCGGCGTCGGAGGGCTCGCCGAAGCGGACCACGGTGGACGCCGTCGCCGACGCGTACCGCCCGGAGACGGTGTCGCGGACGCAGTGGCCGGTCTGCAGGACGCCCGCGCGGCCGCGCATGGACTTCCAGCGGGCGGTGGCCTCCTCGGCGTCGGACGGCTTGCCGAGCGCCTGGCCGTCCAGTTCGAGGACCGAGTCGCAGCCGATGACCAGCGCACCCTTGGCGTCGGGCCGCGCGGCGACCACGGACGCCTTGGCCTCGGCGAGGGCGAGGGCGAGCTCGGCGGGGGTGGGCGCGGACACCTTGTCCTCGTCGACGCCGCTGACGATCACCTCGGGGGCGAGGCCCGCCTGCCGGAGCAGGCCGAGGCGTGCGGGCGACTGGGAGGCGAGGACGAGACGGCGGGGCTGATCACTCATGCGCTCAGCGTAGCGAGCGCCCGCGCGGGCGTGGTTTGCGCGGGCGTGGTTCGCGCGGCCGTCAGTGGAGGCCCAGCACGAACATCGCGACAACCATGGCCAGGGCGAGGACGAGGCCCGCGCGGCGCATCTTCGCCTGCAGGTCCCGCATGTCCTTGGGAGGGTTGTTCTCCGGGTCCGACCACAGCATGCCTTCGATACTGCGGCCGGGTGGGCCGGGGCGCCTGAGTACGCGTACTCAAGTTCCCCCGGCCCACTGGGCTGCTACTGGCCCGCCTACCGCCGGGCGGTCCTAGCCCGGCCAGTAACTGCGGCCCCACGCCGTCGGCGAGGGCGCGGGCAGCCGGTGGCGGGCCACCCGCGCGGGGTCCGCCCAGGAGTCGGGCAGCGCGGGCGCGCCGGACGGCCGGTCCGCCACCGCCGCGGCGCGCACCTGGACCACCGCCAGGGCGGCGGCGAGCTCCTCCGGGGTCGGATTTCCGCGTACGACCTTGATCATGAGGGCTCCTTACGGGATCGCGGCTTACAGGGGGATGTTGCCGTGCTTCTTCGGAGGGAGGGATTCCCGCTTCGTCCGCAGCTGACGCAGGCCGCGCACGAGGTGGGACCGGGTCTCGGACGGCATGATCACCGCGTCGACGTAGCCGCGCTCGGCCGCCGTGTACGGGTTGAGCAGGGCGTCCTCGTACTCCTGGATGAGCCGCGTCCTGACCTCCTCGACGTCGTCCCCGGCCTCGGCGATCGTGCGGCGGTGCAGGATGTTCACCGCGCCCTGCGCGCCCATCACGGCGATCTGCGCGGTCGGCCACGCGAGGTTCAGGTCGGCGCCCAGGTGCTTGGAGCCCATCACGTCGTACGCGCCGCCGAAGGCCTTGCGCGTGATGATCGTGATCAGCGGGACGGTGGCCTCCGCGTACGCGTAGATGAGCTTCGCGCCGCGGCGGATGATGCCCGTGTGCTCCTGCTCGACGCCCGGCAGGAAGCCCGGCACGTCGACGAAGGTGATGACCGGGATGTTGAACGCGTCGCAGGTGCGGACGAAGCGGGCGCCCTTCTCCGAGGCGTCGATGTTCAGGCAGCCCGCGAACTGCGTCGGCTGGTTGGCGACGATGCCCACCGGGTGGCCCTCGACCCGGCCGAAGCCGGTGAGGATGTTCGGCGCGAACAGCGGCTGCGTCTCGAAGAACTCGGCGTCGTCCAGGACGTGCTCGATGACGCCGTGCATGTCGTACGGCTGGTTGGCGCTGTCCGGGATCAGCGTGTCCAGCGCCAGGTCCTCGTCCGTGGGCGCCAGGTCCGCCTCCTCGGGGAAGGCGGGCGGCTCGCTGAGGTTGTTCGAAGGCAGGTAGGACAGGAGGGACTTGACGTACTCGATCGCGTCCTTCTCGTCGCCCGCCATGTGGTGCGCCACGCCCGACGTGGAGTTGTGGGTGCGGGCGCCGCCCAGCTCCTCGAAGCCCACGTCCTCACCGGTGACGGTCTTGATGACGTCGGGCCCCGTGATGAACATGTGCGAGGTCTGGTCGACCATGACGGTGAAGTCGGTGATCGCCGGGGAGTAGACGGCGCCGCCCGCGCAGGGCCCGACGACCAGGCTGATCTGCGGAATCACACCCGACGCGTGCGTATTGCGGCGGAAGATCTCGCCGTACATCCCGAGGGCCATGACGCCCTCCTGGATGCGGGCGCCACCGGAGTCGTTGATGCCGATGACCGGACAGCCGGTCTTCAGCGCGAAGTCCATGACCTTGACGATCTTCTGGCCGTAGACCTCGCCGAGGGCGCCGCCGAAGACGGTGAAGTCCTGCGAGAACACGGCGACCGGACGGCCGTCCACGGTGCCGTATCCGGTCACGACGCCGTCGCCGTACGGCCGGTTCTTCTCCAGGCCGAAGTTGGTCGACCGGTGCTGGGCGAACTCGTCGAGCTCGACGAAGGAGCCTTCGTCGAGCAGGAGTTCAATGCGCTCGCGCGCCGTCAGCTTCCCCTTGGCGTGCTGCTTCTCGACCGCGCGGGCCGAGCCCGCGTGCTTGGCCTCCTCGATGCGGCGCTGCAGGTCGGCAAGTTTTCCCGCGGTCGTATGGATGTCGATGGCGCCGTCTTCGGCGGTGCGGTCTGACGCGGGCACGTTGGGCTCTTCCGGCTCGGACATCGGGATGCGGCTCCCTGCCTGCTCAAAGGTGCTTGTCTACGGCTGTGCGGCTGGCTACTGACCCGTAGCGTATCGGCGCCGATACCGTTCGGCAGTGCGTCGTTTACCACACCTAAGGTGGCTTGCATGACGCCGTCAGATGCTGAAGACAACCGCTGGTCCGACCTCGACAGGCCGCCCCTGAACGCCGCCTCGCTCCGCAGGACCCTGCTGAGGGACGGCGGGCTGTGGTCCTCGCTCGACGTGGTGGCCGCCACCGGCTCCACCAATACGGACCTCGCTGCGCGGGCCGACGAGCTCCCCGAGGGCGCGGTGCTCGTCGCCGAGGAGCAGAGCGCGGGGCGGGGCCGCCTCGACCGCCGGTGGTCGGCGCCCGCCCGCTCCGGCCTCTTCTTCTCCGTGCTGCTCAAGCCCGCCGAGGTGCCGGTCGAGCGCTGGGGGTGGCTGCCGCTGCTCACCGGTGTCGCCGTCGCCACGGGGCTCTCGCGGGTGGCGGGCGTCGACACGGCACTCAAGTGGCCGAACGACCTCCTGGTAACGGTCGGTGAACAGGAGCGCAAGGCGGGCGGCATCCTCGCGGAGCGGGCGGGCTCGGCGTCCGGCGGGGGCATCGTCGTCGGCGTCGGCCTCAACGTCACGCTGCGCGAGGACGAGCTGCCCGTGCCGACGGCGGGGTCCCTCGCCCTGGCAGGCGCGAAGGTCACGGACCGCGATCCGCTGCTGCGGGCCGTGCTGCGCTCCCTGGAGCAGTGGTACGGCGACTGGCGCGCGGCATCCGGCGACCCGGCCGCCTCCCGCCTCCAGGAGGCCTACGCGGCAGGCTGCGCGACCCTCGGCCGCCAGGTCCGCGCGGAACTCCCCGGCGACCGCTCCATCGTGGGCGAGGCGGTAGCGGTGGACGGCGACGGCCGCCTGGTCCTGGCCACGGAGGAGGGCGTGCAGCAGCCGGTAGGCGCGGGCGACATCGTCCACCTGCGCCCGGCGGGGTAGCGAAGCACCTCGCAGGGGCGCGGGGAACGGCGCGGTCGACCACGATGCACCCGCGGGTGTCGGACGGCCTAGGTACGCGCCCCGCAGGGGCGCGGGGAACGGCGCGCCCAGCCACGACGCGCCCGCAGGTCTCCGACGGCGTGGCGTGGTGTGGTGAAGGGGCGCGGGGAACTGCGCGATCAACCACGACGCGCCCGCGGGCGTCGGACGGCCTGGCCGGGCACACGCGCGGAGCGCCTCGCGGGAGTAGGGAGTGAGCTGCGGCACACCTGCCGTGCTGTGTTTGCCCGGGGGCGACCCCCGGACCCCCGGCCGTCAAGAAGCGGGTCGAGGGAGTAGGGAGTGAGCTGCGGCACACCTGCCGTAAAGTTGGCGCCGGTCGATACCTGACCGCGGCAGATCGGAAGGGCAGCAGGCGTGACCGTCGACGACACGGGCTCAGGCGAGGGCGTACACCCCGCCCCCGACGGCGGGTCCGGCCGTACCGCTGGGTCCGTGGCCGCCCGTGACGGCGGGCCGGAGGGCGCGAGGGACATGTCCGGGGTGCCCGAGGTACCCGACGTGGACGAGAAGAGCGAGGACGACGCGGAGAGGGATCCGCTCGCCCTCCGCCTCGAACAGCTCATCCTCGGCGCCGACCGCAGGTACACCCCCTTCCAGGCGGCCCGCAGCGCGGGCGTCTCGATGGAGCTGGCGTCCCGGTTCTGGCGGGCCATGGGCTTTCCGGACATCGGCCAGGCCAAGGCGCTGACCGAGGCGGACGTCCTCGCCCTGCGCCGCCTCGCGGGCCTCGTGGAGGCGGGCCTGCTGAGCGAGGCCATGGCCGTGCAGGTGGCCCGGTCGACGGGGCAGACCACCGCCCGGCTCGCCGAGTGGCAGATCGACTCCTTCCTGGAGGGGCTCACCGAGCCGCCCGAGCCCGGCATGACCCGCACCGAGGTCACGTACCCGCTGATCGAACTGCTCCTGCCCGAGCTGGAGGAGTTCCTCGTCTACGTGTGGCGGCGCCAGCTCGCCGCCGCCACCGGCCGCGTCGTGCAGGCCGCGGACGACGAGGAGATGGTGGACCGGCGCCTCGCCGTCGGCTTCGCCGACCTCGTCGGCTTCACCCGGCTGACCCGGCGCATGGAGGAGGAGGAGCTCGGCGAACTCGTCGAGGCCTTCGAGACGACCGCCGCGGACCTCGTGGCCGCCCACGGCGGACGGCTCATCAAGACCCTCGGCGACGAAGTCCTCTACGCCGCCGACGACGCGGGCGTCGCCGCTGAGATCGCACTCCGCCTCATCGAGACGATGGCCAACGACGAGACGATGCCGGAGCTGCGCGTCGGCATCGCCTTCGGGACCGTGACGACCCGCATGGGCGACGTCTTCGGCACGACGGTGAACCTCGCGAGCAGGCTGACCTCGATAGCGCCCAGGGACGCGGTCCTCGTGGACGGGGCGTTCGCGGAGGAGCTGACGCGCACGGGCGACGCGCCCGCCTCCGAGACCCAGGCCGCGGAGGAGGCCGCCGCGGCGGAGAAGGAGGGCGAGGAGCCCCCCTCCTACCGTTTCGCCCTGCAGCCGATGTGGCAGCGCCCGGTCCGCGGCCTCGGCGTCGTCGAGCCGTGGCTGCTGGCGCGAAGGGGCTGAGGAGTCCCTTCCCCCGGGGCGGGCCCGGTGACATGATCCCCGGGTAACGGTCGTTAACCGGAGGTGGAGGAGCGTCATGGGCGACGAGCAGCGGTACGGGGAGTACGTGGCGGTCAGGCGGCACGGCCACGTCGTCGAGCTCGTCCTGGACCGCCCCAAGGCGATGAACGCCGTCTCCTCGGAGATGGCCCGGTCCATCGCCGCCGCCTGCGCCGCCCTCGCCGAGGACCACGACGCCCGCGTCGTCGTCCTGACCTCCACGCACGAGCGGGCCTTCTGCGTGGGCGCCGACCTGAAGGAGCGGAACTCCTTCAGCGACGACGAGTTGCGCCGCCAGCGCCCCACGACCCGTGCCTCGTACACCGGTGTCCTGGAGCTGCCCATGCCCACCGTCGCGGCCGTGCACGGCTTCGCGCTCGGCGGCGGGTTCGAGCTCGCGCTCTCCTGCGACATGATCGTCGCCGACTCGACCGCGGTCGTCGGACTCCCCGAAGTCTCCGTCGGCGTCATCCCGGGGGGTGGTGGCACCCAGCTCCTGCCGCGCCGCGTGGGCGCCGCCCGCGCCGCCGAGCTGATCTTCTCGGCGCGCCGCGTGGAGGCCGCCGAGGCGCGGGAGTTGGGCCTGGTGGACCTGCTGGCGGAGGACGGCGAGGCGCGTACGGAGGCGCTGGCGCTCGGCGCCCGCATCGCGGCCAACTCGCCGGTCGGCCTGCGCGCGGCCAAGCGCGCCCTGCGCCTCGGGCACGGCCTCGACCTGCGGGCCGGTCTGGAGGTCGAGGACGCGGCGTGGCGCACGGTGGCGTTCTCGGGCGACCGGGCGGAGGGCGTCGCGGCCTTCAACGAGAAGCGGAAGCCGCAGTGGCCCGGGGAGTGACACCCCCCGGCTAGCCGAGCAGCCCTGGGGTAGGTTCGCCATGTCCCGAAGTTCCAAAATGCCGCAAACCTCCTAACCTGGGGAAATGGGTGAGGATGTCCGGCTGCGGGCCGTGGTCGAGCTGGCGCAGGGAATGGCCGCCGCGCACACTCCGCGCGAGTCCTGGCGGGCGGCCGCTCTCGGCACCTGTCGCGCGCTGAGCGGGAGTTTCGCCGCACTGTCCGTCTGGGAGCGGGACATGGGGCGCCTGCGGGTCCTGGTGAACGCGGGCCAACGCGTCCACGGCGAGGAAGAGTTCCCGGAGAACGAGGCGTACCCCGTCCACCAGTTCCCGGAGATCACCGAGTTCCTGCACGAGCACTGGGCGGGCGGCGGCGAACCGCACGCCTGGGTCGAGACCGCCGAGGGCCCCGCGGACGCCCGCGAGCCCGGCTACTGCCACCAGCGCGTCGCCGCCCTGCGCCGCCGGGGCCGCGGCTGCTGCGTGGTCGCCCCGGTCGTGCTGCACGGGCGCGCATGGGGCGAGCTGTACGTGGCGCGTCCGCCGGGCGCGTCGGTGTTCGAGCGGGCCGACGCCGACTTCGCGACGGTCCTCGCGGCCGTGGTGGCCGCCGGGATCGCGCAGACCGAGCGCCTGGAGGAGGCGCGCCGCCTGGCCTTCACGGACGCGCTCACGGGGCTCGCCAACCGCCGCGCGGTCGACCTCAGGCTCGACGAGGCGGTGGAGCGGCACCTCGCCGAGGGGGCCGTGGTGAGCCTGGTCGTCTGCGACGTCAACGGGCTCAAGCGGGTCAACGACACCAAGGGCCATGCGGTCGGCGACCGCCTCCTCGAGCGCTTCGGCTCGGTCCTCTCGCTCTGCGGTGCGATGCTGCCGGGGACGCTCGCGGCGCGTCTCGGCGGCGACGAGTTCTGCCTGGTCGCGGTGGGGCCCACCGCCGACGAGGTGGTGCGGGTCGCCGACGAACTCTGCGTACGGGCTTCGGAGTTGGAGCTCGGCGACGGGGTCGCATGCGGTGTGGCGTCGACCGGGGACCCGATCGGGGCGGTGCGCTCGGCCCGCCGCCTCTTCCGGCTCGCCGACGCGGCGCAGTACCGCGCCAAGGCCGCGCGTGCGGCGAAGCCGGTGGTGGCGGGGCGCGAGGGCGTGGACGACCCGGTGGTACGGCTCGCGGACGCGCCCGCGGGGGCGCACCGGGCGGGGGAGCGGCGCACGTTCAGGGGGCGGGGGTCGCGGCCTGCTGGGGGGTAGTGGGGGTGGCTGACCTCGGCGTAAGTGGCTCTTGCCAATTCCACCCGTGACACCTGGCGATTCAGTCCGTACGCTGCTGAATATGGATATGCACAGCGTGGGTACCGTGGCCCTTGGGACGTCCGGGACGACCGCGGCGGACGTCGTCGCCGTCGCGCGCGGCAACGCACGGATCGAACTCTCCGCCGAGGCGCTGACGGCGCTCGCCGCGGCCCGCGGGATCGTCGACGCGCTCGCGGCCAAGCCCGAGCCCGTCTACGGCGTCTCGACCGGCTTCGGCGCCCTGGCCAGCCGCCACATCGGCCCCGACCTCCGCGCCCAGCTGCAGCGCAACATCGTGCGCTCGCACGCGGCAGGCATGGGCCCGCGCGTGGAGCGCGAAGTGGTGCGCGCGCTGATGTTCCTGCGCCTGAAGACGGTCTGCTCCGGCCACACGGGCGTGCGCCCCGAGGTCGCGCAGACGATGGCCGACGTACTGAACGCGGGCATCACGCCGGTCGTCCACGAGTACGGCTCCCTGGGCTGCTCCGGCGACCTCGCGCCGCTCAGCCACTGCGCGATGACGCTGATGGGCGAGGGCGACGCCGAGGGCCCCGACGGCGAGCTGCGGCCCGCGGGCGAGCTGCTCGCCGCGCACGGCATCACGCCGGTCGAGCTGCGCGAGAAGGAGGGCCTGGCCCTCCTGAACGGCACCGACGGCATGCTCGGCATGCTGGTGATGGCCCTCGCCGACCTGGAGACCCTCTACAAGTCGGCCGACATCACCGCCGCCCTGACGCTGGAGGCCCTGCTCGGCACGGACAAGGTCCTCGCGCCCGAGCTGCACGCCATCCGCCCCCACCCGGGCCAGGCCGCCTCCGCCGCCAACATGCTCGCCGTCCTCGCCGGGTCCGGCCTCACCGGCCACCACCAGGACGACGCGCCGCGCGTCCAGGACGCCTACTCGGTGCGGTGCGCGCCGCAGGTCGCGGGCGCGGGCCGGGACACGATGGCCCACGCGCGGCTCGTCGCCGAGCGCGAGCTGGCCGCCGCCGTCGACAACCCCGTCGTACTGCCCGACGGCCGCGTCGAGTCGAACGGAAACTTCCACGGCGCCCCGGTCGCGTACGTCCTGGACTTCCTCGCCATCGCGGCCGCCGACCTCGGCTCGATCGCCGAGCGCCGCACCGACCGGCTGCTCGACAAGAACCGCTCGCACGGCCTGCCGCCGTTCCTCGCGGACGACGCGGGCGTCGACTCGGGCCTGATGATCGCCCAGTACACGCAGGCGGCCCTGGTCAGCGAGATGAAGCGGCTCGCGGTCCCGGCCTCGGCCGACTCGATCCCGTCCTCCGCCATGCAGGAGGACCACGTCTCCATGGGCTGGTCCGCGGCCCGCAAGCTGCGCACCACGGTCGACAACCTCGCCCGCATCGTGGCGATCGAGCTGTACGCGGCCACGCGCGCCGTCGAACTCCGCGAGGGCCTCACCCCGGCGCCCGCGACGCAGGCGGTCATCGAAGCCGTCCGCAAGGCGGGCGTCGAGGGCCCCGGCCCGGACCGCTTCCTCGCGCCGGACCTGGCGGCGGCGGACGCGTTCGTCAGGTCGGGCGCGCTCGTGACGGCGGTCGAGCCGGTGACGGGGCCGCTGGCCTAGCAGCTCGGGGCCCTAGCGCACCGGGAAGCCGAAGGTGTAGCCCTGCGCCTTGAGCTGCGGGAGCAGTCGGCGCAGGGCCTCGACGGTCTGGGTGCGGTCGCCGCCGGCGTCGTGGAAGAGGAGGGTCGGACCGTTGGGCAGTTCACGCTCGACGGTCGCGACGATGGCGTCCGTGCCCGGGCGTTCGAAGTCCTTGGTGTCCACGTTCCAGCCCAGCGGGCGCATGCCGCGGTCGGCGGCGAGCTTGCGGCTGTAGGGGGTGAACGCCCCGCCGGGCGCCCGGTAGTACATCGGCCGGACGCCGCCGGACGCCTTGGTGATCATGCGTTCGGCGTCGAGTATCTGCTGGGACTGGTAGGCCTGGGTGTCCTTGTCCATGCCGGTGTTGTGCGACACCGAGTGGTCGCACAGCCGGTGCCCGGCCGCGACGACCTTCTTCACGACGTCCGGGTTGGCCTGCGCCTGCGTCCCCACCATGCAGAACGTGGCCTTCACCCCGTTCTCCCGCAGCAGGTCGAGCATTTGAGGGGTCCACTTGGGGTCGGGGCCGTCGTCGATGGTGATGTTGACGCCGCGCTTCCCCTTCTCCGAGGCGTGCGCGATGGTCGACGAGACCGGCTTGACGCCGGGTCGGGCCGGTGCGGTCGCCTCCGGTGACGCGTCGTCCGCGTCACCGGCCTGCGCGGTCCACACCGAGGCGCCGGTGGCGAGCATCGTCACCCCGAGCGCAGCCCCGATCAACTTGCCGTACCAGCCCCGCCCACCGCTGTGCCGTGCCATGCCCGCCCCTTTGCCAAGTCCTCGCCGAACCCCCGGTCGCCGCGTTGCGGCCACCCGGCAGGACGAGTCACGGAGCCGAAGGGATGCGCCTGTTACGGATCACGGACAATTCCGATGAAGATCGCGGACAACTCCCCGCGGGCGGGGGCGCCTCCCGGAGCCGCTAGCCGCCGATCATCGACATCAGCAGCCCGTGGGTCCCGGCGTCGGCCGCCACCACGAGACCGCGGCCCGCAGGCCCCGGCGGGGCGCCGTCAACTCCGGTGACCACGCAGCCCGCTGCCCGGCACAGGGCGATCCCGGCGGCGAAGTGCACGCTCTCGGACAGGTCACCGCCATCGGTGACGTACGCGGCCCGCCTGCCCGCCGCGACCCACGCCAACGCCAGCGTCGTGGACACGACCCGGGGCCGGAACCGCGCCACGAAGCCGGGGTGGGCCAGCAGGTCCACGCCGCGGAATCCGGGCGCACCGGGGAACGGCGGATCGAGGTTGACGTCGACGAGCCGGGTGTCGGGGGTGGGGGCCAACAACGCGTCGACACCCTCGGATCCCTCGTAGTGCCGCACGCGGGCGGACGTGCCGTCCGTGTGGAAGACCTCGCCGCTGAACGGGTCCGCCACCGCCGCCGCCCCGTCGCGCAGCGCCACGTTGACGGCCACGAGCATGGTGCCGACGGCGTAGTTCAACGTTCCGCAGAGGGGATCCACCATCCACTGGCGCGCGGCGTCGGCGGCGCCCCGCTGCCCGCCCTCCTCGCCGAGCACGGAGTCGTCGGGCCGCGCGGCCCGGATGACGTCGAGGATCGCCTTCTCGGCCGCCAGGTCCGCCTCGGTGGCGAAGTCGCCCGCGCCCTTGTCGATACGGGCGAGCCGTCGGCCGTACAGGCCGCGCACGACGTCCGCGCCCGCACGGGCCGCGGCTATCGCGACTTCGGCGTCACCGGATCTACCGGAGTCCGTATACGTGTCTGAGCTGGTCATACGGCGCAGAGTAGCCGTCGGCGGGCTTGGTCCACTTCCCGTGACAGGGTGGACGGATGACAGTGAACCGAGCGTGTCCTTCGGCCGATCTCATGGCGGCGAAGGCACTCGTCTACGACCCCTGCGGGTTCGTCTGGTCGCAGCCGGTGCCCGAGGCGGAGGGCGCCGACTACGCCGCCCAGATATTCACGCTCGACGGTCTGCGCGTCCGCTTCCGCGAGGCCAGGACGACGCCGACCAAGGTCGGCCAGTTCGTCACCGTCTGGCTGAGGTCCGCCGCCGGACCCATCCGGCCCTTCGACGGCACGGACCCCGTCGACCTGTTCGTCATCAGCAGCCGCGATCAGGGCCACTTCGGCCAGTTCGTCTTCCCTGTGGACGCGCTCCGCGCACACGGTGTCGTGGCGACGAACGGCTCCGGCGGCAAGCGCGCCTTCCGCGTCTACCCGCCCTGGGTGGCCACCACCAACCGGCAGGCGGAGAGGGCGCAGTCGTGGCAGGTGGAGTTCTTCCTGCCGGTGTACGAGAAAGAGAACGAGGCCGGGAAAGCGAACGGCTCCACCGACCTCGCCCGAGCCCGGGAGCTCTACCACCCGCAGCGAGGCGCCCTCGGGCCTCAGTAGGCCGCGCTGCCGCGCCCACCGCTCTCGCCGTCGCGTTCCCTGCGTACCGAGAACACCACGAAGCCCGCGCCCAGGCCCAGGAACGCCGTGCCGCCGACGACGTACGGCGTCGTGTCGAAGCCGCCGCCCGTCTCCGCGAGGCGCCCCGAGGCCGCGGAGGCCGTTTCGTGGCGGTTCGAGGGAGCGGAGGGATTCGAGGAATTCGAGGAATTCGAGGAGGGGGCCGCGTCGGGCGACGTCGCGTTGGCGGAGGGGACGAAGCACAGGGCGCCGAGCAGGGCTCCGGCGGCGGCGGTGGTCAGCAGTGATCGGCGTGCGGACACGGAATCGGATCCCCCTTGTGGCGCTGGCGAATTGGCCGTGTGGGGCGATGCTAATGAAAGGTGCGGGTCGCGGGAAAGTCGCGAGCTCCCGGGGCCGTACCCTCCGTCGTATGAGTGGAGACGAGACATCACGGTTTGTACGGCTGCGGGTGGAAATGGTCGTCGAGGTGGGTGACGCCGAGAAGCTGACCGGCGCCGCGCTGGCCCACATCGGCGAGGACGAGCAGATGCCCGGCGAGGAGCGGGCGCACGCCGAGGCCGCCGTCCAGGAGGACGTCGCCGAGGCGCTCGCCTACCTCGTGGACCCCTTCGACCTGGTCAGCCACGTGCCCGGCACCGAGCTCACCCAGGCCTCGTGGAGCAGCGAGTCGATCGACTACGACCCCGATTCGCCGGACTGGGACCCGGACGAGGATGATGGCGAGAACGACGAGTTGTAGCCCGGATTGAAGAATCCGGAACCGGGAACCCCGGGCAGCAACCGCCGCCCGGGGTTCCGTCGTCTCACCCTGCACGGACGGCACGGGGGACGACGCGAGACAATTCCAGTACCGCGAACGTGGTGTTCCCCACACTCTTCGCGGTTGTGGAACGGGACGAACCGGGCAGGACGTTATGCGGGATTGCAGGGGGACTCTCGGGGTTGGCTCTGGGGATTCGGCAACTATGGAGATGCGTGTGATGACGGACAGTAGGCGTCGCGGGCTCGGGCGCGGGCGCAAGAGCGTCGCGGCCGTATCCGCTCTGGTGAGCGGCGTGCTCGTGCTCTCGGCGTGCAGCAGCGACGACGGCGACAAGGCTTCGGGCGGCAAGGAGTCGCAGAACCAGGTCGACGAGGCGGCGGCCAAGAAGACCTCTGCCGCCCAGATCAAGATCGCGCCGAAGAACGGCTCCGACAACGCAAGCATCAACAGCGCGGCCGCTGTCACGGTCAGCGACGGCACGCTCACCGACGTGACGATGAAGAGCGACGGCGGCACCGCCGTGGCCGGAAAAATATCTGCGGACAAGAAGAGCTGGAAGCCCAGCGCCCAGCTCGAGCGCGCCACGAAGTACAAGATCTCGGCGACCGCCAAGGACTCCGAGGGCCGCAAGGCGCACGAGAACTCGTCGTTCACGACCGTCTCGAAGGCCAACAGCTTCATCGGCAGCTTCACGCCCGAGGACGGCTCCACCGTCGGCGTCGGCATGCCCGTGTCGATCAACTTCGACAAGGCGATCACCAACAAGAAGGACGTCCAGTCCTCGATCAAGGTGTCGTCCACCGGCGGGCAGGAGATCTCCGGCCACTGGTTCGGCGCGAACCGCCTGGACTTCCGGCCCGAGGACTACTGGAAGGGCAACACCACCGTCACCCTGAAGCTGGACCTCGACGGCGTCGAGGGCTCCGACGGGGTCTATGGCGTGCAGCAGAAGACCGTCCAGTTCAAGATCGGACGCAACCAGGTATCCGTCGTCGACGCCAAGACGAAGCAGATGAAGGTCATGCGGGACGGCAAGGTCGTCAAGACCATCCCGATCTCCGCGGGCTCGCCCGAGAACAAGACGTACAAGGGCAAGATGGTGATCTCCGAGAAGTTCAAGGAGACCCGGATGGACGGCGCGACCGTCGGCTTCAAGGACGGCGACGGCAAGGGCGAGTACGACATCAAGGACGTGCCGCACGCCATGCGCCTGTCGAACTCCGGCACGTTCATCCACGGCAACTACTGGGGCTCGCCCTCCATCTTCGGCGGCGCCAACACCAGCCACGGCTGCATCGGCCTCCAGGACGCCAAGGGCGCGGGCGACAAGAGCACCCCGGGCTCCTGGTTCTTCGAGAACTCGATCACCGGTGACGTCGTCGACGTCCGCAACACCGGCGACAAGACCATCTCCCCGGACAACGGCCTCAACGGCTGGAACATGGACTGGGCGCAGTGGAAGGCCGGCTCCGCCGTCTGATCCCTGAGCACGGTCGTACGGAAGCGGCCCGCACCCCGTGAAGGGTGCGGGCCGCTTCCTGCGTGCCCGGCTCTCATGCCCCGGTCGGCGTGAAGACCGCGCTGATCGTGTACGGGCGGTCCATCGTCATCGTCACGTTCTCGTCCGTGATGTCGTGGCGCCTGCCGTCGACGATCCAGCCGCTGACGCGGTATCCGGCCGCGGGCTTCGCCGTGACGCCCACCGTGGTCCCGGGTGCGTAGGGGCCGTGGACGGCGGGGCGGACCGTGCCGTTCGGGCTCGCGTCGATCGTGAGCCGGTGCCGGACGCGGTCCACCTTCAGCTCGCGGTAGCCCGCGACGATGGGGGCGGTCCTGCGGGCCAGCGCGGCGTTGTTGTTGTTCTCGTCGCCCAGGGGCTGACCGTCGACCGTGTTCTCGGTGTTCGAGTACTGGTTGACGGGGCTGCACGGCTTGCCGCAGCTGTCCGCGTAGGCCATCAGGGAGTGGTAGTCGCGGCGCGGGGTGATCCACCCCGTTCCCGCGGGGGAGTTGAGCAGCTCGCGGTAGCCGCCCGAGGGGTCCTGCCGGTCGAGGGTGACGCGGTCGTGGAACAGACCCAGGTTGTGGCCGAGTTCGTGCCCGAGGTTGTACCACTCGCTGAGTGACTGGACGTCGACGGCCGAGTAGGCCAGCTCGTCGTCCAGGTGGCCCCTGGTGGGCAGGCTGGCCTGGCCCGAGGAGCCCACGGGCACGTCGTTGATGACGGTGACCAGGTCGACGCCCAGCTCCTCGCGGTGGCGGTGTGCGGTGGCGCCCAGGTCGCGGTCCCGCGGGTCGGAGAGCTTTTCGAGCATGCGGGCGGCGGTCTGGTTGCCGCTGTAGCCGGTGTCGTAGCGGCCCACGACGTCGATCCTGGCCGCGACGTTGCTGTCGGCCAGGGCCTGGTTCATATAGGACTCGGCCATCCCGATGCGGGCCGCCATCGCCTGCTCGCCGCCCACCCGGCGCATCGCGGGCGGGGTGTACCCGGCGAGGACGTCGATGACGACCGGGTTCGCCGGGTCGGCCGGGGCGCGGTCCTCCAGGGAGTCGTGCAGCTCCCGGGCGGCGCGCTCGTCGAGGGTGCCGTTGTCGGGCGCGGGGTGGCGGCGCGCGCCGGGGTTCTCCTCGGTGATCCGCAGTCGCGGGCGCTCTCCCGGCAGGGTGGTGACGTGGTACGTGCGCGCCCCCAGGTCGACCATGGCGTCGACGGCGGGCCGGTTCTGCTGGTTCTGCTGGTTCTTCTGGTTCTGCTGGGCGGGCCGGGACTCGATGACGGGGCGGGTCGCCTTCGTGGGGCGGCACACGTGGCTCGCCGAGATCACCGCCTGCTGCTCAGGGGCCCCCTTGACGTGACCGGTCCACGTGACGGTGTCCTCCTTCGCCTCGCGGCCGTCCTGGACGAGCGTGATCCGCACGCCGGGGAACAGGTCGAGGGCGTGCTCGGTGGCCCGGCCGAAGCCGCCGGCCGAGCACAGCCACCGGTAGTCGGCGACGTCGAGGGCGACCGTGCGCTCTCTGAGGACGTCCTTCTCGTTCGCGGTCGGTCTTGGGCCCGAAGGGTGGGGTTCGGCGACCGCCACGGCCGTGGTGAGGGTCAGGGCGGCGGCGCACAGGCAGGCCAGCCGGATCGCGCCGCGCGGGCGCAGGGAGGGCATCGGGATCATGGCGCTTGTCGTTCCACTGCGGGGGTGTGCGGCAACCGGGGGCCGCGGGTACGTCACCCGAGCGCGCGCCCGTGGCACTCACACGGCTGCGTCCATTCCGGCCACCGGGAAATGGGGAACGCGGTGATCCGCATTTCGGAATTGCCCTGATCCGGCCAATTGCCGTTAAGGCGTCATGAATTTCGGTCAGCCTCAACTCTGTACTTCTGTCCCGCTATTGAGCAGGTGTAGCCCCCTCGGCATACTTCGACATCCAGGGGGCGGGAGCCCCTATACCTCCAGGGGGAGACTTGCGCAGACAAGTGAAGAGAGCATGCGGGGCCAGTATCGCCGCGGCGGTGGCCGTGGCGCTCGCGGCGGGCATGACCAGCCCGGCTGCCGCGGACCCCGCCCCCGCGGGGCACACGGTCCAGGCCGAGGGCGGCCTCGGCAAGGGCGCGGGCAAGACCCGCGTCACGCTGATCACCGGCGACCGTGCCGTCCTCGACGCCAACGGCCGCGTGGTCGGCATCGACCGTGCCAAGGGGCGGGAGCACATCCCCGTACAGGTGCGGCGCAGCGGCGGACACACGCTGCTGATACCCGCCGACGCGCAGCGCCTGATAGCCGACGGCACCCTCGACCGGCGCCTTTTCGACGTCACGGAGCTGAACAAGAAGCGCAACCGTGCGGCCCAGAAGAAGGCCCTGAAGGTCATCGTCGGCTACAAGGGAGCCGCCGCCACGACCAAGGCCGAGGTCCGCGGAGCCGGTGACACCACCGTCCGCAGGAGCCTGAAGGCGCTGAACGCCGACGCGGTCAGCACGCCGAAACAGGACGCGACCGACCTGTGGGCCGCGCTCACCAGCGGCAAGGACGGCGCCCGCACCGCGGCGTCCGGCATCAGCCACGTCTGGTTCGACGGCGTCCGCAAGGCGAGCCTCGACAAGAGCGTCAAGCAGATCGGCGCCGACAAGGCGTGGGCCGCCGGATACGACGGCAAGGGCGTCAAGATCGCCGTGCTGGACACCGGTGTCGACGCCACCCACCCGGACCTCAAGGACCAGGTGATCGCCGAGAAGAACTTCACGGAGTCGGCCGACGCCAAGGACCGCTACGGCCACGGCACCCACGTCGCGTCCATCGCGGCCGGGACGGGCGCCAAGTCCGGCGGGAAGTTCAAGGGCGTCGCGCCCGGCGCCAAGCTGCTCAACGGCAAGGTCCTCGGCGACGACGGCTACGGCGAGGACTCCGGCATCATCGCCGCCATGGACTGGGCGGCCGCAGAGGGCGCCGACGTCGTCAACCTGAGCCTCGGCGGCTCCGACGCCCCCGGCATCGACCCCCTCGAAGCGCAGGTCGACAAGCTCTCCGCGGAGAAGGGCATCCTCTTCGCGATCGCCGCGGGCAACGACGGCGAGCCCGGCTCGGTCGGCTCCCCGGGCAGCGCGGACGCCGCCCTCACCGTGGGCGCGGTCGACGACAACGACAAGCTGGCGGACTTCTCCAGCCAGGGCCCGCGGGTCGGCGACGGCGCGATCAAGCCCGACGTGACCGCGCCCGGCGTCGACATCACGGCCGCCGCCGCGCCCGGCTCCGTCATCGAGAAGGAGGTCGGCCAGAACCCCGAGGGCTATCTGACGATCTCCGGTACGTCGATGGCGACCCCGCACGTGGCGGGCGCCGCCGCCCTGCTCAAGCAGCAGCACCCGGAGTGGAAGCACGACGAGCTCAAGGGCGCGCTCACCGGTTCCACCAAGGGCGGCAAGTACACGGCGTTCCAGCAGGGTTCGGGGCGCATCGCCGTCGACAAGGCCATCAAGCAGACCGTGATCGCCGACCCGGTGTCGGTGAGCTTCGGCACGCAGCAGTGGCCGCACACCGACGACAAGCCGGTCACCAAGAAGGTGACGTACAAGAACCTCGGCAAGGACGAGGTCACCCTCGACCTCGCCGTGGACGCCACCGACCCGAAGGGCAACCCCGCCCCCGCGGGCTTCTTCACCCTCGGCGCGAAGAAGGTGACCGTCCCCGCGGGCGGCACCGCCTCCGTCGACCTGACGGCCGACTCCAAGCTGGGCGGCACGGTCGACGGCTCGTACTCCGCGTACGTCGTGGCGAGCGGCGGCGGCCAGTCCGTGCGCACGGCCGCCGCGGTCGACCGCGAGGTGGAGTCGTACGACCTCACGGTGAAGCACCTCGGCCGTGACGGACAGCCGACGAAGCACTACAACGACTCGGTCCAGGGCCTGACCGGCGCGGCCAGGGGCGCGGACTTCGACACGTACGACCCCTCCGGCACCTTCAAGGTCCGTGTGCCCAAGGGCAGTTACGTCCTCGACTCGAACATCGCGGTCGACCTCGCGGACCTCAGCAAGGGTGTCGACTGGCTCGCCCAGCCGAAGGTGGACGTCACCAAGAACACCACGGTCACGGTGGACGCGCGGACCGCGAAGCCGGTCGACATCAGCGTGCCCGCGACCGATGTGAAGGGCGTCCTCGCCGCACCCGACTACACGGTCGAGACGGCGGACTTCAGCAGCAGCTTCGGCTGGCTGATGGACGAGTACAAGAACTTCCGCACCGGCGCCGTCGGTGCCGCCCCGACCGGCGTCAAGCTCAGCCAGACGTGGTCGGGCGTCTGGACCAAGGGCGACAACACCGAGTACAACGTCCTCTCCGGCACCGCGGTGAAGCACGTCGCCACGGGCTACACCAAGCACTACAAGGCGAGCGAGCTGGCCACGGTCAAGGCCGGGCTCGGCGCGGCCGCGAGCGGCAAGACGGGCTCGCTGCGCGCGGCCGGTGAGCTGCCCGTCGGCAGCGGCACCTGGTCCGTCTCCGTCCCGACGAAGCTGCCCACGGACCGCACGCTGTACGTGTCCACCGGGGACAAGGTCAAGTGGGGCCTGGAGTTCGAGCAGGACGGTCCGGTCGACCCGGAGGGCTGGCCGACCGTCGAGGCCGGGTACTCGCTGGGCACCCCGCAGACCTTCAAGGCGGGCACGACCTACGAGAAGACGTTCAACACGGCCGTCTTCGGCCCCCGCATCGGCGGTCAGTACGGCGTCTACCGGCGCGGCAACGAGATCGAGGGCTACCTCCCGCTCTTCGCCGACGGCAAGACCCACGCGGGCTACTCGAAGTTGACGTCGGTGAAGACGACGCTGTCCCGCAACGGCACCCAGATCGGCGAGAACGACGACCCGCTGGTCGGCGACAAGCCGTTCAAGGTGCCGTCGGGCGACGCCGCGTACAAGCTGTCGACGTCCGTGAAGCGCAGCGTCAAGGTGGGCGCGGCCTCAACGCGGATCGACGCGAGCTTCAGCTTCCGCTCCAAGAAGGTGGACGAGGCGAAGCTGCCGGTCTCCACGGTGCGGTTCGGCCCGAAGGTCGGCCTGGACAGCCGTGCGAAGGCCGACGAGAAGCAGTCGGTGCCGGTCACGGTCCAGGGCGCGGCGGCGGGCTCGAACCTCAAGTCCCTTGCCGTGTACGTCTCCTACGACTACGGCCAGACCTGGAAGAAGGCCACGGTCACCAACGGCAAGATCTCCGTGAAGAACCCGGCGAAGAACAAGGCCATCTCGTTCCACGCCAAGATCGCGGACAAGAAGGGCAACAAGTCGACGCTGTCGATCTACAACGCGTTCTACAGCAAGTAGACGCACCCCCGGCGTCGGCTAACGGCTGACACCTGACGGCGCGGCACCGAACGGACTGTCGATCACATATCGCCAGCACCCGTCGGTGCCGCGTCGTACCACGTCGGTGGCCGTGGACCGGGCCTCACCCGCGCCGATCTCCCAGTCGACGACGAGCAGCGCGACGTCCCCCGCGACGTGCACGTGCCGGGGCCGCACGGAGATCGGCAGGCCGAGGGCGAGGAAGGGCGCGTTCGCGGCGGCGATCTCCGCACCACCGTGCACGGCGTCCCCCGACTCGGGCACGAAGGCGGCCCGCTCCTCGTAGAGCTCGCGCACGGCCTGCGGATCCCCGCTGTTGAACCGCGCCGCGAAGGCCTCGGGGACGTCCTCGGGCCGCGTGGGCAGGGCGGACACCGTCCGGTCGGCCGGGCTTTCGGTCATGCTGTTGCTCATGCTCTCGGTCATGACCGAACCGTAGGAGGCCCCCTCGTGACTCACCGAACGGTAAGCGCCGCACGCCCCGGGCTGCCCGACGACGCCCTGGCCGAGGTCGCCGCCCCGAGCCCCGACTGCCCCGTGGAGATCACGCTTGCGGCGCTGCGCGGCCGCTGGACCACGCTCGTCGTCCGCGAGCTGCTGCGCAGAGACACCCACACGTATGGCGAACTGTCCGCAGCGCTCCCGCAGTTGTCCGACAAGACGCTGACCGAGCGTCTGGCGCAGTTGGTCGCAGCGGGCGCGGTCCACCGCACCCGGACCCCCGGCTGGCCCTCCACGGTGACCTATGAACTCACCGCGCGCGGCCGCGAGCTGGGGCCGGTTCTGCAGGCGCTGTGGGACTGGGGAGAGATCAGCTCCCGGAGCCGTAGGGCCTGGTGATGATCTCCAGGTTGTGGCCGTTCGGGTCGTCCCAGTAGACGCCGCGGCCGCCGTCGTTGGTGTTGGTCTCGTTGACGCGCTGGTGGTACGGGTCGGCCCAGTAGGTGAGGCCGCGGCTCTTGATGCGCCCGAAGATCTCGTCGAACTCGTCCTCGGAGACGAGGAAGGCGTAGTGCTGGGTCGCGATCGGCCCGCCGTCGCTCTCGTAGAAGTCGAGGGTCACGCCGTTGGGGATCTCCACCGGGATGAAGGGGCCGTACTGGGGGCTCACCTCCAGGCCCAGGATGTCCGCGAGGAACTGGGCGGACTCCTTCTTGTCCCGCGCCGCGACGATGGTGTGGTTCAGCTCGATCGACATCGTGTGACCTCCCGGGTCTGCCGTCCTACCGTTGCCCTGTGCCCTGTGGTGGCACGGGCAACGGTAGGACGGCAGAGCGGGCGCCGTATCGGTCGGCGGGTCCGGCGCGGTGCGCCATGGGGCCTAGGCCCCACGGCCGAGACGGCTTCAGGCCACACGGATCGCCGGAAGGCGGATCGCCGACGTCAGATCGTCGCGGTGTCGATCACGAAGCGGTAGCGCACGTCGCTGGCGAGGACCCGCTCGTACGCCTCGTTGATCTGGTCGGCGCGGATCAGCTCGATCTCCGAGCCGAGCCCGTGCGCGGCGCAGAAGTCCAGCATCTCCTGCGTCTCCTGGATGCCGCCGATGCCGGAGCCCGCGAGGGTCTTGCGGCCTGCGATCACGGAGAACAGGTTGAGGGAGACCGGCTCCTCGGGGGCGCCGACGTTCACGAAGGCGCCGTCCGTGCGCAGCAGGCCCAGGTACTTGTCCAGGGGAAGCGGCGCCGAGACCGTCGAGAGGATCAGGTCGAAGGAGCCCGTGAGCTGCTCGAACGTGGCGTCGTCGCTGGTCGCGTAGTAGTGGTCGGCGCCCAGCTTCAGGCCGTCGTCCTTCTTGCGCAGGGTCTGCGAAAGGACGGTGACCTCGGCGCCCATGGCGTGCGCGATCTTGACGGCCATGTGGCCGAGACCGCCGAGGCCGACGACGGCGACCTTCTTGCCGGGGCCCGCGTGCCAGTGCGCGAGCGGGGAGTACGTCGTGATGCCCGCGCAGAGCAGCGGGGCGGCCACGTCGAGGGAGAGCCCGTCGGGGATGCGGACGGTGAACGCCTCGTCCACGACGATGTGCGTGGAGTAGCCGCCGTAGGTCGGCTCGCCGTTCTTGTCGAGCGCGTTGTACGTGCCGATGTTGCCCTGCGCGCAGTACTGCTCCAGGCCTGCCTTGCAGTTCTCGCACTCGCGGCAGGAGTCGACCATGCAGCCGACGCCGACGCGGTCACCCACGGTGAACTTGGTGACACCGGGGCCGACCTCGGTGACGACACCGGCGATCTCGTGGCCGGGCACCATCGGATAGATGCCCTTGCCCCAGCCGTCGCGGGCCTGGTGAATGTCCGAGTGGCAGATACCGGCGTACTTGATGTCGATCAGGACGTCGAACTCGCCGACGGCGCGGCGCGGCACGGTGGTCCGCTCCAGGGGCGCCTCGGGGGCGGGAGCGGCGTAGGCGGAAACGGTGGTGATCTGCTCAGTCATGTCCTCGAGGCTGCCACTGACCTGCGGTGTCACCCAGACACCCGTTCTGCCTACGACCACTGTGCCTACCACTGGCGGGGTCAGGCTCGGGCACGTACGAGCCTGGATACTGGAAGCATGGACGAGAACCCCGCGCTCCTCGACAGCCGGGCCGAGCTGAGCGAATTCCTGCGCACCCGCAGGGCCCGGCTGCAGCCCCAGGACGTCGGCCTGCCGAACTTCGGACGGCACCGCAGGGTGCCCGGCCTGCGCCGCGAGGAGCTCGCGCAGCTCGCCGGGGTCTCCGTCGCGTACTACACCCGGCTCGAACAGGGCAACGGCCGCAACGTCTCCGGCGAGGTGCTCGACGCCATCGCGCGGGCCCTGCGGCTCACCGACGCGGAGCACGCGCACCTGACGCGGCTGGCGAAGCCGAAGACCCTGAAGAAGAAGCGGGCGGCGCGCCAGCAGCACATGCGGCCCGCCCTGCAGCAGCTCCTTGACTCCATCCAGTCCGTGCCCGCGTACGTGGTCGGCCGCCGGACGGACATCCTCGGGTGGAACGCGCTCGCCGCGGCGCTCTTCGGCGACTGGGGCGAGCTCGCGCCGGGCGACCGGAACTGGGCGCGCATCTGCTTCCTCGACCCGCGCTCGCGCGAGCTGTTCGTGAACTGGGAGCAGAAGGCGTCGGACATCGTCAGCTATCTGCGGATGGACGCGGGCTGCTATCCCAACGACCCCGAGCTGTCCGCGCTGGTCGGTGAACTCTCCGTGAAGAGCGAGGAGTTCAGGGGCCTGTGGGCCACGCACGACGTCCGGGAGAAGGGCCACGGCGTCAAGCACATGCGCCACGCCCTGGTGGGCGACCTGACGCTGTCGTTCGAGACGCTGCGGCTGCCGGACGACTGCGACCAGTCCCTGATGATGTACCACGCGGAGCCGGACTCGGCGTCGGCGCAGGGGCTGCGGCTGCTGGCGAGCTGGGGGCGGGACGCGTCATCGGTGGGCTCGTCGAAGACGTAATGGGTGCCTGGCCCCAGGGCAGTTGATCCGGGATTTCGCGGGCGGCGGAACGCTCCGCACTGCGCCGACGGCCGTACCCCTCCTACGCTGGGGAAGTGAGCAGCCAAGAGCGCCAGAAGGCGAACGAAGCCCGCGTCATCCACCTGCGCCCGGTCAAGGCGGCGCCGAACCCCGCCCCGTCCAGGGAGGCAGCGGCGGGCAAGGAACCCCTCTGGCGCGACGTCGTCGGTGACGTCCTGCGTCATGAGCGCCTCGCGCAGGAGCGCACGCTCAAGGACGTGGCCGAGGCCGCCCGGATCTCCATGCCGTACCTCTCCGAGCTGGAGCGCGGCCGCAAGGAGGCCTCGTCCGAGGTCCTTGCGGCCGCCGCCCGCGCACTCGGCCTCGGCCTGCCCGACCTGCTGTCCCTGGCCCAGACCCGGCTGGCCGGCCTTCCCCGCGTGAGGCCGGCCAGGGCTTCGTACCAGGGCGAGGTCCGCCTGGCTGCCTAGGGCAGGGCCTAGGCTGCGGCGGGCAGCGCGCGCCTGCTGAGCACCTGGTCCGCGAGGCCGTACGCGACCGCTTCCTGCGCGGTGAAGAACTTGTCGCGGTCCATGTCGGCGCGGAGCGTCGTGATGTCGTGGTGCGTGTGGTGGGCCAGCACCTCCTCGACCTGCGAGCGGATCCGGAGCATCTCCTTGGCCTGCAGGCTGAGGTCCGACACCGTGCCCTGCTGGCCACGGCTCGCGGGCTGCCCGAGCAGCACGCGAGCGTGGTCGAGCACGAACCGCCGTCCCGGGTCGCCGCCCGCGAGCAGTACGGCGGCCGTCGAGGCGGCCTGGCCGACGCAGAACGTCGAGATCGGCGCGGTGATGAAGCTCATGGTGTCGTAGATGGCCATGAGTGAAGTGAAGGATCCGCCGGGCGAGTTGATGTAGATGGAGACCTCGCGCTCGGGGGCGGACGACTCCAGATGCAGCAGCTGCGCGATGACGACATTGGCGACGCCGTCGTCGATCTCCGTGCCGAGAAAGATGATCCGCTCGGAGAGCAGCCTGCTGTAGACGTCGTATGCGCGCTCGCCGCCCTGCGGAGTGCGCTCGATGACGGTGGGAATGGTGTACTGACTCATTTCTTCCTCCTCCTCAGATTCCCAGTCCGATACGGCGCTTCGACCCGGCGGGCCGCACGTCGTCCAGCGAGGCGACCACGTGGTCGACCATTCCGTACTCCTTGGCCTGCTCGGCGGTGAACCACCGGTCGCGGTCGCCGTCCCGCGAGATCGTCTCCGGGCTCTGCCCGGTGTGCTCGGCGGTGAGCCGCTCAATGGTCCGCTTCGTGAACTCCAGGTTCTCCGCCTGGATGGCGATGTCCGCGGTGGTGCCGCCGATCCCGGCCGAGGGCTGGTGCATCATGATCCGCGCGTTGGGCAGCGCGAACCGCTTCCCGTGCGTGCCCACGCTCAGCAGGAACTGCCCCATGCTCGCGGCGAACCCCATGGCGAGGGTGGCCACGTCGTTCGGGATGAGCCGCATGGTGTCGTAGACGGCGAGCCCGGCGGTGACGGACCCGCCCGGGCTGTTGATGTACAGACTGATGTCGGTCTTCGGGTCCTCCGCCGACAGCAACAGCATCTGTGCGCACACGCGGTTGGCGGACACCTCGTCGACCTGCGTCCCGAGGAACACGATCCGCTGGTTGAGCAGTTGCGCGGCGAGATGGTCGTCGAACCGCGAGGGGGCGGTGTCCCCGTCCTCCCCCCGCGGCCGCGAGCTCTCCCAGCCACTCTCCCGCACTGACATAACGCCTCCCAGGTCCCCAGCGGCACCCAACGCCCCGCTCTCCCTCCACTGTTGCCCGCGCCCCCCGCCCCTGTCCGAAATCTCGGCTGGCGGCAGATTCGCTGAGGGCAGAGGGGCGGGGGGGCGGGGCGTTAGGGTCCTGTCCTCGTGGAGTGGATATCGCCTGTAAGCACGCTGCTCGGCGCGGGAATCGGCATCGGCGCCACGCTCCTGGCCGACCGGATCCGGTGGCGCCGGGAGAGCGGGGAACGCGAGACGGCGACGCGGCGGCAGCTGTACGCGGAGTACACCGCGGCGCTCTCCCGCGTCCGCACGGCGCTGCACGAGGCGGCGCAGGCCGGAGGCGGCCCCGCGCCCGGCAGCGAGGAGCACGCGCGCGGGGTCCGGGACGGCTTCCTCGCGCCGGGCGCCTACGAGATCCGGCACCAGCTGGCGATCATCGCCCCGTCCGACGTCGTCGAGGCGGCCAGATCCGCCTTCATCGCCCTGCGGACGACCCGGGACCGCGTCCTGGAGGGCGTGACGGCCGACAGCGAGGCCTACGCGGAGCTGGAGGCGGGGAACGACGCGGCCGTCGCCGAACTCCGCCGCGTCATGCGGCGTGACCTCGGGGTCGACTGAGGGGCCCGGTGGGAGGAAGGAGGGCGGGGGAGGCGTCGGGTCCCGGTTCCGCCTCCCCGGCACGCCGCGCTCAGCCCTCCGCTCGGGCCACCCCGGTCGGGCAGGAGCGGCCCCAGTTCGTCTCCGACGGGGAGTCGAGCGTCGCGCCCGTGCCGCCGATGCCGCAGTAGCCGTCGGGGTTCTTGTCCAAGTACTGCTGGTGGTATGCCTCCGCGGGCCAGAGCGTGCGGTCGGACGCCGGGAGGATCGTCGTCGTGATCGTGCCGTGGCCCGCGGCCGTCAGGACCTTCTGGAAGGCCGCCAGGGACGCCGTCGCCGTCTCCTCCTGCTCGGGGGAGTGCGTGTAGATCGCCGAGCGGTACTGCGTGCCCACGTCGTTGCCCTGGCGGAAGCCCTGCGTGGGGTTGTGGGACTCCCAGAACAGCTTCAGGAGCTCGGCGTACGTGACCTTCGACGGGTCGAAGACGACGCGGACCGCCTCCGTGTGGCCGGTCAGGCCGGAGCACACCTCTTCGTAGGAGGGGTTTTCCGTGAAGCCGCCCTGGTAGCCCACGTACGTCGTCCAGACGCCCTCGGTCTGCCAGAACTTGCGCTCCGCCCCCCAGAAGCAGCCCAGCGCGAAGTCCGCCACCTCCAGGCCGTCGGGGTAGGGGCCGAGCAGCTGGTTGCCGAGGACCGTGTGGCGGGAGGGGACCTCGAATTCCGGAGTCGCCCGGCCCTTGAGGGCCTGCTCGGCGGTCGGGAGCTCGGGCGTGCGGCCGAAGATCATGGGGTCTCTCCTCGTGCGTGACAGGGGTCTACGACGTCAACGTACGGACGGGGTGACGCATTCCGGCCGGGGCTGCCCCGCTCAGTGCGAGAGCGTCGCCGGGCTGCCGCCGTTCGCCTCGTACCCCGCGACCGCCAGCGCGCGGTACACCGCGTAGTCCGAAGCGGGGTCCTCGGACAGCGTCCAGGGCAGCGCGCCCACGTGGCCGTCCACGTGCACCAGCTGGTTCATCGCCTCCGACCAGCGCTGGCTGCGGACCAGGAAGAAGACCAGGAGATGGCGGACGTGCGCCAGCATCGGGTCGTCCGCGCGCGCGGAGTGCACCGCGAAGAGCGCACCCTCGACGGCCTTGGTGACGACCTCGCTCTCGTAGAAACCGCGCACCAGGTTGACCTCGGGCAGGTGCTCGTAGACCCCGAAGAGGGGGAGCGCCGCGAGCAGGGAGCCGCGGGGCGCGCGGGCGGCCGCGGCCTCCGCGAAGTCGTACGCGAGGTCTCGCGAGCCGTGCCACTTCTCGCACCAGTAGTGCAGCGCCGCGAGATGGGCGCCCATGTGCGCGGGCGCGCGGTCCAGGATCTTGAGCCAGAGCTGCTCGAACTCCTCGCGGGGGTAGGCGAGTCCGCGGGCGATGGAGAGCTCGATGATGTAGGGCACCGGGTCGCCGGGGGAGAGCAGCGCCGCCTGCGCGCAGGCCTCCTTCGCCTCCTCCAGGATGATCCGGAACTCGTCCGTCCCCTGCGCCGCCGTGCGCCACGCCTGCTGCACGAGGAACTCCGCGTGCACCGCCGCGCCGCCCGCGTCCTTGGGCGTCTCGGCACGCCACACCCGCAGCCACTGCCCGCCGGGGTTGTCGCTGACGCCGCCGGGCCGCTGCTGCAGCTCCAGGGAGGCCGCGCCCGCGAAGGCCTGCACGCGCTGCCAGCGCCGCTCGCCGTGCGTCTCCGTGCCCGCGAGGAGCTGGGACGCGGCCTTCCACTCCTGCGTGCGCTGCACGAGGTCGAGCACTTCGAGGAGATCCGCGTCGGGACCCGGCATGCGGATGTCCAGCTCCTCCTGGCGCAGGAAGCCGTAATTCGCCGGGTCCGCGGCGTCCGGCGAGCCGGGGGCTACCTGCCGGATTCCGCCGCGCCTGCGCAGCAGTACGGGCCCCAGGACCGCACCGATCATGATCACCGCGAACAGGAACCAGAGAATCTCCATGACACAAGCGAACCAGACGCGTCGGACAATTGGCCAACCTGCCGGGACGTACCCGGACCGACCCGGCAGAAGGACCCGTGCGCGCACTACGCTCAGGCCGCATGAGTGACTCGCACAGCACGCAGAGCTTCGAGACCGTGGCGATCCACGCGGGCAACACCGCCGACCCCCTCACCGGCGCCGTGGTCCCGCCCATCTACCAGGTCTCGACCTACAAGCAGGACGGCGTCGGCGGTCTGCGCGGCGGCTATGAGTACAGCCGCAGCGCCAACCCGACGAGGACCGCCCTCGAAGAGAACCTGGCCGCACTGGAGGGCGGCCGCCGCGGACTCGCCTTCGCGTCCGGACTGGCGGCCGAGGACTGCCTCCTCCGTACGCTGCTCGCCCCCGGCGACCACGTGGTGATCCCCAACGACGCGTACGGCGGCACCTTCCGGCTCTTCGCCAAGGTCGTCTCGCGGTGGGGCGTGGAGTGGTCCGTCGCGGACACCTCCGACCCGGAGTCCGTGCGGGCCGCGCTGACCGACCGCACGAAGGCGATCTGGGTGGAGACCCCCTCCAACCCGCTGCTCGGCATCACCGACATCGCCGCGGTCGCGCAGATCGCCCGCGAGGCCGGGGTGCGCCTCGTCGTCGACAACACCTTCGCGAGCCCCTACCTCCAGCAGCCGCTCGCGCTCGGCGCGGACGTCGTCGTGCACTCCATGACGAAGTACATGGGCGGCCACTCGGACGTCGTCGGCGGCGCGCTCGTCGTCAACGACGCGGAGCTGGGCGAGGAGTTGGCGTACCACCAGAACGCGATGGGCGCCGTCGCCGGGCCCTTCGACGCCTGGCTGGTGCTGCGCGGCATCAAGACCCTCGCGGTACGCATGGACCGGCACAGCGAGAACGCCACCAAGGTCACCGAGATGCTGACCCGGCACTCGCGCGTGAGCCGCGTCCTGTACCCGGGCCTTCCGGAGCACCCCGGTCACGAGATCGCCGCCAAGCAGATGAGGTCGTTCGGCGGCATGGTGTCGTTCCAGGTCGACGGCGGCGAAGAGGCGGCCGTCGAGGTCTGCAACCGCGCCAAGCTGTTCACCCTGGGCGAGTCCCTGGGCGGCGTCGAGTCCCTGATCGAGCACCCGGGCCGCATGACGCACGCCTCGGTCGTGGGCTCGGCCCTGGAGGTCCCCGCGGACCTCGTGCGGCTCTCGGTGGGCATCGAGTCGGCTGACGACCTCGTCGCCGACCTGCAGCAGGCGCTGGGCGGCTAGGACCTGTCCTGGTCACCAGCGGGTCAGGGGTGGGGTCGTGTCCGTCGGCGGCTCCACCCACGGCCGGGTGACGGACGCCCACACGACGAACGCCACCGCGGCGGCGAAGAGCAGCGTCCACAGGGCCCGCCGCACCGCCCTGCGGCGCCGCAGCGAGCGGCTGCCCCGCCGTACCGCGTCGTGGAGGAGTTCGGGCGGCACGGCGGGCGTCGCGCCCTCCAGGAGCCGCCGGATCGCCTGTTCCTTGCGCTCGTACTGACTCATGAGGGCGCCGCCCCGCTCAGCGTCCGGGCGGGCGCGGGCCCCCGCGGCGGGTGCAGCACCGTCGCGGTGGCGCGGGCACAGACCCCCCGGACCCGCTCGGCGGGCAGTCCGAGGAGCGCCGCCGTCTGCTCCTCGGCCACGCCCTCGTACATCCGCAGGACGAGAATCAGCCGCTCCTGGGGCCGCAGCCGGTCCAGGACCCCGCCGTGGCCGCGGCGGAGGCGCCAGGCCGCACGGCCGAAGCGGAGGGCGACCTGCTGGCGGGTGCGGTCGTAGGGGTCCTCGCCGCGCAGCCGGTCCCACGACGCGTAGGTGTGCGCGAGCGCCGCGGTCAGCAGGGCACGCGCGCGTGGATTGTCGTCCGGGGGCTCGGCGGTGAGCAGGGTCGCGGCATGCAGGAGCCGCCCTGCCGCGCCCGCGACGAACGCCTCGAACTCCCGGGCACGGCGGGCGCTCTGGAGCGCCTGCCGTTCTCGCACCGCACCTCCCGGCCACGAGGAAGGGGGATCCCGGTCTCATATGAGGCCAGAGGCGGGGCCGGGGTCAAGACTCCGGAGTGGCCGGAACCTCTCCCACGGGTGCCGTCTGTGACGTCTGACGCGCACTGAGGGCGGAATTGAAGCGTGTGAGGAGCGCACAGAAGCTCTCGCGCTCCGCCGGGGCCCAGTCCTGCGTCAGCTCGGCCATCAGCTCGCGCCGCGAGGAGCGCACCTCGTCGAGTCTGGCCTGACCGCGCGGGGACAGCTGGAGCACCACGGCGCGGCCGTCCTCGGGGTGCGAGGTCCGCTTGACGAGGCCCGTGTCGACGAGCGGGGCGACCTGCCTGGTGACGGTCGAGGAATCGATGCCCATGCTCGCCGCGAGCGCCTTGACGCCCATCGGCCCCTCCTTGTCGAGGCGGTTGAGCAGCAGATAGGCGGCGCGGTCCATGGAGTTGCGGACCTGGCCGACGCCGCCGAGGCGAGTCTGCTCCGCGCGGCGGGCGAAGACCGCCACCTGGTGTTGCAGGCTGTCCAGGAGGGCGGGATCGCTGGCGGTCGTCATGTCCGGAGTTGTGGGCATGGCCGGGGGCTCACTTCATGCGAGGGCGATGGGTTGGGGGACAGGGTACGCGGCCGCGGCGGGTACCGTACCTGCGCTGCGCAAACCCGGGGGAGAACGGTCTCGTTCCTTGGTCATCCCAGGAGGACCGGGGCGTCGGCTGCAAGACTTGCCGTCATGAGCTACCGCACGCCGCACTCCTTGCCGAAGCCCCTGCCGACGGTGACCCTCGACGATGTGCGCGGTGCGCAGAAGATGCTCTCCGGAGTGGCCCGGATGACGGCGATGGAGGGCAGCAGGTACCTGTCCGGGCTGGTCGGGGCCCCTGTGCACCTCAAGTGCGAGAACCTGCAGCGGACGGGTTCGTTCAAGCTGCGCGGCGCGTACGTACGGATCGCGGGCCTGCTCCCCGAGGAGCGCGCCGCCGGTGTGGTCGCCGCCAGCGCGGGCAATCACGCCCAGGGCGTGGCGCTGGCGTCCTCGCTCCTCGGCGTGCGCTCCACGGTGTTCATGCCGGTCGGAGCGCCGCTGCCCAAGGTCGCCGCGACGCGCGACTACGGCGCGGAGGTGCGGCTGCACGGCCAGGTGGTCGACGAGACGCTGGCCGCCGCGCAGGAGTACGCGGACCGGACGGGCGCGGTCTTCATCCACCCCTTCGACCACGCGGACATCATCGCGGGGCAGGGCACGGTCGGCCTGGAGATCCTGGAGCAGTGCCCCGAGGTGCGCAGCCTCCTCGTCGGCATCGGGGGCGGCGGGCTCGTGGCGGGCATCGCGGTCGCGGTCAAGGCGCTGCGCCCGGACGTGAAGGTGATCGGCGTGCAGGCGGCCGGGGCCGCGGCCTATCCGCCCTCGATGGCCGCCGGGCACCCGGTGTCGGTCAAGAACCCCGCGACGATGGCCGACGGCATCAAGGTGGGACGCCCCGGAGACGTACCGTTTCGGCTGGTGGAGGACCTGGTCGACGATGTCGTCACGGTCTCCGAGGACGAGCTCTCCAGCGCCCTGCTGCTCTGTCTGGAGCGGGCCAAGCTGGTCGTCGAGCCGGCCGGTGCCAGCCCGGTCGCGGCCCTGATGAGCGACCCGAAGGCGTTCGAGGGCCCGGTGGTGGCGCTGCTGTCGGGCGGCAACGTGGACCCGCTCCTGATGCAGCGCATCCTGCGGCACGGCATGGCGGCGGCGGGCCGCTACCTCTCGCTGCGGCTGCGCCTGACGGACCGCCCCGGGGCGCTGGCGACCCTCCTCGGTGTGCTGTCGGAGGTGGACGCCAACGTCCTCGACGTGAGCCACGTGCGCACGGACCCCCGCCTCGGGCTCACGGAGGCCGAGGTGGAGCTGCACCTGGAGACGAAGGGGCCCGAGCACTGCGTCGAGGTGGGCGTGGCGCTGCGGGCGGCGGGCTACACGGTCATCGGCTGAATCCGCGCCACCCGGTCGTGGCCGGAACTTTGGAAAAACAGCTGAGCCAACGCGATGTATCGCGTTATGGTGTGCCTCTCGTCACCTGTCGCCGGGCGCACGAAGTCCGGCAAATCTAAGCTTTTCCGTAGGAACTTCACCCGAAGCAATCCACATCAGGGGAGAACCCACATGCCAGGCGCGATCTACGCCGAAGGTCTGGTGAAGACCTTCGGCGACGTACGGGCTCTGGACGGCGTCGATCTGGATGTCCCGGAAGGAACCGTGCTCGGCCTCCTCGGACCGAACGGCGCGGGGAAGACCACGGCGGTCCGCTGCCTCACGACGCTGCTCAGGCCCGACAGCGGCAGAGCGGTCGTCGCGGGCATCGACGTCCTCAAGCACCCCAACGAGGTGCGGCGCTCCATCGGTCTGTCCGGCCAGTTCGCGGCCGTGGACGAGTATCTGACCGGCCGCGAGAACCTCCAGATGGTCGGCCAGCTCTACCAGATGCGGGCCAAGCAGGCGAAGGCCAGGGCGGCCGAGCTGCTCGACCGGTTCAACCTCGCCGACGCCGCGGACCGCCCCTCCAAGACGTACTCCGGCGGCATGCGCCGCCGCCTCGACCTCGCCGCCGCGCTCGTCGTCTCGCCCCCCGTGATGTTCATGGACGAGCCGACCACCGGCCTGGACCCGCGCAACCGCCAGCAGCTGTGGGAGGTCATCCAGGAGCTCGTCCAGGGCGGCACGACCCTGCTCCTGACCACGCAGTACCTCGAAGAGGCCGACCACCTCGCGCACGACATCTGCGTCGTCGACCACGGCCGCGTCATCGCCCGCGGCACCTCCGACCAGCTCAAGGGCCAGACCGGCGGCGAGCGCGTCGAGGTCGTGGTGCACGAGCGCGAGCACATCGCGACCGCGTCCGAGATCCTGCGCGGCTTCGGCAAGGGCGAGGTCGCCGTCGCCCAGCACACCCGCAAGCTGACCGTCCCCGTCACCGGCGGCGCCAAGCTGCTCGCCGAGGTCATCCGCGAGCTGGACGCCCGCGGTGTGGAGATCGACGACATCGGCCTGCGCCGCCCGACCCTCGACGACGTCTTCATCTCCCTCACCGGGCACGTCGCCGAAGTCGCGGACGAGACCAAGGGAGAGGGCGCCGACGCCGACGCCGAGAGCCAGAAGGAGACCGCCAAGTGAGCACCGTCACCGACGCCGTGCCCACCGCCGGGCCCAGGCCCGCCGGCGGCATCGGCCAGTCCGTCAGGGACTCCCTGGTCGTCGCCAAGCGCAACCTGATCCGCATGACCAGGATTCCCGAGATGATCCTCTTCGGGATCATCCAGCCGGTCATGTTCGTGGTCCTGTTCACGTACGTCTTCGGCGGCTCGATCGCCATTCCGGGCGCGGGCGTCAGCGCCGGGGCGTACAAGGAATTCCTGATGGCGGGCATCTTCGCGCAGACCGTCACCTTCGCCACCGCGGGCGCGGGGGCAGGCATCGCCGACGACATGCACAAGGGCCTCATCGACCGCTTCCGTTCGCTGCCCATGGCGCGCGGCGCGGTCCTCACCGGCCGCACCCTCGCCGACCTCGTGCAGACGGCCATCACGCTCGCGGTGCTCGCGGTGGTTGCCCTGCTCGTCGGCTGGCGCACCCACGAGAACATCGGCAAGGTGCTCCTGGGCTTCGGCCTGCTTCTGCTGCTCGGTTATGCATTCACCTGGATCGGCGCACTGATCGGCCTGTCCGTGCGGACACCGGAGGCGGCGACATCGGGTGGCCTGATCTGGCTGTTCCCGTTGACGTTCATCTCGAACGCGTTCGTGCCGGTCAACGGCATGCCACGGTTCCTGCAGTACGTCGCCGAGTGGAACCCCTTCAGTGCCACGGTGGCCGCGGCCCGTGAGCTGTTCGGCAACACGATCGACGGCGTCCCGAAGTCCGTGACCGGGGCGTGGCCGATGGAGCACCCCGTGTGGGCCTCGCTGATCTGGTCGGTGCTGATCATCCTGCTGTTCCGCACGCTGGCCGTGCGCAAGTACCGCTCGGCGACGGCCTGAGGCACACGGCCCGGGACGGGGCCTGAGACGCGACAGGGCCCCGGCGCTTCACGCGCCGGGGCCCTGTCGTATCCGCGATACGGGTGTCAGGCCGAGTACGGCTTCGCCTTGAGGATCTTCACGGAGGCGAACTTGCCGTTCGGCAGTTCGTACTCCGCGTCCTCGCCCACCCGCTTGCCGTTCACGCCGGTGCCCAGCGGGGACTGCGGTGAATACGTCTCGATGTCGGCGCTCGCGTACTCACGAGAGGCGAGCAGGAACGTCAAGGTGTCGTCCTCGTCGCCGTCGAAGGCGATGGTGACGACCATGCCGGGCTCCACGACGCCGTCGTCGGCCGGGGCCTCGCCCACGCGCGCATGCTCAAGGAGCTGCGTCAGCTGGCGGACGCGGAGCTCCTGCTTGCCCTGCTCCTCCTTGGCCGCGTGGTACCCGCCGTTCTCACGCAGGTCGCCCTCCTCGCGCGCCGCCGCGATCTTCGTCGCGATCTCGGTGCGCGCAGGACCAGACAGGTACTCCAGCTCGGCCTTGAGCTGGTTGTACGCCTCCTGGGTCAGCCAGGTGACGTTGTCGCTGGTCTGGGTCACAGGTGCTCCTCGTAGGTACTGGGAATACAAAGCATCGCCCTACCCAGAAGGATGTTCCTTCTCGGGTGGGCGAAACCACGAGCCTAACAATTCGGGAGGCCGAGGGGGAGGACATAAGCCATCAGATTTGCGTCAACGCAGGTGGGCGCGGTAAAGCCGTCCGACCTCAGTCCGAGTGGCAGCCCAGCAGCTCGACGCTGGTGGCCTTCTTCGTCGTGCGCAGCGTGACGACCTTGTCGATGCGGTCCGTGCGCTGGTCGAAGCGGAAGTCCGCGCGGCCGACCTCGGCACCGGACTCGGCCTGCGAGCGCAGGGTGCAGTAGCCCTTGGCCCCGGTGTCCTTGCGGACCTCCAGATGGGCCTCGACGGCGTGGTCGGAGACGACGTCGAACTTGATGACCTCGCCGCTGACCTTCGTACCGTTGACGTAGTCGTAGCCGAACCATCCGATGACGCCCAGCAGGAGCACGCCGAGCACCGAGCCGATGATCTTCAGCTTGCGGTCGGCGGCTTCGTCGGCCGTGCGCGCGCGGCCGTACCGCCCTTCGGGAAGCCCGCCGGGAGGTCCCGCCGGGAGCCCCTCCGAGTGCCCCTCGGGGAGCTTCGAGCCCGCCGCCGCCATGATCGTCCTCCAGGAACAGGGGATGCCGGAATTTTCCGCCCCCCGGTTCCGTCACTATAGAAGCCGCCTGATGCGCCGGAATCACGAGGGCGCCCAATACCTTGAGGATCGAGTCTTGACTCAGCAGCTGCGACTGATGGCCGTTCACGCCCACCCCGACGACGAATCGAGCAAGGGCGCGGCCACCATGGCCAAGTACGTGTCCGAGGGGGTGGACGTGCACGTGGTGACCTGCACGGGCGGGGAGCGCGGCGACATCCTCAACCCCAAGCTCCAGGGTGACAAGTACATCCAGGAGAACATCCACGAGGTGCGCAGGAAGGAGATGGACGAGGCGCGCGAGATTCTCGGCGTCAAGCAGGACTGGCTCGGCTTCGTCGACTCCGGCCTGCCCGAGGGCGACCCGCTGCCGCCGCTGCCCGAGGGCTGCTTCGCCCTGGAGGACGTCGACAAGGCGGCCGGTGAGCTGGTCCGGCAGATCCGCTCTTTCCGTCCGCAGGTCATCACGACGTACGACGAGAACGGCGGGTACCCGCACCCCGACCACATCATGACCCACAAGATCTCGATGGTGGCCTTCGACGGCGCGGCCGACGCCGAGAAGTACCCCGAGAGCGAGTTCGGCCCGGTCTTCCAGCCGCAGAAGCTCTACTACAACCAGGGCTTCAACCGGCCGCGCACCGAGGCGCTGCACCACGCGATGATCGACCGCGGCCTGGAGTCGCCGTACGGGGACTGGCTCAAGCGCTGGGACGAGTTCGAGCGGGTCGAGCGCACGCTGACCACGCACGTTCCGTGTGCCGACTTCTACGAGACCCGCGACAAGGCCCTGATCGCGCACGCCACGCAGATCGACCCCGACGGCGGCTGGTTCCGGGTGCCGATGGAGATCCAGAAGGAGGTCTGGCCCACGGAGGAGTACGAGCTCGCGAAGTCGCTCGTCGATACTTCCCTCCCCGAGGACGACCTCTTTGCGGGCATCCGCGACAATGCCTAGCGTGAACGCACATCTGGCAATGACGCATCTCGTCCCTCTTGCCAAGGAGGTCGACGACGACAAGGTGACGCCCGGCGTCCTCGGCTTCATCGTCTTCGCGGTGATGGCACTGGCCGTCTGGGGCCTCATGAAGTCGATGAACCGGCACATGCGCAAGGTGGACTTCAAGGACCCCGAGGAGGAGTCGGCGAAGGAGCCTGTCGGCGCGTCGGCGGGCGAGGCCGCCGGTTCCGCGCCGAAGAAGAAGCCGGGCGCCGGGAAGTAGCGCCCGAAAAGACCGGACCCCTCCCGCCCGAAGGCGAGAGGGGGCTGAGCTGTCTGCTGGTGGTGCCGGTCAGACAGATCAGTCGAGGACCATGTCGCCGAAGGACGCGACGTTGACCTCGTGGTGCTCGACGTTGACGGCGTCGTTGTCGACTCCGTAGGGGCCGTCGTTGGCGGAGGCGATGCCCGCCCCGCCGAGGACGGTGATGGCGGCCAGGACAGTGGTGGCTACAGCAGTACGCAAACGCATGAAGCAGTCCTTTCTTGTGGGTGTGAAGATCGCAAGAAGGCTTTTCCGGTCCGTTCGAGCCGTACACGGCCTTCGGGAGAAGCCCACCCGTCCGCATGGTTCATGCGGCCGATGCGCGGAGCGCGTCCGGGGGGCGCACGCGGGGCGTCAGGCCGTTTCGGCCGTCAGCCGTTCTTGCACTGATTGCCGAGGGCCGGGTTGAGCAGGCCGATGACGTCAACGCTGTTGCCGCACAGGTTGAGGCCGAGGTCGACGGGGACCTGCAGCGAGTTGCCGCTGAGGACGCCGGGGGAGTCGCTGACCGTGGCTTCGGCGTTGGCGTCGGGACCCGGGTCCGCGACCGCGGTCGCGGCGCCACCGAGAACGGTGACGAGGGTGAGGGCGGCTGCGGTGACGATGCTGCGCGTACGCATGGATACCTCTTCACAGAAGGAGAAGGCGGTCCATGCGAGCCTCACCCGGGGCGGCCGCGGGCGCTCACGTTCGTAGGCCGTCGGTGCGATCAATGCCCCTATTGGGGGAGATCCGCTCACTCCCGGCCCGGTACGTCCACCCCCATGACCTCCCTCGCGTGCCGACTCGGCACCATGCCCAGACGCCACGCCTGCCAGCCCGTCTCCAGGTCGGCGCCGCGCTCCAGGAGCAGGGCGTACGCCTGGACGCAGTCGGTGAGCTTCCCGTCGCGGGTCGGGTGGTCGGCGCGGGCGAGCTGGCTGAGCTCCTCCTGGGCGACCGCCGTGCCGATCTCCCAGCCGCCCGGCGAGGCGTACGGCAGCAGGGTGCAGCGCAGGAAGCGGGCCCAGTCGGCGCCGCGGCGGTCGCCGTACGAGGTGAAGAGCTCGATGGCCTCGTCGCACAGGGCGAGCGCCTGCTGGCTGCGGTTGTTGCCCGCGTCCACGACCACCAGCTCCAGACACGTCCAGGCCTCGCCGTGCGCGACGCCGATGCGCTGGAAGTCGGCGCGGGCGTCCACCAGGAGCTGGCGGGCGAAGCCGGAGTTGCGCAGCGAGCCCGTCTGCGCCGCGCGCTGGTCGCGGGTGACGCGCGCCGAGTGGTGCCGGGCGCAGGCCAGGCCGTACACGTCCCGCATCCGGGAGAACATCGTGCGGGCCCGCTCCAGGTCGCGCACCGCCTGGTCGAGGCTGCCCGCCTCCTCCAGGGCCTGCCCGAGGTAGTAGAGGGACCAGGCCTCGCCGCGCGCGTCGTCGTTGTCCCGGTGCCGGGAGACCGCCTGGCGCAGCCCGTCGACGGCCGGTGAGGGGTCGCCGTCGACCAGCCGGGCCCGCGCGAGCTGCGTGAGGGCCCAGGCCTCGCCGCGCGGGTCGCGGGTGCGGCCGTACAGGTCGAGGGCGCCCCGCAGCTCCTCCTCCGCGCGGGGTACATCGCCCATGCGCAGGCAGAGCTGGCCGAGCTGGAAGTGCGTCCAGGCCTCGCCGTGCACCGAGCCGCTCTGGTGGTGCAGGGCGAGCGCCGTCTCCAGCATGCCGAGGGCGTGCGCGAGGTGGGCGCGGTCCCGCTCGACCGCCGCGAGCGCGTGCAGCGTCCAGGCGCGGTCGCCCGCCAGCTCGTCGGTGTCCTGCAGATCGAGCGCCTCCGTCAGGCGTGCCGCGGCCTCCGTGAGATTGCCCTGGTGGTGCAGCGTGATGCCGAGGGAGCCGAGCGCGCGGGCGGCGGCCGCGTCCTGGTGGGCCTCGAAGTACAGGTCGACGACGGAGTTCAGCGTCGTACGCGACTGGTCGAGCTCGCCGAGCTGGCGGGCGGCGATGCCGGTGCGCCACTGCACGCTGCGGCCGAGGAGGCCCTGGTCGATGGCCTGGGTGAGTTCGTTGATCTCGCCGAGTCGGTAGAGGTCGCCGCGCAGCAGGCAGTAGTCGCACAGGGCGCCGAGGAGGTTGAGCACGGCCGTCTGGTCGACGCCCTCCGCGTGCCGCAGCGCCGCCGTGATGAACGTCGACTCGTCGTCCAGCCAGCGCAGCGCCGCGTCGAGGGACGTGAAGCCGTGCTGCCCGAACTGGTCGGCGCGCGTGGACGTCTTGCCGTCGACCAGGCGGATCACCGTGTCGGCCAGCTCGCCGTAGCTGGCGATGAGTCGTTCCTGCGCGGCCGTGCGCTCGGCGGGCTCCTCCTCGTCGAGGAGGCGGGTGCGGGCGAAGGAACGTACGACGTCGTGCAGGCGGTAGCGGCTGCCGGGCGGGGCGCCTTCGCCCTCGTGGTCCCGGGGGCGGGGCACTTCGACGAGGCCTGCGCGGGAGAGCGCCGTCAGCTGCCGGTCGGCCTCCTGCTCGTCCGCGCCGAGCAGCGCCGCCGCGGCGGCCGCGCCCAGCGAGGCGCGCCCGGCCAGCGCAAGGCGGCGCAGCAGCCGCCTGGCCTGCTCGGACTGGTCGGCGTAGCGCAGCCACAGGACGCGCTCGACCGGGCCGACCTTCTCGAAGGGCCCGTACGCCGACAGGTCCGAGGCCAGCTGACGCGGCGTACGCGGACCGAGCGAGGAGCCCGCGGCGCGCAGCGCCAGCGGCAGCCCGCCGCACAACTCCCGCACGGAGTCGCCCGATTCGGCGTCGTAGGGCCCGGAGAGGTCCTCGGCGGACTCGCGGAGCAGCCCCTCGGCGGCCGCCTCGTCCAGCGCCTCGACCGGCAGCACGTGCACCCACGCGGGCAGATCGCCGGGCAGCTCCAACGGCTGCCTGGAGGTGACGAGGACGAGGCTGTCCGAGCGCTCCGGGACCAGCGTGCGGACCTGCTCGGCATCGCTTGCGTCGTCGAGCACGATCGTCACCGCGAGGCCGGTCAGATACTGGTGATAGAGCTCGCTGAGCCGCTTGACCTGCTGCTCCTGCGAGGACCGCTCGCGGAAGAGCAACTGCTCGCGGGGCGCGCCCAATCGGTTCAGCAGATGCAGCAGGGCGTCGCGCGTGGACATCGGCGACTCGTGCGTGGCGCCGCCGCGCAGGTCCACCACGCACGCGCCGCGGAACTGGTCCCGCAGGTCGTGCGCCGCCCGCACCGCGAGGGAGGTCCGCCCCGAGCCCGGCACGCCGTGCAGCATGACCACCGTGGGCCGGGTGTCGGTGCTGGCGCGCGCCGCGTGCACCCACTGCGCGATCCGCCCCAGTTCGGTCCTGCGCCCCACGAAGGGGGCCGCCGTCTCGGTGAGTTGGGTGAAGGACTGCCGCAGCACGTTGCGCCTGCGCGCCGCCGCGCTCTTGTCCGTGCCGCGCAGCTGGGGCGCGGGCTTCTTCGCGGCGTGCGCGCCGGTCGACGCGGCGAGGACGCGCTGCTGGTCGAGGAAGGGCCGGATGCCGCGCACCTCAAGCGCCGTCAGCCACTGCAGCCGCAGCTGCTCGGGGCCGCCGGGCCTGCTGAGCTCCCCGGCGCGGCGGCTGGCCGCGGGGACGTGGGCGGCCGTCACCTTCACTACGGTGGCCGCCGCGCCCGCCACGGCGACGACCGCGCCGGTGCCGAGGGCGGTGCCGACGCTGGTGCCGAACGACAGGTCGGACACGCCTGCCGCGAGTGCCGCAACGACCGCCACCAGCAACGGAGTTCCGGCACCCTCCTTCGCGTACCGCTGCCCGAAGGTGAGCAGGCCCGCCTGTGACTCGTCGAGCGCCCCGGTGTACGCGGCGTACTCCTCGTCCGCTGTCTGAGCCATGGCGTCCAACGCGCCGCGCGCCCGCGAGAGCAGCACGCCCCCGTCGACGCGCCCGCCCGAACGACGGACCTCCTCCTCCACGGCCCGTCCCAACAGCCGCTCGGCCTCGGCCCGATGGCTGTCCCGCATATGGGTTCCCCCTCCGAGAGCAACAGTTGCCTGCGGTCACAAGTGTCCTGCGTACGGGGCCCGGGCGCGAGGGCGTCCCCGGATCAGGGCCGGGTGTGCGCGAGGATGGGGGCATGCCGAACCGACTGGCCCATGAAACGTCCCCCTATCTCCTCCAGCACGCCGACAACCCCGTCGACTGGTGGCCCTGGTCGGCCGAGGCCTTCGACGAGGCGCGCGAGCGCGGCGTGCCGGTGCTGCTGAGCGTCGGCTACAGCTCCTGTCACTGGTGCCAGTAGATGTGCACAACCCAGTAGATTTGAACGGGGATTGTTTCGGGGAGTATTGCTATGCATACGCATGGCGAGCTGCTGGAGCAGGACATAGAAGCCGGGTTGAAGGAAAGCTGGTCGCCTCGACCGAGTGGGTGCCCGAGCGGTACGCCACACTCCGTCGGTACTCGGTGGGAGGTGCTACCGCTCCGCCCGGCGTAGAAACTGCCAGCCCAGTACGATCAGGGCGAGCGTCTGCGCGAGAGAAGTGAGCACCAGCAGGGGCTGAACGGTGGGAGAGCACCAGAACGCGGTCGTGCAGACCATTGGCAAGACCAGGTACGCGGACAGGTCCACCACTGTCTGAAGCCGTTTGCGCATGGTGCGGCCTGCAACGCTGCGGTGGTAGACCTCCCAGCCGAACACCGTGCCGTTGGCAGAGGCGAGTTCCCCCAGGCGCGGTCCCAGTTGGTCGCGGACGTAGTAGCTGATCGCTGAGACCTTCTCGTCGTTGACCAGGTAGGTCCATCCCAGGATCAGGCAGATCGCGGGGACGGAGAGCAGCAGTTGGAACTGTCCGCTCTGGACGGTGACCGTCACGACCGCAGTGGCCGCGGCGAGCGTGAAGTAGAGCAGGTTGTCGCGGAACCCTATGCGGGTCTTCTGCTCCTCCTTGAGGCGGTCGTACTCGATCAGCAGGATTTTGCTCTCGGTGACATCGTCCGTGGAAGTCACAGGCATTCCCATACTCGAGTTCAGGATCAGCCAACTACCTGAAAGGGAGTCAGGTTGTTGGGACTGTGTCGTTCGATCCAGCCCTTCCCGTCCGCCGCTACCCCCTCCAGGAGGCGGAACGTGTGGGTGGATCCGGCCGCGCTGAGGTTGATCTCGGAGATTTCCTGAGAATTCTCGTCCGGCGCCAGTTGATGGGCATCGGCGTCCTTGACGCGGATCTTCCTGGCTGGTCCGTTAGTGAGGACGAGTTCCAGTTCGTAGCCTCCATCGGCGTTCTCCGTCACCTGCACGGAAGATAGAGCGTTGAACCGGTAGTTGCTCCGCTGCTCGTTCTTGCGCGTTGCGTCGGAGAAGTTGAACTCGGAGCTCATCTCGCGGATGCCGTCCTGGGTGAACAGGAACAAGCGGAATACGTAGTGCGAGTACCGCCAGGGGCCGCGTCTGACCCGGCCTCGTTTGTAAGAAGGGGCGGGGGACACCAGGATGGTGTGGGTGATCAGGTCGCGCCAGGTGAGCCGGTGGTGCCGGAGTGCTTCATCGACAAACGAAGTCTTGTCGCAGGTGAGCCAGGTCTCCATTTGCCGCTCGCTGGGGCGCGTGGCATCCAGGAGCGACTGCCAGCGCTGGTGTGCGTCCTGTCGTGCGGTCAGCTGCTCACGGTATTTCTGGGTCTCCCGGGTCAGTCGGTATTCCTCACGCTGGACCTCCAGCCACAGGGATGCGGTCGCGTGCCCGGACCAGGCCGCACCGAGCACGGCCAGGAACGCCAACAGCGACCGTGGCGAGGTGGCACCCGAGACTGCCGTGCCGAACGCGGTCAGAGCCGTGACGCCGAGCACGGTCAGGGCCGCCACGGTCAGGGCCTTCGTTCTGAACGGAGTCCGGTCCTGGCGGTCATCTTCGAACAGGGTGCCGTTGGTGTGGCGGTTCCGGGCGTCCTCAGCGAGGTACCGGATCAACCAGGTGATCCGGTCCACACTGACGCGGCTCTCCCGGTAGAGGTCCGCGATCTCGGCGGCGAGGCTGCTGCGGACCTGAGCGGTGTGGGCGAGCCAGGCGTTCGGCGTGAACTCGTGGGGCGTGCGAACGCTGAAGTAGTGATCGAACGAATGGCGGACGCGTTTGGTGAACCCGTCCTCGCCAGAAGACGGATTGTGCGTGTGCGGGACGCGGGTCCCAGCAGTGAGGTCCAACCGGGGTTCCCGGCCCCACCACCGGTCGCTGAATTGGGCCGCAGTCAGACTTGCGCCGACCGCCACCAGCAACTCGACGATCGCCTTGGCCGGATCCGCGAGCAGCGCCAGGGCCCAGAGCAGCACGCTGCTGACGACGAACAGGACCGTCCGGAAAGGGAGAGCCGCCTTGGCGGCGGCAGCGGTGCTCGGGTGGGGCGGAACGGCCCGCGCCCCGATAGGGGCAGGTGCGAAGTAGGCCCAGACCCGCTGCCCCCGGTCGTTGCCGAAGCGCTCCGCCCTGGCTCGTTCGCGGGTCTCCGCCCACAGACCGTCCTTCAGCCCTCCGGTGAGCATGAGGTCGAGGTGGCGGAGGATCGCGTTGTGCTGCCTGAGCGGCAGGTCTTGCAGCTGCTTCAGCACGGGTCCGGTTTCCCCTTCGGCGGTGCTGAGCACCGCCAACAGGCCGAACGTGACGCGCAGGGCTTCCTTCCACTCGTCCTCGGCGAAGTTCCGTACGAGCCCGGAGACGTAGTGCAGCCGTTGGACCTCTTCGGTGCTGAGGTCGTCATAGGTGCGTGCGCTGAGCGCGGCGAGCACCCAGTGGAAACGAACCTCCGCGCTGTCGTACCCGTGGGCGATCGCATTAGTGATCATTTCGCGGGCGCGGCTGGGGATGCCGTCCTCGAGCAACCGCACGCCCACCCTGTACTTCTCCTGCGGCGAAGCGTCCGGGTGGACGAGGTAGACGTTGGAGTTGTGTACGGTCTCAGCCTGGATTCCGACGGTGGAGTCGTAGGCGGCCGAGTTGTATGCGGCATCGTTGCTATGGCTCATGCCAGGTCACCGGCCGCAGCCACCATGGGGGCCAACTCGGCCACCAGTACGGGGCACTCCGCGACCAATCCACGCAACCTTCTGAGCGTCATGGCCGTCCGCTTCCACGATTCAGGGGTGTTCCGCCCGGCCGTCTGGAGGGCGGAGTCCAGATCGTTCAGGGCCTCTCGGTAGGTGTCCTCGTCGAGGGCGCCCTCAGCACGGTGCCGCCCCAACTGCTCGCGGAAACCGTTCAGCTCCGCGATCAGGTCCGTCGTGCCGGGTGCCCTCGGGGCCGAGTTCATGTGGACGCTGCTGCCCGTGACCGAGCTGGCCATGATGCCGACAGTGCTGTGGTGGGCGGTGTTGCTGACGTGTCGGTCGAACTGGTCAGCCGAACGGACGCTGTCGTCCTGGGACATTGCGGTCCCCTCCTGTTCCCCCACCAGCTCCACTGCTAACCGGGTGGCGAACGCAGCCGCGTTCGCTGCGGCCCGCGGCTGCCAGTTGCGGTCCTCCGCGCTGCTTTTCGTGCCGTCCGCCCGGTCGCTGATCCCTCGGACGATGGCCACCGGTGCCCCGTTGAGATGGCCGGCCTGTGCCACACCGGCCGCCTCCATCTCTATGGCGAGTGCGTCGTTGTAGTGCTGTCGGATCCACTTCGCCTCGGCCGAGATCCTCGAGTTCTGGACAACCTCGCCAGCGGCGATTGCCCCGAAGCGCACTTGCGGCACGCCCTCGTGACCGGACACGGGGTCCGCCCAGTCGTTCAGGCGGGCCAGGTGCGAGGCGAGCTGGCTGATGCCGTGCGGTGCTTCCCATACCCGAGGACGGGCTTTGAGTCCGTTGTCCTCGCTGGTGCCGCCGTGGTAGGCGTACACGTGCGTCGCCATCACCACGTCGCCCAGCCTGGCGGTGTCCCACAGGGCTCCGGCGACCCCGACGAACAGCACGGCCGTCGGCGAGAACTCCTGAATCGCGCGTTCGGCGATCACTGCTGCGGAACTGTTCCCCTTGCTCGTCAGGCCGAGTGCGACACGGCACGATGTGCCCTGCACTGTTCCCACCTCGAACCGGGTACCACGCTTGTGGCGATGCACCTGCGTACCCGCGAGCTTCTGGCGCACAGCCTGGTATTCAAGATTGAGGGCGGTGAGAACCACCACCTGGCCACTCGGCATCTATTCCTCTTTCGCGCTCGTGATCTCGTCCATCGCGGATGGCGCGGGTCGGATCAGCGGTGGGAACAGCACAGTCTTCGGACCGGCCCGGTACAGCCGTGCGGGCCGTCCTCCTGTGGTCCTGCGATTCGTGCCGACTGGGACGATGAATCCCTTCGCGGCTTGGACCTTCCGGTAGAAGTTCCGGGTGTCGAGTTCGGTGCCCCAGACGGCTTCGTACACTTGCTGCAGCTCTGCGATGGTGAAGATCTCCCTGCAGAATGCTGTGGCCAGAGCCGAGAACTCAAGCTTGGTGCGCGCGTGCTCGATCCCGTCCGTAGTGATTCGGCGGTGGTCGAAGGCGAGCTCTACCTCGCCGGACAGGACGGCTTCCGCGGGAACCCACGCGGCATCGGTTGCATCCGTTCCCGCGACCGGCTCGGGCAGCCCCGGCGCGATCGCCAGGTGGGCTACGGAGATGACCCGGCCTCGCGGATCACGGCCCGAGTCCCCGTAGACGGCCAACTGTTCAAGGTGCACCCAACCGGCGGTCAGGGCCGTTTCCTCGCTCAGTTCGCGGTGGGCGGCATCCAGAATCTCCTCACCGTCGTGGTTCAGAAATCCTCCGGGTAGGGCGGGCATGCCCCGGAAGGGATCTTCACCCCGCTCCACCAGGAGCACGTGGAGGCGGCTCTCCTTCAGCGTCAGGATCACGAGATCGACCGTCAGTAGTACAGGAGGAGGTGACCACACGTCATCTTGCATGTCCTGCAAGGTACTTCAGTTACTGTCACTTGCACAATAAGAAGGGGTGGGGGTCGCTCTGTCGCTCGACTGTCTGTCGACTGGAGGGAGTGGTCCCCGGAGGCGTTCGAGGAGACGCGGCGACGGAACGTGCCCGTGCTTCTCGCCGTCGGGTACGGCTCGTGCCACTGATGCCAGTGCACTTGTTGAGCCCGTAAGGGCCGACCAGATGTCGCACGCCATGGGCGCCGATGGTGACGAACTCGATGTGAGGATCGACGTCTTGGTGCAGGAGCAGCTTGCCGCGTCACCGGCCTGGTCCAAGGAGGAGGGGGACGCGATCGTGGCGACCTTGGAGCCGGGCGGCGCCTTTGGAGTGCTCCTACAGTCGGCCTGGGATGCGGCTCGGACGGACGCCGACCGTCAGATGGACCCCAGGTCGACAGTGATGGAGAAGGGCACGGCAGCCTTGATCGCGCCAGTGAACATCTCGCCGTCCCTGTAACCCTTGGTCGCGGGGTCGAGGACGTAGGTGTAGACGATGGGAACACCGGTGGCGGCCTGTTCCACCCGCCAGTAGAAGGGGATCCCTCCCTTGGCGTACTGGTCCACCTTCACGATCCGGTCAGTGGTCTCCGAGCCGGGCGACACGACCTCGACGACCAGAAGGACGTGTTCGGGGCGGGTGGGCGTGAGGTCAATGGTCTCTGCCCGGTACACGATGACGTCGGGACGCCGGTTGGTGAGAGGCACGTCCTGCAGGCGGACGTCGAAGTCCGTGTCGGCGTTCCAGTCCGGACCTGCGGCGGCGTCCAGGGCGTTGGCCAGGATCCGGGCCACCCGGTTGTGCCTCTTGGACGCACTCGGGCTCACGACGACCATCCCGTCCACGATCTCAATGCCGGCGCACTGCTCCTCGGACCAGGAGTCGTACTGTTCCGCGCTGATCTGCGTGTGCATCCACGCGGGTGCGACCATCTCGGCGGTCATGGCGTACCTCCTTCGAGGATGCTCATCAGGTCCCGTGCTGCTCGCCTCAGCGTACTGTCCCCTCCCTATCGGGACACCTGATCCAAGCGGGAGCAGAAGCCCATCGTCCACATGGACGACCTGGGCGCAAATAGGGTGATGCACCCATCAGGTGATGGCAGATGAGTGCAAATCGACTAAGCAGGACAGAGGGCCTGCGGGCTGAGCTGTCAGGGTTGGGCGCTGTGAGAGGCTGGATCGCATGAACCGGCTGGCTGGTGTGACCTCGCCTTATCTGCTTCAGCATGCTGACAATCCGGTCGATTGGTGGCCTTGGACACCAAAGGCTTTCGAAGAAGCACGACGGCGCAATGTACCCGTACTGCTATCGGTCGGCTACTCAGCGTGCCACTGGTGCCATGTCATGGCGCACGAGTCCTTCGAGGACGAGGCGACGGCCGCGCTCATGAACCGGAACTTCGTGAACATCAAGGTCGACCGCGAGGAGCGGCCCGACGTCGACGCCGTCTACATGGAGGCCGTGCAGGCCGCGACGGGCCAGGGCGGCTGGCCCATGACCGTCTTCCTCACCCCCGACGCCGAGCCCTTCTACTTCGGCACGTACTTCCCGCCGGAGCCGCGGCACGGCATGCCGTCGTTCCCTCAGGTCCTCGACGGCGTCCAGCGGGCCTGGACGGACCGGCGCGGCGAGGTCGACGAGGTGGCGGGCAAGATCGTGCGCGATCTCGGCGAGCGGCAGCTGACCCACAACGCCGACGAGAAGCCCGGCGAGGACGAGCTCGCCCAGGCGCTGCTCGGCCTGACCCGTGACTACGACGCGGCGCACGGCGGCTTCGGCGGCGCGCCGAAGTTCCCGCCGTCCATGGCGGTCGAGTTCCTGCTGCGGCACTACGCCCGCGTGGGCGCCGAGGGTGCGCTGCAGATGGCCGCCGACACGTGTGAGCGGATGGCGCGCGGCGGCATCTACGACCAGCTCGGCGGCGGCTTCGCGCGGTACTCGGTCGACCGCGAGTGGGTGGTGCCGCACTTCGAGAAGATGCTGTACGACAACGCGCTGCTGTGCCGTGCGTACGCCCACCTGTGGCGGACCACCGGCTCGGAGCTCGCGCGCCGCGTCGCCCTGGAGACGGCGGACTTCATGGTCCGAGAACTCCGCACGAACGAAGGCGGGTTCGCCTCCGCGCTCGACGCGGACAGCGAGGACCCGGCGACGGGCGAGCACGTCGAGGGCGCGTACTACGTATGGACCCCGGAGCAGCTGCGTGAGGTGCTCGGGGAGGCCGACGCGGAGCTGGCGATGTCCTGCTTCGGCGTGACGGCTGAGGGCACCTTCGAGAAGGGCGCCTCCGTCCTGCAACTCCCGCGGACCGAGGGCCCGCTGGCGGACGCCTCACGGCTTGCCGCCATCCGGGAGCGGCTCCTCGCGGCGCGCGCAGGGCGTCCCGCGCCGGGCCGCGACGACAAGGTGGTCGCCGCGTGGAACGGCCTGGCGATCGCCGCGCTCGCCGAGGTCGGCGCGTACTTCGACCGGCCGGACCTGATCGCGGCCGCGGTGGGCGCGGGCGATCTCCTCGTACGTCTCCACATGGATCCGCGCGCCCGGCTCGCCCGCACCTCCAAGGACGGCAGGGTCGGCGCGAACACGGGTGTCCTGGAGGACTACGCCGATGTGGCCGAGGGCTTCCTCGCGCTGGCCGGAGTCACCGGAGAGGGGGTGTGGCTGGAGTTCGCGGGGTTCCTCCTCGACCACGTCCTCGCGCAGTTCGTGGACGCGGAGAGCGGCGCGCTGTACGACACGGCGGCCGACGCGGAGCAGCTCATCCGCCGCCCGCAGGACCCGACCGACAACGCGGCGCCCTCCGGATGGACGGCGGCCGCGGGCGCGCTCCTCTCCTACGCGGCGCACACGGGCGCCGAGCCGCACCGCACCGCGGCGGAGCGGGCGCTGGGCATCGTCAAGGCGCTCGGCCCGCGCGTGCCGCGGTTCATCGGCAACGGCCTCGCGGTCGCGGAGGCGGCGCTCGACGGGCCGCGCGAGGTGGCCGTGGCGGGCGACGTCCTGGGCGACCTGCACCGCACGGCGCTGCTCGGCACGGCGCCGGGAGCGGTCGTCGCGGCGGGCCCGCCGGGCAGCACCGAACTCCCGCTCCTCGCCGACCGCCCCCTGGTCGACGGCCGCCCCGCGGCGTACGTCTGCCGGGGCTTCGTCTGCAGCGCCCCGACGACGGATCCGGCAGAGCTGGCGGAGCAGCTCTCCTAGGCCTGCGGTTAAGGTCCCGGGATGGTGCGTCTGAAGATAGAGATAGCCGTCCCGGAGAGCCATGTGGAGCAGGTGATCGACGCTCTGCACGCGGCCGGTGCGGGCCGGGTCGGGGAGTACGCGCGGTGCGCGAGCTGGTGGCCCGTCAGCGGGACCTGGCTGCCCCTGCCCGGCGCGCAGCCCTACGACGGGGAGGTCGGCGTCGTGCAGCGGGGCGCGGAGTGCCGGGTCGAGTCCGTCTGCGGGCAGGAGCAGGCCCGCGCCGTCCTGGAGGCGGTGCGGGCGGCCCATCCGTACGAGGAAGCGGTCATCAACTTCCTGCCGCTGTACGAGCCGTGACCCCGCCCTCCGCGTCGCCGAACTCCGCGAGCGCCCGCTCCACGATGGCTTCGAGACGGTCGTGGTGGGCGCCCCGCCAGAACACGCGCTCGCAGGTCCCGCACTGGGCGAACACGTCGTACGTGCCGCGGGTGCCGCCCTCCAGGCGGTCCGCCACCTCGTCCTTCGTGGCCGGGCGCAGCGTGCCGTTGCAGGCGCTGCAGCGGGTCCAGGGGCGCAGTTCGGGGGCGAAGCGGCCCAGGACGTCGCGGAGTTGGTCGTCGGGGCGGTCGCTGTAGACGTACGCGCCCGCCCACAGCTCGCGGCGGCGGAGCAGGCCGCGGTCGCGGCTGAGCAGGACGCGGCGTTCGGCGGCCGAGCGCGCCGCCAGGGCCGGGTCGCCGATGTCCGTGCTCTCGTACGCCGTGTCGACGCCCAGCAGCCGCAGGCGCCGCGCCAGCGTGCCGAGATGGACGTCGAGGAGGAAGCGGAGCGGGGCGCCGGGCACCTCCTGGGGGCGGGTGACCGCGCGGACGGTGACGGTTTCGCCCGCCGCGGGGATGTGCCCGACGGCGACCTCGCGGCCGTCGACGACGAGTGTGCCTGCCTCCGTGAGCGGGACGCCGAGCGACTCCACGACGTGCCCGAGCGTGGACACGCCGTCCGTAACGGCCTCCGTGGGGCCGCCCCTTCGCTCGTGCGGGACGAAAATCCCCAGCTCGGGGGCGAAGTCGATGAGGATCTCCGGACCGTTCATGCGGTCAGGATGGCATGCCGGGGGCGGTGACCACCCGGGGTTTTTCCGCCTGCCCTCACGCGTCCGAGGGCTCCGCGAACCCGCTCGTCAGCATGTCCAGCGTCCGGTCGACCAGGGTGGGCAGGTCGTCCTTGTGGCCGCGCTCCGCCCAGTACGCCGTCGTCTCGGTGAGCGCGCCGATCAGGCCCATGGAGAAGGCCCGCACCTCCAGGTCGCCGGGGTCGCGGCCGGTGCGCTCCGCGATGCTCCGGCACAGGATGCCGCCGGTGACCGACATGCTCTCCAGCATCCGGGAGCGCACGGCGGGCACCTCGATCATCAGCTGCGTCCGCAACCTGGTGACCTCGGGCTCCTCCGCGAAGTCGAAGGAGAGGGCCCGGCGCAGCACGACCCGCAGCGACTCCACGACCGGCTCGTCGGCGGGCCGCTCCCGCAGCTGGCGCTCCAGGAACGGGTCGAACTCATCGGTGAGGACGATGTCCTCCTTGGTCGGGAAGTAGCGGAAGACGGTGGACGGGGAGACCTCCGCCGCCTCCGCGATCTGCTCGACGGTCGTCGCCTCGTACCCCTGCTCCCGGATCAGCCAGTACGTCGCGTCCCGGATCGCGATGCGGGTCTTGAGCTTCTTGCGCTCGCGAAGGCCCGGCTGGGGGGCGCTCGCGGGGGCGGAGATCCGTGCGGCCGTCATGACGTCATTGTCGGCCATCGCCCCGCCCCGGCAGGAGAGTCGCCACGAACAGCGCGGTCACCAGCGCGCCGAGCTCCCCCAAGCTCTTAAAGAGAAGGGGGACCCCCTCCCAGCGGCGGGGGTCCTGCCGCGCGACAGTCGGGACAGTGACCGTGGCCATGAAAAAGTGGCCACGGTCGGACCGCGGCCACTGGAGTGGAAAGGGGGGATCAGCCGTGCTGGTAGGCCACCAGGGAGATGCCGACGTAGTGGATGACGAAGGCGGCCAGCGTCAGCGAGTGGAAGACCTCGTGGAAGCCGAAGAACCGGGGGGAGGGGTTCGGGCGCTTGATTCCGTAGATCACGCCGCCCACGCTGTAGAGCACTCCGCCGACGATGACCAGGACGAGGACGGCGATGCCGCCCGTCCGCATGAAGTCCGGCAGGAAGAAGACGGCGGCCCAGCCCATCGCGATGTAGCACGGCGTGTAGAGCCAGCGGGGGGCGCCGACCCAGAAGACGCGGAAGGCGATCCCGGCCAGGGCCGCTCCCCAGATGCCCCACATCAGCCACTGTCCCTTGGCCTCGGGCAGGAGCAGCAGCGTCAGCGGGGTGTACGTGCCCGCGATGATCAGGAAGATGTTGGAGTGGTCGAGGCGGCGCAGGACGGCGTCGGCTCTGGGGCTCCAGTTACCCCGGTGGTACAGCGCGCTGATGCCGAACAGCAGGCAGGCGCTCAGCGCGAAGATGCCGCAGGCCAGCCTGCCGCGGGGGGAGTCCGCGAGGGCGGTGAGCACCAGGCCCGCGACCACTACCGCGGGGAACATGCCTGCATGCAGCCAGCCGCGCATCTTCGGCTTCACGGGGAGCGGCACGGAGTCCGGAGAAGGGACGAGCGAGGGGGTGTCCGCGGAGTGCGGCATCGCTTCAGGGACATGGGCGGTCATGTCGGCATCGTACCTACGGCCTCGTAAGTCGAGCGTCAAACGGACGGATCGTCGCCCAGGCACCCGTACCCGTACAAGTGGCGATGCTCACGCCGCTCAAGTGTGAGGCCCTCTGGACAGATGCGCGAACGCGTCGGATGATCAAATGAGTGCGGTCGGCACCGGATGAGCGCCAAAGTAAGTACACGTGAAGCGTCCGGGTCGCAGCCCCCACGGGGCATACATTCCAAAAACCCCTCGATTAGGAGCAATCGTGGCGCGCGACATCGCGGCTCCCCTTCTCGCAGAGCCCCTGGGCACTGCCCCGACCAACCACCAGGACCTCGTCTCCTGGGTCAACGAGATCGCCGAACTGACGCAGCCGGACCGGGTGGTCTGGTGCGACGGGTCCGAGGCCGAGTACGAGCGCCTGTGCGAGGAGCTCGTCTCCAAGGGCACCTTCAAGAAGCTCGACCCGATCAAGCGCCCGAACTCGTACTACGCGGCCTCCGACCCGACCGACGTCGCGCGCGTCGAGGACCGCACCTTCATCTGCTCCGAGAAGGAGGAGGACGCGGGCCCGACCAACCACTGGAAGGCCCCCGCCGAGATGCGGGAGATCTTCGCGGGGGAGAAGGGTGTCTTCCGCGGCTCCATGCGCGGCCGCACCATGTACGTCGTGCCCTTCTGCATGGGCCCGGTCGGCTCGCCGCTCTCCGCCATCGGCGTCGAGATCACCGACTCCGCGTACGTCGCCGTCTCGATGCGCACCATGACCCGCATGGGCCAGGCCGTCCTGGACGAGCTCGGCGACGACGGCTTCTTCGTGAAGGCCGTCCACACGCTGGGCGCCCCGCTGGCCGAGGGCGAGGCCGACGTGCCGTGGCCCTGCAACTCCACGAAGTACATCTCGCACTTCCCCGAGGACCGCGAGATCTGGTCGTTCGGCTCGGGCTACGGCGGCAACGCCCTGCTCGGCAAGAAGTGCTACGCCCTGCGCATCGCCTCCGTCATGGCCCGCGACGAGGGCTGGCTGGCCGAGCACATGCTGATTCTGAAGCTGACGCCGCCGCAGGGCGAGTCGAAGTACGTCGCCGCCGCCTTCCCCTCCGCCTGTGGCAAGACCAACCTCGCCATGCTGGAGCCCACGATCTCCGGCTGGACCGTCGAGACCATCGGCGACGACATCGCCTGGATGCGGTTCGGCGAGGACGGCCGTCTCTACGCGATCAACCCCGAGGCGGGCTTCTTCGGCGTCGCGCCCGGCACCGGCGAGCACACCAACGCCAACGCCATGAAGACGCTGTGGGGCAACTCCGTCTTCACGAACGTCGCGCTCACCGACGACGGCGACGTCTGGTGGGAGGGCATGACGGAGGAGACTCCGGCGCACCTCACCGACTGGAAGGGCAACGACTGGACCCCCGCGTCCGGCGTCCCGGCCGCGCACCCGAACGCCCGCTTCACCACGCCCGCCTCGCAGTGCCCGATCATCGCGCCCGAGTGGGAGGACCCCAAGGGCGTGCCGATCTCGGCGATCCTCTTCGGCGGCCGCCGCGCCTCGGCCGTGCCACTGGTGACGGAGTCCTTCAACTGGCAGCACGGCGTCTTCCTCGGCGCCAACGTCGCCTCCGAGAAGACCGCCGCCGCCGAGGGCAAGGTCGGCGAGCTGCGCCGCGACCCGTTCGCCATGCTGCCGTTCTGCGGCTACAACATGGGCGACTACATGGCGCACTGGGTGAAGGTCGGCGCGGACAAGCCCGATCAGTCCAAGCTGCCGAAGATCTACTACGTCAACTGGTTCCGGAAGAACGCGGACGGCAAGTTCGTGTGGCCCGGCTTCGGTGAGAACTCCCGCGTCCTGAAGTGGATCGTGGAGCGCCTCGACGGCCGCGCCGAGGGCGTCGAGACCCCCATCGGCATCCTGCCGACGGTCGACTCGCTGGACACCGACGGCCTTGACCTGGCCAAGGACGACCTGGAGTTCCTGCTCACGGTCGACAAGGAGGTCTGGCGCGACGAGGCCTCGCTGGTCCCCGAGCACCTCAACACCTTCGGCGACCACACGCCCAAGGAGCTGTGGGACGAGTACCGCGCCCTGGTGCAGCGGCTCGGCTGACCCCAGTCGTTCCGTTTCCGGCCGGGCCCCCGCACAACGGCGTGCGGAGGCCCGGCCGTGTGACACACCCGCATCTTGAACACCTTGCCTTCACACTCCCCTCACATGTTTCATGGGTCCGCATGACGGCCCGCTGCACCCGGCGGGCCGTCGATCGATCCTGTGGGGGGACGAGTTGAAGAGATCTCAGGGCTTACGACGGGCCACGGGCGCCACGATCGCGGTGGTCCTCGGCTCCGCCGGTCTGGTCGCCCTCGGGGCGCCCGCCGCGTCCGCGGCGACACCCTCGGACGAGGCGGCGAAGCTGCCCGTCTCGTCGTTCGGAGCGATGGTGGTCGACGACGCGCACGAGCGGGTCTACGTCACCGACGGGCGCAGGACCGGCTCCGGGGCGGACAAGGTCCTGGTCTACAACTTCCAGGGGCAGCGGGTCGGTTCGCTCGCCACCGACGAGAACGTGTCCGGCATGGCGCTCAGCGCGGACGGCGCGACGCTGCACGTGTCGCAGTCCAACCGCATCCTGGCGTTCGACACGGCGACGCAGACCAGGACCGGCGCCGCGTTCACGCCGTACGACGTGACCTGCGGCCGTGAGGTGGCGGTCGCGGGCGGCAAGACGTGGTTCACGGAGACGCCGTACTCCGGCTCCTCGTACTGCGACCGGCCCGACAACATGGCCCTGCTGTACGGGGTCAACGGCACGGCCTCGGTCAACACCGGGTGGAGCAGCCAGGGGCGGCTGCGGCTGGAGGCCGGGCCAGGGGCGCCCGACCGGCTGGTGGTGGGGCAGGCGGGTGCGGGTCCCACGGCCGACCCGTTCCTCACTACGTTCGATGCGAGCGGCGACACCCTCGTGCGGGGCCCCTCGCGGCGGTTCGCCGACGCCGAGGGCAAGGGCGCGCTCGACCTGAAGGACATCGCGCAGAGCGCCGACGGCAAGCGCATCGCCGTGGCGGACGCCGCGTACGGCACACGGCTGCTCGACGCCGGTGATCTGGCGGACGCCCCTGCGGGCTATCAGCCGCTGCCCGCGGGCGCGAAGGCGTCGGCGGTGGCGTTCAGCGGCGACGGGAAGTACGTGGCGCGGGGCGCGGCCGCCACCGGCAGCGCGGCGGACCTGCTGATCCAGCCCGCCGACCCGAAGGACGGCACCACGCCGCTGGAGTTCGCCTTCGAAGGGGACCTCGACGGGACGCGGGTCGTGCCGCAGGGGCTCGGCTGGGCCAAGGACGGCTCGCGGCTCTTCGCGGTGACCTCGGACGGCGGCAGCGGCCACTGGCTGCACGTCATCAAGCCGCCCGCCGCCCAGTACGACTCCCGCTTCACCGGCACCCTCACCACCACGCCCTCGAAGCCCGTCGTCGGTGAACCCCTCGGCATCCGCGGCAAGTTGGAGCTCGACGGGCCCGCGCCCGCCGAACCCGTGAAGGTCGCCGCGGTCCGCAAGGACGCCGACGGCACGCAGGAGGTGGCGGCCGCCAAGGTCGCGGCCGACGGCAGCTTCACCGTCCTGGACGTGCCGGACCGGCTCGGCGAGGCGACGTACACGCTGCGGTTCCTCGGCGACGTCACGCACCGCCCGGCCGAGGACGTCACGGTCACGGTGGACGTGGCCAAGGCCCCGACGGCGATCGAACTGACCGCGCCCGCCGAGGCCACCCGCGCGGGTGGCGTCCAGATCACCGGCACGCTGACCGGGCAGGGGCGCGCGCTGCCGTCCGGGATCGGCCTCAAGGTGACGCGGACCGACCGGTTCGGCACGACGGGTGAGCTGACGTCGGCGCAGGTCGCTGCCGACGGCACGTTCAAGATCAAGGACCTGCCCAACAAGCGGGGCAGGACGCTCTACACGGTGAGCTACGAGGGGGACGCCCTGCACCAGGGCTCGTCCGCCGAGACCACCGTCAAGATCACCGGCTAGGCGGCCGGCACCCCCAGCTGTCGCCGGGTTGGTGGCACCCGGTCCGTGGCCTCCCCGGCCGCGGACCGGGGCCGATCAGGGGGCGCCGACCAGGCGCGAGGCGTCCGCGTGGGCGTCCATGCGCCCGGCGGCCAGGATCGCCGCCGCGGTGTCGGCACGGGAGGCCGCCACTACCAGGGCGCGGCCCGCGAGGGCGTGGGCGCGCTGGTGCAGGGCGGCGAGGTGGGGCTCGTGAATCGCGGCCGCGACGGCGGATCGCGGCGGACGCACACCGTCACGCAGGCGCGCCACCTGGTGCGCCAGCTGCTCGGCGGCGTCGTCGAGCGCGGCGGCCGGGGACAGGGCGCGCAGCTCGTCGGTGAGGGCGAGCAGCGCCGCGAGGTGTCCGGCGAGCTGGATGTCCAGCTCCTCCTCGCGGGTGCGGTGCGGATAGCTCGTGTCGTCGGCCATCGTGTGGACCGACTTCGTGCGGATCGGCTCGTACATGGGATGGCCTCCAACCATTGCTTGAAAACCATCCTAGCTTAGATTCTGTCTAAAGTTGAGTCGGAGCCAATTCCGGGTGGTCAGGGCTGGCTGTAGCCGTCCAGGAACGTGCCGATCCGGGTGACCGCCTCGGCGAGGTCCGTCGCGGTCGGCAGCGTGACGACGCGGAAGTGATCGGGCTCGGGCCAGTTGAAGCCCGTGCCGTGCACGACCATGATCTTCTCGGCGCGCAGCAGGTCGAGGACCATCTGCCGGTCGTCCTTGATCTTGAAGACCTTCGGGTCGAGCCGCGGGAAGAGGTAGAGCGACCCCTTCGGCTTCACGCAGGTCACGCCGGGAATCTGCGTCAGCAGGTCGTACGCCGTGTCGCGCTGCTCCAGGAGCCGCCCGCCCGGCAGCACGAGGTCGTTGATCGTCTGCCGTCCGCTCAGCGCGGCGACGACGCCGTGCTGGCCCGGCATGTTCGCGCACAGGCGCATGTTGGCGAGGATCGTGAGGCCCTCGATGTACGAGGACGCGTGCGCCTTCGGGCCCGAGATCGCCATCCAGCCGACGCGGTAGCCCGCCACGCGGTACGCCTTCGACATGCCGTTGAAGGTGAGGGTCAGCAGGTCGGGGGCGATGGCGGCGGTCGGCGTGTGCGTCGCGCCGTCGTAGAGGATCTTGTCGTAGATCTCGTCCGAGCAGACCAGCAGGTTGTGGCGGCGCGCGATGTCGGTGAGGCCGCGCACCATCGCCTCGTCGTAGACCGCGCCGGTCGGGTTGTTCGGGTTGATGATCACGAGCGCCTTGGTGCGGTCGGTGACCTTGCGCTCGATGTCGGCGAGGTCCGGCATCCAGTCCGACTGCTCGTCGCAGCGGTAGTGCACGGCGGTGCCGCCGGACAGGGAGACGGCCGCGGTCCACAGCGGGTAGTCCGGCGCCGGTACGAGGACCTCGTCGCCGTCGTCCAGCAGGGCCTGCATGGCCATCACGATGAGCTCGGAGACGCCGTTGCCGATGAAGACGTGCTCGACGTCGGTCTCGATGCCCAGGGTCTGGTTGTGCATGACGACCGCGCGGCGGGCGGCCAGGAGGCCCTTCGCGTCGCCGTAGCCATGGGCGTCGCCGACGTTGCGGAGGATGTCCTCGAGGATCTCGGGCGGGCACTCGAAGCCGAAGGCCGCGGGGTTGCCGGTGTTGAGCTTGAGGATGCGGTGTCCGGCCGCCTCCAGCCGCATCGCCTCCTCGAGCACCGGGCCCCGGATCTCGTAACAGACGTTGGAGAGCTTCGTCGACTGGATGACCTGCATGTCCGCGAGCTTACGGGCGGGTATCGCGCGCCGCCTCGTGTTTTCGGACACAAGGGGTGTCTCCTCGGCCCTGGCGGAGCGTCTCGTTCCGCTCTCTGGCGTCCTGTCAGCGGTCAGTTGTGTCCGTTTGTGGTCTTGTCCTGACGGCGCGGCACCCCAACAATGCGCATGACAACACCGAAGAAACTTCGGTCACTTAGTCATCAGAGGGGACCCCCACATGAACAAGCCTCTCGTCGGTGCGTGCTTCGCCGCCCTGCTCATCGGAGCAGCCGCGGCGCCCGCGACAGCCGTCGGCGACCAACCGCCCGCCAAGCCGAAGACCAAGGCCGTCGACCTCGCGGGGACGGTGGCGCTCAGCAACTGTTCCGGCTCCGTGGTCCGCGTGCCCGACTCGAAGCCCGGCGACCCGGCCCTGGTCCTGTCCAACGGCCACTGCCTGGAGGACGGCTTCCCCGCGCCGGGCGAAGTCATCGTCGACCAGCCCTCGTCCCGCAGCTTCAAGCTGCTCGACGGCGCGGGCGGCGAACTCGGGAGCATCAAGGCCAGCAAGATCGCGTACGGCACGATGACCGACACGGACATGTCGCTCTATCAGACCACCAGCACCTACAGCGACATCGAGAGCAAGTACGGGATCAAGGCGCTGGAGCTGAACTCGGCGAAGCCCGAGCAGGGACGGGCGATCACCGTCGCGTCCGGCTACTGGAAGAAGCTGTACAAGTGCAGCGTCGACGGCTTCGCGTACCGCCTGAAGGAGGGGAACTGGACCTGGAAGGACTCGGTCCGCTACACCCCCGACTGCAAGACGATCGGCGGCACCTCGGGCTCCCCGGTGATCGACGACGAGACCGGCAAGGTCGTCGCCGTCAACAACACCGGCAACGAGAGCGGTGAGGAGTGCACGGACAACAACCCGTGCGAGGTCGACGAGAACGGCAAGGTCACCGTGCGCGAGGGCATCAACTACGCGCAGCAGACCTACTGGATCGTGCCGTGCGTCGGCGAGGGCAACAAGATCGACCTGAGCCGCGAGGGCTGTGAGCTGCCCAAGCCTTCCGGCGTCCGGGCCCGGTAGTCGCCCGCACGGTTCGCACACTTCACGCAGTCCGTACGAGTGCCGCCCGGACCCGGTCCGGGCGGCACTCGCGTGTCCGGGTCGGTATCAGTGGTCGGAGTAGCTGAGATCCCCCACGGTCCAGGCGCTCACGTCCTGGAGGGCGATGCGGTACATCCCGCCGGTCTCCGGGAGCCCGAGGCTGCCCTGGAGGATCCGGGCCAGGTGGAAGTGGAGATGGGCGGGCGGCGCGGTGTCCCGGGGCGGGCCGGAGTCCGCCTCGGGCGCCGCGAACGCGGCGGCGAAGGGCCCCAGCCGGGAGGAGTCCTTCAGGACTTCGGCGACGCGCCGCCGCCACAGGGCCTCGGGGGCCAGCCGTCCGGTGATGACGGCACCGCCGACGACCACGGTGAGAGACATCTGATTGCTGTGCTCGGACTCCACCAGGGCGGCGATGTCAACGAGCAGCTCGTCAGGCTTCGACATGACTGGTCAGCCTACCGAGGGGCGGGTGGGCACAGGGTGTCGGATCCCCCTTCCCTCGCCATCGAAAATCTATCGTGGCTGAAGTAGACATGCGCGACTCCCGTTGTTAGAGTTCGTGGTATAGCCAACGGCGCCGACATGCGAAGTCGGCGAATGGTGTGAAACCCCTCGGGGCCTGGTGCCGCACGCGCCAGGCCCTTCGACGCGTTCCGGAAAAGGTGCAGATGCCCCCAGAGAGCCCCTCGCGCGGCCAGGACAGGTTCGATGACGACGACTACCCCGCCTACACGATGGGACGGGCCGCCGCGATGATCGGTGCGACCCCCGGGTTCCTCCGGGCGGTCGGCGAGGCCCGTCTGATCACGCCCCTGCGGTCGGAGGGCGGTCACCGCCGCTACTCCCGCTATCAGCTGCGTGTCGCGGCGCGCGTCCGTGAACTCGTCGACCAGGGCACGCCCATCGACTCGGCCTGCCGCATCGTCATCCTCGAGGACCAGCTGGAAGACGCGCTGCGCATCAACGAAGAGCTGCGCCGCCCCACCGCCGGGTCCGAGGGGGCGTCCGCGTCCTGAGGCCGCCCGCGTCCGGGGGCCGCCGCCCGCGAAACGCTGTGCCTGGTGCCGTCGGATATCTGTGACGGCAAATGCAGAATTTCGCGTGATGCGCACTGAGGGTTTATCTCCCGACTGGCGGAGTGATATCGAAACCCCTGCATCGACGGCCGTCGCGTGCTACTGTCGTTATCAGTTGCAGTTGTGGTTTCCAAAGACTCCAAGTGCTCGGCCGACTTTATGTGTCGGCAGGGCACTTTGTTTTGCCGGTCATTTCCGGACAGGGTAATCATCGCGGCGACGTGGAGTCCGCACAGTGTGGGCTTCCGGGCAATGCCCCGAAGGAGATATGACATGGCTACTGGCACCGTGAAGTGGTTCAACGCGGAAAAGGGCTTCGGCTTCATCGAGCAGGAGGGTGGCGGCGCGGACGTCTTCGCCCACTACTCGAACATCGCCACCCAGGGCTTCCGTGAGCTGCAGGAGGGCCAGAAGGTGACCTTCGACGTCACGCAGGGCCAGAAGGGCCCGCAGGCCGAGAACATCGTTCCCGCCTGACGCTGACGCGTACTTCGTAGCTGGGGCCCGCACCTTGGGTGCGGGCCCCAGCTCGTTGTGTTTTCCGGGGAGGAAATCCCCTTTTGTATTACCGGCCCGAACCGGAATCATTTCCCGGCGGCCGGAATTGTTTTTCATTTTTCCCGGCCGTTCCTGCGGTTCTCGGCACCGGACGGTGCTCGGCGAGAATTCCTCGATACGCGCCGCATCGAGGAAGGTTCGAGGTTTACATGAACCGCTCAACTCGCACAAACGGCCGATATGGCAAGGGTCAGAGCCAGAGCCGCCGCCCCGCCGCGCCCCAGGGGGAGTTCACGCTGCCGGTCACGGTCACCCCGGCCCTGCCGCCCGTCGAGGACTTCGCCGCGCTCGGCCTGCCGGACGGCATGCTCAAGACCCTCACCGGCCTCGGCGTCACCACGCCCTTCCCGATCCAGGCGGCCACGCTGCCGAACACCCTCGCGGGCCGGGACGTCCTGGGACGCGGGCGCACCGGATCCGGCAAGACCCTCGCCTTCGGGCTCGCGGCGCTCACCCGCACCGCCGGGCAGCGGGCCGAGCCGCGCCGCCCGCTCGCCCTGATCCTCGTCCCCACCCGCGAGCTCGCCCAGCAGGTGACGGACGCCCTCACCCCGTACGCCAGGTCGGTCAGGCTGCGCATGGCCACCGTGGTCGGCGGCATGTCCATCGGGCGGCAGGCCGGGGCCCTGCGCGCCGGTGCCGAGGTCGTCGTCGCGACGCCGGGTCGGCTCAAGGACCTCATCGAGCGGCGCGACTGCCGTCTCGACCAGGTCGCCGTCACCGTGCTCGACGAGGCCGACCAGATGACCGACATGGGCTTCCTGCCCCAGGTCACCGAGCTCCTCGACCAGGTGCGGCCCGACGGCCAGCGGATGCTGTTCTCGGCCACCCTGGACCGCAACGTCGACCTTCTGGTCCGCCGCTACCTCAACGACCCCGTCGTCCACTCGGTCGACCCGTCCGCGGGCGCGGTCACCACGATGGAACACCACGTGCTGCAGGTGCACGGCGCCGACAAGTACGCCGCCACGACGGAGATCGCCGCCCGCGACGGCCGGGTGATCCTCTTCCTCGACACCAAGCACGCGGTCGACCGCCTCACCACGCACCTGCTGAACAGCGGGGTGCGCGCGGCCGCGCTGCACGGCGGCAAGTCCCAGCCGCAGCGCACCCGCACCCTCGCCCAGTTCAAGTCCGGCCAGGTCACCGCGCTCGTCGCCACGAACGTCGCGGCCCGCGGCATCCATGTCGACGACCTCGACCTCGTGGTGAACGTGGATCCGCCCGCCGACCACAAGGACTATCTGCACCGGGGCGGTCGTACCGCACGCGCGGGCGGCTCCGGCAGCGTCGTCACCCTGGTCACCTCGGCGCAGCGGCGCTCCATGTCGCGGCTGATGATGGCGGCGGGCATCAGCCCGAACACCGCGCAAGTGCGCTCCGGCGAGGCAGAGTTGGCGCGCATCACCGGCGCGCAGGCCCCCTCGGGCATCCCGGTGACCATCCCGGCACCGCCGAAGTCGGCCGCCCCGCGGGGCGAACGGGGCGGCGCCCGCGGCCGACGCCCCCGCGACGGCCGTGCGCGCCGCGCCTACGCCGTCCGCACCCGAACCGAAGCGGCCGCCTGAACCAGGGTTCCAAGTCCCCGCTCCCTCCCCCTCTGCGACTCTGTGAGGCACCATGCGCTGTGTGATCGCCCGCTTCCCCTTCGACCTGTTCAAGAACGAGGTCGAGGAGGTCATGAAGGGCATCAAGCCCGAGACCGTCACGGGTGAGTCCGTGCTCATCGGCCGCCGCCACTACCCCGTCAAGCAGGTGGGGGAAGTGATCACGCGGCAGGACCGGCGTGACTTCTCGGCGCGCGAGGTGACCAGGGCGCTGACCGGCCTCGGCTTCACCTGCAAGGCGGCTCCCGCCCCCGCGGCCCCGGAGCCCGTCCTGGCGGACTGGCCCACCTCGCTCGTCTAGGGCCAGCAGGGCTCTAGGGTCCGTCAGCAGAACCCTGGAGTGAGACCCGGGGCGGCCGCGCTGTCGTCAGCGCCGCCGCCCCGGGCAGCCAGCCGAGCAACACACCCCACAGCGCGCCGAACAGCGCGCCGGTCAGGGGGAGCAGCAGCCACCCCCACAGGCCCGCCTCGACCATGCGGGCCGCGACCATGCCCCGCCAGACGCCCGCCACCGCCGCGCCCGCGATCAGCGCGGTCCAGCCCGCGAGCAGGCGTCGACCCTTGCCCGCGTCAGGGCGTACGCGCAGATGACGGCGGATCCGGGCGGCGGCCGCGGCGATCAGGAGCAGCGCCGCGAAGTTCTCGCAGAGCTGCCAGGGCCAGTCCGTCGTGCCCAGCGGTGTCGCCCGCAGACCCGGCAGCGCGAAGGGCACACCGAGCGCGCTCGGTACGACCGACAGACCCGCCCGCGCCGTGAACGCGGTCAGCAGGGTCGCGCTGCCGTGCGCCAGGACCAGCACGAGACAGACGCACGCCACCACGGCCGTGGCATCCGTCCGCGCCCGCAGCGCGTCCATCGTCGTCCGCATGGCGCGCCACTTTAGGCGGCACCGGTCGCGGGGGACAGGGTCCGGGCCGAAGAAAGTGAACAATGCTCAGGTCTGTTGCGGCACGGGTTCCGCGATCTACCATCCCGGCCATGAAGTCCGTTGCGGCATGGCGTACTTGGGCGGTGGGCGCGGTGGTGCTCGCCGTCGCGGCCGCGCTGCTGGTCGCCGTGGGGCCGCAGGGCGCGGGCGCCGCGCGCGCCGACACCGCGAGCGGCCACCGGTGGATCACCGACCGGCAGGGGCGCGCACTGGTCCTGCGCGGTCTTTCCACGGCGAGCAGCGCCAAGGCGGCGCCCGACGGCATGCCGTGGATCCAGGAGAAGGACGTCGCACGCGAACGACGTGACCTCGGCACCAACTTCGTCCGCTTCCTGCTCCAGTGGCGCAAGGTCGAGCCGTCGCCGGGGACGTACGACAGGACGTATCTGCGGCAGGTCGCCGAGCGGGTGCGCTGGTACGGCGAGCGGGGCTACCACGTCCTGCTCGACATGCATCAGGACCTGTACGGGCCGCGCGTGGGCGGCAATGGCGCCCCCGCGTGGGCCACCGAGACCGACGGGCTGACCTCGGCCCCCACCGACCCCTGGGAACTCGGCTACGTCGAGCCCGGGACCGTCCGCGCCTTCGACCGTTTCTGGGGGACGGTCGAAGGCGACGGGCGCGATCTGCGCGAGCACTACGTCGGCGCCCTGCGCGAGGTGGCCAGGCACTTCGCCGACGACGACACCGTCATCGGGTACGACCTGATGAACGAGCCGTGGGGCGGCAGCGTGCAGGGCCCCGCCTTCGAGTCCGGCCCGCTCGCCCGGCTCTACCAGGACGGCATCGACGCCATCCGCACCGTCGACCGCGACCACTGGCTCTTCGTCGAACCGTCCGCGATCGGCTCCAACTGGGGCTTCGCCACCGGACTTCCCCGCCTGGCCGACCCGCGCGGCGACGGCGACGCGGCACGCATCGCATATGCGCCACATCTCTACCCCCTCCCCATGGACCTCGGCGGCGGCTACACCGGCGGCGCCAAGGAGCAGGTCGACCGGTCGCTGAAGGCCTGGCGCGCACAGACCGAGAAGACCGCGAGACGGCTCGGGGCGCCCGTCGTCATCGGGGAGTTCGGGCTCGACACGGGGCTGCCCGGCGCCATGGAGTACGTCGAGAAGGTGCAGCGCATGGCCGACGACATGGGGGCGGGCTTCGCCTACTGGTCCAACGACCTCGGACCCTGGGCGCCCTGGGACGCGAAGCTGAGGCCGACGAGGCTGCTCCCGGTGCTCGACCGGCCCTCTCCCCTCGCCGTGGCGGGAGATCCGATCGCGTACCGCTGGGACGGCACGAAGAAGACCCTGACGGTGCGCTGGCGGGGGCAGACGGGTGTGCGCGGCGGCACGGAGGTCAGGCTGCCCGCCCGGCACTTCCCGGACGGCGGCCGGGTGGCGGGGGGATCGGAGCGCGCCTGGGACCCCAAGTCCCGCATCCTCACGCTCGGTTCGGGACCCGGCACGCACTCTGTCCGCATCACACCGCGTCGGTGAACTGGAAGAGCTCCCACCCCTTGTCCGGCTGCACAGGCACCCCAAGAATGCCCTCTGACAAACGCACGACACGTGTACGTCGTCATGAGGGGGGCTCCACAGATGGGAAAGAAGAGCTACGCGGTCGCGGGCGGACTGCTCGCCCTGGCACTGGCAGGCGGAGGAGCGGCACCGGCCTTCGCGGGCAACACCCAGCAGGCGGAGGAAAGAGGGCCCGCGGCGAAGACCAAAGCGGTCGACTTCGCGGGGACGGTGGCCCTCAGCAACTGTTCCGGCTCGGTCGTCCGCATGCCCGGGTCCAAGCCGGGCGACCCGGCGCTCGTCCTCACCAACGGCCACTGCATAGAGAGCGGCTTCCCCGCCGCCGGTGAGGTCATCGTCGACCAGCCGTCCACCCGCACCTTCAAGCTGCTCGACGCGAAGGCCAACGACGTCGCCACGCTCAAGGCGTCCAAGGTGTCCTACGCGACCATGACGGACACCGACATCACGATCTACCAACTGACCGAGAGCTACGGCGACATCACGAAGAAGTACGGCATCAAGCCGTTGGAGCTGGCGGACGGCCACCCGGTGAAGGGACGCGCCATCACGGTCGTCTCCGGCTACTGGAAGAAGACCTACAGCTGCAACATCGACGGCTTCGTCTACCGGATGAAGGAGGGCGAGTGGACCTGGAAGGACTCGGTCCGCTACACCTCCGCCTGCCAGACCATCGGCGGCACGTCCGGGTCGCCCGTCATCGACCACACGACCGGCAAGGTCGCCGCGATCAACAACACGGGCAACGAGGACGGCGAGCGCTGCACCCTCAACAACCCCTGTGAGATCGACCGCAAGGGCAAGGTGACCGTCCGCAAGGGCATCAACTACGCCCAGGAGACGTACGGGATCGTGCCGTGCGTCGGCAAGGACAGCAAGATCGACCTGACCCGGAAGGGTTGCAAGCTGCCCCGGCCGACGGCGGCGGCCACGAGGTAATACGCGCCGGTGCGTCAGGGGGTCCGGCGTACGGAGCGTCCCGCGAGGACGTCCGTGCGTCGGCCGTCCCGCATCACGAACCGCCCGTCGATCAGGACGTGCGGGATGCCGACAGGCAGCGTGCGGGGAGCCTCGAAGGTGGAGCCCGCCGCGACCGTGTCCGGGTCGAAGAGGACCAGGTCGGCGCGGTAGCCCTCGCGGACGACGCCCCGGTCGGGCAGGCGGAGGCGGGCGGCCGGGCGCGAGGTGAGGTGCGCGACGGTCTCCTCCAGCGACATGACGCCCAGCTCCCGCGCGTACCGCCCGAGATACTGCGGGAACGTGCCGTACGCGCGCGGGTGCGGCTTGAAGCCCTGCAGGATGCCGTCGCTGCCGCCCGTGTGCACCCGGTGCTGCATGATCGCCCGGACGTTGTCCTCGTGGCCGACGTGCTGGAGGATCGTCGAGCCGAGGTTGTCGTTGATCAGGAGCCTGCGGGCGGTGACCCACGGCTCCTCGCCGCGCTGGGCCGCGGACTGGGCGATGGTCTTGCCGACGCAGGAGGCGAGCCCGGGGTCGCTCACTCCGGAGACCTCGATGGTGTCCCACTCGATGGGCACGCCGTGGCAGCCGTCCGCGCCGATGACCTCCATGTGGTGGCGGATCTTCTCGGCGATCCCGTCGTCCCGCAGCCGGGCGAGGATCGCGTCGGGCCCGCCCTCGCTCGCCCAGCTGGGCAGCATCGCCACGAGCGTCGTACAGCCCGGGGTGTAGGGGTACGTGTCGAGGGTGATGTCCGCCCCGGCCGCGAGTGCGTCGTCGAGGAGGGCGAGCAGATCCGGGGCCTTCCCCTTGTTCACACCGAAGTTCATGGTGGCGTGGGCCAGGTGGAGGGGGCAGTGCGCGGTCCGGGTGAGGTTCACCATCTCCTCGTACGCCTGGAGGGCGCCCGCTCCGTAGCTGCGGTGGTGGGGGCAGTAGTAGCCCTGGTGGGCCGCGACGACCTTGCAGAGCTCGGTGAGCTCGGAGTCGTCGGCGTACATGCCCGGCGTGTAGGTGAGCCCCGACGACATGCCGACGGCGCCCTCCCGCATCCCGTCGGCGACGAGCTGCTTCATCCGGTCCAGCTCGGTGGGGGTCGCGGGGCGGTCGTCCCAGCCCAGCGCGTACATGCGGACGGTGCCCTGCGGGATCAGGTACGCGGCGTTCACCGCGATGCCGCGGCCGCCGTGGGCGGTGTCGAGGGCGTCCAGATACCCACCGACGGTGCGCCACGTGAAGTCGATGTCGCTGCCATCGCCGTTCCAGCCGGTGATGGCCTGGCGGACCTGGGCGAGGGTGCGGTCGTCCACGGGGGCGTAGGAGAGGCCGTCCTGGCCGATGACCTCCAGGGTGACGCCCTGGGCGGCCTTCGCGGAGTGGTCGGGGTCTCTGAGGAGGGCGAGGTCGCTGTGGGCGTGCATGTCGATGAAGCCGGGCGCTAGCGCTAGGCCTTGGGCGTCGAGGTTGGTCTGCCCCGTGGGGCGGGGGCCTGTCGTCTCCCCCTCCCGGTGGATCGTGGTGATCCTGCCCTCGTGTACGCCGACGTCGGCGCGGTAGGAGGCACCTCCGGTGCCGTCTATGACGCGTGCGTCCCGGATCACCAGGTCCATGGGGGGCCTTTCCTCTGCGTTTGGCTGCGACTCGTGTAGTGCTGCACCCGGCCTCCGGCCGGGTCTTTCGCTCCCACCCGCACCACCCGTGCGGCTTTCGTCGCCGGGTGCGGGTGGCCCCTGCGGGGGGCGCCCGCCGTTGGCGGCGAGGGGGTGGGGTGGAGGCTGAGGGGGGGGCCACCCGCACTCACCGTGCGGTGCGGGGTTGCCCCGACCCGGGCCGGGGGGGCCAGGCTCCTACGCCCACCCGGCGTCGCGGGGTGAACGGGTGGGTGGGGATGATCCGTCGCGGAGCGGCGGGACAGGGATGCCACCTCCCGCGGGCGGGAAACCCGGCGCGCCCCGCGCGGAGTCCGCCGCGCAGCGGCGGGGCAGGACACCGCCCAAGACCCCCAGGTCAGAAATACGTTCGGATGTAGTCCGTTACCGTCCCGTCCCCCTCCACCACCGGAATCAACTCCCACTTGTCGAACGACGTGCAAGGGTGCGAGAGCCCCATCCCCAGCCAGTCGCCGACCACGAGATCCGCCTCCGGCGACGTCCGGAGCCACCCGTGCTGGTCGGAGAGACCGGTGACGGTCACCCCCGTCGCGGGCCGCGACACGCCGTCCCGGCGGACGACCTGCGCCTCGGGCAGGTCGAGGTCGTACGCCGCGTCCCGCTTCCCCGCGTTGGTGAACGCCTGCTCGGCGCAGGGCCGCGACACGACCTGCGCCCAGAGGCGGAAGGCGGGTTCGAGGGCGCCCTCCTCGGGGACCCGGTTGAACGGGGTCAGATGCTTGTAGTGGCCGTCGTCGTGCGAGACGTACGCGCCGGAGCGCAGCAGCTTCAGTACGGGCCGCGACAGCTCGGGGATCTCCGCGAAGACCGACGCGACCGCGTCGAACCACGCGCTGCCGCCCGCGCTGACCACGATCTCGGGCAGATCCGCGAACCGCCCGGACCCGTCGAACTCGCAGAGCAGCGAAACGAGGCGGCGCAGCCACGCCGTCACCGTCTCGCTCGACGCCTCCGGCACCTCCCCCTCGTACCCGGCGACGCCCACGAGCCGCAGCGTGTCCGCGGCCGCGACGGCGTTGGCGATGTCGAAGCACTCCGCCTCGGTCCGCGCGCCGGTCCGCGCGCCGTCGCCCGCCGCCAGCTCCACCACCACGTCGACGGGGCGGCTCGCGCCCGCCTCGCCGAGGGCGGCGTGCATGAGCTCGACGCCGCGTACGGAGTCGACGTAACAGACGAAGCGGAAAGAGGGATCCGAATCCAGCTCGCCCGCCAACCAGCGCAGCGCCGCCGCGTCGACGAGTTCGTTGGCGAGGAAGATGCGCTCCACCCCGAACTGCCGGGCCACGCGCACCTGGTGGGGGACGGCGAGCGTGATGCCCCACGCGCCCCGCGCCAGCTGGCGGGCGAAGAGCTGGGGGGCCATCGACGTCTTGCCGTGCGGCGCGAAGGCGAGGCCGTGGCGTTGTGCGTACGTCTCCATGAGTGCGAGGTTGTGTTCCAGGCGCTCGGCGGAGAGGGCGAGGACCGGGGTGGTGAAGCCGTCCGTGAAGAGGTTCCTGCGCTGGGCCGCGAGCTCGCCGACCGTGAGGCCTTCCGCGTCCGGGGGCAGACCCTTGAAGCGGTGGTCGACCCGCTCGTCCGCGAGCGCGGCCAGCGGATCGGCGGACCGGTCGAGGGCGGTGTCGGCGTTGTCGGCGGCCATGGGCGCCTCCTCCAGGAGTGCGTTGCACAATGTGCAACGGTCATTGCGTATGTCGCTTACTGCTGTCTAACATCCGAGCCAACGCCGGGTCAACGGATCCGGACAGTCGGTTGAGGGGTTGGCAGATCGTGACCGCACAGGCAGCAGTGGACGTCGTGGCGCTCGGCGAGTCCATGGTCACCTTCCTGCCCGCCCGGCCCGGCCGCCTCGCCGACGTGCCCTCCTTCGACCGCGGGATCGGCGGCGCCGAGTCGAACGTCGCCTGCGCGCTCGCCGCCGCGGGACACAGCGTCCGCTGGGTCAGCCGCGTCGGCGCCGACGGCTTCGGCGACCACCTCGTCGAGACGATCGGCAGCTACGGAGTCGACACCTCCGCCGTCGGCCGCGACCCGCACCGCCCCACCGGCATCTACTTCCGCACCGCCGACGACCGCGACACCGACGCCCACGAGGTCGTCTACTACCGCGCGGGCTCCGCCGCCTCCGCCATGTCGCCGGGCTCCGTGGACGAGGACGCCCTCGCCGCGGGACGCATCCTGCACCTGTCGGGCATCACGCCCGCGCTCTCCGCCGACTGCCTCGCCCTCGTACGCCACCTCTGCGCCCGGCGCGACGACCGCCCGCTCGTCTCCTTCGACGTCAACCACCGCCCCGGCCTCTGGAAGGGCGCGGCGGCGGGCCCGGACGTCCTGCTCGACCTCGCGCGCGGCGCCGACCTCGTCTTCGTCGGCGAGGACGAGGCCGCCGCGGCCTGGGGCATCACCGGCGGCCCCGACGCCATCCGCGCCGCCCTGCCCGAGCCGGCCACCCTCGTCGTCAAGCAGGGCAGCCGCGGCGCCACCGTCCACCGCCACGGCGAGGACCCCGTCTTCCAGGCCGCCCTGCGCGTCGACGTCGTCGCGCCCGTCGGCGCCGGTGACGCCTTCGCCGCCGGTTTCCTCTCCGCCACCCTGCGCGGCCTGCCCGCCGCGCACCGGCTGCGCCACGGCCACCTGATGGCCGCCGCCGCACTCACCGTTCCCGGTGACCTCGCACCGCCACCTGCCCGCGCACACGCCGACCGCCTCGCCGCCCTGGACGACGCAGCCTGGGAGACACTTCGTCTCGGCCCCGGCTGGACGGAACGCGTCCCGGAGGAAACCGAGGCCGAGGAGGAGGTACGTACCCCATGAGCCAGACCGTCGACCGCGCGCTCTCGATCCTGCCGCTGCTCGCCGAGGGCCCCGCCGACCTGGGACAGGTCGCCGACCGGCTCGGCGTCCACAAGTCCACCGCGCTCAGGCTGCTGCGCACCCTCCACGAGCACGGCCTGGTCTTCCGCCAGTCCGACCAGCGCTACCGCCTCGGCGCGCGCCTCTTCGCGCTCGCCCAGGAAGCCGTCGAGAACCTCGACGTGCGCGAGATCGCCCACCCCCATCTCCAGGCCCTCAACGAGAAGTGCGGCCACACGGTCCACCTCGCCGTGTACGAGGAGCAGGAGGTGCTCTACATCGACAAGGTCGAGAGCCGCTATCCGGTGCGGATGTACTCCCGCATCGGCAAGCCGGTGGCCATCACCGTGGCCGCCGTCGCGAAGCTGCTGCTCTCCGACTTCCCGGAGGCCGAGCGCCGCGCCATCGCGGAGAAGCTCGACTACCCCACCTACACGTCCCGTTCGACGCCCAACGCCGCCGCGTTCCTGAAGGAACTGGCGGCCGTGCGCGAACAGGGCTGGGCCACCGACCTCGGTGGCCACGAGGAGTCCATCAACTGCATCGGGGCCCCCATCCGCGGTGCGGACGGGCGCGTCGTCGCCGCCATGTCGGTCTCCGCACCGAATGTCGTCGTCACCGCCGAGGAACTCCTCACCCTGCTCCCGCTGGTCCGCCGCACGGCGGACGCCATCAGCCGCGAGTACTCCGGCAACGCCCCTCTGAAGGAAGCAAGTTCATGACCGAGAAGACCGCCCTCACCCCGGCCACCCACACCACCCCGCCCGCGAAGTTCTCCCACGGCGTGAAGAAGGGCAACATCCTTCAGGTCGCAGGACAGGTCGGCTTCCTCCCCGCCGAGGAGGGCAAGGCCCCCACCCCCGCGGGCCCGACCCTGCGCGAGCAGACCCTCCAGACGTTTGCCAACGTCAAGGCGATCCTCGAAGAGGGCGGCGCGACCTGGGACGACGTGATGATGATGCGCGTCTACCTCACGGACGTGGACCACTTCGCGGAGATGAACGAGATCTACAACTCCTACTTCGAGGAGCAGGGCCTGAAGGCCCCCGCCTCCGCCCGCACCACGGTCTACGTCGGTCTCCCGGCGGGCCTCCTCATCGAGATCGACGCGCTCGCCGTCCTCGGCTGACGCACATCCCTCTCCACCAGCAAGCCGTACGTCGTCACGGCGCGGCGCCTCTCCCCGGGGCGCCGTGCCGCGATCCCCCCTGCTCCGAAAGTCCCATGCACTTACGAGGTCAACGATGTCCCCGTCCCACACCGCCGTGCTCGCGGCTGCCCCCGCCGCCGAGACGCCACCGCACACCGGCGGCTTCCTCGCCCTGATCGACGGCACGGCCGGTCTGCTGACCGTCGCCGCGCTCGGCATCCTGCTTCTGCTCTTCCTGATCATCAAGGTCAGGCTGCAGCCCTTCGTGGCGCTCCTGGCGGTCTCCATAGCCGTCGGCCTCTCGGCCGGGCTCTCCGTCACCGAACTCTTCGGCACCGTCCAGAAGTCCGACGCCGTCTCGGTCATCGAATCGGGCATGGGCGGGATCCTCGGCCATGTGGCGATCATCATCGGCCTCGGCACGATGCTCGGCGCGATCCTGGAGGTGTCCGGCGGCGCCGAGGTCCTCGCCTCCCGCCTCCTCGGCCTCTTCGGCGAGAAGCGCGCCCCCCTGGCCATGGGCCTGACGGGTCTGATCTTCGGTGTCCCCGTCTTCTTCGACGTCGGCATCTTCGTCCTCGCACCGATCGTCTACGCCGCCGCCAAGCGCTCCGGCAAGTCGATCCTCCTCTACTGCCTCCCCCTGCTCGCGGGTCTCTCCATGACCCATGCGTTCCTGCCCCCGCACCCCGGCCCGGTGGCCGCGGCGGGCCTGCTGAAGGTCGACCTCGGCTGGGTCATCCTCATGGGCATCGTCTGCGGCATCCCGGCCGTCCTCGCCGCCTGGGTCTACTCCGCGTGGATCGGCAAGCGCATCTTCGTGCCCGTGCCGCAGGACATGGTCGAGGCCGCCGACGAGGCCAAGGCGGCGGTCGTCGCCGAGCAGAGCGCGGCCGGTGTGGCCCCACAGGAGAAGCCGGTGCCGCTGGGCATCGTCTTCACGATCATCGGCACGCCGCTGGTCCTGATCCTCCTCGCCACGTTCTCCTCGATCGCCTTCGACCCCTCCACCTTCCGCTCGGTCATCGAGTTCTTCGGCAGCCCCTTCGTCGCCCTGACGATCGCCCTGCTGATGGCGTACTACCTGCTGGGCATCCGGCGCGGCTGGTCCCGCAAGTCCCTGGAGACCGTGTCGACTTCGTCCCTCAAGCCGGTCGGCAACATCCTCCTGGTGGTCGGCGCGGGCGGGATCTTCGGCGCGGTCCTGAAGGCGAGCGGCGTGGCCGCCGCCATCTCGGACACCTTCCAGGACGTGGGCCTCCCCATCATCGTCCTGGCCTACCTGCTCTCCCTGATCCTGCGCGTCGCCCAGGGCTCGGCGACGGTCGCGATCGTCACGACGGCAGGCATCGTCGCGCCCCTCCTCTCCGAGGGCGACTACTCCCAGGCGTTCGTGGCCCTGGTCATCATGGCGATCTCGGCGGGCTCCATCTTCGCCTCGCACGTCAACGACGGCGGGTTCTGGATGGTCGCCAAGTACTTCGGCATCAGCGAGCGGGACACGTTGAAGACGTGGACGGTTCTGGAGTCGGTGCTTTCGGTGGCCGGGTTCGCGGTCGCGGGCGTGGTGAGTCTCTTCGTGTAGGGGGAGCTGGGGTTGCCCCCCTCGAGAGTGGGGGGACAGCCGTAGTGAGTGGGGGTAGTCGCTCCGCTTAGCGTCTGACGGTATGAGACACATACGGATCCCGGCCCTGGGCCTCGCCCTCGCCGCCTGCCTCGGCGCGGCACCCGCCGCGACCGCCACGGCGACCCCTGCCGCGTCGAAGTCCGGTACCGGACTGGACCGTTACTACGACCAGCGGCTGAGCTGGGGCGACTGCGCCAAGGGCCCGGACGACGCCATGGGCCGCGATCTGGACGGGGCCGGTGTGCGGTGCGCGGACGTCACCGTGCCGCTCGACTACTCCAAGCCCAAGGGCCGCACGGTCACCGTCGCGATATCCCGGCTCAAGGCCACCGACACCCGCCACCGCGTCGGTTCGATGCTGCTCAACAACGGCGGGCCCGGCAACGGCGCCGTCCAGTCCCCGCCGGAATTCCACGCGTGGATGAAGAAGACGGGCCCGCGGTACGACATCGTCGGCTTCGACCCGCGCTTCGTCGGCCGCAGCACCCCGCTGGACTGCGGCTGGAACGTCGGCACCACGCTCTTCTCGGCGGGTCTCGGCCGGGCGAGCTTCGAGCGCCAGGTCGACCTCCACAAGGGCCTGGCCGCCAAGTGCCGCGCCACCAACGCCGACGTACTGCCGCACGTGAGCACCCGCAACACGGCCCGCGACATGGACGTCATCCGCGGCGCGCTCGGCGAGAAGAAGATCTCCTACTTCGGCTATTCGTACGGCACTTACCTCGGCACCGTATACACCCAGATGTTCCCCGGCCGTACCGACCGCATGGTCCTTGACGGCGCCATCGACCCGCGCAAGTTCGGCCCCCGGCTGCTGCGGGAGGCCGTCGGCGAGAACGAGCGGGCGCTCGCCGACTGGGCCGCGTGGGCCGCCGCCCGCGACGACACCTACGGACTCGGCCGCACCCGCGCCCAGGTCCTCGCCACCGTCGACCGGGTCATCAAGAAGTCCTCGCGCGGCCCGCTGACCGTCGGCACCGCCCCGGACGCCTTCCGACTCGACGACACCCAGGTCCCGTTCGTCCTCCTCGCCGGGCTCGACAGCGACACCGACACCTCCCGGGCGTCCCTCGGCGAGCAGGTGTCCGTCCTGGCGAAGGCCGCGGCCGGACAGCCGCCGACCGAGCTCTCACCGCAGTTCGCCGGGCTCCTGCGGCTCGCGACGACCGGCGACCAGTCGAACATGGGCAGCTCGCAGACCGCGGTCATCTGCGGGGACGTGGCCGCACCGCGCGACCCCGAGGTCTACTGGCGCGACATCCGGCGCAGCCGCGCCGCGTACCCGCGCTTCGGCGCGGTGAACAACAACATCGGCCCGTGCGCCTTCTGGGACCGGCCCCGCGAGCGGCCCACCCAGGTGAAGCACGACGCCAAGGCGCTGATCGTGTCCGCCACCGGTGACCCGCGCACCCCGCACAAGGGTGCCGTCGCCCTGCACGACCAGCTCCCGAGCTCCAGGCTGATCACCGTCGAGGACGCCAACCGGCACGCGGTCTACGGCCTCTACGAGAACGTCTGCGTCGACAACAAGGTCAACCGCTACCTGGCCACCGGCAAGCTCCCCGCCGACGACCGGACCTGCACCAAGGGGCCGCGGCGCTAGATCGCCGGTGCCGATGCGGAAGCAGGGGGGGCAGCACGGCAGACGGTGCCGTATGCCGGGGGCGTGGCGAAACGATGTGGCAGGGACCGGGCGGGTGACGCGGCAGCGTGTTTGCCGTCGGGGTGTGGATGCCGCACCCAGCATGGGGGCGACCGGCGGTCGCCGGTCGCCCCCATGTCCCGTCTGGAGCCGCCGCATGCGCGTCCGCAACCTGCGAAGCAGACTCTGTGCCACCGTCCTGACCGCCCTGCTCTCGGTCGCCGCGCTGCCGGGGGAGGCGTACGCGAGGGCCGGGACCGTCTCCGTGACCGCCGCCGACGTCCGCGGCGAGGCCGACCGCATCATGGGCCTCAGCAGGCTCGACTTCATCAATCACGACCACATCCCACCGTTCGACTGGGAGACCGACGGCTGCACGTGGTGGCCGGACGGCGTCTTCTACGAGGCCTGTGCTCAGCATGACTTCGGCTACCGCAACTACGGCAACCACGGCGCCACCGGACTCAGGCTGAGTCCGGTCCCGGAGACCAAGGCGTGGCTCGACGAGCGCCTCTGGCATCAGCTGCGGGCCGCCTGCATCGACAACTATCCAGAGGGCAGTGCCGCGCGGAACCTGTGCCTCGGCGAGGCGAAGATCATGTACGACGGGCTCTCGGCGGGCATCGGCAAGGACGCCTTCTACTAGGCCCGGCCCAAGGCGTGCCGCGGCCCCGGACCCCTGTGTGGGCCCGGGGCCGCGCTGCCGCGAGCGTCAACTCGCGCAGTACTGCTGCTCCTTGCCGATGGACCGGTACATGCAGTCGGAGTTCTCCAGGAGCTGGAGCACCGCGTCCCGGTTCCTGGACGTCTCGCGCTCGATCACCTCGTCGGGCGGGTAGAAGCCGCCGCCGCCGGACCGCGGGTACATCTCGAAGGTGTAGCTGAAGATCTTCTGGTTGCCCCACAGCCAGTCGTCGATCGTGCCGTCCGTGATGTAGAGGTCACTGGACTGCTCGGGCGTGTAGCCGTTGCTCGCGGCCATCTTCTTTCCGACGGCGGCGTGCGCGTCACGGTCGTCCTGGGTCAGGCCGGGAGCCGTGTCGTTGTACGTGTAGCCGTACGGCCACAGGACCAGTTCGCTGTACGTGTGGAAGTCGATCGCGGCCTTGATCTGCTGCTTGCCGCCGACGACGCGGCTGCGCACGAAGTTGGAGACGACCTTCACCTCGGGTGCCGACTCGGCGGCCGATCCCCGGTAGGTCTCGGACCCGGGCGTGCCCGAGGAGCCGCCGCAGCAGCCCCACTTGTAGTCCCAGTTGCGGTTCAGGTCGGTGCCGGTGCGGCCGTTGGAGTTGGGCTGCCGGTTCAGCCGCCAGCTGCGGTAGGAGCCGGTCGCGATGTCGTACTCGCCGCCGTCCGGGTTCATGTCCGGGACGATCCAGATCTCGCGCGAGTCCACCATCTTCTTGATGCGCGCGTCGGAGCCGTAGCCCGCGCCGAGTTCGCGGAGCAGGTACAGCGCCATCTCGACCGTCAGGTGCTCGCGGGCGTGCTGGTGGTGGGTGAAGAGGACTTCCGGCTCGGCCTCGTCGGTGCCGATGTTGTCGCTGATCTTGATGGCGACGATGTCCCTGCCGGAGTACGACTTGCCGATGACCTTCTTCGTCATCAGGCCCGGGTACGCCGCGATGCGCTGGTCGATCTCCGCGTTCATCTCGGCGTAGTTGTGGTACCTGGCGTCGGCGGGCGGGAAGTCCTTGACCTTCACCTCCTGGCCGTTCGTCCGCTTCGGGGGCCCGGCGAGCGGCTTGAGCTCGTAGCCCGCCTTCCGGAGCGCCGCCGCCTCGGTCGCGTTCGCCGAGACGACCACCGCGCGGGCGTCGACCTCGTCGATCGAGACGCCGGTGCGGGCGAGGGCGGTGCGCGCTGCGCGGTCGTCGCGCAGGGGGATCTCGTACTGGCGCGTGTCTTCGTCGGCGGCGGTCGCCGCGCTGCGGGGGGCCGGGTCGGCCTGTCCTGTCGAGGCGTTGGCGGTCAGGGGGGCCGCCACGGCCAGGGCGAGAAGGGTCGCGAGGGCCGCGGATCTCCTGCCGCGTATGCGGAGTCGCATGAAGTCTCCTCAGGGGTGGGGGGTTGTTCAGTGCGACGTGCGGGGCTGTCGTCACGTGCGGGTGCGACGTGCGGGTGCACCGTGCGGGTGTGCCGTGCGGACGTGCGGGTTGCGGGCCCATCGTCGACGCATGGCATGCACCGGTCAACGCAGTCTTTGGCCAACCTCTTGTGTCCGGGACCGTGATGCGCTTTCTTGATCGGCATGGCTGAAAGCACAGGCAGTGGCATCACCGCCGACGAAGCGGAACCTCGGCTCCGCAAGGCGAGCTGGAAGTACGTCGGTCCGGGCATCGTCGTCGCGGCCACCGGAGTGGGCGCGGGCGACCTCGTCGCGACCCTGATCGCGGGCAGCAAATTCGGCTACACCCTGCTGTGGGCCGCGATCATCGGCTGTCTGGTGAAGATCTCCCTCGCCGAGGCGACCGGCCGCTGGCATCTGGCCACCGGACGCACTCTCTTCGAGGGCTGGCGCAGCCTCGGCCAGTGGACCACGTACTACTTCGCGGTCTATGTCGTCATCTGGGGCTTCGTGTACGGGGCCACGGCCATGTCGTCCAGCGCCCTGCCGCTGGTCGCGCTCTTCCCGGACGGACCGAGCCTGAAGACCTGGGCGGTCCTCTGCGGCCTGCTCGGCCTCGCCTTCGTCTGGTTCAACCGGTACGCGGTCTTCGAGAAGGCCATGACGGTCGTCATCGGCATGAAGTTCCTGATCGTCGTGTACGTCGCGATCCGCGTCGCCCCCGACCTCGGCAACGCCTTCGCGGGCCTCGTCCCCGCCCTGCCCGACGGCTCGCTGCTCTACACGCTCGGCCTGATCGGCGGCGTCGGCGGCACCATCACCATGGCCGCGTACGGCTACTGGGTGAACTCCAAGGGCTGGACCGACATCAGCTGGCTCAAGGTGATGCGGCTCGACAACCGCGTCGCGTACATCACGACCGGCGTCTTCGTCGTCGCGATGATGATCATCGGCGCCGAGCTCCTGCACTCCACCAACGTCGCCCTCAACTCCGGCGACCGGGGCCTCATCGACCTCGGCAAGGTCCTGGAGGACAAGTTCGGCGCGGTCACCGCCGACCTCTTCCTCATCGGCTTCTTCGCCACGTCCTTCGGCGCCCTGATGGGCGTGTGGCACGGCGTGAGCCTGATGTTCGCGGACTTCGTGGAGCGGCTGCGGCGCGAGCGCGGCGGCTCCGGTGACGCCGCGGCCCGGGGGGACATGGTCGAGGAGGTCGCGGCAGGCAAGCGCGAGAAGTCGGCGCCGTTCCGTGCGTACCTGCTCTGGCTGACCTTCCCGCCGATGGGCCTGCTCTTCCTCGACGAGCCGTTCGGCCTCGTCATCGCCTACGGCGTGCTCGGCGCGTTCTTCATGCCGTTCCTGGCCCTGACGCTGCTCTGGCTGCTCAACTCCTCGCGCACGCCGGGGCAGTGGCGCAACGGCTGGCTCAGCAACGTCATGCTGGCCGCCGCGGGCCTGCTGTTCCTGATCCTCTGCGTCAAGCAGATCATCGACCTGGACTGGGGCGGCATCTTCTGAGCCGTTGCCCCCCGGCCGAGACGTCGCTCCCCGGTACCGGGGGGACGTGGACGTTCCGGGGGGCGGGTTCGGACAACCTCGGTTCCGGGGGCTGTCCCCGCCGGGCGGCCTCAGTACTGTCATGGCCCACTCAAGCCCGGCTGCCGTTCAGCCGGGCGAACGGGGGAGACCATGACCACGAGAGCCACCAGTACGAGAGCCACCAGTACGAGAGCCACCAGAAGGACGTTCCGCCCGGCACGTACGCTCGTCTCGCTCGCCGCGCTGCTCGGCAGCGCTCTGCTGTGGGCCGGACCGACCGCCTCCGCGGACCCGGCCGACCCCGGCACCGCCCCGGCCGCCGCGGCGTCGTACACCATCGGGCAGTTCAACATGGCGGGCGGCAACGCCCAGCACGGCGACGACGGCGACGAGGCGCCGGACGCCCTGGTGCGCAGCGTCCAGGACCGCAAGCCCGCCTTCATGACGCTGAACGAGGCCTGCGCGGACTGGTCGAACCGGCTGCAGTCGCAGCTGGGCGGCGAGTACCAGGTGCTGTTCGACCCGGTGACGAGGAGCGCGGGCGGGCCGAACACCAAGTGCTACCACCCGGTGGGCGTGCCGGACGACCAGCGCACGGACTTCGGCAACGGGCTCCTCGTCCGCAGCGACCTGGGCTTCGACACCTCGACGCTCGTCGGCCACAGCCTGGGCACCTCGGCGGACCGGGAGCAGCGCGAGATGCTCTGCATGACCGCTCCCGCCCGGCAGCTCGCCCTGTGCAGCGTGCACCTCACCCATGACAGCAAGTCCGAACGCCGCAAGGAGTCCGCCCGGGCCAGGGAGATCCTGGACACCACGTACGCCGGATACACGAAGTTCCTGGGCGGCGACCTCAATGCCGAGCCGCTGCACCAGGCGCCGGACAACTTCTACCACTCCGACTACGGGCGGGGCGCGCTCGGCCAGTTCAAGGAGGCCGACAGCCACTGCGGCAACAACCCGCACTGGGGTGACGTGATCGGAGGCTCGCCCTTCCCGGTGTTCCTGTGGTGCCGGGACGGCGAGGCCACGATGGCGGGCGACAACAAGAAGATCGACTACCTCTTCGTGCCGATGTCGACGCACGTCGACTGGGCCGACGCCACGGACGCGCTCCACTCCGACCACAAGCTGCTGTGGGCGGGAGTCACCTTCTGACCCGGCCCGATTCCGATCCGGGCCGACAGTGATCGACAGCGGCGCCTCCGGGGGAGCGGAGGCGCCGCTGTCCGTATCCGTCGTGCTCCGGCTACGGCAGGCCGTGCACGTGCGCGCCCACCGACTTGGACCAGGCGCTGCCCGAAGAGGCGTCCCAGTTGGTGGACCAGGTCATCGCGCCCCGGATGTCGGGGTAGGTCTTGGACGGCTTGAAGGAGCCGCAGCCCGTGCCCTTCGCCAGACAGTCCAGGGCGTTGTTCACGACGTCCGGCGCCACGTATCCGCCACCGGCCGCGCTCGACGACGCGGGGACCCCGATGCCGACCTGCGACGGCGCGAGGCCGCCCTCCAGCTGGATGCAGGCGAGCCCGGTCAGGAAGTCGACCGAGCCCTGGCTGTAGACCTTGCCGTCGCAGCCGAGCATCGAACCGCTGTTGTAGTACTGCATGTTGACGACCGTGAGGATGTCCTTCACGGCGAGCGCGGTCTTGAAGTACTCGGTCGACGTGGACTGCATGTCGATGGTCTGCGGCGCCATCGTCAGGACGAGACCCGAACCGGCCTTGCCCGAGAGCGACTTGAGCGCCTGCGACATGTACGTGGAGTTGACGCCGTTCTCCAGGTCGATGTCGACGCCGTCGAAGCCGTACTCCTGCATGAGCTTGTGCACGGAGTCGGCGAAGGCGTTCGCGGACGCCGCGTCGTTGACCGACACCGCGCCCTTCTCGCCGCCGACCGAGATGATCACGGACTTGCCCGCCGCCTGCTTGGCCTTGATGTCGGCCTTGAACTGGTCGACGGTGTAGCCGCCGAGACCCGCCGAGTCGAGGTTGAAGGTGACCTCACCGGGCGTGCCGGTGGCGTCCGCGAAGGACACCGCGATGATGTCGTACTCGTCCTGCACGTCGCCCAGCTTCTGCACCTGGGCACCGTTGTTGAAGTTCTGCCAGTAGCCGGTCACCGCGTGCTTGGGCACGGCACGCGTCCCGGCGTCGGCGGCGCTCGCGGTGCCGACGGTCAACGGGCCGGACAGGCCGGTCAGGGCGAGGGTGAGGGCGGCGACGGCGCCGGTGAGAGCACCGGTCCTTCTCCTGCGTGTGCGGTCCACTACTGCCTCCGGTGGGGGGAGAAGTACTTCGGAACGGTGGCCACCGCTGCCTTGCTTGGTCGTACAAGCTGGTCCAGACCAATTGAGTTGTCAAGGGCTCAAGCACCACTTGGTTCCCGCCGACCCGTTCCCACCTCCACATGAACAGTGCGAAGTTGGGTGTTGAGGCGACCATGACGTGGATATGGTGCTGAGGCAGGAGTGCACGACCACCGGGGGTGTACGCGTTGCCGACCGCCATAGCCGTCACCGGCCCCGATCTCGTGCTGCCGTCACCCGACCGGCACACCCCGTCGGCCGCCGTCCTCCAGTCCGCCGTGCAGTCCCCGCGGACGTACTCCCTGGACCAGGCGCTCACGGAAATGCACACCCTCATCGAGCACCACGGCTACGTGATCGCGCTGTGCCCGTCCTCCGCGCCCGCCTCCGTCGCCCAGCGGCTGCACGCCGTCCGCTCCGTCCTGGAGAGCGACCGCATCGCCATCGTCCGCTCCGACCTACCGCCGCTCGGCCTGGCCGTACTCGCGCTCCAGCTGCGGCAGTTGTCGGTCTGCGACTTCAGCCCCGGCGTCCTGGCCTCCGCCGCCCGCCTCCTGTCCCACTACATCCACGCGGGCGCCCTGCTCGGCTCCGTCGCCAGGCTCGACCGCGACCGGATCGACGTCAGCCTCCAGTCGCACGCCAAGTCCTGGATGCCCGGCACCCAGTTCGCGGTCCTCGCCACGCCCCGGCCCGAGCTCGTGAAGGTGTCGGGCGGCGAGGAAGTCCACCTGGAGGGCCCCGGATTCGGCACGCGGCTGCTCTACGCCACGGGCCGCCTCGCCCCCGACTGGGTGACCGGCACCCTCGCTCCCGCGTGGAAATCCCAGGAGGTCACCGAGGCCCGGCTGCCCGCCGAGTCCGAACGCTGGTGGGCCACCGGCAAGCTCGTCGAGTTCGCCGCGGCCATCCCGGACATCTCCGTCCTCTACCAGCTGGTGTCCTCCGTGCGCCGCGACGACTGCCACTGGTGCGGCCTCGAACTCATCGGTGACCGCTGCGCGTTCTGCGCGGCGCCCCTGCCGCCGCCCGGCGAGCGCCCCGCGCAGCCGGTGCGCGCCCTCGTCCCCCCGAGCCACCGGCTCCGCCCGGCCGGTACGGGCTCCGCGCCCGGGACGACCGCCCTGCCCCGCGGCGCGACCTAGGCCGGGCCGCCCGCCTCAGCTTCCGCTTCTCGTACGCGACCGACGACCGCACGTGCGCCACCCCGCTCACTGTCCGTAGCCATTCGCTCTCGATCGAGGTAGTCCGGCCCATGAACTCACGCCAGCGCCGCGGCGTCATCCTGCTGGTCCTTTCGGTCCTGTGCGCGTTGGGCGCGTTCGCGGGCGTCCTCTCGGTGATCCGCGACGCGAACTCGAAGGTGGGCCCCGAGGTCCCCGCGTACAAGCTCAAGGGCGACATCGCGCCCTACAAGGAGCTGACCGCCGAACAGTTCGAGAAGGTCGAGATGCCCGAGCGGTGGCTGTCCGACAACGCCGTCACCGACCTCCGCGAGATCCGCGGCAAGATCGCCGTCACCCAGCTGCGCAAGGGCTCGCTGCTGCAGTCAGACATGATCGTCGGACGGCCCGAACTAGGGCCTGGCCAGCAGGAGATCGCCATCATGATCGACGCCGCGACCGGCGTCGCGGGCAAGATCACACCCGGCTCGAAGGTCAACATCTACGCCACCTTCAAGGGGGAGACCGACAAGGCGGAGGACCAGTCCAAAGTCATCGTGGAGGGCGCCAAGGTGCTCGACGTCGGCAAGCTGACCCCGCTCGAACCCGATCAGGACGACCGCACGCGCCGCAGGGCCATGGAAGCGGTCCCGATCACCTTCGCCCTCGGCACCGCCGACGCCCAGCGCGTCGCGTACGCCGAGTCGTTCGCCACCCACGTCCGGCTCGCCCTGGTCGGTGCAGGCGGCGACGCGACCGTGCCGCCCAGGGACCGGACGTACACCCTCGACGAGGACAAGTAGGAGGGCACCGTATGACCACTCGGATCCTCCCCGCCGTCGGCGACATCGACGCGGCCCGCGCACTGTCCACCCTCACCGGCCAGCTGCCCGACACCGAACCCGCGCTGCCCGTCGGCGACTCCACGGCGCTCCTCGACACCCTCGCGCGGCTCGCCGCCGAGTCCGTCGACGAACTGCCCGAGGTCGTCCTCGTCCACGAGCGCATCGGCCCCGTCCCCGCCCTCGACCTCATCCGCGATCTCGTCCTGCGCTTCCCCGCGGTCGGCGTCGTCCTGATCACCGCCGACACCAGCCCCGGGCTCCTCACCGCCGCCATGGACTCCGGCGCCCGCGGCATCGTCGGCCTCCCGCTCGCCTACGACGCCCTCGCCGAACGCGTCCAGGCAGCCGCCGCCTGGTCCACCGGGATGCGGCGGCACCTGGGCAGCGGAAACGGCGGCCTCGAGCTGTACGGGGGCGGCGGCGCCGGGCCCACCGGCGCGGGCACCGTCGTCACGGTCAGCGGCGCCAAGGGCGGCGTCGGCACGACCCTCACCGCCGTCCAGCTCGCCCTCGCCGCCCAGGCGTCGGGCCGCTCCGTCGCCCTCCTCGACCTCGACCTGCAGTCCGGGGACGTCGCCTCCTACCTCGACGTGCAGTTCCGCCGCTCCATCGCCGACCTGGCCGCCATCACCGACATCACGCCCCGCATCCTCCAGGACGCCGTCTACACCCACGAGACCGGCATCGGCCTGCTCCTCGCCCCCGCCGACGGGGAGCGCGGCGAAGAGATCACCGACCGCGTCGCCCGCCAGACCATCGGCGCCCTGCGCGCCCGCTACGACATCGTGATCGTCGACTGCGGCGCCTACGTCACCGCGGCGGGCGCCACCGCGGTCGAACTCGCCGACCAGGCGCTGCTGCTCGTCACCCCCGACGTCGTCGCCGTCCGCGCCGCCAAGCGCATGGTGCGCCTCTGGGACCGGCTGCAGATCCGCAAGGCCGAGGAGACCGTCACCGTCGTCAACCGGCACGGCAAGGGCGCCGAGATCCAGCCCGCCCTCGTCGAACGCGTCACCGGCACCAGGACGGCCCGCGGCACCGTGCCCGCCTGCTTCAAGGAGCTGCAGGCCGCGGTCGACGCGGGCCGCATGCAGGACCTCGACAGCCGCTCCTCCGTGAAGCAGGCCCTGTGGGGCCTCGCGGGCGAACTGGGCCTGGTCGACCCGGACGCGGCGGCCGCGGGCGGGAAGCGGGGCGGGCTCGCCCTGCGGAGGAAGGCGGCGAGCGGCGACCGGGGCGCGGTCACGCTCGAATTCGCCGGGATGTTCCCGCTGCTGCTCGTGGTCATGGCGATCCTCTGGCAGTGCGCGCTGTACGGCTACACGTACTCCCTCGCGGGAAACGCGGCGGACGAGGCGGCCAGGGCGGCCACCGCGGCCTATGCGGCGGGCGAGGGAGCGGCGGGGGCCTGCTCGGATGCCGCCCAGAAGCACCTGCCCGGCGCGTGGCAGGACGCGGCGGTGGCCTGCACGGACGAGGGCGCGGTGTGGAAGGCCCACGTCTCGGTGGACGTACCGGTGTTCTTCCCGGGCTTCGACGCGGGATGGCACGTGGACGGGGAGGCGGGGGCGGCCAAGGAAGGGGAGGACGGGTGAGCCGGTCACGGATACGAGGTGGTCCTCGTCGCAGTCACCGTCATCGTCGCCGTCGCCGCTGGGGCGACCAGGGCGTCTCCATGCTGGAGTTCGCCGGGTTCCTGCCGATCCTGCTGCTCATCGGCCTCGCCACGATCCAGCTCGGCCTGGTCGGCTACGCGGCCAACCAGGCGGGCTCCGGCGCCCGTGCGGCGGCCCGCGCGGCCTCGCAGGGCGACTCCGGCGAGGCCGCGGGCAGCGCCGCCATGGACAGCGGCCTCACCGCGTTCGTCGGCGTCAGCAAGGGCGGCGCCACGACGACAGCGACCGTGGAGGTGCAGGTCCCGACGCTGCTGCCCTTCGTGGACACGGACTGGAGCGTGACCAAGGAGGCCACGATGCCGAACGACGACGCGGCGGACACCGACTGACCCGACTGCCCCGCCCACGATCCCTCGTACCCCCGAAGGAGGTTGAAGGACGACATGAGTCTGCGCGACCGCGTGGCCCCGACCCACCAGACCGAGCCGAGCCGCGACGACGGCCTCGTCGCCGTCTATCGCTCCAAGCTCCTGGAGGAGATCGACCTCGCCGAGATGTCGTCGCTCACGGCCGCGGACCGCCGCGTCCGCCTGGAGCGCGTCCTCGGCCACATCATCAGCCGCGAAGGCCCCGTCCTCTCCACCTCCGAGCGCGCCCAGCTGATCCGCCGCGTCGTCGACGAGGCCCTCGGACTCGGCGTGCTGGAACCGCTCCTCGCCGACACCTCCATCACGGAGATCATGGTCAACGGCCCCGACTCGATCTTCGTGGAGCGCGCGGGCCGCGTCGAACAGCTCCCCCTCCGGTTCGCCTCGAACGACCAGCTGATGCAGACGATCGAACGCATCGTCTCCACCGTCAACCGCCGCGTCGACGAGTCGAACCCCATGGTCGACGCCCGTCTGCCCACCGGCGAGCGCGTCAACGTGATCATCCCGCCGCTCGCCCTGACCGGCGCCACCCTCACGATCCGCCGCTTCCCGCGCGCCTACACGCTCCCCGAACTCATCGGCCTCGGCTCCCTCGACGAGCACATGCTGATGCTGCTCTCCGCGTTCGTGCGCGCCCGCTTCAACCTCATCGTCAGCGGCGGTACGGGCACCGGCAAGACGACCCTGCTCAATGCGCTCTCCGGCCTGATCCCGGCCCACGAACGCATCATCACCATCGAGGACTCGGCGGAGCTCCAGCTCCAGCAGGACCACGTGATCCGCCTCGAATCCCGGCCGCCCAACGTCGAGGGCAAGGGCCAGATCACCATCCGCGACCTGGTCAGGAACTCCCTGCGCATGCGCCCCGACCGCATCATCGTCGGCGAGGTCCGCGGCGGTGAGACGCTCGACATGCTCCAGGCCATGTCCACGGGCCACGACGGCTCGCTCGCCACCGTCCACGCGAACACGGCGGAGGACGCCCTGATGCGCCTGCAGACCCTCGGCTCCATGTCAGAGGTCCAGATCCCCTTCGAGGCACTGAAGGACCAGATCAACTCGGCCGTCGACGTCGTCATCCAGCTCGCCAGGCACGGCGACGGCTCCCGCAAGGTCGCCGAGATCGTGCTGCTCGTCTCCCACGGCCGCCAGCACTTCCGCATCGTGCCGGTCTCCCGCTTCGTGCCGCGCCCGCTCGGCGCCGACCGCGTCGTGCACGGCTACTTCGAGCATCTGCCGCTGCCGCGCGAGATCGCCGACAAGCTGTACGTCGCGAACGAACCGGTGCCTCCGGCGTTCGGCGTGGCGGAGGCCATCGACGTCATGAACACGAGGGAAGCGATCGGATGAACAACCCCGCCCTCCTCGCCCTGGGCGCCACCATCCTGACGGGCACGCTCGCGGTCGCGGGCGTCCACACGTACGCGTCCGGCCGCGCCCAGCGCCAGGCCCTGGTGGACCGCCTCGCGCTCGGCCCCGGCACGGGGGACGGCGGCCCGCCCGCCCACTCCCGCCGCTTCGCCGCCGTCGACCGCCGTCTGCGCCGCACCCGCCTGGGCCGGGCGATCCACCTGCGCCTGTCCGCGACGGGACTCGACCTCACGGCGGGGGAGTTCTTCACCTACGTCGTCGCGGTCGTCGCGGGCCTCTGGCTGGTCGCGGCCGCGACCCTCGCCCCCTTCTTCGGCCCGATCGCGGGCGGCGTCGCCGTGTGGGGCGCGGCGGCCTTCCTCAACTGGCAGCGCCAGAAGCGCATCGAGGCGTTCATCAACCAACTCCCCGACGTGGCCCGCATCCTGGCCAACGCGACGGCGGCGGGCCTGGCCCTGCGTACGTCGCTCGCGATGGCGGCGGAGGAACTGGAAGCCCCCGCAGGCGAGGAACTGTCCCACGTGGCCGACCAGTTGACCCTGGGCCGCTCCATCGACGACACCCTCGGCGAACTGGCCGAACGCCTCCCGTCCCGCGAACTGATAGTCCTCGTCACGACCCTCGTCCTGTCCAACAAGGCGGGCGGCACGGTGGTCAACTCCCTGCGCAACCTCACCCAGACCCTGGAGGACAGGAAGGAGACCCGGCGCGAGGTCCGCACGATGCTGTCGGAGGTCCACGCCACGGCCTTCACGGTCCCGCTGCTCGGCCTCGGCTCCCTGCTCCTCATCAACTCCTCGAACGAGGGGGCGCTGGAGCGGGTGACGGGTTCACCGCTGGGCCAGACGCTGATCCTGATCTCGCTGGGCCTGTACGGCGTCGGATTCTTCGTGATCCGCCGCCTGGGCAAGATCGAAGTCTAGGAGGGAGTGACCGTGCTGAGTCTGCTCCTCGCGGCCGCGATGGGCCTGGCCGTGGCCGGGGTCTGTCAGGGCATCCGCATGTACCGCGCGGACGCGAAGCTGCCCTCCGACCTGGCCGTGGCCCTGGAGGTCGGCGCGACCCGAGTCTCGGTGGCGGGCTCCGCGGTGGACCGCCTCGGCATGCGCTTCGCGCCCGTGGTCCTGCGCCTGATGGGCCCGAAACGCGTCGACGCCAAGCGCCGCAGGATCGACATGGCGGGCAACCCGGGCGGCCTGACGATAGACCGCTACGCGGCACGGCGGGCGGTCTACGGCGTCTTCGGCCTCGTCCTCGGCCTCGTCTTCCTCACCAACGGCTCCCCGCTCTTCGGCCTGCTCACCCTCGCCTTCGGGGCGGTCGCGGCGGACGCGCTGATCTGGCAGGCGATCCGTGAACGCCGCGAGGTCATCGACCGCACGCTGCCCGACTTCCTCGACGTCCTCGCGGTCGTCGTCTCCGCGGGCCTCGGCTTCCGCCAGGCACTGGACCGGGTCGCGGAGCGGTACGCGGGCCCGTGGGCGGACGAACTCCGCATCACCCTGCGCCAGATGGACATGGGAGTCAGCCGCCGCCAGGCCTTCGACGACCTGCGCCGCCGCAACGCGTCCGAGCAGGTCGCCCAGTTCGTCTCCGCGCTCCAGCAGGGCGAGGAGCTGGGCTCCCCGATCGCGGACACGCTGATCCAGCTCGCCACGGACATGCGCCGCACGGACGCGCAGAACTCCCGCCGCAGGGCGGCGAAGACGATCCCCAAGGCCACGATGGTGACCCTGGTCTTCATGCTCCCGGCCACGATGATCCTCATCGCCGCCGGTATGTTCCTCGGCTCCGGATCCGACTTCGGCTCGATTCTGGGCCGTTGAGAAGAACGACTTCGCGAAAGCTCTTCGCGGATGCAACTCGATGTGGGACAGTCAGGGCTGAGTTCACGGTTCGCGTGAGGGGACTTCGTGCATGGTGATCTCAACGAGGGGGAAGAGAACCCGCCAACTTGCGGTTCGGGCACCCCTGATACCGCTTGCGTTGCGCAGAGTTGCTGCCGATGCACGCCGTGTGGCGTACGTTGCCTCTGACCACAAAGGGCGCGGTATCGGGTGGGAGAGAAGGGGCCGTCGTGCTGAAGGAACGCGTGCTCAGAGTCTGGGTCGACTGGACGGTCTCCGTGACGTCCCGGGTCCGGGGGAAGGACCGGGATGCGGGGGCGGGGTTTGTGGAGTATGCGGGGCTGATGATTCTTATTGCGGGGATCTTCACGCTGATCGACCAGCTCGGACTGGACGGCGTGATCTCCAGCGCCATCGGGGACGCGGTCGACGACGTTGTCGGCGGCTGACAGCCGAATGCCTGAAGAGTGACCGAGGGCAGACTCTTCCCATCTACATCTGGTTGACGGGCATTCTGCTCTTCGTCGCGTTCGCCTTCTTTGCCTTCGCCCAGGCCGCTTCCGCGCGCAACGGCGCTCAATCAGCCGCTGACGCAGCCGCATTGGCTGCCGCGCAGGATGCCAGGGACGAACTCATGGACGGGTTGGAACTGTCCATAGGTAAGGATGACGGCTGGCTGGACTGGCTCACGGGTGACAAGTTCACCGGCGTGAGTGCTCGGGATGCCGCGGATGCCCTGGCCGCCGAGAACGACTCGACCGTTATCGGCTTCGGGCCTGATCAGGTAAACGGCTTCCCGGGCTTCTGGGCGAAGATCGAGACCGCGTACACCGTCGGCGACTCGATCATCCCGGGCACCGAGTCGAAGCACGCGAAGGCCGAAGCCACGGCCGTCATCAGACCTCGCTGTGACATCCCTGATTCGGCCGATCCGGCAAAGCCCGTGGAGCTCACGTGTGATGGCGGCGAATCCTTCGAGATCGATCCGGACGACTTCGAACTGGGGGACCTCCCCGATGCGTCCGCTCTCTTCTCCGTGCATTTGGCCGACTGACAAGCGATCGACAAGAGGGGAGCCGTAGCGATGGAGATTCGGCGTACCGCGACGACCCGCAGGGCAATGACCGCTGTGGCGATCACGACTGGGCTGGTCCTCACGGTCGTCGGCTGCGGCGGTGGGGGAGATGACGATAAGCCCGCAAAGGCCGGGCGTTCGTCATCAGCGGAGAAGGACCGTGGAGATGAAGAAGCGGAGAAGGGCGGATCCCCCTCGACCGATGAAGTGTTGGCGGAGACCAAGGACGGCGATGTCGGCGTAAGGATCACTTCGGCTTCCCGGGACGGGGGAGGCTTCGTCACTGTCTCGGGAACGGTGACGAACAACGGCAGTCAGTCCTGGATGGGCGCCAACTGGGCCAGTGACGAACGGGAGCTGCGTTCCAACGGAGGGTCCCTGTCAGGTGCCGCTCTCGTGGATACCGAGGGCAAGAAGAAGTACCTCGTCCTCAGGGATACATCTGGCCGTTGCCTGTGTACCAAGTTCAACGGACGCGTGAAGCAGGGAGAGACGGCAAGCTGGTTCGCCCAGTTCCCCGCCCCACCGGAAGGAACGGACAAGGTCACCTTCCAGGTTGGCTCGATGCCCCCCGCCCCCATCGAGATCTCCGAGGGCGAGTGACCCATGACCCGCCACCTCCGCCTCGCGGGCGCCGCCACCCTCACGACCCTGGTCCTCTTCGCGCCCCCGGCCCTCGCCGACGACGACCCCTCCGCCCCACCCGGCAGCACCACCACCTCCCCACCCCCCGAAGTCGACTCCAACAGCCCGGGGCTCAAGCTTGCCGACGGGGCGACCCTCGCGCCCGCGAAGGTGCTGGACATCAAGTCCGTCGTCGAGGACCTCGGCGGCGAGGAGCGGCGCGAGGACACCAACACCGACGTGAAGTTCGCGCTGCAGGCGGAGGTCCTGTTCCCCAAGGACAGCTCGAAGCTGAACCCGGAGGCGAACGCCCGGATCCAGGCCATCGCGGAGGAGGCCGAGAACCAGAAGGCCACGGACGTCAGGGTGTTCGGCTTCACGGACAGCCTCGGCTCCTACAGCCACGGCAAGAAACTCTCCCGCGAACGCGCGGAAGCCGTGCACGACAAGCTGGCGAGCTACCTCGGCCCGGACGTCACGTTCTCCGTGCGCGGCTACAGCGAGGACTACCCGATCGCGGACAACGGCTCCGAGGAGGGCCGCAAGAAGAACCGCCGCGTCGAGGTCTCGTTCCCACGCGGAGCGGCAGGCACCCCGGACACCCCGGACGCCTCGGATACCGCGGACGCCCCGGACACGGGGGCCGGTGACTCGCTCTGAGAAGGGCGGGACCGGCGAGCGTCTGCGCCCCCGCAGACAGCCCGCACCGCCCCCCTCGGCGAAACTCAGATGTGCCCCACGCACCCCCAATGTCACGATTGCCCCATGAACAGCAACACGGGCCAGGCCCCCCGCACCTTCGAAGACCTCGTATCCGAAGCCGAGGCCGCGCCCACCGAAGGGTGGGACTTCTCCTGGTTCGAGGGCCGGGCCACCGAGGCACGGCCCACCTGGCGGTACGCCGAGGCCATGGCGGGCCGTCTCGCCGCCGCCTCCGCGAGCCTCGACATCCAGACCGGCGGCGGCGAAGTGCTGGCCTCCGCCGCCACGCTGCCCCCGCTCGCCGTCGCCACGGAAGGCTGGCCCGCGAACGTCGCGAAGGCCACCGCCCTGCTGCATCCGCGCGGCGTCGCGGTCGTCGCGTCGCCGGAGGACGCGCCGCTGCCGTTCGCCGACGGCGCGTTCGACCTGGTCACGAGCCGCCACCCGGTCAAGGCCCACTTCGACGAGATCGCCCGCGTGCTGCGCCCCGGCGGTTCGTACTTCGCCCAGCACGTCGGGCCCGCCAGCGTCTTCGAGGTCGTCGAGTACTTCCTCGGACCGCAGCCGGACGACGTCAGGAACGCCCGGCACCCGCAGCAGGAGCGCGCCGAGGCCGAGGCGGCGGGCCTCGAAGTGGCGGACCTCGAGGTGGAGCGGCTGCGGATCGAGTTCCACGACGTCGGCGCGGTCGTCCACTTCCTCCGCAAGGTGGTGTGGATGGTGCCGGGCTTCACCGTGGAGGCGTACCGGCCGCGGCTGCGCGAGCTGCACGACCGGATCCAGGCGGAAGGCCCCTTCGTGGCCCACAGCACACGGCACCTGTTCGACCTCCGCAAGCCGGTAGTGTCGAACACGTGAGTGATCGGGGAAGTGGCCCTGCGGGTTGGGGGAGTTGACCGTGCCCAAGGATAGAGAGCCGTACGCCTGCGGGCTGGAAGCCGCGGTGGACGTCGTCGGCGGCAAGTGGAAGCCGATGATCCTCTGGGCGCTGCACGCGGACACGACCCTGCGCTTCGGCGAGCTCAGGCGGCACATCGTCGGTGTCAGCGAGAAGGTGCTGAGCCAGCAGCTGCGGGAGCTGGAGTCCGACGGCGTCGTGCACCGCGAGGTCCATCGCGAGGTGCCGCCGAAGGTCGAGTACTCGCTGACCGCCCTCGGCGAGTCCCTCAATACGGCCCTGATGCCCCTGGGGCTGTGGGGGGACCAGCACATGCAACAGGTGATGGCGAACAAGGCCGCAGCCGACGGCGGGCCCGACGGCAAAGCCGATAGCGCCGCTTAACTCTTCAATCAGGGTGTGACGGTCGAAGCGGGCTCATGCCTCGTACCGCGACATACGCGGGACATAACCCTCGAAACTGAATCCACGATTCCGCATCGTTATCAATACTGGCTCGTTTCGCCTCCGGGCGTCACGTAAGTTCAGACCAAGGCTAATTCGCGTGAGCAAATCGCGCGTGCGGTGCCGCGCGGTGGAGGGGGCCGCGCGGCACCGCGAGCCGTCACTCCGCACCCCTCCCGGTGTCGCCCACGACGATCCGCGCACCCCGGCGCACGCCCCACCGGGCCATCGCCCCGGCCTCCGCCTCGATCACGTGCCTGGCCCGCAATCGCGGCAGCCCGAGGCGCCCGGGACGCATCGTCCGGACGGACAGCACGCGCCACCCGCGGTCGAGATGCGCCACATCAATGGCGAACCGCATCCGCACGGTGTGCACGCCGCGCGCCGGAGTCAGCAGAAGCGCCCCCGACACGCCCGTGCGCCCGAGCAGTCCCCTCCGTCGCGCCCGCGCCGAGTCCGCGATCTCCAGAGGGATGGCCGCCGGGGTCTCCGAGGGGAGTGTCGGCCCGGAGGCCGGCGGGGGAGCGGACACCGTCATCGTCGCCATGCCCGCGAAGTTAGCGGCCCGGCAGCCCGGGACGTCAAGCACGCGTCCCCGGAGGGGTCCCTCTTGGGGGTTACCGACTCGCCCGGCCGAAAAACGCCCTCGAACCCGTAATTCCGCCGGTAGAACGGGATCGCGCAGTCGTCGGCCGGTCTCGGAGAGTAGTTGTCGGGCGCCAATGCACCCAGCAGCACTTACGAAGGGTTATGGTGGAAACCCCCCCTCGGGCCGGTCCGTCTCCCCCCCACGGACCGGCCCGATTTTTTGTGCCACGGGCGCGAAGGATCCGGACGTCACCGGAAGATCGACATCCGGTTATCGTCAGGGACATGTCGAACCAATTCCCCCCGCCCTCCGCTCCCCAGCCCGGCCAGCCGCCGCACCCCGGCTCCCAGCCCGGCCAGCCGCCCCAGCCCGGCCTCCCCACGTACAACGGTCCCGCCCAGGACCCCGCATCCGCATATGGGCAGGGCTACGGACAGGCCTATGGCTACGGGCAGGGCCCGATGGGTCCGCCGCGGATGCCCGGCGTCGTCCGCGCCGCGCAGATCGTCATCTGGGTGCTCGCCGGTCTCACCGTCCTCGGCAGCATCCTCCTGATAGCCATCTCCAACCCGGAGACCGCGGGCGCCGCGCTCGGCGTGAACATCTGCCTCCTGGTCGCGGCCGGCATGGCCTTCCGCTTCGGCACCGCGGGCCACGGCATCCGCGTCACGTGCATCGTCCTGATGAGCGTGCAGATCCTCTTCGGGCTCGGCGGCGCGGCCTCGGGCAACCCGGGCGGCCTGCTGCCGCTGCTCGGCGCCATCGCCACGGTGATCCTGCTCTCGCAGAGCGCCGCGGGCGCGTGGTTCAAGCGCCCGCGCGTCTGACGGAGCGCGAAGCATCCGGGCGGCGCGCGACAGGCCCGGACATCCGGACAGCGAAGAGCCCCGGGCCGGAACACATCCGGCCCGGGGCTCTCTCGCGTCGGCCCGCCGGGTCAGCCCCGCCCGGCCCAGATGTTGGTGCCGGGCGTCGACACCGCGAACGTGTCGATCGCGGACAGCTCGGCGTCCGTCAGCTTCGGGCCCGCGAGCGCCGCCACGTTCTCCTCAAGCTGTTTGACGCTGGAGGCGCCGATCAGCGCGGAGGTCATCCGCTCGTCGCGGAGCACCCAGTTGAGCGCGAGCTGGGCCAGGGACTGGCCGCGGTCCGCCGCGATGTCGTTCAGGCCGTTGAGGCGGCGTACGACCTCGTCGCTCAGGAGCCCCGGGTCGAGGGACTTGCCCTGCGTCGCGCGCGAGCCCTCCGGAATGCCCTTCAGGTACTTGTTCGTGAGCAGGCCCTGGGCGAGCGGCACGAAGGAGATGCAGCCCATACCGGCCGCCTCCAGGGTGTCGAGCAGCCCGTCGTCCTCGGTCCAGCGGTTGATCATCGAGTACGACGGCTGGTGGATGAGCGCGGGAACGCCCATCTCCCGCAGCAGGCGGGCCGCTTCGGCGGTCTGCTCGCTGTTGTACGACGACACGCCTACGTAGAGCGCCTTGCCCTGCCGCACGGCGGAGGCGAGGGCACCCATCGTCTCCTCGAGCGGGGTGTCCGGGTCGAAGCGGTGGGAGTAGAAGATGTCTACGTAGTCGAGACCCATCCGCTCCAGGGAGGCGTCGAGCGACGAGAGCAGGTACTTGCGGCTGCCCCACTCGCCGTACGGGCCGGGGTGCATGAGGTAGCCCGCCTTGGTCGAGATGACCAGCTCGTCGCGGTGGGCGGCGAAGTCCTGGGCGAAGAGCTTGCCGAAGTTGAGCTCCGCCGAGCCGGGCGGGGGACCGTAGTTGTTCGCCAGGTCGAAGTGGGTGACGCCCAGGTCGAAGGCGCGGCGCAGGATCGCGCGCTGCGTGTCGAGAGCCTTGTCGTCGCCGAAGTTGTGCCAGAGACCGAGCGAGACGGCGGGCAGCTTCAGGCCGCTGCGGCCCGTACGCCGGTACTCCATCGAGTCGTACCGGTCCTGTGCCGCGCGATACATAGACGTGTCGTTCATGGGTACGAAGCTACTTCAGCAGCCTAGCCCCCGACTGTGGAGGGACGCTTGAGCGGCGGTAGGGTGTCGCCCTCGGGGTTGCTCTGGGCGCACCCCTTGAGGATCGCCATCTGCTGGAGGCTGACACACGTGAACCTGCGCGACCTGGTGTACGGACTTTACGCACGCCGGGTGGAAGGCCGCCTCGACCACGACCAGGTGCCCAAGCACATCGGGGTCATCCTCGACGGCAACCGCCGCTGGGCGAAGGCCGCGGGCGGGACCACCGCAGAGGGCCACCAGGCGGGCGCACACAAGATCGAGGAGTTCCTCGGCTGGTGCGCCGAGACGGATGTCGAAGTCGTCACACTGTGGATGCTCTCGACCGACAACTTCGACCGGCCCGAGGACGAGATGAAGCCGCTCCTCGGCATCATCGAGGCCACCGTCCGCTCGCTCGTCGCCGACGGCCGCTGGCGCGTGCACCACGTCGGCGCGCTCGACCTGCTGCCCGCCCACACCCAGATGGTGATGAAGGAAGCGGAAGAGGCGACCCGCACCAACACCGGAATACTGGTCAACGTCGCCGTCGGCTACGGAGGCCGCCAGGAGATCGCCGACGCGGTCCGCTCACTGCTCCTGGAGCGGGCGGAGAACGGCGTCAGCCTGGAGGAGGTCGCGGAGAACGTCGACATCGACCAGATCTCCAAGCACCTCTATACCAGCGGCCAGCCGGACCCCGATCTGGTGATCCGAACGAGTGGTGAGCAGCGTCTCTCCGGATTCATGCTCTGGCAGTCCGCTCACTCCGAGTACTACTTCTGCGAAGTCTTCTGGCCGGCCTTCCGAAAGGTCGATTTCCTGCGTGCGCTGCGTGATTACGCGGCCCGCCACCGCCGTTACGGGGGATGACTCCACAGCGCCCCTGAGGTCGGGGCAACCCAGAGTTAACCAACGCGTCGTCATATGCCCTGGCATGGCTGCGCATGTTCGAGGGAATACCCCTTCCAGGTCGACGTCCGAGCAGTATCCGACAGGGACGTCGTATCTCAGCGGGCGGCATGAGCCGTCCGCCCGGGAGGCCCTTTGCACCAGGACGACCGTGTGAGCAGCGCGGGCGACGTGGAGGGCCGGTGCTCGGCCCGCGCATCGCGGCCCGCGACCGGTCCGGTTCACGCCCGCCGGATCGTCCCCGGTATCCCTCCCGTCGCTCCCCGACCTCATCCGAGGGGGTACGTCCTTCCGTGGTGACCAGCACAAAGCGCCGCATGCCCGACAGGCGCACCTACGTTCTCGACACCAGCGTCCTGCTGGCCGACCCGAACGCCCTGACCCGCTTCGACGAGCACGAAGTCGTGCTGCCGGTCGTCGTGGTGACGGAGTTGGAGGCCAAGCGGCACCATCCGGAGCTCGGCTACTTCGCCCGGCAGGCCCTGCGCCTGCTGGACGACTTCCGCATCCGGCACGGCCGCCTGGACGCCCCGATCCCCATCGGGGACCTGGGCGGCTCGCTGCGCGTCGAGCTCAACCACTCCGATCCCGGCGTGCTCCCGGCCGGCTACCGGTTGGGGGACAACGACTCACGGATTCTCGCCGTAGCACGCAATCTCCAGGCGGAGGGGTACGACGTCACGGTCGTGTCCAAGGACCTGCCGCTCAGAATCAAGGCGTCGTCGGTCGGTCTCCTCGCCGAGGAGTACCGGGCGGAGCTCGCCATCACGGACTCCGGCTGGACCGGAATGTCCGAACTGACCCTCTCCGGTGAGCAGGTCGACCTCCTCTTCGAGGAAGACACGCTGTACGTCCCGGAGGCCGCGGAGCTGCCGGTCCACACCGGCCTCACCATCCAGTCGGAGCGTGGCAAGGCCCTCGGCCGCGTCACGGCCGAGGGCAACGTCCGGCTCGTGCGCGGCGACCGGGAGGCCTTCGGGCTGAAGGGGCGGAGCGCGGAGCAGCGGGTCGCGCTCGATCTGCTCCTCGACCCGGACGTCGGCATCGTCTCGATGGGCGGCCGCGCGGGCACCGGCAAGTCGGCGCTGGCGCTCTGCGCGGGCCTGGAGGCCGTCCTGGAGCGCAGGCAGCACAAGAAGGTGATGGTCTTCCGGCCGCTGTACGCGGTGGGCGGGCAGGAGCTCGGCTATCTGCCCGGCACCGAGGCCGAGAAGATGGGCCCTTGGGCGCAGGCGGTCTTCGACACGCTCGGCTCGGTGGCGGGCAAGGAGGTCATCGAGGAGGTCACCGCGCGCGGGATGCTCGAAGTGCTCCCGCTCACCCACATCCGCGGGCGCTCGCTGCACGACGCGTTCGTGATCGTGGACGAGGCGCAATCCCTGGAGCGGAACGTCCTGTTGACCGTTCTGTCCCGAATCGGGGCGAACTCCCGGGTCGTACTGACCCATGACGTGGCCCAGCGCGACAACCTCCGCGTGGGGCGGTACGACGGGGTGGTCGCCGTCGTCGAGAAGCTGAAGGGGCATCCGCTCTTCGCGCACGTCACGCTCACGCGCTCGGAGCGGTCGCAGATCGCGGCCCTGGTGACCGAAATGCTGGAGGACGGTCACATCTGAGGTAGTTCAGGGCAGTTGCACCACACGAGACGCCGTCCGGCAAAGCGAAGGAGCCTAGCCGGGCGGCGTCTTGCTGCACCCCTGTTTCCGAAAAACTCCTGGGGCAAACGAGGTGTGAGCTTTCCCACGCAACGGAGAATTGCCTTGCGGTGTCGAGCTGGGGCAGAGTCTGGGTCCTGTCAGGCCCCGCATGCGACACACGTGTACCCCCAGCGGTACGACAACTCGAGCACCACAGAACTTCATAGTGACCGTCGCATGCCGCCCGAGCACCACGCGGCGCTCCCACCACGGGAGTTGTCCACCGGGTCCGTGCCTCCCGTGACCGATCAACAGCGGAGGCCAGCGCCAGGGGCACGATTGCGTCCGCGAGGTCACCTATGCGGGCGATGCTGGAAGGAAACCGTGTGAGCCGGATTTCGGTCCGGGGATTCGCCGTGGCTTCTGCCACCGCGGTCACCACCGTCGGCGCTGTCGTGGGTGTTGCCTCGGGCGACACCCAGCCCTCGAACACGAACGACCTCGAGGCAGCGGCAAGCGACGCGACGCTCCTCGCAGACATACCCGCGGGCCAGCAGGCCCAGGTCCAGACCGCGTCCCTGACGCAGCAGGCCGACGCGCAGGCCATGGCCGCCGACACCGCCGCGAAGAAGACCGCCGCGGAGGAGGCCCGCAAGCAGGCCGCCGCCTCGGCGATCGAGAAGCAGCAGGCCGCGGAGAAGGCCGAGGCCGCGCAGAAGGCCGCGGACAAGAAGGAGCGTGAGGAGAAGAAGGCCGAGACCAAGGCCAGCCGCTCCTCCAGCCGCGACGCCTCCAGCTTCGCGCCCCAGGGCTCTTACACGGTCTCTCAGGTCCAGGCGATGGCACGGCAGATGATCCCCGGGGATCAGTTCCAGTGCTTCAGCAACATCGTCAACCACGAGTCCACGTGGAACTACAAGGCGACGAACGCCTCTTCGGGTGCCTACGGCCTCGTCCAGGCGCTGCCCGGTTCCAAGATGGCCTCGGCCGGTTCCGACTGGCAGACCAACCCGGCCACACAGATCAAGTGGGGCCTCAACTACATGAACGACCGCTACGGAAGCCCGTGCGGAGCCTGGAGCTTCTGGCAGGCGAACAGCTGGTACTAGGCCGCATTCCGGCCGTACCGCGCTCAACCTTGCGAGGCCCCTCACCGTCATACGGTGAGGGGCCTCGCCCGTGTACGGTCGGTCCGGACAGCTCCAGGGGGGAGTGGTGGGGAAAGACGGGGGTAAGGGACGGATCATGTCGCGAGTGCCAGGGTGGCTCGGCCGGCTCGGCGCCGGACTGAGTGGATTGGGCGAGCGGTTGGACGAGCGCCGCGACAAGCAGGACCGGGCGGATGCCGACGAACCGCGGGCCGGATTGCGCGTACGGACGCGTGCCGACGACGACGGGCTCGACGAGTCCTTCGCCGAGGACGGGCGCGAAGGCGCGGGGGAGCACGAGCACGTGCCGCCGCCGCCCGCGTACGCGCCCGATGTGGCGGCCAGGCCCGACCCCGTGAACGCCGTGCCGTGGGGCATGCGCGTCGCGGCCGAGGCAGGCTGGCGGCTGCTCGTCCTCGCGGGCACCCTCTGGGTGCTGATGAAGGTCATCAGCGCGGTGCAGCTGGTGGTGCTCGCCTTCGTGGCGGCCCTGCTGATCACCGCGATGCTGCAGCCCACCGTGTCGCGGCTCAAGAAGCTCGGACTGCCACGGGGTCTGGCGACCGCGGTCACCGCGATCCTCGGCTTCGTCATCATGGGCCTGGTCGGCTGGTTCGTGGTGTGGCAGGTCATGGACAACGTCGACGAACTGTCGCGGCAGGTCCAGGACGGCATCGAGGATCTGCGCAAGTGGCTGCTCAACAGCCCCTTCCACGTGACCGAGGACCAGATCAACGACATCGCCAAGAGCCTGCGCGACGCGGTCGGCGCCAACACGGAGGAGCTCACCTCCGCGGGCCTCGAAGGCGTCACGGTCATCGTCGAGGCGATGACCGGCATCCTGCTCGCGATGTTCTCGACGCTCTTCCTGCTCTACGACGGCAAGCGCATCTGGCAGTGGACGCTGAAGCTGGTGCCCGCCGAGGCGCGGCCGGGCATCGCGGGCGCGGGCCCCAGGGCCTGGCGCACGCTCACCGCGTACGTCCGCGGGACGGTGATAGTGGCTCTGATCGACGCCATCTTCATCGGGCTCGGCATCTACTTCCTCGGTGTGCCGATGGCCGTACCGCTCGCCGTGTTCATCTTCCTGTTCGCGTTCATCCCGCTGGTCGGCGCCGTCGTCTCGGGCGCGCTCGCGGTGGTCGTCGCGCTGGTCACGCAGGGCGTGTTCACGGCGGTGATGGCGCTGGCCGTGGTGCTCGCGGTGCAGCAGATCGAGGGCCACATCCTGCAGCCGTTCATCCTCGGGCGTGCGGTGCGGGTGCACCCGCTGGCCGTGGTGCTCTCGGTGGCGGCGGGCGGCCTCGTGGCCGGGATCGGCGGTGCGGTGGTCGCCGTTCCGCTGGTGGCCGTCACGAACACGGTCGTCGGATATCTGCGGGCGTACTCCCGTGAGGCCGCGCTGAAGCAGGCGCCGCAGCCGCGGGGCGCCACGGCGGTGGACGCGTCGCCGGTCGATGCGTCGCCGGTGGATGCGGCGTCCGCGGATGCGGCGTCTTCGGATACGGCGCCTGCGGAGCAGCCGAAGTAAGCAGGTCCCACCAACGCGAAACGCCGGGCGGGCTGGAGGTATCCAGCCCGCCCGGCGTTTGCGGACGAACCCGGCGGAGCCGGTGATCGACGGTGCGGAGAACTACTCCGCGAGGTGTGCCTCGGAGTCCAGCGTGACGCCGACGGCCTGGATGACCGCAGCGATCTTGAAGGCCTCCTGGATCGTCTCGCGGTCGACACCGGCCTTGCGCAGGACCTGCTCGTGCGAGTCCAGGCACTGGCCGCAGCCGTTGATGGCGGAGACCGCGAGGGACCAGAGCTCGAAGTCGACCTTCTCGACGCCCGGGTTGCCGATGACGTTCATCCGCAGACCGGCGCGCATCGTCCCGTACTCCGGGTCGGAGAGCAGGTGGCGCGTGCGGTAGAAGACGTTGTTCATCGCCATGACGGCGGCGGCCGACTTGGCGGCCGTGTACGCCTCGGGGGAGAGGTTCGCCTTCGCCTCGGGCTCCAGCTCGCGCAGCACCTTGGGGGAGCGGGACGCGATGGCGCAGGCCAGCACGGTGCCCCACAGCTGCTGCTGCGGCAGGTCGCTGTTGCCGATGACCGAACCGAGGTTCAGCTTCAGGTCCTTGGCGTAGTCCGGTACGGCGGACTTCAGTTCGTCGAGTGCCATGTCAGAAGGCTCCGTTCACTCGCCGGAGAGCAGCGCGACCGGGTCGAGGGTCTCGTCGCCCTTGCTCCAGTTGCAGGGGCAGAGCTCGTCGGTCTGCAGGGCGTCGAGGACCCGGAGGACCTCCTTGGGGTTACGGCCCACGGAACCGGCGGTCACCATCGTGAACTGGATCTCGTTGTTCTGGTCGACGATGAAGACGGCGCGCTGCGCGAAGCCGTCCTCGCCCTCGATGCCGAGGTCACGCATGAGCTCGTGCTTCGAGTCGGCCAGCATCGGGAAGGGCAGGTCGGTCAGGTCCGGGTGGTCCTTGCGCCAGGCGTGGTGCACGAACTCGGAGTCACCGGAGAAGCCGAGGACCTGGGCGTCACGGTCGGCGAACTCGTCGTTCAGCTTGCCGAACGCCGCGATCTCGGTCGGGCACACGAAGGTGAAGTCCTTGGGCCACGCGAAGACGATCTTCCACTTGCCCTCGTAGGTCTTGTGGTTGATCTGCTCGAACTCCTTGCCGGTCTCCAGGGAGACACAGGCAGTGAGGTCGAACTCGGGGAACTTGTCACCGACAGTGAGCACACGTACTCCTTGCAGCAAAGAAAATCCCTTTTGGGGAGTTTCCTGTGGGGTTGGACTGATGTCGATGGTGGCACAGGGTGCATTGATTAGGGAAATAGCTAGAGTGGGTCGTGTTGATCGGAGGTGGCTATCAGTGCGAGCCATAAATAGGGGCAAGCAGCCCAGCGGCAAACAGCCGAGCCTGGCGCAGCTGCGCGCCTTCTCCGCCGTGGCCGAGCATCTGCACTTCAGGGATGCCGCCTCAGCGATCGGGATGAGTCAGCCCGCCCTCTCGGGGGCCGTGGCCGCGCTGGAGGAGGCACTGGGTGTCAAGCTCCTGGAGCGGACCACCCGAAAGGTGCTGCTCTCGCCCGCGGGCGAACGCCTCGCGATCCGGGTCGAGGCGGTCCTCGACGAGGTCGAGGCGCTGATGGAGGAGGCGGACGCCGTCAAGGCGCCGTTCACCGGGGCGCTGCGGCTCGGCGTGATCCCGACCGTCGCGCCCTACCTGCTGCCGACGGTGATCGCGCTGGTCCACGACAAGTACCCCGACCTGGACCTCCAGGTGCACGAGGAGCAGACCTCCTCGCTCCTCGAAGGGCTCACCGCCGGACGGCTCGACCTGCTGCTGCTCGCCGTGCCGCTGGGCATGCCGGGCGTCACCGAACTGCCGCTCTTCGACGAGGACTTCGTGCTCGTCACGCCCCTCGACCACTGGCTCGGCGGCCGCGAGGGCATCCCCCGCGAGGCGCTGAAGGAGCTGAACCTGCTGCTCCTCGACGAGGGCCACTGCCTGCGCGACCAGGCCCTCGACATCTGTCGGGAGGCGGGCCGCGCGGACGCGCCGGTCACCACGACCGCCGCCGGGCTCTCCACCCTCGTCCAGCTGGTCGCGGGCGGCCTCGGGGTGACGCTGCTGCCGCGCACGGCGGTGCGGGTCGAGACGACCCGCAGCAATCAGCTGCTCACCGGGTACTTCGCGGATCCCGCGCCCACCCGGCGGATCGCGCTCGCGATGCGGACGGGGGCGGCGCGGGCCGCGGAGTACGAGGAGTTGGCGCGGGCGCTCCAGGAGGCGGTGCGGCCGTTGCCGGTGCGGGTCGTCTGAACCCGCACCGGCGTTCCGGGACCGTCCGGAGCTACTCCGTGCGCAGCCCGTCCGGGCGCATCATCCGCCGCAGCGGCGGCAGGCTGAGCAGGGTCACGGCAAGGACCATCGCCGCGCCCGCGCCCGTCAGCGGCACGAACGACCACCAGTCGGTGACGCCCTTGTCGATCATGCGGGTCATCACCACGCCGAGGCCGAGGCCGCCGCCGATCGCGAGGGCGAGGCCCAGGGCGACCGGGATCGCCGTCTGCCACAGGAGCGACCAGCCCATCGACGAGCGGCGCGTGCCGAACGCGGTGAGGACCGCGAGGAGCCGCTTGCGCTCGCGCAGTTGCTCGATCATCGACACCAGCATGGACGCCGCGATCAGCGCCATCGTGGCGCTCGCGCCGATCTGCAGACCGCGCGAGATGGAGGCGTACTGCTTGTCGCGGTCGACCGCCTTCAGCGAGTCCACGCCGACGAAGGGGCCGATCCGGGCCGCCGCGTTGCGCACGTACTCCTCGGCGTCCGGCTCCTTCGGGTCGAGCTTGACCCAGGAGGTCGTCGACGCGTCGTCCAGCTTCTTGATGTCGACGGCGCCGGGCGTGGCGAAGATGCCGTCGATCTTCCGGCCGGACGGGTTGTTCCTGGCCTGGACGGTGGGCGTGCCCTTCGGCAGCGTCCACAGGACCGGCTTCGCGCCCTTGTTGAAGTCGGGGTCGGGTCCGACGTTGATCGGCTTGCCGGGGCGTGCCGTCTCGTCCACCCAGCCGTTCTGCTCCTTGCTGCCCGTGTGCGCGACGAAGGTGTCGCCGTCCTTGCAGGAGCCGAGGTGCGCCAGCTCGCGCAGGGTCGCGCAGGTGCCGATGGTCAGCTCGGTGGTCGGCGTCAGGTCCCTGACCTTCTTGCCGCCGGGCCGGGTGACGTACGCCTGCACGGTCCCGACGACCTTGGTGACGCCCTTGGTCGCGGTGAAGTCGTCGATCATCCGCTGGGCGAGCGGGCCGCTGGCGGTCCCGCTGCGGACCGTGAGCTGGGCGCGCGAGGTGTCCTGGCCCGTGACCTGGTTGAAGTCGTCGTGCATGGACGTGAACATCATCTGTAGTGCCACCGCTCCCGCCACCGCGACGGTGATCCCGCTGACCGCGCGGGACGCCGTGCCGGTGGTCAGCTGCAGCCTGCGGACGGCGAGCTGCCAGGGCACGGGACCGCCGCGGAGCCGTCCCACGACGGCCTCGACGAGCCAGGGCAGCAGCGCGCTGAGCCCGATCAGGGAGAGCGCCGAACCCACCGCGATCGCCGTCACGTTGACGGAGTCGTTCCCCATGTCGCGGTCGATGCGGCCGGAGAAGAGCAGGATGCCGATGCCGAGGACCGGCAGCACCACCCGCCACCACAGGCGGCGCTTGCGCTGCTTGCCGCCCCGGAACACCCCGAGCGGTTCGATGGCGACCGAGCGCAGCGAGATCAGCGTCACCAGGACCGCCGACACCGGCACGGCCACCGCGACCAGCACCGCGAGGCCCGCCGACGGCACCATGTCGGACGGGTAGGCGCTGACGTTCGTCAGGTCGACCACGCCCACGAGCTGGCGGAGCAGCAGGAAGAGTGCGGCGCCCGCGGCGAGCCCGAGGAGCGCGCCGAACAGTGCCTCACCGGCCGCGATCCTGCGCACCGCGCGGGCGTCCGCGCCGACCAGGCGCAGGGCCGCGAGCCGCCGGTCGCGCCGGTCGCCGCCGAACCGCACGGCTGTACCGATGAAGATCGCCACCGGGGTGAGCAGGACGACGCAGATCAGGACGACGAGTGCCATCAGGAACGGGTCGAGGGGCAGCGAGTTGTCCTGCCCGAAGCTCTCGACGCGGTAGTTGTTGCCCGTCGCGGTGATCTTGTCGCTGCCCACGTAGTAGTAGAGCTCGACCGGTGAGAGGAGGCCCGCCTTGCCGATGGTGCCGGTCACACGGAAGTTGCTGAAGCGTTCCTTCAGCAGCTTGTTCGCCGGGTCGTCGAGCAGGTCGCGCATCGCGGGCGAGACGACCATCTCGCCCGGCCCGGGGATCTTGTCGAGTCCCGGCGGCAGCGCCGGGCTCTTGCCGTCGGCACGCAGGAACAGGCCGGTCGGGCTCTTCCCCCGGAAGGTGGTGCCGGTGTTGCGCATGACCACCGTCGAGTCGCTCGCCTTGACCGGCTCGCCGTCGAAGGAGGAGTGCGGTGTGCGCGCGACCGACCGGTCGTCGCGGTTCTGGAGCATGTTCGGCACCGACGCGGCGCCGAGCAGCAGCGCGACGCCGAGGCCGACGCCGAGGGCGGTCAGGATCGTACGGATCCAGCCCTCGCGCCCGCCGCCCGCCGCGAACCGCATGCCCATGCCCAGGTCGCGGATCCAGGCACTCATACGATCCGCTCCATGTCGCGGGACTTGCCGTCGCGGACGATGACTTCGCGGTCGGAGTAGGCGGCGACGCGGGTCTCGTGGGTCACCAGGACGACGGCCGCGTTGGTCGAGCGGGCCGCGTCGGTCAGGAGCTCCATGACGCGCTCGCCGTTGAGGGAGTCGAGGGCGCCGGTCGGCTCGTCGGCGAAGATCACGCGCGGGCCGGTGGCGAGCGCGCGGGCGACGGCGACGCGCTGGCCCTGGCCGCCGGAGACCTCGCCGGGCCGCTTGGCGGCGACGTCGTCGACCTCCAGGCGTGCCATCCAGGTGAGGGCGGTGGCCTCGGCCTCCTTGCGCTTGGCGCCGTTCAGCCGCATCGGGAGCGCGACGTTCTCGACGCAGGTGAGCTCGGGGACGAGCTGGCCGAACTGGAAGACGAAGCCGAACTCGCTGCGGCGCAGGGCGCTCAGATCGGCGTCCGAGAGGCCGGTCAGCGAGCGGCCGTTGTACGTGATGGAGCCCTCGTCGGGGCGGACGATCCCCGCGAGGCAGTGCAGCAGGGTCGACTTTCCGGAGCCGGACGGACCCATGACGGCCACGACCTCGCCGGGATGGATGGAGAAGGCCGCGCCGTCGAGCGCGGTGGTCGGGCCGTACGCCTTGCGGAGTCCGTTGGCCACGAGAAGGGAACCTGCGGGGGTCATGCGGAGCGCACCTCCAGGGCGAGCTTGCCGAGGCGCGCGGCGGTGAGCTCCAGCCAGCGCAGATCGGCTTCGAGGTGGAACAGCGCGTGGTCGCAGATGAGCTGGTCGGCGAGGTCGCCCTTGCGCTTGCGGTCGGTGAGGATGCGCATCAGGCGCAGGTGTTCGGCGCGCTGTACGTCGAGGAGTTCGGCGGCGTCGCGTTCGGTGAGGAGCGCGAGGACGACCTTGGTGTAGAGGGTCGACTGGAGATAGGGCTCCGGCTTCTCCGGGGTGGCGAGCCAGCGCTGGACATCCGTGATCCCGGCTTCGGTGATCGCGTACCGCTTGCGCTCCGGGCCGCCGCCCGCCTCTATGCCGTCGACCTCGACGAGGCCGTTCTTCAGCAGGCGGGACATGGTCGAGTAGACCTGCCCGTAGTGCAGTGGCTTGTCGTGCCCGAACTTCTCGTCGAAGGCGCGCTTGAGGTCGTAGCCGTGTCGGGGGCCGGACTCCAGGAGTCCCAGAAGGGTGTGGCCAATGGACATGCGGAGCACTCTACACGGCGTGTATACGTGCTGTGTATACGCCTCGTGTATACGGCTGACGTGGAGCACACTTGTGCGATGACGAGCAACCATCCAGGCCCTGGGATCGTCGGTTCCTAAGGGCAGGTGCTCATTGTCACGTCCGCAAAAGACCGGATCGGCAGGAGTTTGTCCCAGGGTGCGGTGTTAGCTTCATGAGCTGACTCGACGTACGCATGTTGACTAGACCGAAGCGGAGCACTCTCAGTCATGGGCCGAGCCGAAGAACGACAAGCGCGGCAGCGCGGCGCCCGCCGGGCAGCGCGCAAGCGCCCGTCCGGCGGCAAGCGCACCGGCATACGCCGCTTCTTCACCTGGAAGAAGATCCTCGGGACGTTCTTCGCGTTCTGTCTGCTCGGCATGCTCGGCTTCGTGGTGCTGTACCTCGTGGTGGACATACCCAAGGGCAACGCCGCGGCGAAGATGCAGAGCAACGTCTACAAGTACAGCAACGGCGACGTCATCGCGCGGACCGGCGACGTGAACCGCGAGATCGTCGACCTGGACAAGGTCCCCGAGGACGTCCAGAAGACCTTCGTCGCCGCCGAGAACAAGTCCTTCTACAAGGACGAGGGCATCGACTTCAAGGGCACCGCCCGCGGCGTCCTCAACACGGTGACCGGCAAGGGCAAGCAGGGCGGCTCGACGATCACCCAGCAGTACGTGAAGAACTACTACCTCAGCCAGGACCAGACCGTCAGCCGCAAGCTGAAGGAACTGGTCGTCTCGCTGAAGGTGGACCGCGAGAAGAGCAAGGACGACATCCTCGCGGGCTACATCAACACCAGCTACTACGGCCGCGGCGCCTACGGCATCCAGGCCGCCGCCCAGGCCTACTACAGCGTCGACGCCAAGGACCTGAACGTGCAGCAGGGCGCCTACCTCGCCGCGCTGCTCCAGGCCCCGAGCCAGTACGACTGGTCGTCCGCGACGCCGACCGGCCGCAAGCTCGTCAAGGCGCGCTGGAACTACGTCCTCGACAACATGGTCGAGGAGGACTGGCTGGACTCCGGCAAGCGTGCGGGGCTGAAGTTCCCGAAGCCGCACGACCCCAAGGCACCGCCCGGCCGTGAGGGCCAGATCGGCTACCTCGTGGAGGAGGCCAAGCGCGAGGTCCTGCGCAACAGCAACCTAAGCGAGGCCGAGTTCGAGGCGGGCGGCTACACGGTCACCCTCAACATCGACCCCGACAAGCAGAAGCAGCTCGAGAAGGCCGTCGACGCCAAGCTGAACGACAAGCTCGACCGCAAGAAGAGCAAGGCGGACGCCCGCGTCCAGGCGGGCGCCGCGTCCGTCGACCCCAAGACGGGCAAGGTCCTCGCCATGTACGGCGGCGAGGACTACGTGAAGCACTACACGAACAACGCCACCCGCCGCGACTACCAGTCGGCCTCCACCTTCAAGCCCCTCATCCTCGCCGCGGCCCTGGAGAACGGCTCCAAGACGCAGCAGGGCCTGCCGATCACCGCGAGCACGGTCTACGACGGCACCAGCAAGCGCCCGGTCAAGGGCGGCGACGTCGCCTTCGCGCCGCCCAACGAGGACGACGTCAGCTACGGACCCGTCACCGTCCAGAAGGCGATGAACAAGTCCGTCAACTCCGTCTTCGCGCAGATGGGCGTCGACGTGGGCATGCCCAAGGTCATGGAGACGGCGGGCAAGCTCGGCATGGACGTCAAGGGCCTGCCCGCGGTGCCCGCCCAGACCCTCGGCTCCATGGGCGCGAGCCCGCTGGAGATGGCCGGTGTCTACGCCACGCTCGACAACCACGGCAAGAAGGTCACCCCGGCCCTGGTCGGCTCCGTCGAGCACAAGGACAACACGGTCGACCTGCCCGACCCGATCGGCGACCAGGTCGTCCAGCGCGGCACCGCCGACTCCATCACCTCGGTCCTGACCGGCGTGGTCGACGACGGCACCGGCCGCGCGGTCCGCAACTCCGCCCAGGACGTCGCGGGCAAGACCGGTACCTCCGACGACAACAAGTCGGCCTGGTTCACCGGCTACACGCCCAAGCTCGTCACCTCGGTCGGCCTGTTCGGCGAGGGCGTCAAGGGCGACCAGGTGTCCATGAAGGGGGCGGGCGGCTTCAAGCGCATCAACGGCTCGGGCTTCCCCGCCGACATCTGGGCGGCCTACACGTTCGACGCCATGGGCGCGCCCAGCTCGTTCGACCTCGACACGAACATGGGCGCCGCCATCGCGCCGGTCCCCGACCCGTCGTCGTCGGCCCCGAAGGACCCGTCGAGCACGCCGACGAAGCCGGAGGACGACGACGAGCCGTCCAAGAAGCCGACGAACACGCCGACCCCGACGAAGTCGTCGACGACGCCGACCCCGACACCGACGCCGACCAAGACGACTCCGCCTCCCACGACCGACCCGAACCCGACGGACTCCGACGGGCCGCCGGACGACCCGGAGGACCTGTTCGGCAGGGACTGACCCGCAGGCTCCGTACGAAAGGAAGGCGCCCCGGACCATCGAGGTCCGGGGCGCCTTCCCGTACGTACGTCGGCGGGGCCGGTCAGCTCCGGTTCAGTTCGAACCAGACGACCTTGCCGGTGCTCAGCCGCGTGGCGCCCCAGCGCCGCGCCATCTTGTTGACCAGGTACAGGCCGCGGCCGCCCTCGTCCGTGGCGCGGGCCTGCCGCAGCCGGGGCAGCTGCGGCACGTCGTCGCCGACCTCGCAGCGCAGCACGTCGGTGCGGAGCAGCCGCAGGGTGATCGGCCGCGACGCGTACCGCACGGCGTTCGTCACGACCTCGCTGACCAGCAGCTCCACCGAATCGGTCAGCTCTTCGAGGCCCCAGCGCGCCAGTGCGCTGCGGGCCAGCCTGCGGGCCCGCGACGGCGTCGCGCTCTCCGGTTCCAGGAACCAGTACGCGACGTCGCTCGGCGCGATCCCGTCGAAGCGGGCGGCGAGCAGCGCGATGTCGTCGTCCCGGTCGCCGGGGCCGAGCATGTCGAGCACCTCGTCGCAGAGGGCCTCCAGGGGCGGCGGATGGTCCGGTCCCGTCAGCTGGGCGGTGGCGGCGAGCCGCTCGCGCAGCTGCTCTATGCCGGTCCACACGTCGCGCAGCCGGGACTCGACGAGCCCGTCCGTGTAGAGGAGCAGCGTGGCGCCCGCGGGGGCGTCCAGCTCCACGGCCTCGAAGTCGACCCCGCCCACGCCGATGGGGGCGCCCGGCGGCACCCGCAGGACCTCCGCCCGGCCGCCCAGGTGCAGCAGGACGGGCGGCGGGTGCCCGGCGTTGGCGATGGTGATGCGGTGCGAGACCGGGTCGTACACCGCGTACAGGCAGGTGGCCATGCGGTCGGAGCCGAGCCGCTGGGCCTGCTCGTCCAGGTGGTGCAGGACCTCCTGGGGCGGCAGGTCGAGCCCGGCGAGGGTCTGCGCGGTCGTCCGCAGCTGGCCCATGATCGCAGCGGAGGTCATGGAGTGCCCCATGACGTCGCCGACGACCAGGGCGACGCGGCTGCCGGGCAGCGGGATGGCGTCGTACCAGTCGCCGCCGACCCGGGCGGTCTCGGCGGCCGGGAGATAGCGCGAGGCGAGCCGCACGCCGGTCGGGCGCGGCAGCGTCTCGGGGAGCATGGTGCGCTGCAGCTCGTCGGCGATGTACGCCTCGCGGCCGTACAGGACCGCTTTGTCGATGCCGAGCGCGCTGTGCGTGGCCAGCTGGGCGGCGACCAGCAGGTCGTCCGCCTCGAACGCGGGCCGGTCGGGGCGGCGCAGGAACACGGCCGCGCCGATCACCCTGCGGCGGCCCCGCAGCGGCGCGAGGATGCCCCGCTGTCCGCCCGGCAGGATGCGGCCCTCGCCGAGCAGTTCGGGCAGTGCGGCGCGCGCCGCCGCCGAGTCGGCGAAGACCGGGCGCACCCCGCGCAGCACCTCGGCGAGTGCGCCACCCGGCTGCACCTCGCACAGCTCGGCGCTGCCCATGACGTCGGTGATGTCGGGCTGCACCATCTGCAGCGCGGGCAGGGTGCTGCCGCCGTCGGTGTCCGGCTCCTCGCCGCCCTCCTCGATGGAGCGCAGCCGGTCGGAGCGGCGCAGCCGGAGGACCAGCGGGCCCGTGGGCCGCTCGTCGCCGACCGGCAGCGGATCGCGCAGATAGACCAGGATCGCGTCGGAGAACGTCGGCACCGTCGCCCGGCACAGCCCCATCACGATCTCGTCGAGGTCGATGCCGCGGGCGATGCGCCGGGTCGCGGCGCCCACGAAGCGCAGCCGGTCGCCGTCACGCCGCATCGACACCGGCCCCGCACCCGGCGGCCTCGGCTGCCCGGAGCGCCGCTCCTCGCCGTCCGGCGGGCCCACGGGCCCGGGACCCGACTGCGCGGGCACGCCGTTGTCCGGCACGGGGCGCGGCCGGTGCGGGTCGGGCTCGGCGGCCGAGTGGGCGGAGTACGCGGGGTACGCGGAAGACTGAGAGTGCTCGCCGGACGGCGGCACGTGGGCGTCCGAGGGCACGTCGCCCGCGTGTGCCTGTGCCTCCGCGGCACTGCCGCCGCCGTCCCGCGTGGGTTCGGGGGAACGCAGCAGCGCCCCGCGGGGATCCGCGGGGGCGGTCGTCCTGGCAGCTGGTGCCTTGCGACCCTCGTGGGGGGTGAGGTGCTCCGTCACGCGTTTCGAATCCGTCCGTCCGGGGCTGCGCGCGGTGCGCGCCGTCCAGCGTTGCACGTTGCTCAGCCGCGTCGGCAGTGCAGAAAGACCTGATGCTCGGGTGGTGCGTCGGTGCTTGCGGGGGCGTACGAATACGTGTCCTCGCCGGTGATCTCGAAGCCCGCGTCCCGCACGACCTGCCGCAGTTCGTCCCGCAGGTAACCCGATACCCGGATTGTGTGCCCCAGGAACGGAATTGCCGCGTCGTCCAGGTCCGCCTCGACCATGGACAGCTCCATCAGGCCGCCCGGCCGCAGCAGGCCGTGCAGCAGCCGCAGCGCTTCGGGGATCTCGGCGCGCGGCAGCATCAGGAGGGCGAAGAAGCACGCCACGCCGTCGAACCGGCCGACTCCGCCCGGCCCTTCGGCCCGGAGGTCGGCGATGTCGAGTTGCCGGAACTCGGCTGCCGGGACGTTCTTTCCCGCCAGCTCCAGCATGCCCTCCGAGATGTCCGTGCCGAGGACCGAGTGGCCGGATTCGGTCAGTTGCCTGGCGGTCGGAAGGCCGGTGCCGCAGCCCACGTCGAGGATGCGGGAACCGGCCGGAAGCGCCGCCGCGAGGTGGCGTCCCGCGGCCAGCTGGCCCTCCTTGTGCGGGAAGGCGTCGTCGTAGTGCTGCCCGATGGCGTCAAAGGCCTCGGCCTGACCTCTGCGGTCCTCGCTCACGTTCTGCCGCCCCTCGATGACTTCCTGTCAGGCACCGTGCGGACGCACGGAGTTGCTGCTGTGCGCCCTTGCGGAGGACGATCCTACGTTTGAACCACGGGGGCGCATCAAGGGTCTCATGAGGACACATGCGCGGGCGTACGGTCCCAGTCATCCGGAAGGGACGGTACGACCCAGGACGGATCGGGACGCCAGTGCTGCCAGCCGTCCGAAAACGGCGCCCCCCAGGCGTCGATCACGTCAAGTGCGGCCTGTCCCGCCGCGCGGACGTCAGCGGCCTTGCCCGCGTCCATCAGACCCGCCCTGCGGGCCTCGGCGAACTCGTCCTCGTCGTGCCAGCGCCAGCTGCGGTCCGGGCTCACGGAGATGTCCAGAAAGTGATCCTCGGAATCGACGCCGCCGGACCAACGGGTGCGCGGTTCCTCCAGGTTCACGTACCAGCTCCTGAACTGCCAGCCGGGCTCCCAGAACAGCCAGACCGACCACGGATCGCCCGGCCGGGCCAGCTTCAGGACGCCGGTGCCGAACCAGTGGTCCCTGCGGACGGTGCGCGGCTTGGTGTAGCGGGTGGCCAGCGGCTCGTCGTGGACGGACGTACCGTCGGCGAGCACCGGCTTCACGCACTCGGTGCCGGGCGCCATCCAGACGGCGAGCACCTCGTCGGTGTCCCGCACGACGGTGACGGGGCGACAGATGTGGACGCGGCTCCCGGAGTTCTCCCGGTACCGCCACAGGATGTGGTCCCCGGGCGCCCACCGCACCGCCCCGCCGCCCGTCGTCGTCTGCCCGTCGAGGTCTGTCATGCACAGATACTAGACGCCTCCCGGGACGGGTTACGGGGGGTGCGGCTCAGGGATGCGTCATGCGCAGGACGTCCAGCGCCTCGTCCAGCTGCTCCAGGGTGAGGTCGCCCCGCTCGACGTAGCCGGACGCGAGGACGACCTCGCGGATCGTCTTGCGTTCGGCGAGGGACTTCTTCGCGACCTTCGCCGCCTCCTCGTACCCGATGTACTTGTTCAGCGGCGTCACGACGGACGGCGACGACTCGGCGTACTCCCTGGCCCGCTCGCGATGGGCGGTGATGCCGTCGACGGTCCGGTCGGCCAGCAGGCGCGCCACGTTGGCGAGGAGCCGGACGGACTCCAGTACGTTCTTGGCGATCACCGGCAGCATGACGTTCAGCTCGAAGTTGCCCGCCGCGCCCGCCGCCGCGACCGTGGCGTCGTTCCCCGTGACCTGCGCGGCGACCATCAGGGCGGCCTCCGGGATGACCGGGTTGACCTTGCCGGGCATGATCGAGGAGCCGGGCTGCAGGTCGGGGAGGCTGATCTCGGCGAGGCCGGTGCGCGGGCCCGACGCCATCCACCGCAGGTCGTTCGCGATCTTCGTCAGGCCGACGCCGATCGTGCGCAGCTGCCCGCTGGTCTCGACGATGCCGTCCCGCGCGCCCTGCGCCTCGAAGTGGTCGCGCGCCTCGGTCAGCGGCAGCCCCGTGGCCCGTGCGACCTCGGCGATGACGGCTGCCGAGAAGCCGGGCGGGGTGTTGATGCCGGTGCCCACGGCCGTGCCGCCCAGCGGTAGTTCGGCGAGGCGGGGGAGCGAGGCGCGCAGCCGCTCGACGCCGTACCGCATCTGGGCCGCGTACCCGCCGAACTCCTGGCCGAGCGTCACCGGCGTCGCGTCCATGAGGTGCGTGCGGCCGGACTTCACGACGTCCGCGAACTCCTCGGCCTTGCGCTCCAGGGCGGCGGCGAGGTGTTCCAGGGCGGGGATCAGGTCGTTGCCGACCGCGCCCGTGGCCGCGATGTGGATCGAGGACGGGAAGACGTCGTTGGAGGACTGCGAGGCGTTGACGTGGTCGTTGGGGTGCACGTCGCGGCCGAGGCGCTCGGTGGCGAGCGTGGCGATGACCTCGTTGGTGTTCATGTTGGACGACGTGCCGGAGCCGGTCTGGAAGACGTCGACGGGGAAGTGGTCGTCCCAGCGTCCCTCGGCGACCTCGGCTGCGGCGTCCGCGATGGCCTCGGCGACGTCCTTGTCGACCACCCCGAGCTCCGCGTTGACCTTGGCGGCGGCCGCCTTGATCCGGGCCAGGGCGGCGATGTGGGCGCGCTCCAGGACCTGCCCGGAGATGGGGAAGTTCTCCACCGCGCGCTGGGTCTGAGCGCGCCATTTGGCGTGTGCGGGGACCCGGACCTCGCCCATGGAGTCGTGCTCGATCCGGTACTCGCCGGTCCGGCCGTCGCTGGTGTCGCTGGTCATGCGCTGAACCTACCTCTCCGCTCAAACCCCGTAAAAAGTTGAGCACTTGTCTTGTTCCAGGTATTCCCAAGCCTGCTACTGACCAGTAAAAACCCTGGGTAACACCACACCGGGGAGGCGCAATGAAGCGCATCAGACGCAGCAGCGGCCGGGGTCGGCTGCGATGTTCGTTCGCGGCGGCCGCCGCGCTGACGGTCGTGCTCGGCACGGCCGCGGCCGGGCCCGCCCAGGCGGCCGACGGGAGCGGGGCGAAGGCGCCCGCCGCGACGCCCCTGTCGCCCGAGCTGGAGAAGATCCGGGCGGCGGAGGCCACCAAGCTCTACGGCAGCCCGGCCGAGCGCCCCATGGCCGACCGCAAGACCGGCCTGATCTCGCTCGGCGACAGCGAGATCTCCGGAGAGGGCGTCGGCACGTACGAACCGGGCACGGACGGCCCCGACAACTGGTGCCACCGCTCGCCGGACGCCGCGATCCACCGCACCGGCATCCCGGCCGACGTGACGTACAACGTCGCCTGCTCGGGGGCGCAGACCGTCAACATCAAGATCGGCGGTCAGAAGCAGTACGCGGACGAGCTGGTGCAGAGCGACAACCTCGCCGTCAAGGCGCGCAACACGAAGATCAAGACGATCCTGCTCGTCATCGGCGCCAACGACGACCTCGACTTCTCCGGGGTGATGACGGACTGCGTCACCCGCTTCCTGCTCAGCCAGGGCGCGTGCGCGGGCAAGTACAACGACGGCTGGCAGGCGCGCGTCGACGGGCTTGTGCCCAAGGTCGAGCAGTCCATCCGCGACCTGAAGACCGTCATGAAGGACGCGGGCTACCAGGAGGGCGACTACAAGCTCGTCGCCATGGGCTATCCGAGCCCGATCGGCCCTGACTTCCGCGACAACCCCAAGTTCCCCGGCAAGCTGGCCTGCGGCGGGCTCGGCTACGACTCCGACACCGAGTGGGGCCGCAACTACGCGGTGCCCGCCTTCGGGACCGGCATGCGCAAGGCCGCGCGGAACGCGGGCGCGACCTACCTCGACAACTCGCGGCTCTTCCACGGCCACGAGGTCTGCTCCGAGGACACCTGGGCGCGCGGCCTCTACGTGGACCTGTCGAACCCGTTCCCGCCGGACTCCAACTCGGTGCGCCAGTCCTTCCACCCCAACGCCCGCGGTCACGCCGCCTTCGCGTCCTGCCTCACCCAGATCTACAACTCGGGTCAGCGGGAGGCCGGTTGCGCGGACCCGGCGAGCACGGGCAGCCCGAAGCTGTACGCGGGCGCCTGGGACGACGCGTACAAGCCCCTGAAGAACGAGGCCACCGGGACCTGCGCCGACGTCGACGCCTCGAAGAGCCGCAACGGCACCAAGGTCCAGGGCTGGGACTGCACGGGCAACCGCAACCAGACCTGGTGGTACGACGACGCCCAGCGGTCGCTGCACACCGGCCTGACCCAGGACCGCTGCCTGGACGTGCCGGACAGCGCGTACAAGGAAGGCACCGCGGTCACGCTCTGGAACTGCCACGGCGGCGGCAACCAGAAGTTCGTCCGTGCAGCGGGCACGGTGCGTCCCGCCGCCGACACCGGGCTCTGTCTGACCCTCGCGGGGGCGAAGGAGCCGGTGCGGCTGCAGAAGTGCACGGGGGCGGCGAACCAGCGGTTCGTCTGACCCCGGACATGCGTAGGGGCCCTCTCCGGGAGTGGAGAGGGCCCCTACGTAGTGCTATGCCAGGCCGGGACCCCGCACCGGGATGTGCGTGAACGTCGGCTCCGGAGCCGGGTTCTGGAAGAAGTCGTTGCCCTTGTCGTCGACGACGATGAAGGCAGGGAAGTCCTCGACCTCGATCTTCCAGACCGCCTCCATGCCGAGCTCCTCGTACTCGACGACCTCGACCTTCTTGATGCAGTCCTGCGCGAGGCGCGCGGCGGGGCCGCCGATCGAGCCCAGGTAGAAGCCGCTGTGCGCGTCGCACGCGTCGGTGACCTGCTTGGAGCGGTTGCCCTTGGCCAGCATCACCTTGGAGCCGCCCGCCGCCTGGAACTGCTCCACGTAGGAGTCCATCCGCCCGGCGGTGGTCGGCCCGAAGGAGCCGGACGCGTAACCCTCGGGGGTCTTCGCGGGGCCCGCGTAGTACACGGGGTGGTCCTTCAGGTACTGCGGCATCTCCTCGCCCGCGTCGAGCCGCTCCTTGATCTTGGCGTGCGCGATGTCGCGGGCCACGACCAGCGGTCCTGTGAGCGAGAGACGGGTCTTCACCGGGTGCTTGGTGAGCTCGGCGAGGATGTCGTCCATCGGCTGGTTGAGGTCGATCCTGACGACGTCCGCGGACTCGTCCAGGTGGGAGTCCTCGGTCTCCGGCAGGAAGCGCGCCGGGTCCGTCTCCAGCTGCTCAAGGAAGACGCCCTCGGCGGTGATCTTCGCGGTGGCCTGGCGGTCCGCCGAGCAGGAGACGGCGATGGCGACGGGCAGCGAGGCGCCGTGCCGCGGCAGGCGCACCACGCGCACGTCGTGGCAGAAGTACTTGCCGCCGAACTGCGCGCCGATGCCGATCTTCTGGGTGAGCTCGAAGACCTTCTCCTCCAGCTCCTTGTCCCGGAACCCGTGGCCGGTGGCGGAGCCCTCGGCGGGCAGCTCGTCCAGGTAGTGCGCGGAGGCGTACTTCGCGGTCTTCAGGGCGAACTCGGCGGACGTGCCGCCCACGACGATCGCCAGGTGGTACGGCGGGCACGCGGCGGTGCCCAGCGAGCGGATCTTCTCCTCCAGGAACTTCATCATGGAGGCCTCGTTCAGGACCGCCTTCGTCTCCTGGTAGAGGAACGACTTGTTGGCGGAGCCGCCGCCCTTGGCCATGAAGAGGAACTTGTAGGCGCCGCCGTCGGTCGCGTACAGCTCGATCTGGGCCGGGAGGTTGGAGCCGGTGTTCTTCTCCTCCCACATGTTCAGCGGAGCCATCTGCGAGTAGCGCAGGTTCAGCTTCGTGTACGCGTCGAAGATGCCCTTGGAGAGCGCCTTCTCGTCGCCGCCCTCCGTGAGGACGTTCTGGCCGCGCTTGCCCATGACGATGGCGGTGCCGGTGTCCTGGCACATCGGGAGCACGCCGGCGGCGGCGATGTTGGCGTTCTTCAGCAGGTCGAGGGCGACGAACTTGTCGTTGCCGGATGCCTCGGGGTCGTCCACGATGCGCCGCAGCTGGGCCAGGTGGGCGGGCCGCAGGTAGTGCTGGATGTCGTGGATGGCCTCGGCGGCGAGCTTGCGCAGGGCCTCCGGGTCGACCTTGAGGAACGTCCGCCCGTCGGCCTCGAAGGTGGAGACACCCTCGGCGGTCACCAGCCGGTACGGGGTGGTGTCCTCTCCCAGCGGGAGCAGATCGGAGTATGCGAACGCCGGGATGGGTGGGCGGGGGCTAACTGACATTACGGCCATTCCTCACTCGGCAGACAGCGGCGCGGCCTCCATTGGCGACGCGCCAACCAGCGTAGAGCGCGCTGACCCGGGCGGGTTTGTGAGGTAAGGCTCAGTAACCCGGCAGCCGGTTGTCCACAGGGGTAGTCGCGATCTATCGCGTTTGGGTACGCTGCTCGTGTGGACCTCGAAAAGCAGCAGCCCTCAGCGCTCCGTGCCTCCGACGCCGACCGGGACCGCACCGCGGACATCCTCCGCGAGGCCCTGGCCGAGGGCCGCCTGACCGCCGAGGAGCACTCGGAGCGGATCGACGGGGTCTATGGCGCCAAGACCATGGCCGAGCTGGAGCCGCTGGTGCGGGACCTGCCCGCCGCGCACGAGCAGCCGACCGCCCGCCGCCGCGCCCCCGAGCCCGCACCGTCCAGGCCGTCCCCGGGCGTCGTCCCGCCGGTCGCGGACGAGAACCTCGTCGCGGTGCTGAGCAGTTCCGTGCGCCGCGGCCGTTGGCGCGTGGGTCGGCGCACCCATGCGTATGCCGTGTTCGGCAGCGTCGAGATCGACCTGAGCGAGGCGCTCTTCGAGCAGCGCCAGGTGGTCATCAAGGCGGTCGCGATCTTCGGCTCGGTCGAGGTCCACGTCCCGGAGAACGTCTCGCTGAGAGGCAGCGGCACCGGCATCCTCGGGAGCTATGAGGTGGACACCCTCGACTCCCCCGATCACGACGCCCCGGTCGTCTTCGTGGACGGCACGGCGATCCTGGGCAGCATCGAGGCCCGGCCCAAGCGCGGCAAGCTCGTCCGGGATCTGCATCAGCAGCTGCGCAAACACCTCGGACGCTGAGAGCGCACGGACGGTTACGGGGAGGCCGGACTTCCGGACTCGGAACTCAGTGCATAGGCGCGCACACAGCGGGTAGAGCTTGCTGCATCGTCTCTCGCTCGCGAAGCCGTCGTCAGGAGTAGACCGTGCTGCAACCGTCGTCGCATCAGTCTCTGCAGGTAGCCGCTGTTCCGGCCCAGCGTGAGCCAGTGCGGGATCGGGACGATGACGCCCCGTGGCACACGGAGGCCGTGTGCCGCCGTGACGAGGCGGGCCTGTTCTTCGCCCCGTCCAAGGAACCGACCGCGGCCAGGCTGTCCCGCGAGGAAGCCGCCAAGCGCGTCTGTGCCCGCTGTCCCGTCATGGTCGAGTGCCGCGAGCACGCCCTCCTGCAGCCCGAGCCGTACGGCGTGTGGGGCGGCCTCACCGCCGCCGAGCGCCGCGTGGTCCTGGCCCGCCGCCGTCGGCGCGACCTGGAGCTGCAGAAGGCGGCACACGCAGCGGGCGCCGCGGGGATAGCGGCCGCGGGCTAGAGGTCTGCGTACGTCGATGGGGGCGTCCCCCGCACGGGGCGCCCCCATCGACGTACGGACTGCTTGGTGCTTGGTGCTGCTTCGCGCGGTCGGTGCTACTTCGCGCGGTCGAAGTCGATCGCGCTGTACGCGCGCAGCTTCGAGAGCCGGTGGTCGGAGTCGATCTTGCGGATCGTGCCCGACTTGGAGCGCATGACCAGGGACGACGTCGACGCGGTCGCCGCGCGGTAGCGCACGCCCTGCAGCAGCTCGCCGTCGGTGATGCCGGTCGCCACGAAGAAGACGTTGTCGCCCTTGACCAGGTCGTCCGTGGAGAGCGTGCGGTCCAGGTCGTGGCCCGCGTCGATGGCCCGCTGGCGCTCCGCGTCGTCCTTGGGCCACAGCTTGCCCTGGATCACGCCGCCCAGGCACTTGATCGCGCAGGCCGAGATGATGCCCTCGGGGGTGCCGCCGATGCCCATGAGCAGGTCGACGCCGGTGCCTTCGCGGACGGCCATGACCGAGCCCGCGACGTCGCCATCCGAGATGAACTTGATGCGGGCGCCGGTCTCGCGGATCTCCTTGACGATGCCCTCGTGCCGGGGGCGGTCCAGGATCATGACCGTGACGTCCTCGGGCGAGGAGTTCTTGGCCCTGGCGACGCGGCGGATGTTGACCGATGCGGGCGCGTTGATGTCCACGTAGTCCGCGGCCTCCGGGCCGGTGACCAGCTTGTCCATGTAGAACACGGCGGACGGGTCGAACATGGCCCCGCGGTCGGCGGCGGCGAGCACGGCGATCGCGTTCGGCTGGCCCTTCGCGGTCAGCGTCGTGCCGTCGATCGGGTCGACGGCGATGTCGACCTCGGCGCCCGTGCCGTCGCCGATGCGCTCTCCGTTGAAGAGCATCGGGGCTTCGTCCTTCTCGCCCTCGCCGATGACGACGACGCCGTTCATCGAGACGGTGTGGACGAGGGTCCGCATGGCCCTGACAGCGGCGCCGTCCGCGCCGTTCTTGTCGCCGCGGCCGACCCAGCGGCCCGCGGCCATGGCGGCCGCCTCGGTGACCCGGACGAGCTCCAGGGCGAGGTTGCGGTCGGGAGCCTCGGGAGAAACCTCGAGCTCGGAGGGGAGATGATGCTCGGTCATCGGAGCGCACCTTTCTGCTTGATACGACGACGGCCGGATGAGGGATTGTGAACGACTCTATCCGTAGGCCGACAAAATGAGCAGAGGGCCCCACGCATGAGCGGCGGGGGCGGCCACGGCGAGACCGGGGGAAGGCGCGAACCCGGCGCCTGAGACCATGGGGGCGTGGCAGGAAGACAAGGCACTCAGACCGTCAAGAACATGCTGTGGTCGTTGGTGGTGATCGCACTCGCTGCGGGCGTGATCTACATCTTCATCCCGCACAACGAGTCCAAGAGCTCCGTGAAGCGGGTCGACTACCGCGTGGAGCTCCTGACGGCCCGCCGGGCCGCGGCCTATCCGGTGGCGGCGCCCGAGGGCCTGGCCAAGGCGTGGAAGCCGACGTCCGTGCGGTTCAACGGCGCCGACCACGACACCTGGCACCTGGGCTTCCTCGATCCGGATGAGGAGTACGTGGCGATCGAGCAGTCGACCGACAAGGCGCGCACCTTCATAAAGAAGGTCACGCACAACGCCACGAAGACCAAGGCCACCGAGGAGATCGGCGGCCGCACCTGGCAGCGCTACGAGGGCGACAAGTACGACGCCCTGGTGACCAGCGAGAAGGGTGCCACGACGGTGGTCACGGGCACGGCGTCCTTCGGGCAGCTGACGAAGATGGTCGAGTCGCTGAAGATGTCCTGATTCCTTAGACGCGCGAAGGGCCCCCGGCGGTGTGCCGGGGGCCCTTCGCATGTCGCGTGAGCGGTGCGAGCGGGGTCGCTCAGACCGTGGTGACGACGTCCTCGTAGGACAGGCGCGGGGAGCGCGGGAACCAGGCGTCGTCGCCCGGCTTGCCGATGTTGACGATCATCAGCGGGGTGTGGTCGCCGTCCAGGAACTCCTTCTGGACGCCCGCGGCGTCGTAGCCCGTCATCGGACCGGCGGCCAGACCGGCGGCGCGCACGCCGACGATGAAGTACGCGGCCTGCAGCGAGGCGTTCAGCTGGGCGGCCTGCTCACGGACCGGGCGCTCCGTGAAGAAGGCGTCCTTGGCCTGCGGGAAGTGCGGGAACAGGGCGGGGAGCTCGTTGTGGAACTCGTTGTCCGCGGAGAGGATCGCGACGAGCGGCGCGGCGGCCGTCTTCGGGCGGTTGCCCTCGGCCATGTGCTGCACCAGGCGCTCGCGGGCCTCGGGGGAGCGGACCAGCGTGACGCGCAGCGGCGACTGGTTGAAGGCGGTCGGGCCGTACTTGACCAGGTCGTAGATCGCCTGGACCTGCTCGTCGGTGACCGGCTCGTCGGTGAAGGTGTTCGCGGTGCGGGCCTCGCGGAACAGCAGGTCCTGAGCGGCGGGGTCAAGTGCGAGAGACATGGATCAACCTTCTTGAACGTACGGGGTGTCTGCGAAACCCGTCACCGGGCCCGCGACTACGACAGTACGCCGCCACTGTTCAACTTTCAATCAAAACTGGAGCTGCGTGATCCGGTTCACAAACCGCAGGTCAGCGCTGTTTTGCGCGGAGCCCCGTAGAGGGTGGCCTCAGGAGTCGGGGTCGGCGTGCGCCTCCTCGTCCCCCAACTCCGGGCCCGCCAGGGCCGCGTCGAGGCGGGCGCGGGCGCCGTCGAGCCACCGGCGGCAGATCTTCGCCAGCTCCTCGCCGCGCTCCCACAGTGCGAGCGACTCCTCCAGGGTGGTCCCGCCGGTCTCCAGACGGCGCACCACCTCGATCAGCTCGTCCCGCGCCTGCTCGTAGCCGAGCGTGTCCGTGGCGCCCGTGGAGTCCGTGCCGCCCGCTGCCTCGTCCGTCTTGCTGGTCATGCGCCCACCCTAAATCTCGGCATTGTCGTCATTTTTTGCGGTTTCCGTTGCCGGTGCTGCTCGTACCGCTCGTACCGCTCGTACGGTGAAGGTGCCCTCGGCGACGCGGGCCTGCAGCTCGTCGTCGGCGGTCACCTCCGCGGGCGCCCGGACTACCGTGCCGTCCGGCTTCTGCAGCACCGCGTACCCCCTCTGGAGGGTCGCGGCGGGGGAGAGGGCCACCACGCGCGCGTGGGTGTGCGTCAGCTCCGAGCCCGCCCGGTCGAGAAGGTGCCCGAGCGTGCGCCGACTGCGGTCGACGAGCGCGGCGACCTGCTCCTCGCGCTCCTCGACCATGCGGTGCGGGTGCTCCATGGAGGGGCGGCCCAGAGCGTGCGCGAGGCCGCGGGCCTCCCGGTCGAGGAAGGCGTCCATGCTGCGCCGGGCGCGGTCCCGGAGCCACTGCACGCGCTCGTACTCCTCGCCGACGTCCGGCACGACCTTCTTGGCGGCGTCGGTGGGCGTCGAGGCGCGCAGGTCCGCCACGTGGTCGAGGAGCGGATTGTCCGGCTCGTGGCCGATGGCGGACACGACCGGCGTACGGCACGCGGCCACCGCGCGCACCAGCTGCTCGTCCGAGAACGGCAGCAGGTCCTCCACGCTGCCGCCGCCCCGCGCCACGATGATCACGTCCACCCCGGCGTGCGCGTCGAGCTCCTGCACGGCCTGCACGACCTGGGGCACCGCGTGCACCCCCTGGACGGGGACGTTGCGCACCTCGAAGCGGACGGCGGGCCAGCGGTGCCGCGCGTTCTCCAGGACGTCGCGCTCGGCGGCCGACGCGCGGCCGGTGACCAGGCCGATGAGCTGCGGCAGGAAGGGCAGTGTCTTCTTGCGCTCGGGCGCGAAGAGGCCCTCCGCGCCCAGGTTCTTCTTCAGCTGCTCGATCCGCGCGAGCAGTTCACCGACGCCGACCGGCTTTATCTCGGCGGCCCGCAGCGACAGCTGCCCCCGCCGCTCGTACCACTCGGGCTTGGCGCGTACGACGACGCGGGCGCCCTCGGACACGACGTCCGCCACCGCGTCGAACACCTGGCGGTAGCAGGTGACGCTCACCGAGATGTCGTGGGACGGGTCGCGCAGCGTCATGAAGACGACACCGGCGCCGGGCCTGCGGGACAGCTGCGTGATCTGCCCCTCGACCCAGACGGCACCGAGCCGGTCGATCCACCCACCGATGAGCCGCGACACCTCCCCGACGGGGATGGGCGCGTCCGGGGACGTGTTGAGAGCCATGCGCCGAGCGTAGTCGGCGGTTACGACAACGCGGTGGCGCCCGCGTCCGTCCCCCGGGCGCTTCGGGCGCCCGCCGCCCCGTCTCTCCTGGGCGCCGGTACCCGTCTCCCCGGGCGGCCCCTACCCGTCTCCCCTAGGAGTCGCCCCGCGCACCCACGAGGGTCCGCCCCTGCACCACCAGGACCACCAGCCCCACCGCCAGCCACACCGCGCCGACCACCTGCGCCGAGCCCGACGCCTCCCAGATGACCGCCACCACGATCGCCGCGCCGAGCACCGGGATCAGCACGTGCCGCCACCAGCTGAAGCCGTCGTCGCGGTGGCGCAGCGCGAACCAGCCCACCACGCTCGCGTGCAGCAGCAGGAACGCGGTGAGCGCCCCGATGTCCACCACCGACACCAGATGGTCCATGCCGTCGTCCCGCCGGGCCGCCCACACCGCGGCGACCATCGTGACCACGGCCGCACACAGGAGCGCGATCCGCGGCGTCCCGGAGTCCGTCTTCGACAGGACCTTCGGCAGCCGTCGGTCCCGCGCCATCGCGAAGAGCAGCCGCCCTGCCGCCGCCTGCCCGGCGAGCGCCGCGAAGGCCGCGCCGATCGCCTTGCTGACGGCCACCAGCTTGTGCAGCCACTCACCGGCCGCGGCCTCCGACGTGTCGTAGAAGGCGGTCCCCTGCTTGCCCGGATCCGCCGCGAGCTGCGCCGAGGACAGCGGCTCCAGGAGGGCCACCAGATACGTCTGGAGGATGAACAGGAAGCCCGCGAGCGCCAGACAGACGAGCACCGCCCGCGCGACCTTCGCCGAACCGCCCGTCACCTCCTCGGCGAAGGAGGCGATGGCGTCGAAGCCCAGGTACGACAGGACGGCGATGGACACCGCGCCCACCACCGCCGACAGCGCGAACGAGCCCTGCGAGCCGTCCCCGGTCAGCGGCGAGAGCCAGTCGCGCTCGGCCCCGTCCCTGGCCAGCACCACCACCGCCGCCACCACGAAGACCAGCAGCACCACCACCTCCATGGCGAGCACCGCGAAGCCCACCCGCGCCGCCATCCGCACGCCCCACAGGTTCAGCGCGGTCGTGATGAGCACCGCGAGCGCCGTCCACACCCACCGGGACACCGAAGGCACCAGCGAGTTCATCGCGATCCCGGAGAAGAGATACGCGACCGCCGGAATGAGGAGGTAGTCGAGCATCGCCATCCACCCGGCGATGAATCCGGGGCCCTTCCCGAGCCCCGCGCGCGCGTAGGCGAACACGGAACCCGCCTGGGGGACCACCCGCACCATCTGCGCGTAACTGAACGCGGTGAACGCCATGGCGACCGTGGCGATCAGATAGACCAGCGCGACCGCGCCGTGCGACTTCGCGTCGAGGGTTCCGAAGACACCCACCGGCGCCATGGGGGCGATGAAGAGCAGTCCGTAGACCACGAGGTCACGGAAGCCGAGACTGCGCCGCAGTCCGTCACCCCCCTCGCCTCCGGCGGGCTCGGCACCCTCGGCATGGGCTCCCGTACTGGTGGACTGTCCGGACATGGTGCCTCCGTAGATCAACGCAGGTCACCAGTGTCCCCAACCGGGCGATCTTTGACGCGCTGGATGCGGCCTTACGATGGTGGGCATGACTGCTACGCCTGGCTCCCGCCGTGTCCTGCTCGCCGCTCCCCGTGGCTACTGCGCGGGCGTGGACCGTGCCGTGATCGCCGTCGAGAAGGCCCTGGAGCAGTACGGGGCCCCGATTTACGTACGCCACGAGATCGTCCACAACAAGTACGTGGTGCAGACCCTGGAGAAGAAGGGCGCGATCTTCGTCGACCGGACGGCGGAGGTCCCCGAGGGCTCCATCGTCATGTTCTCCGCGCACGGCGTGGCCCCGACCGTCCACGCCGAGGCCGCCGAGCGCAAGCTCGCCACCATCGACGCGACGTGCCCGCTGGTCACGAAGGTCCACAAGGAAGCGGTCCGGTTCGCCAAGGACGACTTCGACATCCTCCTCATCGGGCACGAGGGCCACGAGGAAGTCATCGGTACGTCGGGTGAGGCGCCCGACCACATCACGCTGGTCGACGGCCCCGATGACGTCGCGAACGTCGAGGTCCGCGACCCGGACAAGGTCGTCTGGCTCTCCCAGACCACCCTCTCCGTGGACGAGACCATGGAGACCGTCGACGCCCTGAAGGGCAAGTTCCCGAACCTGCTCTCGCCGCCCAGCGACGACATCTGCTACGCCACGCAGAACCGTCAGATCGCGGTCAAGAAGCTCGCCGAGGACGCCGAGCTGGTCATCGTCGTCGGCTCCAAGAACTCCTCGAACTCCATTCGCATGGTCGAGGTCGCCCTCGATGCGGGCGCCGCCGCCTCGTACCTGGTCGACAACGCCGAGGAGATCGACGAGGCGTGGCTGGAGGGCGTGACCACGGTCGGCCTGACCTCGGGTGCCTCCGTGCCCGACGTGCTGGTGGACGGCGTCATCGAGTGGCTCGCCGAGCGGGGCTACGGCGACGTGGAGACCGTCAAGACGGCCGACGAGTCCATCACCTTCTCGCTGCCCAAGGAGCTCCGCAGGGACCTGCGCGCCGAGGCTGCCGAGCTGTCACAGCGCTGACCGCGCCGTACCGTGGGGGCCATGCAGATCTTCGGCGTGGACATCGGCGGATCCGGGATCAAGGGCGCACCCGTGGACCTGGACCGCGGAGAACTGACAGAGGAACGGCACAAGGTACTGACCCCGGACCCGGCCACGCCGGACGCCGTGGTCGACGTCGTCTGCGAGGTCGTCCAGCACTTCGGCTGGACTGGCCCGGTCGGCGCCACCTTCCCCGGGGTGATCACGAACGGCACGGCGCGCACCGCGGCCAACGTCGACAAGAGCTGGATCGGCACGGACATCCGCAAGCTGGTCTCGGACCGGCTAGGCGGTGTCCCGGTCACCGTCCTGAACGACGCGGACGCGGCGGGCGTCGCCGAGATGCACTTCGGCGCGGGCCGCGGCCGTACCGGCACGGTCATCCTGCTCACCCTCGGCACCGGCATCGGCAGCGCGCTCTTCACCGGCGGCCACCTGGTCCCGAACACGGAGCTCGGCCACCTGGAGCTGCGCGGCCACGACGCGGAGAAGAAGGCCTCCTCCAAGGCGCGCGAGGACGAGGACCTGAGCTGGGAGCACTGGGCGCGGCGCGTACAGAAGTACCTCGCGCACGTGGAGATGCTGTTCTCGCCCGAGCTGTTCATCATCGGCGGCGGCGTGAGCCGCAAGGCGCACAAGTTCCTGCCGCTCATCGAGGGCATCTCCGCGGAGATCGTCCCGGCCCAGCTGCAGAACAACGCGGGCATCGTGGGGGCGGCGATGGCGGCGGCGGACGAGTGAGGCGTACAGCCGGGGTCGGCTAGGCGGCAGGCAGCCGCTTCCCACGGGCGGGACCGCCCCGCTCCGGCCTGCCCCCCTCCTGCCGCCCCTGCCGCCGCAACACCATCAGCCGAATCTTCCGTACGGTCACGATGAGCCCGGCGACGAGCGTCCCGCCGTACAGCCATCCCGCGTTCAGGGCGAGCGTCGTCACGAGCCCCATGAGCTGACCGCCGAGCCCGGCCGTGCCCTCCGCCACGGGCAGCACCCCGGCGGCGAAGGCGATCGGCACACCCACCGGGGCGGTGACGAGGTCGGCCGGGCGCACCCACAGGGCCGTCAGCGCGGCGACGGGCAGGAACAGCACGCCGTACGCGACGACGGAACCACCCGCGACCAGGCGCAGCAGACAGGCGAGCAGGAACATCACCGCCGTACAGAAGAGTCCGCTGCCGAGCCCCGTCAGGCGGGGGTTCGGAATGCGGCGCAGCGTCCGGTACAGCGGTGTCCTGCGCAGGGCCCGGACGAACGGCGGAACGGGACGGCGCGGACGGGGCGTCGCCCGGTACGTCGTGCCCGACGCGTCGGTCCGTCCCTGCGGGGGCAGCGGGGCGGGCCGGCGGGGCCGGGCCGGGGAGGTGGGCCTGGGGCCGGACTGAGGGGGACGCGTCCTGTGTTGCTCCACTGGACCAACCTAGGCGGGGCGCGGCGCCGAATCCGTCACGGGACACGCCCTTGGGCCGACCTTGGCCATGCGTTCGATGCGGAGACGACGGGCAGGCGGGGGCGGCGGGCGCACGCCGTAGACTGGGGGATCGCCCCACGGTCGCTCCGGCCCTCCGGGCCGTCCACCCACAGCCCTCACGTACGGGAAGTCGCAACGTGTCGCTCACGATCGGAATCGTCGGTCTGCCCAATGTCGGCAAGTCGACCCTGTTCAACGCCCTGACCAAGAACGACGTGCTGGCGGCCAACTACCCGTTCGCCACGATCGAGCCCAACGTGGGCGTGGTCGGTGTCCCCGACACCCGCCTCACGAAACTGGCCGAGATCTTCTCCTCCCAGAAGGTCCTCCCGGCGACGGTCGACTTCGTCGACATCGCGGGCATCGTGCGCGGCGCGAGCGAGGGCGAGGGCCTCGGCAACAAGTTCCTCGCGAACATCCGCGAGTCGGACGCGATCTGCCAGGTCATCCGCGCCTTCAAGGACGAGAACGTCGTGCACGTCGACGGCAAGGTCTCGCCCAAGGACGACATCGAGACGATCAACACCGAGCTGATCCTCGCCGACCTCCAGACCATCGAGAAGGTCCTGCCGCGCCTCCAGAAGGAGTCGCGCATCAAGAAGGACATCGCTCCGAAGGTGAAGGCGGTGGAGGAGGCGAAGGAGATCCTGGAGCGAGGCGACACCCTCTTCTCCCAGGGCATCGTGCAGGGCTCGGGCAACGAGGAGCTCCTCCACGACCTGCACCTCCTCACCACCAAGCCCTTCCTCTACGTCTTCAACGTGGACGAGGACGAGCTGACGGACGACGCGTTCAAGGCGGAGCAGAGTGCGCTGGTCGCCCCCGCGGAGGCGATCTTCCTCAACGCGAAGCTGGAGTCGGACCTCGCGGAACTGGACGAGGACGAGGCCCTCGAACTCCTCCAGTCGGTGGGCCAGGAAGAGCCCGGCCTCGCCACCCTCGCCCACGTCGGCTTCCGCACCCTCGGCCTCCAGACCTACCTCACGGCAGGCCCCAAGGAGTCCCGCGCCTGGACCATCAAGAAAGGCGCGACGGCTCCCGAGGCGGCCGGTGTCATCCACACCGACTTCCAGAAGGGCTTCATCAAGGCGGAGATCATCTCCTTCGCGGACCTGGTGGCAACGGGTTCGGTCGCGGAGGCCCGCTCGGCGGGCAAGGCGCGCATGGAGGGCAAGGAGTATGTGATGCAGGACGGGGATGTGGTGGAGTTCCGCTTCAATGTGTAGCGGGTGACGTTTCACCACTTCGCTGATCTGGCAAACATGCAGGTCAGAAGGGGCTCGACTCTTCGGAGTCGGGCCCTTTGTTTTTTCCCGTGCTGGGATCGTGCTGGGATGGGATGGAGGGCGCCCGTGCTGGGATGTGCGCTGTTCGGTGTCGCGTAGTGGGAGTTCCAGAGCGAAATCCCCTGCACGTCTTCTTCACGGCATAGGGACCGCTTGAGGGATCAACTCAGTACCCGTTCGGAGTGATCGGCCTCCCGGCAGAGGAGGGGAAGGTGTCGAGACTGAAGCTGTTCCGCACGACGAAGAGCGACGTGACCGAGGTCGTGCCGCGTCGGGGTGGAACGGTGCGTCTGTGATCGTGAGGTGCAAGAGCGGTGCGGTGCCGGTGTCGCCGATCAGGGCCTCTGCCGCATGGCCTGGCTGATGAGCCGCCAAGGGCGCCTGCCGGAGATTCACCCCCGGCTCGGGGCGCGGTAGCGTCCCAGATCCTGTGGAGCGTTCTCGGAAGATGCCTCGACCTTGGGGCACTCGGCCGAGGCCAAGCGGGTGCGCTGCCGTGCGCCCGGGGGCTGACGGTTCGGCAGCGGCCGCAACTGGGGCGCGTTGCCGGATGTCGGCGATGCCACTGGGGTCCACTTTCCCCGGGTCGGCGAGGCGGCGTACGCGGCTGGTCTGATCCGCCGTGCCTCCCCCGGCCGGTGACGGCGTCGCGATACCGCACGACGAGCCCGAGTGAGGGAGGAGCGCTACGCGGTGACTGCGTCCGTGGCCGTGGTGTCGTCGTCGAAGGTCATCTCCGGTGCGGGCCGGCGGAAGCCCTTGGTCAGGACGGCCAGGTAGACGACGCCGATCGCCAGCCAGACGCCGCCGATCTGGAGTGCGTCGTCACTGAGCTTCGTGAGCAGGTAGACGGAGACGCCGACGCCGATGGCCGGCATCACCAGGTACGAGAAGAAGTTGAGGGGGCGGCCGTGCCGACGCTCGCGGACCAGGTGGGCGATCACGCAGAGGTTCACCAGGGTGAAGCCGAGGAACGCGCCGAAGTTGATGAACGAGGTGGCGGTGGTCAGGTCGAGTTTCAGGGCGAGGACACCGGCGGCCGCGGTCAGCAGCAGGTTCGGGACGGGTGTGCCGGTCTTCTTCGACAGGTTGCCGAAGACGGCCTTGGGCAGTGCGCCGTCGCGTCCCATGACGTACATGAGGCGGGCGGCGGAGGCTTGCAGGGCGATACAGGAGGCGATGGACCCGGCAATGGTGACGAAGTTGATGATCTCGGCGTACGTCTCGCCGCCGACCTGGACCTTCAAGTGGTAGGCGGCCGCGTCGACGTCGGCGAACTTCGCGCCGGGGTGGACCAGTTGCATCACGAAGGACAGCACGATGAAGATCGCTCCGGCGGCGATGACACAGCCGATGATGCCGCGGCCGATCGTCCTCGCCCCGCCCCTGGCCTCCTCGCCGAGCGTGGAGACGGCGTCGAAGCCGAGGAAGGAGTACGCGGCGATGGCGGCGGCCGCGGTGACCGCACTGATCGACGTGCCTGAGTTCCACACGGCGTCCGCGGCGGGGGCGGAGGAGCCGTGCTTGCCGAGGAAGACGACACACAGCGTGGCGAAGAGGACCAGCGACCCCAGAGCGATGAACATCAGGACCTTGTTGACGCGGTCCGCGAGCTTCATGCCGAAGACGTTGATGGCGGTGGTGAGGCCCACCGAGACGATCAGCCAGACCCACTTGGGGATGTCGGGGAACTGGGCGTGGAAGTAGATCGCCGTGATCAGCCAGCCGACCATCGGGATGAAGAAGTAGTCGAGCAGCATCGCCCAGCCGGACAGGAACCCGATGCGGCTGTCGAGCATCCTGCGGGCGTAGGTGTAGACCGACCCCGCGCCGGGCACGGCGCGCGCCATCTTCGCGTAACTCAGCCCGGTGAGCAGCATCGCGACGGTGGCGATGGCGAACGCGGTCGGGGCCGCGCCGCCGCTGGTGGCGGCGACCACGCCGAAGATCGTGACGACGATGCCGGGCGAGATGTAGGCCAGGCCGAACAGGACGACGGACAGGAGGCTCAGGTCGCCCTTCAGCCTCATGGTGTTCTCTGTGCTCTGTGTGGTCTCGCTGTTCAACATCCCGGCTCCTCGGTGGTGTGGGCGGGGTTCCAGGTGGCGGGGTCGATGCGGCCCCCGTACAGCGGGAGTTCAAGGGCTGGGTCGCCGGGGCGGAACTGGTTCCAGACCCGGTTGAGACCGGCGGTGCCGTAACGGCGTACGTTGCCGACCTCGTCGAGGTCGATCACGTCGGTGAGGGTGCAGTCGCCGGCATCGGCGGTTTCGGCGCGCACCGTGCCCTGGGGATCGATGACGAGGCTGCGGCCGACCCCGGAGGGGGCAGCGGAGTTGACGCTGGCGACGAAGACCTGATTGGTGATGGCGTTGGCGCGGTTGAGGACGACTTCCTGCGCGCGGTCGCTCGTCGGCGTGCGGACCACGTTGACGATCAACTCGGCGCCTATCCAAGACAGTTGGCGGGAGATCTCCGGGAACCAGGTGTCGTAGCAGATGGACAGTCCGATGCGGCCGACCCCGGGGAGATCGACGACCTCGAACCGGCTGCCGGGTGCGGTCGTCTCGTACGGGCGCCACGGGCAGATCTTGCGGTACGCGGCGAGGCGCTCACCCTGGGGTGAGTAGACCGGTGCCGTGTTGTGGACGAGGTCACCGGCGCCTTGCTCGTAGACGCTGCCGGGCATCAGCCAGATGCCCAGGTCCCCCGCGAGCTCGGCGAAGGCCGCATCGCGTTTGCCGTCGAGCGGCTCGGCGGCCTCCTGTGGGGCGGCCGGGACGCCGGGGGCGCTCTCGCCGAGGTGCAGTTCGGGGTAGACGACGAGGGCGCCGGGCGCGCGCAGTTTCACGCGCCGCTCCACGTCGGCGGCAAAGCCCGCGAGGTCGTCGGCCGGGCGACCGGGCGCCTGGGCCAGGATCAGGGGCAGGGGGCGGGCCATGCGGGAACACCAGCCAATCGAGAAGATTGTTGTACGGAGAGACGTCGACGGAGATTCGGTCGCCGATCACCCGGAATTCCGGTGGCACAAGAATGCAGCCAGTCGGCCATAGCCTCAAATACTTGGCAGGGCTGGTTACCATGCCTGCGAGGCATGCGGAGGTCATGCCTCCTCCGTCTCCCGAGGGACCACTGCCATGGAACTCCGAGTGCTGCGCTACTTCCTGACCATCGTGGAGACCGGTTCCGTCACCAAGGCCGCCGAGGTGGTCCGCGTCGCCCAGCCCTCGCTGTCGCGCCAACTGCGTGGCCTGGAAGGGACCTTGGGGATGACGCTCTTCGACCGCGGCGGCAAGCAGATGGTCCTCACGGCGGCCGGCCGGCGCTTCCTGCCCCTGGCCCGCGACCTGGTCGCCCGCGCGGACGCTGCCGAGGCCGCGGTCGGCGCGCTGGCCGCAGGTCGTGCCATGCGGATCACCGTGGCGGCGCCGGCCACCACCATCACCGACGTGATCGCACCGTTCCTGGCCACCTGGGGGCCGGAAGATCCGCTCGTCACCGTGCAGGCGGAGAGCCCGGCACATGCGTACCAGGCCCTTGCCAGGGGCGCCGACGTAGCCGTCTCCTCAGCGCCTCCGAGGAGCCGATTCGCCGGGCTCCCGGTGGCCCGCCTGCCGCTGTGGGCCTACGTCCGTGCCGACCACGCCTGGGCGGGCCGGGACCGCGTCACCATCCGTGAGCTTGCCGCGCATCCCCTCATCGTCCTCACCCCGGCGCACCGCACCCGCCGCATCCTGGACAACGCCGTGCAGGACGCGGACGCCTCGTACGACATCGCGCTCGAATGCGACACCCCGCACGTCGTACAGGCCATGGCGGCGTCGGGCCATGGTGTCGCCGTGGTCTCCGACGATCCCCGATTCGACCTGCACCCCCTGCTGATCCTCGACAACTCGGGCGAACCCCTGCAGATCCACCTCCATGCGGCGTGGGATGCCGACCACTACGCGCTGAACAGCGTCGAGGCGTTCGCGGCCGGGCTGTCACGTTTTTGCGTCGAGCGCTACGGGCCGCAGGTCGCCGCCCGCCTGTGAACTGCAGCGACGACTACATGGAGGTATGCCTAATAGGCAGCCTGACCAGACCAGGAGGGCATTGGACGGTGGCCCGGGCACGCCCCATCATGCGGCGGGATCCCGCCACGCGGCGGGATCCCGCCTCAGTCACCGACCGAGAGGACCTCGGGCCATGTCGAGACCGTTCCCTGTCCGAAGCCTGCGCCGTGCCGCTGTCGTCGCCGCCGTGCTCGCGGGGCTGTTCGCCGTCCCGCCACTGACGACCGCGGCGCCCGCCGCGACCGTATCCGTACCGGGTGATCCGCTCACCGGAAGCGGTGCGGTGAACCGGACCCAACTCACCGCCGCCCAACTCGCCGGGGGCAGTGCCGACGCCACCGTGCCCGACAGCGCCTTCGCCCTGCCGCCGCAAGCGGCGCCCCCCACCCACAGCTTCGAAGGCACCCTCACCCTCGATGGCCTCTCCACCGCCGGCGGATTCCGCGCACTGAAAGACCCGGACGGATACGCAGACGCGGCAGCGACCCGGCACCTGCCACCGGTCGACATCGCCCTCGTGCAGAACGGCAGCCACCTCGTCCCGGCGAAGCGCGGGCTGCAGTACACGGGGAACCCGGCGTGGAACCTGGCGGTGGGACCCGGCCGCGCGTGGAACGAGGACGGCGACGGTCAACGCACGCGCGCCTCATTGCCGTTCGCGCTGATCGAGCGCAACGCCAACTGCGTGCACAACGGCGCCCTGACGTTCCTCTTCGACGACACGTCGGTCTCCGAGGTCCGCTACCAGATCACCACGGAGACCTGCGAGTACTTCCAGTTCGACATGTGGGGACAGGTGCCGGCCCACTACCGGCCCGGCCCCGTCGACGGCGCCGAGAACCTGCGCGACGCCTACGCATCCGAGGCCAAGGACCGGCTCCCGACCGAGCCCATCTCGGCGCTGGCCGGCGACTACCCGGACAGCGGGGTGGACGTGACGAAGTTCGCCTCCGGCGTCACGCCGTCCGCGCTGAGCACCTTCGGCTTCTACTACGGCGGAGTCCACTACGTGGGCAACTGTCGCACCCGACAAGGGAATTACCCATTCTGCGGCCAGATGCTTCTTCCCTCGTACTCGACCGCGAAGTCGGCGTTCGCGGGAACAGCCATGATGCGTCTGGCGGAGCGCTACGGCCCGGCCGTGGCCCAGGAGAAGCTCTCCGACCGCATCCCCGAGGCTGCCGGCAGCAGCGCTTGGAGCGGCGTCACCCTCGACCACACCCTCGACATGGCCACCGGGAACCACACCTCGCCCGGCTACGAGACCGACGAATCGGGCCGCACCATGGCGGACTTCTTCGCGGCCGAGCCCTACGCCGACAAGATGCGTCTCGCCCTGTCCTTCCCGCATAAGGTCAGCCCCGGCAGCAAGTGGGTCTACCACACCTCGGACACCTTCCTCGCCGCCCGCGCGATGAACAACTACCTCCAGGACAAGGCTGGTTCGGGCGCCGACATCTTCAACATGCTCCGCGACGACGTGCTGAAGCCCATCGGCGTCGGCCCCGACTCCTTCGTCTCCTCCCGTACCGACAACAGTCCCGGCGGGGTGCCCTTCGGTGGCTACGGCATGTTCTGGACGCAGGACTCCGTCGCCAAGTTCGCGAAATTCCTCAACAACGACCACGGCGCCGTCAACGGCACGCAGCTGCTCGACCCGACGCTGCTCGCGGCCACCATGCAACAAACACCGGAAGCCCGGGGCATGACCACCACGGGCGCCAAGCCCATGAAGTACCAGAACGGCTTCTGGGGGCGGGAGTTCACCTCCGCCGACAACCCCGCCTACACCAGCCCCTTCTACGTCCCCTTCATGTCGGGGTACGGCGGCATTACCGTCGCGATGATGCCGAACGGCGCCACCTACTACTACTTCAGCGACAACAACGAGTTCAGTTGGAGCGCCGCCGTCGCCGAAGCCGCCAAGCTGGCGCCCATGCCCGGCGCGGCAGCTACTGCGAGGTAGACCCCATCGAACGCGCCCTTGTCGGCCCGGGGTTGCGCTTCGCCTGACCGTGACCGTTGCCGGGGTGTCCCACCCGAACCCCTCCAGGTTCGATAGGAGACTCTTGCCAGCCGACAGTCGCTGATGGGTGGACAGTTCAGCTTCCTTCGTGCGGTCGCGCTCCTGCCCGTCGGGCACTGCAACCGACGGGCAGGAGCGTGTGCCTGGGTGCTTCAGCGGGGCGGGACCGATCAAGCAATGACGCCCCCAGGCTCACCTGACGGCTCGGGAGGGTAGACGCCAAGCTCAGACATCCTTGATCTGTACGCGGTCGCCGCACAGTTGCGACCAGTCGTCGCGGTCCGAGGTCAGCACGAGGACGGGCCCCGGGGAGCGGAGCGCCATCGCGGCGACCAGGGCGTCGATGGCGTACTTGTGGCCGTGCAGGCCGCCGGCGTCGCTCAGCAGTTGCACGGCGGTGAGGCTGTCCGCCTGGGTGACGTCCTGGACCTGAAGGCGGGAGAGCACCCAGTGCAGCCGGGCGGTATCCGTCTTCCCATGGACGGCTTCCACCACCGTCAGGGCCGACACGAGGACGGGCACGCCTGCGCGTCGTGCGGCCTCGATCCGGGTGACCATCTGGCGGTCGTTGCGCAGGAGCAGCGATAGCACCTGGGAGTCCAGCACCAGGGACCTGGCCGGGGGTGTCTTCATGCGGAGCTGTCGCCGGACGCGTACGGCGCCGGTGCGTCACCGAACAATTCGCTCTGTGCAGCCTGGACTTCGGCCTCGCTCAACGGCTCGTGCTCGGCTTCGTAGGCGGCCACGATCTCGGCGAGCCCGTCCATGGCCAGCTGGTGCCGGACCGCCGCGGTCACGTAGGCGGATACGCCGCGCTTGCCGGTGCGCGTGCGCAGAGCGCCGAGGAGGTCCGAGGGCATCGAGACGGAGATGTTCTCCGTGCCTCCGGGGCGGGGTGACTTCATGACGCCAGTCTAGTACAGGAACTATTACATCGGGTGGAATGCTGCACGGCCCGCATTCGGCGGCGTAGTCTCGGCGCCATTGGATCTTCTTGTGCTTTGTCGCGGATCCCGTGCTGGGGCAGCTGACCCCTCGTCACCTGTCATCGCCCCTGCGTATCCCTGGCCTGGCCGCAACCAGCGCGCGGCGCCGAGTGGCGGGCGCGCGCCATTAAGCGTCGTGGTTCACCTGTGCGAGGTGGGTGTCCATGGCGGCGCACATCTCCCCCAGCAAGTTCCTGAACTGGTCGATGAGTTCGGGCGGGTAGCGGCCGACGATGGTGTCCATGGGCGCCGCCAACGGGCGGAAGAACTCATCGGCGCGCTCTTGGATCTGCTGGCTGCTGCGCAGAGTCACCACGCGGCGGTCGCTGTGCTCGCGACTGCGGACGATGTGCCCGGCGCCTTCGAGCCGGTTGAGCAGTGCGGTCGTGGCCCCCGACGAGAGCAGGATGCGTTTGCTGAGGCGGGCCGGGGAGATTGGGGTGCCTCGCTCCTCGGCCGCGATGATCTCCAGCAGGGCGGTCGCGTCCGTGGCGTACAGGCCGAGATGGGCGGCGAAGCTGCGGCTGAGCTCGGCATAGTGCCCGTCGTAGACCCTCAGGGCCTCCACCAGCAGCTCGCGTCGCGCCGTCGCGCCGTCGAGGGCCGATTCCTGCATCACCGGCGGCCGTCCTTTCCCTGCGTGAATATCGCCGGACCCGCACCCGCAGGTCGCCTTTGACAATCTACCCACCTCAATTTACCTTCATCATGGAATTACTTCACCATGGAGGTATCTGACGTGCGTGATCCGTCTCCCACTCCTGACGAGATGACCGAGCCCTACCGGTGGCGATGGCTGATCCTTGCGGTGATGATCGTCGCTGAGGTCATGGATCTCCTGGACGCCTCGATCGTCAACGTCGCCGGACCGGACCTGGAGAAATCCCTCGGTGCCGGTTCCGTCGGACTGCAGTGGGTGATCGGCGGCTACGCCCTCACCCTGGGCGCGGGGCTCGTGCTCGGCGGCCGACTCGGCGACCGCTACGGTCGGCGCCGGATGTTCCTGATCGGCCTCGCGTCCTTCACCGCGACCTCCCTGCTGTGCGCGATCGCGCCGAGCATCGAGTTGCTGATCGCCTTCCGCCTGTTGCAGGGCATCGCCGGAGCGATGCTGTTGCCCCAGGGCCTGGGCCTGCTGCGGGAGAACTTCTCCGGCCCCGAGCTCACCAAGGTCTTCGCGATCTTCGGCCCCGTCCTGGGCCTGGGCGGCATCATCGGCCCGGTCCTGGGCGGCTTCCTCATCGAGGGCGACTTCTTCGGCCTGGGCTGGCGATCGGTGTTCCTGGTCAACCTTCCCATCGGCATCGCGGCACTGATCGTCGCCGCGAAGTTCGTGCCCAAGAAGGCGGGCGACCGCACGGTACGGGTCGACATGACCGGCGCCGCCCTGGTCGTGACGTCCTGCGCCCTGCTGGTGCTGCCGCTCAACCAGGGACAGGAGAACGGCTGGCCACTGTGGACGTGGCTGTCCATGGCCGCCTCGGGGATCGGGTTCGCCCTCTTCGCCCTCCAGCAGCGCCGCACGGCCGCCGCGGGCCGCGAGCCGCTGGTGACCCCGGGCCTGCTGCGCAAGCCGGCCTTCACCGTCGGCCTCGGCGGCATCGCCCTGTTCTTCGGCGGACTGATCGGCACCCAGCTCGTGCTGACCCTGTTCCTCCAGATCGGCCAGCACTTCACCGCCGGTGAGGCGGGCCTTGGCAACCTGCCCCTGGCGGTGGGAACCGCGATCGGCGGCGCGGTCAGTGGCGCGTTCCTCGCCGACAAGATCGGCCGCAAGGTGCTCCAGATCGGACCGCTGGTCCAGTTGGTCGGCGCGGCTGTGCTGTGGTTCGAGCTCGACGGCCTCGATGCCGCCTCGTTCTCGATCTGGGACATCGCTCCCGGCGTGGCGGTGGCGGGCATCGGCGCCGGCATGGTGATCGCCGCCCTGTTCAGCTTCATCCTGGCCGCGGTCGACGATGACGAGATCGGATCCGCCTCCGGTGTCCTGTCGGCGGTCCAGGCGGTCGGCGGCTCCATCGGCGTCGCGGTCTTCGGATCGGTGTTCTTCGCCCAGGCCAAGGCCGGTGACTTCACCGGCGGCTTCCATCGCGCGCTGACCGTCCAGGCGTGCCTGCTGGTGGTCTTCTTCGCGATCACCTTCCTGCTGCCCAAGGAGGGTCGACCCGAAGAAGAGCAGCACGGCATCACCCCCGAGGCGACGGCCGACGACTCCGGTACCAAGGCCGACGACTCCGGCACCAAGCCTCACGCCACCGTGTGAGCCCCGGCCAGGCGCCGTGTGAGCCGAGCGGTCCCCGGCCGGCCCGGACGGCACGGAACGCAGGCCGCGGTCGTCGAGCGGGCTCCCGCCCCGTGGGAAGGCGGACAGGCCGTGGACCTGCGGGGTGCCGGGCGGGACGTCGCCCGCAAGATGGGCCTGGAACGCAGCGTTCGGGCCCGTGGCGCCGGGCGAGACCTACGAGGTCATCTTCAAGGCCGACAACCCCGGCCTGTGGATGGACCATTGCCACAACCTGTTCCACGCCAAGGTCGGCATGATGCTCCATCTCGCCTACGCCGGGGTGACCGCCCCCTACGAGTCCGGCACCGCCACCCCCAACCAGCCCGAAGAGCAGTGCACACTCGCCGTGTCCCGCCGTGTCCCGGCGGATCCGCGTCACAGAAGGCGCTTGCGGACCCAGACGACGATGAAGGCGACCACGGCGGTGGTGGTGGCGAGCATGATCCCCGCTCCCAGCCACTGCATCGTGTCCATCTGCTCGAAGGGGAGGTAGTCCATGCTCCAGCCGACGACGTTCTTGGACTCCAGGCAGGCCGTGTGTGCCTTGTCGTTGTCGATCTTGTCGAGGCACGTCGTCCAGTCCAGGCGGTCGCCGGAGCCGGTGAGGAAGTAGGTGCCCTGTCCCTGCTGGATGGCCATGTCGGGCAGCTCCGGCTGCCTGGCACCGGGGCCGACGCCCTTGTCCGTGCTGACCGACATGACGTGTCCCAGGCTCGAACGGAGCTCGCCCCAGACGAACCCGATCGCCACGACGATGCCGAGCGTGACCACCATCGACACCAGCGTGCGGCGCAGGAGGAGGCCGACCGCCACGCCCACGGAGAACGTGAGCAGGGCGTAGGCCACCGGCATCAGGCCCGTGACGTCGAAGATCGAGCCGCTGCTCCATTCCGCCTGCGTGACCAGCCCCTTGACCGGGCTCCACCACCAGTTGAAGACGGCTCCGAGCACGCCGGTGGACAGCGCGACCAGCGCGGCGGGCATGGCGAGCTTCATGGTGAGCCAGCGCAGCCTGCTGACGGACTGCGAGGTCACCAGCTTGGCGGTGCCGGACTCCAGGTCGCCCGCGAGGAACGGGGCGCCGAGGAGGACGCCTGCCAGGATGGGGAAGTAGCTCAGGTAGCCCCCGATGTCGGTCATCAGGTCGCCGTACTTCTCGAAGTCGGGCGGCGTACTGCCGGGCTTCTTCTGGGCCGGTTCCAGGGTGTTCAGGTAGTCCATCATCTGCCCGCGCAGCAAGACCATGCCGGTCACGCCCAGCACGGTGCCGACGATGATGGTCCAGAACGCGGCGCGGTGCTGGCGCCAGACGAGCCAGGCCGTACCGCTGAGCCGGGGGCCGGTCTGCCGGGAGCCCCGGCCGTTCCGCGGGCTTCCGTCGGGCGCCGTGTGGGCTGCCGGGTCGTGAGTGAGGGTGCTGCTCATGCGTGCACAGCCTTCTGCCGGTCGCGGGTGATGATGTCGTGGATGTCGCCGACCCGGGCGCTGGGGGCGATCAGCGGGGGCGCGTCGGGTGAGCGCAGGTAGGCGAGCAGCAGCTCTTCCAGGGTGGGTGGCTCGGCCGGTCCGCCGTACTGGATCGGTCCGCTCAGCCGCACCAGGACGCCGGGCCTGCCGTCGCCGGGGCCGTGGGACTCGACGACCGTGTGCGGTGCGACGGTGAGGGGTGAGCCGTCGGCCGGGGCGGCGAACAGGGCGTGTGCGGCGCGCAGTTCGTTCACCTCGCCCGCCAGGCGCAGCGTGCCGTTCGCGATGACCAGGAGGTAGTCGCAGATGTGCTCCAGCTCGGCGAGCATGTGCGAGGACACCAGGACCGTCGTGCCGTACTGGGCGGCTTCCGCCTTCAGCGTGGCCATCAGCTCGCGGCGTACCAGCGGGTCGAGATCGGACATCGGCTCGTCGAGGATGAGCAGTTCGGGGCGCTTTCCGAAGGCCAGGGCGAAGGCGACGCGGGTGCGCTGCCCGCCGGACAGCGTGCCGATCTTCGCCGTCATGGGTACGTTGCCCGCGTCGACGATGCCCTCGGCGACCGCTTGGTCCCAGTGGGGATTGAGCTCGCGGCCCAGACGCAGGGTCTCGGCCACGGTGAAGCGCCGGAACAGCGGCTTCTCCTGGGTCAGGAACGCGGTCCGCAGGACCGCCTCCGTCGATCCCGGTACGGCGCCGAACACGCGCAGGTCGCCGGTCGACGGCCGGATCATGTTCGTGGCCAGGCCCATCAGCGTGCTCTTGCCCGCGCCGTTGGGGCCGACGAGGCCGCACACCCGCCCCCTCGGCAGCCGGAAGGAAACGTCCCGCAGCGCCCAGCCGCGCCGGTACCGCTTGCCGACCCCATGGGCCTCGATCGCCGCCTCGCCGACGGGGGGTGCGAACCCCTCGGGGGGCGGTCCGAACCCTCCGGCGGGGGGACCGAACCCGGGTCCGCCGCCGTGGGGTGTCCGGGGTTTCCCCGCCGGGGTGAGGTCGGCCGTGGCCATGACATGCTCCTCGTGCGATGAAGGGTGAGTCGTGCGATGAGGGATGAGTCGTGCGATGAGGGCGAGCGCCGCTCTGTGGGCACGACTCTCCTCCGCCGCGCCTTGCGGCGGATCGGGCGAAAGACAGATCAATCGCGGCCGTCTCCGACTTTCGGCCGGTCCGCGACAGGGATGGTGAGAAAGATGCTGGAGGCGGCGAAAGCAGCGGCCACAGCCACAGCCACGGCCGCAGCCACGGACGGGAAGGGCCTTGCGCGGCAACTGCCCAAATCGGTGTGGCTGCTGCTGTTCGGGGGCCTGGTTTCCCTTGTCCTGCTCGACTCGGTGGGCGGTCTCTACTACATCGAGGCTTACGGCCCCGGCAAGCTGATCGGCGCTCTGCTGGCCGTCGGCTTCGTCGCCGCTACGCCCCGGCTCGACAGCCGGGCACTGCCGATGGCCGCCTGCGTCGTCGCGGGCGTCTCGCTGTGCGTGTCGTTCTGGATGCACCTGGAGATGCGGGCGAGCGGCCTTGCGATGGGATTCGCCGAACTGGCGGCGCTGACGTGGCTCCTGCTGGTGGTCGCGCGACGGGGCAAGCCGTCGTTGGCGGCGCTCGCCGTCCCCCTGCTGGGCATGGCGATCGTCGTGCGGCCGGTGTCGACCTCGACGCGGCAGTCCACCATCATCATGGCGCTGCTCTGGGCCCTGGCAGCTGTCACCGCGTTGGGCATCGGCCTCGGGATGCGCCTGCTCCTGGCGGACCGGCGTCGGCAGGCGGCGGCCCTCAGGCTGGAGCAGCGGACGGAGTTCGCCAGGGACCTGCACGACTTCGTCGCCCACCACGTGACCGGCATCGTCGTACAGGCACAGGGGGCCCAGGCGATCGCGGGCCGACGGCCCGAACTGGTGCCGCCCGCGCTGCAACGGATCGAACAGGCGGGCTCGGAGGCGTTGACCTCCATGCGGCACATGGTGGGGATGCTGCGCGACGCCGACGGAGAGGTGGCGCTGACGCCGCTGTCCGGCATCGCTGAAGTGCGCTCGCTCGTCGAGGAGTTCTCGGCCGTCGGCGGCGCCCGCGCCCGGCTCGACCTGGCAGGAACCTTCGACGACCTGCCGGTGGAGGTGACCACCACCGCGCACCGGGTGGTGATGGAGGCCCTCACCAACGTACGCAAGCACGCCCACGGATGCGCCGAGGTGCGGGTGCGCGTGGAGCGCTCGGGAGACCGGCTCACCGTACGGGTCAGCGACGACGGACGGCAGCGCCACGGCTCCGCCAGCGGCTTCGGCCTCAAGGGCCTGGCCGAGCGGGTGGGCCTGATCGGCGGAAGCATCCAGGCGGGCCCGGTGACGGCAGGCGGCTGGGGCGTCGAGGCGACGCTCCCCGCGTCCCCGGCTGCTTCCCCGGTCGCGCCCCCGTCCGCGTCCCAGGTCGCGCCCCCGTCCGCGTCCGCGTCCCGGACGAAGGCGGCGGTGTCGTGACGATCCGCGTGCTGATCGCCGACGATCAGGCCATGGTCCGTGCCGGGTTCGCGATGATCCTCGCCGCGGAGGACGACATCGACGTCGTCGGCGAGGCCACGGACGGGGTGCACGCCGTGGAACTCTCCGAGCGGCACCGGCCCGACGTCGTGCTGATGGACATCCGCATGCCCCGCATGGACGGGCTGGAGGCGCTGCGAAGACTCACGCGCCCCGGCACCGTGAATCCGCCGAAGGTCGTCGTGGTCACGACGTTCGACGACGACGAGTACGTCCAACGCGCCCTGAGCCAGGGAGCGTCCGGCTTCCTGATCAAGGACTCCGGCCCTGCCCTGCTCGTCGAGGCCATCAGGGCGGCCGCGTCCGGCGAGGCGCTGGTGAGCCCGGCCATCACGGTCCGCCTGCTGCGACAGCTCAACAGCGCCGCGCCCGCCCCTCGGGAGCCGCACACCGCGCTCTCCGAGCGGGAGACGGACCTGGTGCGGCTGGTGGCCAGAGGGCTGACCAACGCCGAGATCGCCACCGAACTGGTCATCTCCGTAGGCACGGTGAAGACGCACCTCACCAACGTGCAGACGAAGCTGTCCGCCCGCAACCGTGTGGAGATCGCCGCCTGGGCCTGGGAGTCGGGCCTGGTCGACGGGCGGGGGTGAGTCGGACCGGGCTCGGTGGGTGCTCGTGGGTGCGCCCCAGTGGGCGCACTGCCCCGCATGGACCTCTGCAACCTCGACGCCACTGAGCTCGCCCGCCTGCTCCGCCGCCGCGACCTCTCCGCCCGCGAGGTGGTCACGCGCTCCGCCTACCTGCACTCCGTCCTCTCCGCGCCCGTCCTCTCCGCGCCCGCGCTCTCCGCGCCCGCCGGGTTCACGTCGGCGGGGCTGCCGGTGGGCCTGCAGATCGTCGGCCCGCCGCGCGCCGAGCGGGCCGTGCTCGCCGTCGGCGCCGCATATGAGGCTGCGACGGGACACGGGCGGCGACGGCCGGGTCCCGTCGAGGTCCCGGCTCACTCGACTCCGCGGGCGGAGTAGCCGCCACCTGGCATCAGCCGACCGCAGTGCCCGCGAGCCCCGTCTTCGCGCCCGCCCCGCACAGCGGGACCACCGCCGTCCGCTCGCCGAGCGCGCCCTCCCGCACGGCCGCCCAGCAGGCGACGCCCGTGGACTCGACGTACAGCCCGCGCGAGGCCAGGTCCTGCTGCGCCGCCACGATCTGGTCCTCCGTCACCGTGAGGAAGCCGCCGCCCGAATCGCGTACCGCGCGAAGGATCTGGCGGGCGCGCGGCGGGCGGGGGATCGCGATGCCCTCCGCGAAGGTGGGCGTCATCGGGGTCTCGCCGACCAGGTCGTCGGCACCGGCCCGCCACGCCTCGGCGAGCGGGGCGACCGCCGCGGACTGCACGGCGTACAGCGCGGGCCGCCGCGCGATGAGCCCCGCCGTGTGCAGCTCCCGGACCGCGAGCGCCGCGCCGAGCAGCAGCGTGCCGTTGCCGACGGGGACGACGAGGGTGTCGGGGAGGCGTCCGCCGAGGTCCTCCCAGAGTTCGTGGACGTACGTCTTGGTGCCGTGGAGGAAGTAGGGGTTGTGGACGTGCGAGGCGTAGAACGTGCCCGGCTCGTCGGCCGCGGCGCGGGCCGCCAGCGCCGTCGACTCCCGGTCGCCGTCGACGACTTGGAGCCGTGCGCCGTGCGCGCCGATCTGCTCCAGCTTCTTCGGCGACGTCCCGACGGGTACGTACACGGTGCAGTCGAGACCGGCCCGCGCGCAGTACGCGGCGACGGCCGTGCCCGCGTTGCCGCTGCTGTCGGCGATGACCCGGTCGGGGCCGAGGCGTCGCGCGAGGGCGGCGAGCATGACCGCGCCACGGTCCTTGAAGGACAGGGTCGGCATCAGGAAGTCCAACTTGGCCGAAATCGGCCCCGCCAGCTCCACGAGGGGCGTGCGGCCCTCACCGAGGGAGATCGCGGGGGCGGGCAGGGGCAGGCACTCCGCGTACCGCCACAGTGAGTTCACCCGGCCCGCGAGCGCCTTCAGAGGGGCGGGCGAGGGAGTGAAGTCCAGGTCGAGGGGGCCTCGGCAGACCGGACACGACCAGGTGAGCGAGCCCCCTGGGACGCGCGTCCCGTCGACCGGGCAGAAGCTGTCGGGCAGGACGGTCGCGGCTGGCACGGCTGGCACGGTTGTCACGGCTGGCACGGTCGTCACGGCTCCTGTTACCGAACCTCGTGCGGCACCTGTCATGTCGTCAGTCACCTCGCCCGTCACCTCGTCAGTCACTTCGCCCGTCACCTCTCCCGTCACCTCGCCCGTCACGTCGTCCGTCATGTCTGTCATGCGCGCAGGCTATGCGTGACGGTTGTTGAAGCCGGGACGTGAGAGGTACGTGGCGGTTGCTGATGGTGCGTCATGACGCCTCCGTGGCAGTCGCGTTACGTCCGGTCCTGACCCTTGTGGGATTCCTATGGATCAGCCAATCTTTCGTCCCGACGGAGTCAAGGACCGGCATGTCGCATTGACACACCATTGACATGCCCCTGCCGCGTGACTCCGCGAGTGTGGGCACCACGGCACCATTCCCCCACCGACGCACCACCTATTGAGGAGGACCCCTCAGATGGCAGTGATGCGTAACAACCGCCGAAGACTGGCCGGGCTCAGCGCGACAGCGGTCGCGGCCCTCGCCCTCGGCGTCGTCTCCGCCCTCCCGGCGAACGCCCAGCCGGACCGGGCGGAAGGCACGATCGAGAACGCCGGTGTCCCCGGCACGATCAAGAACAGCTACATCGTGAGCCTCGACGAGAACGCTCCGAAGGCCCGTTCCGCCGCGGGCAGGGCCCTCGCCAAGGAGTACGGCGCCAAGATCGAGCGGACCTACGACAAGGCTCTCAACGGCTACGCGGTCGAGCTCTCCGAGGCCGAGGCGAAGAAGTTCGCCGCCGACCCCGCGGTCGACGCGGTCGTCCAGAACCGGACGTTCACCGCCACCGCGACCCAGAACAACCCGCCGTCCTGGGGCCTGGACCGCATCGACCAGAAGAACCTGCCGCTGGACCAGAAGTACACCTACCCGGACTCGGCGGGTGAGGGCGTCACCGCGTACATCATCGACACCGGCGTCCGCATCAGCCACACCGACTTCGGCGGCCGCGCCTCCTACGGCTACGACGCCATCGACAACGACAACACCGCCCAGGACGGCCACGGCCACGGCACGCACGTCGCGGGCACCGTCGCGGGCACCCTGCACGGGGTCGCCAAGAAGGCCAAGATCGTCGGCGTCCGCGTCCTGAACAACCAGGGCTCGGGCACCACGGCGCAGGTCGTCGCGGGCATCGACTGGGTGACCAAGAACGCGGTCAAGCCCGCCGTGGCCAACATGTCGCTCGGCGGCGGCGCCGACAGCGCGCTCGACACGGCCGTCCGCAACTCCATCGCAGCGGGCATCACCTACGCGGTGGCGGCGGGCAACGAGTCCACGGACGCCTCGACCAAGTCGCCCGCGCGCGTGGCGGAAGCCATCACCGTCGGTGCCACGACCAACACCGACGCCAGGGCGAGCTACTCGAACTACGGCAGCATCCTCGACATCTTCGCCCCGGGCTCCTCGATCACCTCGTCGTGGAACACCAACGACACGGCGACCAACACCATTTCCGGTACGTCGATGGCCTCCCCGCACGTCGCGGGCGCGGCCGCGATCTACCTGGGCCAGAACCCCACGTCGACCCCGGCGCAGGTCTCCGCGGGCCTGGTCAGCGCCGCCTCGTCGGGCGTCGTCGGCAGCCCCGGCTCCGGCTCGCCCAACCGTCTCCTGAACGTCACCGGCGGCACGACCAACCCGCCCGGCAAGTCGTTCAGCAACACCGACGACTTCGCGATCAACGACAACGCCACGGCCGAGTCGCCGATCAACGTCACCGGCGTCGAGGGCAACGCGCCCGCCTCCCTGTCCGTCCCCGTCGTCATCCAGCACACCTACATCGGCGACCTCCAGGTCCAGCTGGTCGCCCCCGACGGCACCGCCTACACCCTCAAGGGCTACGGAACCGGCGGCAGCTCGGACAACATCAACACCACGTACACCGTGAACGCCTCTTCGGAGACGGCCAACGGCACGTGGAAGCTGCGGGTCAGCGACAACGCGGCGCAGGACACCGGGAAGATCGACTCGTGGGGGCTGCAGTTCTGAGTCCCTGAGTACGCGCGTATGTGAGTGCGTGCGTATGTGAGTACGTGCGTCAGTGATCCTCGTCCTCGCGGTACGGCTCCGGGTCGGTGACCCAGCCCGCCGCGAGGACGAGGCGTGTTCCGCGGTCCAGGGCGAGGAAGCCGAAGGGGCGGTCCACCGTGACCGCGAGCTCGGTCGTGGCGTACGAGGGCAGCCCCATCCAGTCCATGGCGACCGCCGTGACCGCACCGGCCCGGAAGCCCGCTGCACCGAACGTCGCGGTCGCCGTCTGCCGGGCCGACTCCACCGCGAGGGGCCGGTCGGAGATGCCGGGGAACGAGCCGGGGCGCGGGGCGCTCGCCGCTTCCAGGCCGAAGATTCCGGGCGGTGCCTTCAGGTCGTGCTCCGCGTCGAGGGTGAACGCCACGGTGTCCAGCGAGACGTGCGGCGGCTCGTCGGGGGCGTCGGCGAGGGTCTCGCGCAGGACCGCGCCGGGCCCGGCCGGACCCGGCGCCAGCTCGCTGCCCGATGTCGTGGGGACGTCGCCCGTGAGCATGCCGAGGCCCGTCGGCAGGACCTCGCCGGGGCCCATATGAGCCTCACCGAGCAGCAGGTGCACGTCCACGTCCGCGGTGCCGCGCAATGTCACCGCGGTGACGCGACCGGCGGGGCAGCGGCCTATCCGTACGGCGTCCAGGCCGGGGTCCGACCGCCGGAGCCCCGCGATCCGCAGGCCCCGCCACGGGCCGGTGGCGGGCTCCAGCAGGTGCTGCTCGAAGGGCGTCTCCCAGTCCGCACGCAGCGCGAGCGCGCTCGCGAGGACCATCTCGGTGTCCTGCGTGAGCCCCACCGGCATCCGCTCGATCTGCCCACCCGTCCGCTCCGCCGCCCACGCGTCGAGCGTCGCCGCGTCCGTCGTCAGGTCTCCGGTCAGCACGCCCAGCGCGTCCACCGGCACCCCGTCACGCCACGCGTCCCGCAGGGTCAGGGTGCGCCCGGTCCACAGGCCAAGGGCCGCGTCCATGCCCCGTACGCCGTGCAGCGCGGCCAGCAACTCCCGTGCGGCCGCCGCCGCTCCGTCGGCCCGGAGCCCGACCGCGTTCGCGAGCTCCGTGCGGGCCGCCCCGTCCGCGCCGTCCGCGAGGAACGCGAGGAGCGGCCAGACGCCGGGTACCGAGAACACGGTGCCGCGGTCGGCGGCCGCCGTCGCCGCCCATCGCGAGGTCAGGCCGTTGACGGCCTGGATGGCTGCCCCTAGGGCTGTCCGAGTTGTCGAACTTTGCCGCCGCATTACCTTTTCGCCCCCGCCGCGATTACGATGCGCCAAGCTCTGCGCACCGCCCACCAGAAATCCAGGAGCACGCTACCCGTGGACATACCGCCGCCGCCCGGCCCTCCGTACGCGCCCCCTCCCGGGCAGCCGGGGCAGCCGGGTCAGCCGGGGCAGCCGGACCAGTCCTGGCCGCCGTACGGGCACAGCCCCTACCAGCAGTGGCCCGGCCCGTACTCCCCCTACTCCCGGCCGCCGGTGAACGGCTTCGCGATCGCCTCCCTGGTCCTCGGCATCCTGTGCTTCCTGCCCGCCGTCGGCCTGATCCTCGGCCTGGTCGCACTCGCGCAGATCAAGAAGAAGGGCGAGCGCGGCAAGGGCCTCGCGATCGCGGGCAGCATCATCTCCGTGGTCGGCGTCCTGCTGCTCGTCCTCGCCGTCGCCACGGGCGGCGCCCGTGACTTCGCCGAGGGTTTCCGGGACGCGGCCCGCGAGTCCCGGCAGAACGCCGGTGCCTTCCCGATCGACAAGGGCGGCTGCTTCGACGCGCCCGACGGGAAGATCGACTCCATGAAGTACGCCTCCGAGGTCGACGAGCTCCCGTGCTCCCAGGGACACGACGGCGAGGTCTACGCGTCGTTCCGCGTGAACCACACCGGCTACCCGGGCGACGGCGACATGCGCGAACTCGCCGAGACCAGGTGCACCGACCTCCAGTTCGAGTACGTCATGGACAGCTGGGCGGACTTCGGCGACGCCGAGCTCTACTACTTCACGCCCGACCGCAGGACCTGGGGCCGGGGCGACCGTCACGTCACGTGCATCTTCGGCGCCTCGGACCCGAAGCGGCAGCTCGAAGGGTCCCTGCGCAGCGACGCGACGACGCTCGACGCGGACCAGCTCGCCTATGTGAAGGCGGACCGGCCCTTCGACCAGGCGTATCTGCAGGAGGCGCCCGCGGAGGAGCGGATCGAGGACGACCTCGAAGGGCACAAGAAGTGGGCCGCCGGTGTCGACAAGGGCCTCGGCGAACAGGCGCGGCGGCTGCGCGCGCACGTCTGGCCCGCGGCGACGCAGAAGCACGTCGACAAACTCGTGGCCCAGATCGGGAAGAGCCGCAAGGAGTGGGCGAAGGCGGCCGGGGCCTCCGACGCCGACAGCTTCACCGAGCACTACGTGGCGGGCCTTCAGGGACTCGGCGACAAGGAGGCCGCGGCGGCCCGCAAGTCGCTGGACCTGTCGACGATTTCGCCGCGTGACGCGACTCCTGAGGACGGGCCGGAGTCGGGCCTCGACGAGGAGCACGGGGAGGGCGGCGAGACCGAGGAGGCGTGATCCGGCTCCGGAACGCCCGCCCGGTGGCGCCCAGGGGCACGTGCCGTCAGGGGGCGGGCATCCTGAGGAGTTTTTGTCCGCTTCTGTGATAGTTCTTCGGTGTGACGTCCGTCGTGCCGCCGCCCGCCGTGGCCCGGGCCCTGCTCCTGACCACCGGCCTCCTGAACGCGGCGCTCGCCGTCCTCGTCGCCGCCCCGCTGCCCCGCGTCCCGCTCCTGGTGCTCGTCGCCGCCGCGATCACCTCCTGGGGTCTTGTGCTGCTGCCGCCGGGGCTGCTCGGCCTCGCGGGCGCCGCGCTCGCGGGCAGGCGTCACCCCTGGTGCGCGGGGCTCGCCGCGCTCGCCTCCTTCGCGGCCCTCGTCTACGGAGTGATGCCGTACGCCGCCGCGTACGGCACCGCGCGGCAGCAGGGTCAACAGCTCGCACCCGCGCAGTACTTCGACGGTGTCAACTACGCCAAGGTGCCCGACCGCGCCCGGACCCTCACCTACGCGCGCGTGGGCCGCGGTCACGGGGCGCACCGCGGCAGGGGGCAGAAGCTGCGGCTCGACCTGTGGGCGCTGCCCAAGCGGGCCGAGGTGCGGCGCCCGGCCGTGGTGTGGGTGCACGGCGGCGGCTGGAACAAGGGGCACCGCAGTCAGACCCCCCGATGGAACCGGTGGTTCAACGCGCGCGGGTGGTCGGTCTTCGACATCGACTACCGCCTCGCGCCCCGCGCCACCCAGCTCGACCAGATCGGCGACGTGAAGTGCGCCGTCGGCTGGGTGCGGCGGCACGCGCGCGTGTACGGCATCGACCCCGACCGCCTTCTCCTGGCGGGCAGTTCGGCGGGCGGCAACCTCGCCCTCGCCGCGGCCTACACGGAGGGCGACGGCAGGGTCCCGGCGTCCTGTGCGGCACGGGACAGTTCGGTCTCGGGCGTTCTCTCGCTCTACGGGCCCACCGATATGCGGCGTCTGATCGCGGGCACCGCGCTGCGCCGCGACCCCATGATCCCGGTCCTGATGGGCGGTTCGGCCGCCACCGCTCCCGCCCGCTACCGCCTCGGCTCGCCCGTGCGGCTCGTCCGGGGCGACGTACCGCCGACGCTGCTGCTGCACGGGAGCGCGGACCGCGCGGTGCCGGTGGCGCAGGCGCGCGAGCTGGCGCGGCGCCTCAAGGGGGCCGGTGCACCGGCGACGTATGTCGAACTGCCGTGGGCCGATCATTGTTTCGACGTGAACTGGGGAGGCTGGGGCAGTCAGATCGCGCGCGCCGCGACCGAACGTTTCCTCAACGCCCTGGACCGTTCGCTATATCCGGGGAAAGCCCCTGCGTAAAGACCTGCGCCAGGAGAAATCATCACTTCGGGTGATTCCTTGGCCTTGGGTTGCACCCAACAACCCACGGTTGCCAGGCTGTTGCTGTCTGTCAACCTGATGGGAGTGGCCAGTGACTTTCGGTGAACAGCCGGCGTATCTGCGGGTTGCGGGTGATCTCCGCAAGAAGATCGCCGACGGTTCGCTGCCGCCGCACACCCGCCTCCCCTCGCAAGCCAGAATCCGCGAGGAGTACGGGGTGTCGGACACGGTCGCCCTGGAGGCGCGCAAGGTCCTGATGGCCGAGGGTCTGGTCGAAGGGCGCTCCGGATCGGGCACCTATGTGCGCGAGCGCCCCGTCCCGCGCAAGATCGCCCGCACCGGCTACCGCGCGGTGAACGGCGGCTCGACCCCGTTCCGCCAGGAGCAGGCCGCGGACGGCGTGCGCGGCACCTGGGAGTCCCGCAGCGAGCAGATCGAGGCGAACGCGGCGGTGGCCGAGCGCCTCGGCATCCGCGTGGGCGACCGCGTGATGTGCACCAAGTACGTCTTCCGGGACGCCGGGGAGGCCATGATGATCTCCACGTCCTGGGAGCCCCTGGCCGTCACCGGGCGCACTCCCGTGATGCTCCCCGAGGAGGGCCCGCTCGGCGGCTGTGGAGTGGTGGACCGGATGGCGGCCATCGACGTGATCGTGGACAACGTCGCGGAGGAGGTCGGCGCCCGCCCCGGCCTGGCCGAGGAGCTCTCGGCGCTCGGCGGTGTCCCCGGCCATGTGGTCATCGTCGTCCACCGGACGTATTTCGCGTCGGGCCGCCCCGTAGAGGCGGCCGACATCGTGGTGCCCGCCGACCGCTATCGGATCGCGTACCACCTGCCTGTGCGGTAACTCCGGGATTCACCCTCTCAGGGATTCGCCCTTGCCCGCTCCTGACCGATTGTGTGCAGGGGCGGGTTTCGGCTCTCTCCTCACGGCCCGTGAGCCCCTCGCAATGCGGGCGTCGCCCGGGCCGTGGCCGATAGCGGTCCTGTCGCGTACCTCTTTGTGCAAACTCGTATCCGCTGAGTAAAGGTCGGGCGTAGGCTCGGGCATATGCGGATTGCGGTTTCCTTACAGATCGAGGCGTGGGGCGCGCCGGGGGTGGCGAACGGAGGGGCGCGATGAATGACGGGACAGTTCTGCTGCCCTGGTTCGTCATACGGCAGGACGACAACGGCAACCGCTATCGCGTGGGCAGGTACGCGACGAAGGCCGAAGCCCAGAAGATCGCGGACAGCCTCGACGACCGCGGGCACAAGCAGCTCTACTCGATCGAGAGGCTGAGCCAGAACGGCAGCGGACGCTAGACCCTTCCGACGGTCCCCCCTGCCCCTCCTGGCGGTCCGCCCTGTCCCTCCATGGGGCCGTGCCGCCCCTTAGGCTCCGTCGCATGAACGAACGCATCGTGGTGGGCGCCGCCCTGTACGACGGCGGGCGCCTGCTCGCCGCGCGGCGCAGCGCGCCCCCGGAGCTCGCGGGCGGCTGGGAGCTGCCCGGCGGCAAGGTCGAGCCCGGTGAGCGGAGCGAGGACGCGCTGGTGCGCGAGCTCCGCGAGGAACTGGGCGTCGAGGCCGAACTGACCGGCCGGGTGCCGGGGGAATGGCCGCTCCCCAAGGGGTACGTCCTGCGGGTCTGGACGGCCCGTCTGGTGTCGGGCGAGCCCCGGCCCCTGGAGGACCACGACGAGTTGCGGTGGCTCACGCCGGACCTGGTCTGGTCCGTGGACTGGCTGGCCGCCGACGTGCCCGCCGTCGAGGCGGCGCTCGGCCTTCCGCACGCCGCGCACTGATCCCGCCTACGCCGTTCGTGCCACAGTGCGCCCTGATACGCGGTAAACCGGCCTGGATATCGGGTATGTGCCCATTAACCCCATGAAACCGGACAGGTTGCCGGGCGGTTGCCGGGCAGGTTCAGCTACTGGTCTGGAAGTGATCGGCGTGATCGACACCGAAGGCGACTGCGCCGAGTGGGCCTTTCCCGCGGACCCCGGCGCCGTCCGCACCGCCCGCACGGTTGTCCGCAAGCAGCTCGCCGACTGGGGTCTAGAGGCCCTCGGTGACGTCACCGTGTTGCTCGTGAGCGAGCTGGTGACCAACTCCCTGCGCCATGCCTCCGGGCCCATCGGCGTACGTCTCGTACGCCCCGTGGACCCCAACGGCACCCTCCTCGTAGAGGTATCCGATCCGCTCCCGGACCCGCCCCTGGAGCGCACCGCCGCACTCGACGACGAGGGCGGGCGAGGCCTCCAGCTGGTGTCCCGCTCCTCACGGCGCTGGGGTACGCGTCCGGGTCGTACGGGCAGGACGGGGAAGACGGTGTGGTTCGAGCTGGCGTTGCCGGGTTAGAAGACTGGCAGTGTGCGAGAAGCGTCCCGCACAAGGTCGGCACGGGCCAAAAAGCGTCGAGTCCGTGCTGTGATCGTGAACGCCGTGTGGCGCGGCACCGTAGTGCTGGATACTGCGGTCAGCCGTATGCGGTGACCGGTGCCGGACGCGGTGAGCTGGAGGGGACGGTTCGCGTGAGCGAGATACCAGCGAAGGCGACGGAGTTCGACGGACCGTCGGGCGACGCGATGGCCCCCGGGGCCGCGGACGGCGCGACGGGCGACGGTGCCCGTGGCGACGGGCCGGCCGAGGACGTGCCGGTCGGCGGCGTGCCGCTCGACGAGACGTGGCAGAGCAACCCACCCGGTTCGATATACGACTACATCAAGGTCGCCTCGTTCTCGATCGGTGCGGACGGCCTGGTCGATCAGTGGAGCATGCGCGCCGAGCGGCTGTTCGGCGTGGCCGCGCGGGACGCGGTCGGCAAGGACCCCATCGAGGCCTTCGTGCCGCCCGAGCTGCGCGCGGGCGGCCACCGCAAGATGGCGGAGATCCTCGACGGGCGCGAGTGGACGGGCGTGGTGCCCTTCCGGATGCCGGACGACTCCGGGGCGCCGGGCGGGCTCGGGGGCGGTGCGGGTCCCGGCGGGCCCGGCGACCTCGGGGAGCGCCGTGAGCGGGGCACGGGCGGCCTGGAAGGCATCGCCGAGGTGTACGTGATGCCGACCGTGACCGAGGAGGGCGAGCGGGCCGCGGTCTGCATCGTCGTCGACGTCCGGGTGCTCCGGCAGATCGAGACGGACCTCGCCGCTTCACAGGCAATTTTCGGCCAATCTCCGTTCGGCTTCCTTCTGTTCGGTACGGACCTGAAGGTGCAGCGTGCCAACCGCCGATTCGCCGACGTCTTCGGCGGAGGCATCGCGGACCAGCGGGGCCGGACCTGCCACGACTATCTGCCGCGGCACGAGGCCGACCGCATGGCCGCCGCCCTGAAGCGGGTGCTGGAAACCGGCGATTCCGTGACGGACATGCAGATAGTGGGACCTGCGCCCGGCAGCAACGACCGCAGGCACTGGTCGATCAACCTCTACCGCGTGCACAGCGGTTCGGGCCGCCCCATCGGCGTCGCCGGTCTCGGCACCGACGTCACCCGTCGGCACGCCGCCGCCCGCGAGGCCGCCCACGCCCGGCGCAATCTTGCTCTCCTGAACGAGGCAGGGGCCCGCATCGGCAACTCCCTCGACCTGGAGACCACCGCCAGGGAGCTGCTCGACGTCGCCGTGCCGGGCTTCTGCGACCTCGCCTCCGTAGACCTCTACCAAGGCCTCCTCGACGGCGACGAGACGCCGCCCGGGCTCGCCGACGGCAGCGCGGAACTGCGCCGCGTGGCCTTCGCGAGCGCCGTCGCCGACGCCCCGTTCCCGGACGGCAGCGCGCCCATAGACGTGGGTGCCGTCCACCGGTTCGCGTTCACGTCGCCCTGCGCCGACGCCCTGCGTGCCGCCCGGCCCCGCCTGATCACGGCGGACGACGACGAGTCGGCGAGCCGCCTCACCGGCGGCCTCGTCCAGTCGACGCTGGCCGTGCCGATGGTCGCCCACGACACCGTGGTCGGCCTCGCCCAGTTCTCCCGTACGAAGGGCAGCGAACCCTTCGGCGAGCGCGACCGGGCACTGGCCGTCGAGCTGGCCGCGCGCGCCGCCGTCTGCATGGACAACGCCCGCCTCTACCGCCGCGAGCACGAGCGCGCGTTGATACTGCAACGCTCCCTGCTGCCGCCCGGCGACCCCGAGGCGTCCGGCCTCGACATCGCCTGCCGCTATCTGCCGGGCAACGCCGCGACGGAGGTCGGCGGCGACTGGTTCGACGTCATCGAACTGCCCGGCCACCGCACCGCCCTGGTCGTCGGCGACGTCATGGGCCGCGGCCTGCGCGCCGCCGTCGCCATGGGGGAGCTGCGCACCGCCGTGCGCACCCTGGCGCTCCTCGACCTGGAGCCCGCCGAGGTGCTCTCCGCCCTCGACGAGATCGCCCGGGGCCTCGGCAACCCCGCGGGGCCCCAGCAGGCCACCCGGGGGGCACGCAAGGCGGCGGGCGCGGACCTCAGCGAGGTCTACCTCGCCACCTGTGTGTATGCGGTGTACGACTCCGTCACGCGCCGCTGCACCTTCGCCAACGCGGGCCATCTCCCGCCCGTCCTCGTCGAGCCCGGTGAATCCGCGCTCATGCTCGACGTGCCACCAGGCATGCCCCTCGGCGTCGGAGGCGAGCCCTTCGAAGACGTCGAGGTCGACCTTCCCGAGGGCGCCCTGCTCGCGCTCTACACCGACGGCCTCGTCGAATCCCGCGACCACCCGCTGGACGAGGGCCTGAACGCCTTCGTGCGCGCCCTGAACGACGCCCCACCGGCCCTGGAGGACGCCTGCGACCACGTCCTGAGCTCCCTGGACACCCACCACGGAGAGGACGACATCGCCCTCCTGATGGCCCGCGTCGAAGGGCTACCGGCCGACCACGTCGGCGACTGGACGCTGCCGCGCGACCTTAAGTCGGTCGGGCGCGCCCGTGAGCTCGCCTGCGACCAACTGCGCGCATGGGACCTGGAGCGGCTGTGCGACACGGCGGAACTGCTGGTCAGCGAGCTCGTCACCAACGCCCTGCGGTACGGCGAAGGCGACATCAGGCTGCGCCTCCTGCTCGACCGCACGCTGGTGTGCGAGGTGTGGGACGCGAGCTTCGTCCAGCCGCGCCGCCGCCGCGCACGGGACACCGACGAGGGCGGGCGGGGCCTCCAGCTGGTCGGCCTGCTCAGCGCCGCGTGGGGCGCGCGCAGGACACCGCGCGGCAAGACGGTGTGGTTCGAGATGGCGCTGCCGGACGGGGGCACGGAGCCGATGGACGCGGCGGAGGCGCTGCTCAGTCTGTTCTGACGCCGGGTCCCGGGGGAGGTTCCGGCACCAGGCTCCCGGGGCCTATGTGGTCGCTTTGATGGCGGCGAGGCGGGCGGTGATCTCCGCCTCGTCGCCCAGCGCGTCCAGCTCCTCGAACTGCGCGTCGAGCGAGGACGCGGCCAGCTCCTGCTTGCCGAGCGCCCGCGCCTCCTCGCGCCGCACCTTCTCCTCGAAGCGGCTCAACTCGCTGGTCGGGTCCAGTACGTCGATGTTCTGGGCCGCGTCCATCATCTGGTTCTGCGCCTGTGCGGTCTTCGCGCGGGCCACCAACTGATCACGCCGCGACTCCAGTTCGGTCAGCTTCGTCTTCATCCGGTCGAGCCCGGACCTCAGCTTGTCCACGACCTCTGTCTGCGAGGCGATCGTCGGCTCGGCGTCCTTCGCCTCCTTCTCGGACCGCAGCTGCCGTCCGAGCGCCACCTTGGCGAGCCCGTCGAACTTGTCGGCCTCCGTGGCGCTGCCGCCCGCGCGCAGCTCGTCCGCCTTCCTGCTCGCCGCCAGCGCCTTGCCGCCCCACTCGACGGCCGCGTCCCGGTCCTCCTTCAGGTCCTGCTCCAGCATCCGCAGGTTCCCGATGGTGGTCGCGACCGCCTCCTCGGCCTCCCTGATGTTGTTCGAGTAGTCACGGATCAGCTGGTCGAGCATCTTCTGCGGGTCCTCGGCCTGGTCGAGGAGCGCGTTGAGGTTCGCCTTGGCGAGCTGGGTGACACGGCCGAGGATGGTCTGCTTCGTCATGGCCTTGGTCTCCTTGTACGAGGGTTCCTGCGCCGGGGGACGGACGGGGGACGGACGGAGGCTGGTCGTCTTCAGGGGTGCGTCAGAACCTGCCGCCTCCGCCCCTGCGCCCCCGCGTGCCGCCACCGCCGAAGCTGCCGGGCCCGCCGCCCCCGAAACTGCCCCCTCCGTAGCCACCGCCCCCGCCGAAACCGCCTCCTCCGTAGCCACCGCCTCCGCGACCGCCCCCTCCGAAGAGCTCGCCGAGGATGATGCCGCCGAGAACGGCGCCGCCCATGCCGCCACCCCGGCCACCACCTCCGCCGAGGCCTCCATGGGGGTTGCCGTACCCCCGTACGTCCCGCTCGGCGAACTCCTGCGCCTGCCGGGCCAGCGCGTCCGCCTGCTGCGCCGCGGCGAGGGCCGCGGTGGCGTCGCCGTCCTCGGCCGCCTCCGCCTGCGCCAGGTGGCGCTGGGCCTCGGCCAGGCGGGTCCGCGCCTCGCTGCCGACGGCGCCGCGGTGCGTGGTGACGAAGTCCGCGGCCGCCCCGACGGCGCTGCGCGCGGTGAGCAGCGCCTGGGAGAGCAGGGTCCTGGCGCGCCGGTCGGTGACCTCGCGCTCGCGGGCACCCGTGAGGGCCTCGTCGAGCGCGGCGTCGGCCTCCTCGACGCGGCGCAGGGCGTCCAGCGGGTCGTAGGGCCCCGCGGACGTCCGCCCGCGCACCTCGGCGACGACCGACTCCGCGCGGGCCACACGGCCCCTCAGGTCCGCCGTGGAGACCGCTTCGGAGGTGCCCGCGAGGAGCCCGCGCGCGTCGGCGAGATCCGCCTCGGAATCGGCGAGCGCTCCGGGCAGCCTCTCGGCGGCCAGCGCGAGCTCGTCGGCCAGGCGGTCCACGGCGTCCACGAACGTCCCTGCCTGGTCGACGGCGCCCTCGGCGGCGCGCAGGTGGACGGCCGCCTTGCCGCTGTCGCCCGCGTCGACGCTCTGCCGGGCCTGATTGAGGTGGGTGGTGGCGAACACCAGGCGGTCCTTGGCCTGCTCGACGTGGCCGAGCACCGCGGCGGATGCCGTCGGCGCGTACTTCTCGCGGAGGCCGGTCAGGGTCTCCTCCGCGGCGCCGGTACGCCCCGCGACCTGCCGGAACACCGTCTCCGCGTGCTCCAGGGCCTGCGGGGCGCTCTTCTCCAGGGCGCGCAGCTGGTCGAATCCGGCGGTCTCGGCGTCCAGGCGGCGGCCCGCCTCCGTGCAGCGCGCCACGATCTCGTCCAGCATGCGGCGCCTGGTGGGATCGTCCTCGGGGAAGGCGTCGTCGAGCTCCTGGCGCAGCCGGAACGCCGCCGTCAGCTCCGCCTGCGCGTACGCGAGCGCGTCGGCGAAGGGCCTGACCGCGTCCTCGCCGAACTGCGCCGTGGCGAAGCCGAGCTCTTCGGTGCTGGTGCGGACCGCGTCATCGGTGTCCACGAGGAGCAGCCGGGCCTTCTTGTCGAGCTCGGGCAGCGGGGTGGCGTCCTTGCCCGCCCCCTGCCCCCAGCCGCCACCCGGGGTCGTGCGGGTGGTGGCGCGCTTCTTGCGCCGCTTGTACGCGACCGTGGCGGCGACACCGGCCGCGCACGCCGCCGCCACGGGCAGGACCAGATCGCCCGTGACGGAGTCGTCGGCACCGGAGCCTTCGGCCCGGGGGTCGGCCGTGCCCGGCGTGACCGACGGGGCGGGCACGGGACGCCCGGCGAGCACCGCGCGGTAGCCGTCCGCCGCGCCGATCGCGGCCCCTGCCCAGTCGTTCTCGCGCAGGGCGGGCCCGATCGCCGTGGTCGCCACGTCCTGGAGCCGGGCATCGGTGAGCCGCGAACCCTCATCCACGGAGTAGGCGAACTGGCGGTCGTGCGTGGCGACGGCGAGCAGCACGTCGTCGAGCCCGAGGCCGTTGCGGTCGGCTGTGGCGTCCGCCCAGCTCTGGGCGGAACGGCCGGAGAAGTCGCGTACGTAGACGACGAAGAGCTGCACGCGCTGGTCGTCGTAAAGCCGGTCGAGGGCCCGCTCGGCGGCGTCGGCGCGGTCGTCGAGCGCATCCACCTTGTCGGTGATCTGGCCCGAGCGGGAGAGCGTGACCGGGTCGTCGGCGGCCGCGGGGGAGGAGCTCAGCAGCGGGAACCAGGCGAGCAGCACGGCCACCGCGGCCGCTGCTGCCCGCGCGGCTATCGGCGAGGGCGGCGTCACATTGGGGAGCGTATGACCGCTTTCGGGGCGCCGCGACCCGGGGCGGGGGCATGCTCCGGAGGCACCGGGAACCGCCCCGAAGGAGTCGTACGGGGGCCGACCGCTGTCAGGTGCGGCCGACCCCCGAGCTGTGGAAGCGGTGCGGAACCGCCGGGGCTCGCGGAACCGGTGGAGCTAGGCGTTCACGCGCGGCAGTTCACGAGTGCGTCCGAGCCCGCCCAGCCAGTGGGCGGAGGGCTTGGGGGTGCGGGTGAACGTCTCGCGGTCCCAGCCGATGAGCCCGAAAGCGGGCAGGTAGGAGCCCCACTCGTAGTTGTCCAGGGCGCTCCAGGCCAGGTAGCCGCCGATGTTGAGGCCGTCCTCCAGGCAGTCGGCGACCTCGTGCAGCGCGCCCTTGTAGTAGTCGATGCGGCGCTCGTCGCGGTCGGTGGCTATGCCGTTCTCGGTGACGATCAGGGGGATGCCCGCGTCGGCGAGCACCGCCGCGGTGTGCCGCAGCGCGTGCCCGACCGCCGCCGGGTAGTACTCCCACTGGGTCAGCGTGCGTTCGGCGTCCTCGGGCGCGGGGACCGGGCCCTCGGGGCCGATCTTGGTGCGGGTGTAGGACTGGACGCCGATCCAGTCGTCGCCGCGGGCGGCCTCGATGAAGACGTCCTCGCGCGGGTGGCGGTAGGCGGCGGTCACGTCCTCGGCGCCGGGCAGCGCCTGGTAGACCTGGTTGGCGATGGTCCAGCCGACCCGGATCGCGGGGTCGATCGCCCTGACCTCCTTGACGGCGGCGTGGTGCGCGGCGATCACGGCCTGCGTGGTCTCCTCGTCCGGCGTCGGCAGACCGGCGGGCGGGAATCCGATGTCTCCCCGCTTGGCCTGCCCCGCCATGACGGCGATCATGTTCGGCTCGTTGATGGTGCAGACGTACGGCACACCGTCCCCGATGACCGGCGCACAGGCGGCGACGTAGCGCGCGAAGAGCTCCACGGCGCCCTCGGAGGTCCACCCGCCCCGCGCCTCGAACCACTGCGGCACGGTGAAGTGGTGCAGGGTCACCATCGGCTGCAGGCCCCGCTCGATCGCGCCCTCGACCATCCGCCGGTAGTGCGCGAGCTCGGCCCGGGAGAACTGCCCCTCGATGGGCTCGATGCGGGCCCACTCGATGCTGAAGCGGTAGTCCGTGAAGCCGAGCCGGGCCAGCAGGTCCATGTCCTCGGACCAGCGGTGGTAGCTGTCGCAGGCGTCCAGGCTGGGCTCCTGGATGTGGGTGCCCGCGGTGTGCTCCTTCACCCACCAGTCGCTGTTGATGTTGTTGCCCTCGATCTGGTGGGCGGCGGTGGAGGCCCCCCACAGAAAGCCTTCGGGGAACGGGATCGGGGTGTGCGTCATCGCAGATTGTCTTTCTCTTGCGCGGTGGGGGAGCGACCGGTCGGGCTACTTCATGCCGGACGTGGCGATGCCCTGGGTGAAGTACCGCTGCAGCACGGCAAAGACGAGCAGCACCGGAAGGACGATCAGGAAGGCCCCGGCCATCAGCATCCCGTTGGAGCCGGACGACTTGTTGGGGTCGGTCGCGAAGGTGGCCAGCGCGACGGGAAGGGTGTATTTGTCGGGATCGTTGGTTGCGATCAAGGGCCACACGAAGTTGTTCCAGGACCCGAGGAACGTGAAGATCGAAAGCGTCGCGAGGGCGGGCTTCACCAGCGGCATCACGATCCGCCAGAAGATGTACCACTCACTGGCGCCGTCCATCCGCGCCGCTTCGAGCAGCTCGTCCGGGATCGACTGCATGAACTGCCGCATGAGGAAGACCCCGAAGGCCCCGGCGGCGAACGGCAGCACGAGCGCGGCATAGGAGTCGATCAGCTGCAACTTGCTCATCAGCACGAACAGCGGCAGCAGCATCAGGTTGCCGGGCACCATCAGCGCACCGAGCACCAGACCGAAGATCTTGTTCCGTCCGACGAAGCTCAGCTTGGCCAGGGCATAGCCGAGCATCGAGCAGAAGACGAGATTCGCGACGGTGACCAGTACGGCCACGATCACCGAATTCATGAAGTAGAGCGGCAGATCGAGCTTGTCGAGCAGTCGGTGGAAACTGTCGAGCGTCCACTCGGAGGGAATCCATACCGGCGGGCTTGCGGTCAGATCCGTCGAGGTCTTGAAGGCGGAGAGCGCCATCCAGAGGAACGGGGCGGCCATGACGAAAAGCCCGAAGGAAAGCAGCACATAGACGAGCGGCTTCTTCACCGCCACGGACTTGGCGCTCATTTGGTGTTGTCCTTCAGCAGTCGGAGCTGGAGCACCGTGATGGCCATGATCACCACGAAGAGGACGTACGCCATGGCGCTGGCATAGCCCATGTGGAAGAAGTTGAAGCCCTCGCGGTACATGTTGAGCGACACGGTGAGCGTGGAGTCGGAAGGGCCGCCCTGCGTCATGACGAACGGCTCCTCGAAGACATTGAGATAGCCGATCGTGGTGATCACCGTGGTGTACAGCAGCGTGGGCCTCAGCAGCGGGACGGTGATGCGGCGGAACTCCTGCCACCCTCCGGCCCCGTCGAGCCTGGCCGCCTCCCGCACCTCCGTCGGGATGGCCTGCAGACCGGCGATGAAGAGCACCATCACGGTGCCGAGATTGCGCCACACCGCCATCGCGATGAGGGAGGGCATGGCGAGCGCCTCGCTGCCCAGGAAGTCGGGTGCGGTGAGGCCGAGTTCGGAACAGAGTCCGGCGATCAGCCCGTCGCTCGGATCGAGCACGAAACGCCATACGACGGCCACGGCGACGATGGAGGTGACGACCGGCGCATAGAACCCCACGCGGAAGAAGGTCCGGGCCCGGTCGATCCCGTTGTTGAGGAGCACGGCCACGCCGAGCCCGAGACAGATGGTGAGTGGGACGCCGACCACCACGAAGTACCCGGTGTTGAAGAGGGATTTCAGGAACTTCTCGTCGCCGAAGAGCTGCGAGTAGTTCTCGAATCCGATGAAGTTCGCTTCCCAGGGCCGGGTGACGTTGCGCAGCCCGAAGTCGGTGAAGCTCATCGCCAGCGTGGCGACGATGGGGAACGCCATGAAGACGGCGAACAGCACGAGGAAGGGGGTGGAGAAGAGCCACCCGGCAAGGTTCTGCACGCCCAGGGATCCCCGCCTGCGCCGCCCGGCGGACGGCGGCGCCCCATCGGTCTTTCCGGTGGTGGGTTCTCCGGTGGCGGCCTTTTCGGCAGTGGTGCTCATGGTGGCGGCCTACTTCACGAGGTTCTCGACCTCGGACTGCGCCTTGTCGGCGGCGTCCTCGGCGGAGGCCTTGCCCTGGGTCACCGACTCGATGGCCGCGTCGACCTTGGAGGTCACTTCGGTCCACTTGGCCAGCGCGGGCGAGGTCTTGGCGGTCTCCATCTGCTTCTTGAAGACCTGCAGGTCGGGGTTCTCGGCGAGTTCGCCGCTCTCCCACGCCTTGGTGTTGGCGGGCAGATCGCTGGTCCGCTCGTACCAGTCGGACTGTCCCTCGGAGTCCGTCAGGTACTGGATGAACTTCTTGGCGGCGGCCTTGTGCGGGCTGTCCTTGGAGATCACCAGGCTGGACCCGCCCGCCATCGAGGTCGACGTCTTGTCGGTGGGTACGGGAGCGACGCCCCACTTGCCCTTCAGGTCCGGGTACTGGTCCTTGATGAGCGTGGTGATCCAGGGGCCGGAGAAGAACATCGGCACGTCACCGGTGTTGAAGTCCTTCAGCGGGTCGTAGCCGGGCTGGGCGCTCTTGGTGCTGAGCCCGTCCTTCACGTACGAGCCGTACTCCTTGAAGGCCTTCACCGCCGCCGGGCTGTCGATGACCGCCTTGCCGTCCTTGTCGACGATCTCGCCGCCCGCCGAGTACAGGAACGGGTAGAAGGACTGCACCGTGTCGAGCCCGCGCGGCTGCAGGTAGATGCCCCACTTGCTGCCCGCCTTCTCCTTCAGGGCGGAGGCCATGGCGCGCAGCCCCTTCCAGTCGGCCGGGGGCTTGCTGACACCGGCCTTCTCGGCGAGGTCGGTGCGGTAGTAGAGGACGCGGGTGTCCACGTACCAGGGCACGCCGTAGGCGGTGCCTTCCACCTCGCCCTGCTGCCACCCGGCCGGGAAGAAGTCCTTCTTGTCGAAGGTCTTCGTGTCGACCGGTTCCAGGACGCCGAGCTCGGCGAACTCGCCCATGTAACTGCCGCCCATCTGCGCCACGTCGGGCAGCTTGCCCGCGGCGGCGGCCGAGACCAGCTTCTGGTGGGCGACGTCCCAGCCGACGGGGGTGACCTCGACGGTGACGTGCGGGTTCGCCTTCTTGTACGCCTCGGCGACCTCCGCGAGCTTCTCGCCCTCGGCGCCCATGGCCCAGACGGTGAGGGTCTGCTTCTTGTCGGCGGCGACCTCGTCACCGGCGGAGCTGCCGCATGCGGTGACGGCGAACGCCGTCGCGAGTGCGATGGCGGCCGAGGCGGTTCTGGCGGCGCGGTGCATGGACGGCTCCTCCTTGAGCTCCCGGGTCCGGGGCCTCGCGGCGCCGGATGTATGCGCTGTCTGTAAGCGCATACATCACTCTGTTGCAGGCCCCCGGACGACCGCAAGAGGGTCTTGGTCACACTCGCGTAACGGGGGCGACATGGGGCGTGCGCGGGGATGCCGGGTCCTTTGCCCGACATGAGCAAACTAAGCGGAATATTTGCATCCTGAAAGTGAATGTGGCGGCCGCCTCATGGTCGGCAGACCAGTTGCCGGGGGGTGGCATGGGAGGGCGAGCGGCTCTCTTCGGCCGAGGGGGGAGGGGCTCTCTTCGGTCGAAGGGGGGTGGAGCTCTCTTCGGTCGAAGGGTGAGGGGCTCCGCTTGGTGGGGTGGCGCTGGTTAGGGTCGCGGCATGTCCGCGTTCACGCACGGTTTCGGGTTCGACCCGTCGCACGGCCACTCCCTCGACGACCTCCTCGCGGTCCCCGCGCCGCCCGCCCCGGCCGGTTTCGCCGACTTCTGGCGGGCCAGGTACGAGGCCGCCCGTGCGACCGCGACCGCTCCCGTCGTCGGCCCCCTGGAAGAGGAGCGCGACGGGGTACGGGTGCACGGCGTCACGTACACCTCGGTGGGCGGGGTACGGCTCGGGGGCTGGCTGGTCCTGCCCGCGGAAGGCTCGCCCGGCGGCGTGGAGCACGGCTTCGTCGTGGGCCACGGTTACGGGGGCCGCCACGAACCCGGCCCCGATGTCCCGCTCCCGCTGCCCCGCTCCGCCGCGCTCCTGCCCTGCGTGCGCGGCATGGAGATCCGCGGCCGCCACCCCGGCATCCCCGCGGAGGCCGACGCCCACGTCCTGCACGGCATCGGGTCCCGCGACACCTACGTGCTCGCCGAGTGCGTGGCCGACCTCTGGTGCGCTGCGTCGGCGCTGCTCGAACTGGTGCCGGAGCTGAACGGCGGCCCCGGGACGCGGCCCCGCCTCGGCTACCTGGGCGAGAGCTTCGGCGGCGGCCTCGGCGCCCTCGCCCTCCCCTGGGACGACCGCTTCGCCGCGGCCCAGCTGACGGTCCCCACCTTCGGCAACCACCCCCTGCGCCTGACGCTTCCGTGCACCGGCAGCGGGGAGTCGGTGCGCGCGTACCACCGGCAGCACCCCGAAGTCACCGACGTGCTGCGCTACTTCGACGCGGCGACGGCGGCGACGCACCTGCGCGTGCCGACCCTCACCGCGCCCGCGCTCTTCGATCCCGCGGTCCCGCCGCCGGGCCAGTTCGCGGTGCACAACGCCCTGGCGGGCCCGCTCGAACTCCACGTACTGCAGGCGGGGCACTTCGAGCACGCGGGGACGCCCGCGGAGACGGAGGCCCTGCGGAAGGCGCGCGAGGCGTTCTTCGGGGCGACGCTCACTCGCTGACGGAGGCGGGCCCTTTTACCGGTCGCCGTGCGCGGGGGCTCCCGGGGCTCCGGTGCAGCCGCAACTGGCCCGCCGCACCGCGCTCAGCGTCGATGCTCACTCGCTGACGGAGGCGGGCCCTTTTACCGGTCGCTGTGCGCGGGGGCTCCCGGGGCTCCGGTGCAGCCGCAACTGGCCCGCCGCACCGCGCTCAGCGTCGATGCTCACTCGATGGCGGAGGCGGGCCCTTTTACCGGTCGCTGTGCGCGGGGGCTCCCGGGGCTCCGGGGCAGCCGCAACTGGCTCGTCGCACCGCGCTCGCCGTCGATGCTCACTCGATGGCGGAAGCGGGCTCCGAGCTGTCGCCGTGCGCGGGGGCTCCCGGGGCTCCGGGGCAGCCGCAACTGGCTCGTCGCACCACGCTCACCGGCAGCATCAGGTCGACCGGCTCCCGGTCCCGCTCCTCGCCGAGCCGCCGCACGAGCAGTTCGACCGCCTCCTTGCCCAGCTGCCGCATCGGCTGCCGCACGGTGGTCAGCGCGGGCCGCACCAGGCGCCCGAGCGGAATCCCGTCGAACCCGGTGACGGCCACGTCCTGCGGCACCCGCACCCCGCGCCGCTCCAGTGCGTGGAGCGCCCCGATGGCCATCTGGTCGTTGGCGAAGAGCATGGCCTGGAGCGGCGCCGACGCGCTGCCGTCGGGTCCGGCCCGGTCGAGCAACGCGTCGGCGGCCCGCGCCCCCTCCGCCTGCGTCATCATCTCGGCCCGCAGATCGGGCTCGTCGCGCGCGGGAAGCCCGGCCGCCCGGCACGCCTCCTGATACCCGCGGAACCGCGCCTGCGCGTCCGGCGCGCGCTCCTCGCCGCCGACGAAGACGAGCCGCCGCAGCCCGTGGTCCTCGATCAGATGCCGGGTCAGCTCGCGCTGGCCGTCCTCGTTGGCGACCTCGATGTGGTCGAGGTGGTCCAGATGATCGGACTCGCGGGGCCCGGCGAGCATGACGACGGGCAGCCGCCGCGAGATGACGTCGAGGTCCTCCGTCGGCACCGTCCTCGCGAGCACGGCGAACCCGTCGACGCGCCCGGCGACCTTCGCGACCAGGCTCTCCGGGCCGCCCTTGAGCGAGGCGGCGATCAGCAGGGCGTACCCGTGCCGACGCGCGGCCCGCTCCATGCCGCGGATGATCTGGTCGGAGTAGAGCATGAAGGCGTGGTCGTCGTCGGTGTCGGCGGCCTCGGTCTCGGTGTCCGGGTCCGAGTAGTCGGGGAAGCAGAGCCCGAGCACTCCGGTGGAGCGGCTGGCGAGCCCGCGGGCGTTTCCGCTGGGCACGTAGCCGAGCTCGCGGGCCGCGGTGAGGACCCGCTCACGGGTCTTCTCGCGGACCGAGTCCGGGTTGCGGTACACGCGCGACACCGTCGCGATGGAGACGCCCGACCGCTCGGCGACGTCGTACACCGTGGGAGTTGTGCTCACCCGACCGCCTGATTCTCTGGACCTTTGAAAGCGCATTCACACTAGGCGCGTACGGTGACCGTGAGCAAGGCCGGGTCCCTCCGCTGAGGCGGCCCGAACGGGGAGGGGCGCAGGTGGGCGGGGTCTGGACAGGTGTGAGAGCGCGCGTGCTCGCGCTCCGGGACGCGCCGAACCGGCGGGCGGTGTTCGGCGCGTACTTCAGGGAGTACGGCCACCGCTTCGAGCTGTGTCCTGTCCTGACCGAGGAGCAGGTCGACGCGGTGGAGCGGCGGCGCGGGGTGACGTTCCCTGCGGAGTACCGCAGCTTCCTCAAGGAGGTCGGGGCCGGGGGCGCGGGCCCGGACTACGGCGTGTTCACCGTCAAGCCGCCCGAGCCCGAGCCGGTGTCCGAGCCTGAGTCCGAGTCCGAGTCGGCGTCCGCCCCCGCAACGGCCACCACCCCGCCCGACCGCCCCCTCCCGTTCCGCCCCGAGCGCACGGCCGAGTGGGAGGAGCACCAGGCGGCGGAGCCCCGGCGGGCGGCCTACGGTGACTCGGACGAGGACGGGGAGCGGTTCCGCGCCGCCTACGCAGCCTGGGACAAGCGCGACGACGAGCTCCTCGACGCACTGACCGAAGGCGCGCTCTACGTGAGTGAACAGGGCTGCGCCTACTACACGTTGCTGGCCCTGACCGGCCCCGAACGCGGCACGATGTGGCAGGACGTCCGCGCGGTGGGGGAGGGCGTGATCCCGTTCGAGTTCTACGGCAGCACGGACCGGGTCACCTTCGCCGAGTGGTACCTCCACTGGCTGACCCGCGCGGAACGGCTGGCGTGGCAGGAGCCCGAGCACCGCACGGGCAGCTAGCGCCCGCGGGGGAGCGGGCCCGGTCCTCACCCCGCGAACTCCACCTCCGGATACCGCCCGGACGGCGCGTCGAGCAGGCCGTCGTCCGCACCCTTCAGCCAGTGGTCGAAGAACGACGCCACGTACGCCCGCTGAGCCGCCACCGCGCGTGCCGGGTCGACCGTCCCTACGTTCTCCTCGATCACCTTCCGGTCCACTCCGGCCTGGGGGAGGAGCGCGGGCAGGTCCGTGTACGCCTGGTGCAGTGAGCCCCGCAGCGTGAGGTTCCGCTTCCAGCCGGTGCTGTGGGACCAGAACGACCGCCACGACAGCTCGGTCGTGCGGTCGCTGCCCTCGCGGCCCATCAGGAGGAACGGGCGGTCGAGGCCGTGCTCCGCGACCGGCATCAGGTTCGTGCCGTTGGGCTCGGGGTTGAACTCCAGCGTGCCGTCCAGGTCGACGCCCGCCCTGACCCTGCGGTCCTCGTACATCGTCTCGGCCGCGGCGATCCCGCCCGCCGACTGGCCGAACATGCCCACGCGCCGACGGTCGACGACCCGGGACAGGCCGTGCGGCAGCGAACCGAGGCTGTCCAGGACGAACTTGGAGTCGGCGACCCGGACGTCGAGGGTCTTCTTGAGCAGCTCCGTCATCGTGCCGTTCTGCTGCGCCTCCTCCAGCGCCTTCCGCAGCGGTCCGTCGTCCTTGACCGAGCCGTCGGGGAACTGCACTCCCGGGTTTTCGTAGGTGTGGTCGACCGTCACGACGACGTAGCCACGGCTCGCCATCTCCTCGACCAGTGAGGTGCCCCAGGTGCGCGGGTCGCCCGCGCCCGCCGCGTACACGAGCACGGGGCGCCGACCGCCCCGCGTGTCCACGGGTGCCCCTTCGCGGGCGTGTGTGCGCGTGGCGGCGAAGTCGAGGGCGCCCTTGGGGATGCCGTGCGGCGATGTGGCGTCCCAGCGCTCGGCGGCGCCCGGCGCCATGTAGCGCGCGCGGGGGTGTCCGGTGCCGGAGCCGGGCGCGGCCGGGTACCAGACGCTGACCATCAGCTCGCGGAACGGCTGCGAGGGCACCCACGGATCGTGCCGGGTCCGGTCGACGAGGCGGGCCGAGACCGTGCCGATGCCGTACGGCCCGGTGGGCGCGGGGAGGTGGGCCGCGGCGCCGGTTGCGTGGGCCCGCGAGGCCCCGGCCCCAGCCCCCGCGTCAGTCCCGGCCGCGGACGCCGGGAGCGACAGCGTGGTCGCCACCAGCCCCGCGGCCGCGAGCCCGATGAGCGAGCGACGGGTCAAGGAAGCACGTGAGGTCAAGGAAGCACGTGAGGTCAAGAAAGCACGCGAGGTCTCGGAAGCACGTGAAGTCATGCCTCCAGAGTGATCGTCACCCGACCCTCCCCGCCATGGGGGAAATCATGGAAATCCCACCTGGGGGATGTCCCCCAGAGACCCGCACGCGGCCCCGCTACGGGCCCCCGGCGGGCGACCTACTCCGTCCGCCGCCGAATCTTGTTCCCCAGCCACACCAGCGGATCGTACTTCCGGTCGACGGCCCGTTCCTTGAGGGGAATCAGCGCGTTGTCCGTGATCTTGATGCCCTCCGGGCACACCTCCGTGCAGCACTTGGTGATGTTGCAGTAGCCGAGCCCGTGCTCGTCCTGGGCGGTCCGTTTCCGGTCGAGTCCTGACTCCGACGCCGCGTCCAGCGGGTGCATGTCCAGCTCGGCGACGCGCATCAGGAACCGGGGCCCCGCGAAGGCGCCCTTGTTCTCCTCGTGGTCGCGCACCACATGGCACGTGTCCTGGCACAGGAAGCACTCGATGCACTTGCGGAACTCCTGCGGGCGGTCCACGTCCGACTGCTGCATGCGGTACTCGCCGGGCTTGAGGTCCGCGGGCGGCACGAAGGCCGGGACCTCGCGCGCCTTGGTGTAGTTGAAGCCGACGTCCGTCACCAGGTCGCGCACCACGGGGAAGGCGCGCAGCGGCGTCACCGTGACGACCTCGTCGCGGTCGAAGACCGACATCCGCGTCATGCACATCAGCCGGGGCCTGCCGTTGATCTCCGCCGAGCACGAACCGCACTTGCCCGCCTTGCAGTTCCAGCGCACCGCGAGGTCGGGGGCCTGAGTGGCCTGCAGGCGGTGGATGATGTCGAGGACGACCTCGCCCTCGTTGACCTCGATCTTGAAGTCCGCCAGGTCACCGCCGCTCAGGTCCCCGCGCCAGACCTTGAATTGCGCGTCGTACGAACTCATTCGTACAGCTCCTCTTCAGTCAGGTACTTGACCAGCTCCTCCTTGTCGAAGAGGGCGAGCAGGTCCGGGCGGATGGGCTCGGTCGACACGCGGACGAGGTCGATCTGGCCGCGTACGGGATCGGTGGCCGCCAGCCCCCCGGTCGGGTCGGCGAGTTGGCACAGCAGGTTGGCCCGCCGCCACTCGCGGTTCATCGCCGGGTGGTCCTCGCGGGTGTGACCGCCACGGCTCTCCGTGCGCTCCAGGGCGGCCCGCGCGACGCACTCGCTGACCAGGAGCATGTTCCGCAGGTCGAGGGCGAGGTGCCAGCCCGGATTGAACTGCCGGTGGCCCTCGACTCCGGCCCGCCGCGCCCGCACCCGCAGCTCGGCGAGCTTCTCCAGGGCCTGCTCCATCTCCGCCTCCCGGCGGATGATGCCGACCAGGTCGTTCATGGTCTGCTGCAGTTCCTGATGGAGGGTGTACGGGTTCTCGGCCGTCGCCCCGTCCTCCAGGCCCTCGGCGCTGAACGGCCGCAGCGCCTCCGCGGCCGCCGTGTCCACCTGCACCTCGTCGGGCACGGGCCGGACGGTGAGCCCCGCGGCGTACCGGGCGGCGTGCAGGCCCGCGCGCCGTCCGAAGACCAGCAGGTCGGAGAGTGAGTTGCCGCCGAGCCGGTTGGAGCCGTGCATGCCGCCCGCGACCTCGCCCGCGGCGTAGAGCCCCGCCACGCGGCGGGTGGCCGCGGTGTCGGAGTCGACCGCGATGCCGCCCATCACGTAGTGGCAGGTCGGCCCGACCTCCATCGCCTCCGCGGTGATGTCGACGTCCGCGAGCTCCTTGAACTGGTGGTACATGGAGGGCAGTCGGCGCTTGATGACGTCGGCGGGCATGCGCGTCGACACGTCGAGGAAGACGCCGCCGTGCGGGGAGCCGCGACCCGCCTTCACCTCGGCGTTGATGGCGCGCGCGACCTCGTCACGGGGCAGCAGTTCGGGCGGGCGGCGGTTGTGGTCCGGGTCCTCGTACCAGCGGTCGCCCTCCTCCTCCGACTGCGCGTACTTCTCCTTGAAGACGTCGGGGACGTAGTCGAACATGAACCGCTTGCCCTCGGAGTTCCTGAGGACCCCGCCGTCGCCGCGCACGGACTCGGTGACGAGGATGCCCTTGACCGACGGCGGCCAGACCATGCCCGTCGGATGGAACTGCACGAACTCCATGTTCAGCAGGGGCGCCCCGGCGAGCAGCGCGAGCGCGTGGCCGTCGCCCGTGTACTCCCACGAGTTCGACGTCACCTTGAAGGACTTGCCGATGCCGCCGGTCGCAAGGACGACGCTGGGCGCTTCGAGCACGAAGAAGCGGCCCGACTCCCGGTCGTAGCAGAAGGCCCCGCCGACCCGGCCGCCCTCGTCGTCCTGATCGGGCGCCTCGTCCTTCAGGACGCGGGTGACCGTGCACTCCTGGAAGACCTTCAGGCGCGCTTCGTAGTCCCCGAACTCCTTGTAGTCCTCCTGCTGCAGCGCGACGATCTTCTGCTGCAGGGTGCGGATCAGCTCCAGGCCGGTGCGGTCGCCGACGTGCGCGAGCCGTGGGTACTCGTGGCCGCCGAAGTTGCGCTGTGAGATCCGTCCGTCCGGGGTGCGGTCGAAGAGCGCGCCCCAGGTCTCCAGTTCCCACACGCGGTCCGGCGCCTCGCGGGCATGCAGCTCCGCCATGCGCCACTGGTTGAGGAACTTGCCGCCGCGCAGGGTGTCGCGGAAGTGGACCTGCCAGTTGTCGCCGGAGTTCACATTGCCCATGGAGGCGGCGATGCCGCCCTCGGCCATCACCGTATGGGCCTTGCCGAACAGCGACTTGCAGATCACGGCCGTGCGGGCGCCCTGTTCACGCGCCTCGATCGCGGCCCGCAGGCCCGCGCCCCCGGCCCCCACCACGACGACGTCCCACTGTTGTCGCTCCACTTGAGACATCAGAAGGTCCCGTCCATTAGAAGAAGCGCGGATCGTCGAAGACGCCGCTCGCTACCAGGTAGACGTAGAAGTCGGCGAGCGCCACGCTCGCCAACGACGTCCAGGCGAGCAGCATGTGATGGTTGGTCAGCTTTCCCGTCCACTGCCACATGCGGTACCGGACGGGGTGCTTGGAGAAGTGCTTGAGCTTGCCGCCGATGACGTGGCGGCAGGAGTGGCAGGAGAGCGTGTAGATCCAGATCAGGGTGACGTTGACGAGCAGGACGAGCGTGCCGAGCCCCATGTGGCCCCACTCGTAGTTCTCGTCCCGGAAGCCGAGGACGGCGTCGTAGGTGAGGATGCCCGCCACGGGTACGGCGGCGTAGAAGAAGTACCGGTGGATGTTCTGCAGGATCAGCGGGAAGCGGGTCTCGCCCGTGTACTTCTTGTGCGGCTCGGCGACCGCGCAGGCCGGTGGCGACGCCCAGAAGCCGCGGTAGTAGGCCTTGCGGTAGTAGTAGCAGGTCAGCCGGAAGCCGAGCGGGAAGACCAGGATGAGCACCGAGGGGGACAGGCCCCACCAGCTGCCGAAGATCTCCCAGTTGGGCCCGCCGCGCATGGGCTCGCAGTTCTCGGCGACGCACGGCGAGTAGAACGGCGATACGTAGGGCGCGGCGTAGTAGTCCGCGTTCGCGAAGGCCCGCCACGTCGAGTAGACGATGAAGGCGAGCAGCCCGGCGGTGGTCGCCGCGGGCGCGAGCCACCAGCGGTCCGTGCGCAGATGGGCAGCGCTGATGGCGGCGCGTGTGCCGTCGCGCACGCCGCCGCCCGGTGCCGGTCCGCTCTTCGGTTGGGGTTCCGTGCCGGTGGCCAACGAGGCTCCACTCCTTCTTCCTCGGATCGGGGAGAAGCTCAGTGAGTGCGTGAGTGCGTGAGTGCGTGAGTGCGTGAGTGCGTGAGTGCGTCAGTGCATGAGTGCGTGCGTGTGTGAGTACGTACGGCGTGCGGGTCAGGGCGCGTGGCGGTCGCTGCCGCCCAGGCCCTCGTCGTCGAGATCTCCGGTGTTCGTCCACAGCGAGCGGTCGTACGGCGCATCGGGGATGGTCACGAGGTCGTGCCGGTGCGGTTCGGGGCGGGAGGGCGGTGGCGGGGCCGCCGCGCGCAGCAGCGCGACGCTCTCGCGCAGGTGGTCGGTGTCCGTACGCACCCGGCGCACGTCGACGCCCTCGATCTGGTCGCCCGCCTGCTGCTCCAGCCTGCCTACGGTGCGGACGAGGTCGTCCACACATCGTTGAACAGCTGTCAATTCATCGTGCAGAGCCATTACTTGCCCTCACTTCGGGGGTGCGGTGGCAACGCTCATGCGCCTGCGAGTGTCGCGCGTCACATCCCGGCTTGTGAAGGGATCTGCAGTGATTGCCGGATCAGGGGCGGTGAATGCGCCGGATCACGCGCCGATCGCGCCGACCTCGACCGACCTCGACCGGTGCCGACCGACCCCGCCCGGCGCGGGCGACCGACCCCGCCCGGCGGCACCGGGCGCCCCATTGGGCCGCACGAGTGGGATATGGGCGCCCCGCGTCGTGCCTCCCCCGCGGTGCCTGTCCCGTCACCTTCAGTGGGGCGATAGATGTGATCAGCTCCATATACCGCCAAACGTGATCAAACCCGGCCCGGTCCTGGTAGCGGGCGGCCGGGCGAGCCCCGGACCCCGGAGGTACCAGTCATGTCCCACGACCGCGCCAGAGTCAGATCTGTCGTGTTCCTCGCGACAGGGGTGCTGGCTCTGCCCGCCCTCGCCGGATGCAGCTCGAACGACGAGGCGGGCCGCCCGGCCGCGGGCCAGGACGTCGCTCCTGCCGCCCGGGATCTGGTCGCCGACGGGGGGACGGTGAACTGGGCGGTCGACGCGCTCCCGGAAACGTTCAACTCCTTCCAGTCCGACGCGGACGAGGGCACCGCACGGGTCGCGGGCGCGGTCCTGCCGTCCCTGTTCCGCCTCGACGCGCAGGGCAGGGCACAGCGCAACGCCGACTTCCTGGAGTCGGCCGAGGTCGTCGAGCGCGAGCCGCAGCAGGTCGTCCTGTACAAGCTCAACCAGCAGGCGGTCTGGAGCGACGGCCGGGAGATCGGCGCCGACGACTTCGCCGCGCAGTGGCGCGCCCTGTCGGGCAAGGACACCGCGTACTGGACGGCGCGGAACGCGGGCTACGACCGCATCGCGAAGATCGAGCGCGGCGCGAACAACCTGGAGGTGCGGGTCACCTTCGCCAAGCCGTACGCGGACTGGCGCTCCCTCTTCTCGCCGCTGTACCCGAAGCAGGTCATGGGCACGCCCGACTCCTTCAACGACGGCGCGCGCCGCAAGCTGCCGGTGACCGCGGGCCCCTTCGCGCTCGCCGGGGCCGACCGCAAGGCCGGTGACGTGACGCTGGAGCGCAACGCGCGCTGGTGGGGCAGTCCGGCCAAGCTCAACAAGATCGTCCTGCGCGAGGTGGGGCGCGACGAGCGGGCCGAGGCGCTCGCCAAGGGCAGGGTCGACCTCGCCTCGATCGACTCGGCGGAGGCCGGGCGGATCTCCCTGGCCGCCCGGGACAAGGGGGGCCAGGACCCGCTGGCCCACGGCCCCGGCGCCGCACTCACCCCCGGCAGGGCGCTGCGCTCCTGGGCGATCGCGCACGGCTCCGACGAGGAGGCCGCCGACGCGGAGACCGAGGCGCGCGCCAAGTCCCGCAAGGCGGTCAAGCGGTACGCGACCGAGCAGGACGGGCTGCGCGGCTACGTGGTCCGCAAGTCCCTGGAGCCCGCGTACACCCAGCTCGCCCTGAACGGCTCCGAGGGGCCGCTCGCCGACGACCGGGTGCGCCGCGCGGTGGCCCGCGCGCTGAACCGCGAGGAGCTCGCCAAGACCGTCCTCAAGCCGCTCGGCCTGCCCGCCGAGCCGGTCGGCAGCCACCTCGCCCTCGCCGGGCAGCAGGCGTACGCGGACAACAGCGGGGCCCTCGGCGAGCAGGACACGGCCGAGGCGCGGGCGCTCCTCGCGGACGCCGGGTGGACGCCGGGCGCGCTGAAGGAGAAGAAGGAAGAAGCGGGAGAGAAGAAGGGGGAGAAGGGGACCGCGGGCGGCGAGTCCGACGCGAAGGACGCCAAGGACAAGAAGGACGCCAAGAAGGCGAAGGAGTCCGACGACTCCACCGGAGACGGCGACAGCAACAGCGAGGACGACGGCACCTACATCGTCGGCGAAGAGGACGAAAAGCCCGGCGACAACGGCACCAGCGTGCTCGCCCCGGCCCCCGCGGCCGCCTACCAGCGCGCCGTCCTGAACCGCCAGGCCGACGCCCTCGGCCTGGCGCGCGAGGCCGACAAGGAGAAGAAGAAGGAGCCCGGCGACCACGCCAGGCACGCCGGGCAGTCCAGGGACCAGGCGGCCAAGGGCGGCGCCCCGGGTGCGTACGCCCCGAAGGGCACCGCCGCACCAAAGGGAGAGGCCGGAGCCAAGGGCGGTGAAGGAGCCAAGGGAGCGGAAGGAGCCAAGGCAGGCGCCGCCGCCGGACCGCTCGCCAAGGACGGCAAGCCCCTCACCCTCCGCTTCGTGCTGCCTTCCGGAGACGGCTCGGAGTCGCTGCGCGCGGTGGCCGACCGGATCTCCCGGATGCTGCAGAAGATCGGCATCCGCACGGAGACGGCGAAGGTCGCCGACGAGAGCTACTTCAAGGACCACATCGCGTCCGGCCAGTACGACCTCGCCCTCTACTCGTGGCCCGCTTCGGCCTTCCCTGCCACCGACGCCCGCCCGATCTTCGCCAAGCCGGTCCCGGCCGCGGACGGCTCGCTGAACGTCGAGCAGAACTACACGCGCGTGGGCACGGACCACATCGATCAACTGTTCGATCAGGCGGTCGGTGAACTGGACGAGGACACGTCGCGCTCCCTGGTCAAGAAGGCGGACGCCCGCATCTGGGCCGAGGCAGGATCGATTCCTCTCTACCAGCGCCCCCAGCTGGCGGCGGCCCGTCCGAACCTGGCGAACGCCGGGGCGTTCGGGTTCCAGGCCCCGCGATACGAGGACATCGGCTTCCTGAAGCCGGGCGCGAAGCCGTCGGGCGAACCGTCCGCGAAATAGCCCCGCCTCAGATTCCGCTCAACTCTCTTGCCCGCCGGGCCCTCCGGCGGGCAAGCTCGTGCTTACCCATTGACCTGCTGTTTCCCCAGAGTTCCCAAGGCTTTCCCCACCCCTGCGACGCCCCCGCGGAGGCTGCCTCCGCGAAGGACACGTAGACTGGGGTGAGGCCGTGGCGTGTCCAGCCCGGCAGGGTCCGCGTAACTCAGATGTACGCGCGACTGTCCACTCACTCCAGGAGTACGCCGCACTATGGCCACGCGCCACGACATCCGCAACGTTGCCATCGTCGCTCACGTCGACCACGGCAAGACGACCATCGTCGACGCCATGCTCAAGCAGGCCGGCTCGTTCGCCGCGCACGCCGCCGAGTCCCTCGACGACCGCATGATGGACTCGAACGACCTGGAGCGTGAGAAGGGCATCACGATCCTCGCCAAGAACACGGCGGTGAAGTATCACCCCAAGGACGGCGGGGATCCGATCACGATCAACATCATCGACACCCCCGGCCACGCCGACTTCGGTGGCGAGGTCGAGCGTGGTCTGTCGATGGTGGACGCGGTCGTCCTGCTGGTCGACGCCTCCGAGGGTCCGCTCCCGCAGACCCGCTTCGTGCTGCGCAAGGCCCTGCAGCAGCGGCTGCCCGTCATCCTGTGCATCAACAAGACGGACCGTCCCGACTCGCGCATCGACGAGGTCGTCAACGAGACGTACGACCTCTTCCTCGACCTGGACGCCGACGAGGACCAGATCGAGTTCCCGATCGTCTACGCCTGCGGCCGTGACGGCATCGCCTCGCTGACCAAGCCGGACGACGGCACGGTCCCTGCGGACTCCACCAACCTGGAGCCGTTCTTCACCACCATCCTGGAGAGCGTCCCGGCGCCGACGTACGACGACGCCGCCCCGCTCCAGGCCCACGTCACCAACCTCGACGCGGACAACTTCCTCGGCCGCATCGCGCTGCTCCGCGTCGAGCAGGGCGAGCTGCGCAAGGGCCAGACCGTGGCCTGGATCAAGCGCGACGGCACGATCGCCAACGTCCGCATCACCGAGCTGATGATGACCGAGGCGCTCACCCGCAAGCCCGCCGAGATGGCGGGCCCCGGTGACATCTGCGCCGTCGCCGGTATCCCGGACATCATGATCGGCGAGACCCTCGCCGACCCGGAGAACCCGATCGCGCTGCCGCTCATCACGGTCGACGAGCCGGCGATCTCCATGACGATCGGTACGAACACCTCGCCGCTGGTCGGCCGTGGTGGCACCGGCAAGGGCGCGGACGCCAAGGCCGCGGTCAAGGACCGCAAGGTCACCGCCCGCCAGGTCAAGGACCGCCTGGAGCGCGAGCTGATCGGTAACGTCTCGCTGCGCGTCCTGGAGACCGAGCGCCCCGACGCCTGGGAGGTGCAGGGCCGCGGTGAGCTGGCGCTGGCCATCCTGGTCGAGCAGATGCGCCGCGAGGGCTTCGAGATGACCATCGGCAAGCCGCAGGTGGTCACCCGCCAGGTCGACGGCAAGACCCACGAGCCGGTCGAGCGCATGACGATCGACGTGCCCGAGGAGCACATGGGCGCCGTCACGCAGCTCATGGGCGTCCGCAAGGGCCGCATGGACAACATGTCGAACCACGGCTCCGGCTGGGTCCGCCTGGAGTTCGTCGTGCCGTCCCGCGGCCTCATCGGCTTCCGTACGGAGTTCCTGACGCAGACGCGCGGCACGGGCATCGCCCACTCCATCCACGAGGGCCACGAGCCGTGGTTCGGCGAGCTGAAGACCCGCAACAACGGTTCTCTCGTCGCCGACCGCTCCGGCGCCGTCACCGCCTTCGCGATGACCAACCTCCAGGAGCGCGGCGTGCTGTTCACCGAGCCCGGCACCGAGGTGTACGAGGGCATGATCGTCGGCGAGAACTCGCGCGCCGACGACATGGACGTGAACATCACCAAGGAGAAGAAGCTCACCAACATGCGCTCCGCCTCCGCCGACTCCTTCGAGGCGATCGTGCCGCCGCGCAAGCTGTCGCTGGAGCAGTCCCTGGAGTTCTGCCGCGACGACGAGTGCGTCGAGGTGACCCCGGAGGCCGTGCGCATCCGCAAGGTCGTCCTGGACCAGAAGGAGCGCGGCCGTTCCGCGTCCCGCGCCAAGCACAGCTGACCCACTGAGGTAGCCGGTCGGCGGCACACCGCCGCCTGAGAGGCCGATTTCCACCGCTCCCGAGGGAGTTGGGCGGAAGTCGGCCTCTTGTGTTTCTGCTGGCGGGTAGCGTGTGGCCACTGCTGCGCCAGGGGCTCCCGGCAACCGGTTTTTGTCTGCCAAGCGTCCGCTATCCGGACGTCACTGACCGTTAGATGTGTAACACGTCCGTTTCGCAACCATCTATCTCGGATCGGTTTGTCCGGATTTTGGAAGTTGTACGTGCCAGGTGTGATTGAACCGAGACCAAAAGGGTGTGGTCGGGCGGTACCTCATGGCTAATAGTTGACCGCGTATAGCTCGGGTCAATGGGTCACGCGCTGTGGGGAGCGCCGACTCACGAGCACACTGGGGTACTCGATCGTCGCCGTCAGGGGTGTCGGCGCGGTTTCTCGTACCCCCTCTTGTAGTGAACAAGTGGACTCATGAGGAGGAACCCCATGCGTGGTGCCAAGAGCGCCAAGTGGGTCGCGATAGCCGGTGTTGTGGCGCTGACGGCCACCGCTTGTGGCGGCGGCGACAGCGACAGCAATGGCAGCGGCAAGGTCGACCCCAAGGGGATCGTCAGTTACGCCAACGGCGAGCCGCAGAACGCTCTGCAGCCGTCGAACACCATGGAGGCGTACGGCAGCGTCGTCATCGACGCCCTCTTCACGGGCCTCGTGTACTACGACAAGCAGGGCAACATCACCTACGAGAACGCCGAGTCGGTCACCCCCGACAAGGCGAACAAGGTGTGGACCGTCAAGCTCAAGCCGGGCTGGAAGTTCCACAACGGTGAGACCGTCACCGCGAAGTCGTACGTCGACGCCTGGAACTGGGCCGCCGACCCGGCCAACGGTCAGCAGAACAGCTCCTGGTACCGCGACATCGTCGGCTACGACGAGGTCCACCCGGAGAAGGGCAAGGCCAAGAAGAAGGCCATGTCCGGCCTGAAGGTCGTCGACGACAACACCTTCACCATCACGCTGAAGAGCGGCGTTCCGTACTACGCGTACAAGATGGTCTACAAGCCCTTCTTCCCGATGCCCTCGGCCGCGCTGAAGGACCCGAAGAAGTACGGCGAGGCCCCGGTCGGCAACGGTCCCTACAAGTTCAAGAGCTGGGACCACAAGAAGTCGATCCAGGTCACCGCCTGGTCCGGCTACAAGGGCGAGGACAAGCCCAAGAACGGCGGCATCAACTTCAAGGCGTACACGACGCCGCAGGCCGCGTACAACGACCTGCGCTCGGACAACGTCGACACGATGCCGCTGATCCCGGACAGCGAGCTCGCCAACTTCAAGCAGGACTTCGGCGACCGCGCCATCGAGCAGGACTTCTCGGCGATCAACACGGTCAACCCGGCGTTCTACAGCAAGACCTTCAAGGACCTGGACGTCAAGGTCATCCAGGGTCTGTCGATGGGCATCGACCGCGACACCATCGCCAAGACGACCTTCGCGGGCACCCGTGAGTCGGCCACCGGCTGGGTCGCCAAGGGCGTCAAGGGCTACAAGGCCGGCGCCTGTGGCGAGTTCTGCAAGTTCGACCCGAAGAAGGCCAAGCAGTTCGTCAAGGACGGCGGCGGCGTTCCGGGCAACAAGATCTCCATCCAGTACAACGCCGACCAGCCCCACAAGGGCTGGGTCACGGCGGTGTGCAACAGCATCACCAAGTCGACCGGCGTGCAGTGCGTCGGCGACCCGAAGACCGACTTCCAGGCCGACACCGAGGTGCGGGACAAGAAGCAGGTCAAGGCGATGTACCGGTCGGGCTGGGTGCTCGACTACCCGTTCAACGGCAACTTCCTCGCTGACCTCTACGGGACCGGCGTCGACGGCAACAAGGGCGGCTTCTCGGACAAGAAGTTCGACGAGCTGACCAAGAAGGCCGACGCGGCGAAGACGATCGACGAGTCCGCCGAGCTGTACCAGAAGGCCGAGGAGGAGCTGCGCAACACCTTCCCGGGCATCCCGCTCTGGTACAACAAGACGCTCTCCGCGCACTCCAAGAACGTGAAGAACGTGGTGTTCGACCAGGCCGGTGACCCCGTCCTGTCCGACATCCAGGTCTTCGAGAAGTAGTCGACGGAGGTCCGTCCCCAAGCGACGCCCGGTCACCACCGGGCGTCGCTTGGGGCGGCTCCGGATTGGACGGAGGCACCAATGGGGCGTTACGTCGCGCGGCGACTGCTCCAGATGATCCCGGTTTTCATCGGGACAACACTGCTGATCTTCATCATGGTCAATGTCCTCCCCGGCGACCCGGTACGGGCGCTGTGGGGCGACAAGCCGCCGGACCCCACCCAGGTGGCGCAGATCCGGCACGACCGTGGTCTGGATCTGCCGCTCTGGCAGCAGTACCTGCATTACATGGGTGGTCTGCTGCAAGGAGACTTCGGCAACACCATCGCCGGCAACCGGCCGGTGCTCGACGAGATCACCCAGGCATTCCCGGTCTCGATGAGACTGGCCTCGATGGCCTGGACGTTCGAGCTCGTCGTCGGCATCACGCTCGGTGTCCTCGCGGGCATCCGACGCGGACGCTTCGTCGACAACACGGTCACGCTCTTCACCCTTCTGGTGATCTCCGTCCCGATCTTCGTGGTCGGCCTGCTCTGCCAGCTGTTCTTCGGCAACGAGCTGGGCTGGATCACGCCCACGGTCCAGGACTCCGAGAACATGGGCCAGCTGCTCGTGCCCGCCCTGGTGCTCGGAATGGTCGGCCTCGCCTATGTGGCCCGGCTGACCCGCACCTCGATCGCGGAGAACCGCCAGGCCGACTACATGCGCACCGCGGTCGCCAAGGGCCTGCCGCGCCAGCGCATCGTCACCCGGCACCTGCTGCGCAACTCGCTGATCCCGGTGGTCACTTACCTCGGTACGGACGTCGGCACCCTGATGGGTGGCGCGGTCATCACCGAGGGCATCTTCAACGTGACGGGCGTCGGCAACCTGCTCTTCCAGGCGCTGGCCCGCCGTGAGGGCGCGGTCATCGTCGGTGTCGTCACCGTCCTGGTGCTCGTGTACCTCGCAGCCAGCCTGATCGTCGACCTGCTTTACGCGGTCCTGGACCCGAGGATCCGTTATGCCTGACCTGACCAAGACCTCGACCACCGAAGAGACCGCGGCGGCACAGGACGAAGTCGTGGCGGGTTCGGCGGTCTCCGCACCGGCCTCGACGGGCAAGCCCCGCAGCCTGTGGGGCGACGCCTGGCGCGAGCTGCGGCGCAATCCGCTCTTCGTGATCTCCGCGGTCCTGATCCTGATCCTGCTCATGGTGGCGGCCTTCCCCGGCCTGTTCACCGGGACGGACCCCGACACCGGCGACCAGGTCAACCACTTCCTGGGCAAGCCGGAGCTCACCCACTTCTTCCAGGCGGACTGGTTCGGATACGACAGGACGGGCCGCAGCATCTACGCGCGTGTCGTCCACGGCGCGGGGAACTCCATCCTCGTCGGCGTCGGCGTGACCGTGCTCGTCACCCTCTTCGGCGGCCTGTGCGGCATGCTCGCGGGCTACTTCGGCGGGTTCTGGGACAGCCTGATCTCGCGTCTCATCGACGTGTTCTTCGGCATCCCGTTCCTGCTCGGCGCGATGGTCGTCCTGAACGCCTTCACCGAGCGGACCGTGTGGGTCGTCATGGGCGCGCTGGCCTTCCTCGGCTGGACGCAGATCGCCCGCGTGATGCGCGGCGCGGTCATCACGACCAAGCACGCCGACTACGTGATGGCGGCGCGTGCGCTCGGCGCAGGGACGAAGCGGATACTCTTCCGCCACATCCTGCCGAACGCGATCGCTCCGGTGATCGTCGTGGCGACCATCTCGCTCGGCACGTACATCGTGGCCGAGTCGACGCTGTCATACCTGGGCCTCGGCCTCGGTGACGGTGCCATCTCGTGGGGCGGCGACATCTCCGACGCCACGCAGGACATCCGGAACAACCCGCACACGCTGTTCTTCCCGGCAGGAATGCTGAGTATCACGGTGCTGGCGTTCATCATGATGGGTGACGCCGTACGCGAAGCCCTCGACCCGAAGCTGCGCTGAGGGAGGCGTTACGTGACCAGCATCGACCTCAAGACAGACTCTGTCCCCGCCCCCCGCTCGGGCGAGGAGAAGAGCGGCCGTCTCCTGGACGTGAAGGATCTTCACGTCGAATTCCACACCCGTGAGGGCGTGGTCAAGGCCGTCAACGGCGTCAACTACAGCGTGGACGCGGGCGAGACGCTCGCCGTCCTCGGTGAGTCGGGCTCCGGCAAGTCCGTGACCGCCCAGGCGATCATGGGCATCCTCGACATGCCGCCCGGAAAGATCCCGCAGGGCGAGATCCTCTTCCGCGGCCAGGACATGCTGAAGATGTCCAACGAGGAGCGCAGGAAGACCCGCGGCCGCAAGATCGCGATGATCTTCCAGGACGCGCTGTCCTCGCTCAACCCCGTTCTCTCGGTGGGCTACCAGCTCGGCGAGATGTTCCGGGTGCACGAGGGCATGGGCCGCAAGGAAGCCAAGGCCAAGGCCATCGAGCTGATGGACAAGGTCAAGATCCCGGCGGCCAAGGAGCGGGTGAACGACTACCCGCACCAGTTCTCCGGCGGTATGCGCCAGCGCATCATGATCGCGATGGCGCTCGCCCTTGAGCCGGACCTGATCATCGCGGACGAGCCCACCACGGCGCTCGACGTGACGGTCCAGGCGCAGGTCATGGACCTGCTGGCCGAGCTCCAGCGCGAGTACAACATGGGCCTGATCCTGATCACCCACGACCTCGGCGTCGTCGCCGACGTCGCGGACAAGATCGCGGTCATGTACGCGGGCCGGATCGTCGAGACCGCTCCGGTGCACGAGCTGTACAAGCGCCCGGCGCACCCGTACACCCGCGGCCTCCTCGACTCGATCCCGCGCCTGGACCAGAAGGGCCAGGAGCTCTACGCGATCAAGGGCCTGCCGCCCAACCTGCTGAAGATCCCCGGCGGTTGTGCGTTCAACCCGCGCTGCCCCAAGGCGCAGGACATCTGCCGCACGGAGGTCCCGGCCCTCGTGCCGGTCACCGAGCGGGACGGCGCGGAGCTGTCGGGCCGCGGCAGTGCGTGCCACTTCTGGAAGGAGACGATCCATGGCTGAGCCGATCAAGGCTTCGAAGCTCTCGAAGACGGACGAGCCCGCCGACGCGACGCCGAACGTCTCCGAGGTGGAGACGGTGGACGCCGCCACGGCCGACGAGGCCGTCGCGGCGATCGAGGCGCCTGCCGAGCGCGGCGAGCCGATCCTCCAGGTCCGCAACCTGGTCAAGCACTTCCCTCTCACCCAGGGAATCCTGATCAAGAAGCAGGTCGGCGCGGTCAAGGCGGTCGACGGCATCTCGTTTGACCTGTACCAGGGCGAGACGCTGGGCATCGTGGGCGAGTCCGGCTGTGGCAAGTCCACGGTCGCCAAGCTCCTGATGACCCTGGAGCGGGCCACGGCGGGCGAGGTCTTCTACAAGGGCCAGGACATCACCAAGCTGTCCGGGCGCGCGCTGAAGGCCGTCCGCCGCAACATCCAGATGGTGTTCCAGGACCCCTACACGTCCCTGAACCCCCGGATGACGGTCGGCGACATCATCGGGGAGCCCTTCGAGATCCACCCCGAGGTGGCCCCGAAGGGTTCGCGCCGCCAGAAGGTCCAGGACCTCCTGGACGTGGTCGGCCTCAACCCCGAGTACATCAACCGCTACCCGCACCAGTTCTCGGGCGGCCAGCGCCAGCGCATCGGCATCGCGCGCGGTCTGGCCCTCAACCCCGAGATCATCATCTGCGACGAGCCGGTCTCGGCCCTGGACGTCTCCGTCCAGGCCCAGGTCATCAACCTGATGGCGAAGCTGCAGGACGAGTTCAACCTCTCCTACCTCTTCATCGCGCACGACCTGTCGATCGTCCGGCACATCTCGGACCGCGTGGGCGTGATGTACCTCGGGAAGATGGCGGAGATCGGCTCGGACGAGCAGATCTACGAGCACCCGACGCACCCCTACACCCAGGCGCTGCTCTCCGCCGTCCCCGTCCCGGACCCGGAGGCCCGCGAGGGCCGCGAGCGGATCATCCTCTCCGGCGACGTCCCGTCCCCGGCGAACCCGCCCTCGGGCTGCCGCTTCCGCACCCGGTGCTGGAAGGCGGAGGACAAGTGCTCGAAGGAGATCCCGCTGCTCGCGATCCCCGAGCGGTTCAAGGGCCAGGACACTCCGGCGGCTCATGAGTCGGCGTGCCACTTCGCCGAGGAGAAGGACGTCGTGCACGCGGCGTGACCTCTCCGAACAGGTGCCTGTGCTCCGCGAACGAAAGGTTCGCGGAGCACAGGCGTTTTTCTCTCACGGTCACGGTCAGGGGCACGGCCACGGAGGCGGCGCCATGAGCCTGTCCCTGCGCCCCTGGCGGGAGGCGGACGCCGCGGCCGTCCTGGCCGCCTTCGGCGCGCCCGAGATGGCCCGTCAGGCCGACGAGCCGGTCGACTCCCTCGATGCGGCTGCCCGGTGGATCACCCGCAGGGCCCGGGACCGCGGCACCGGCAGGGCGTACGCCTTCGCCGTGTCGGACGAGAACGGCACGGCACTGGGCAACGCCGCGGTGGGCGCGGTGAACAGGACCCACTCCACCGGCTGGGTGTCGTACTGGACGACTCCGGACGCGCGGGGCAAGGGCGTGGCCGCCTACGGGTGCGCGGCGCTGGCCCGCTGGGCCTTCGATGAACTGGGCCTCTTCCGCCTGGAACTGGGCCACCGCACGAACAACCCCGCCTCGTGCCGCGTGGCCCTGGCCGCCGGTTTCGCCGTGGAGGGCCTGCAGCGGCAGAAGCTCTCGTACGACGGGGTGCGCCACGACGTGGAGCTGCATGCCCGCCTCGCCTCGGACCCGGCGCCCGGAACCCGGCTCTGAAAAACGGCTGACGCGTTCTACGCCGGGTCCGCATCCCGACGGAAGGCCCGCACTCCCCAGGGTGCGGGCCTTCCGCGTGTCCCGGCTCCGGGCGCCGCGCCCAGCTCGGGTCAAGAGGGGGAGGGCGGGGCCGGGGCCGGGGGCTGTGCGGGACTACAGCGACTTGCGGGCCCCGGGGACCGCCAACTCCGAGGCCGTCTCCGGGTAGTGGCACGCCGTCAGGTGGCCCTCCCCGTTGCCGTCGATCTGGACCAGCGGCGGGTCCTCCGACGCGCACTTGTCCGTCGCCTTCCAGCACCGCGTGCGGAAGCGGCAGCCCGAGGGCGGGTTCACGGGGGACGGCACGTCGCCCTTGAGCAGGATGCGCTCGCGGCGCGGCACGTCGTCCGGGGTCGCCTCGGGGACCGCCGACAGGAGCGCCTTGGTGTAGGGGTGGCGCGGGTTCCCGTAGAGGCTCTCGCGGTCGGCGATCTCGACGATGCGGCCCAGGTACATCACGGCGACGCGCTGCGAGAAGTGGCGTACGACGGCGAGGTCGTGGGCGATGAAGAGGAACGCGATGCCCAGGTCCTTCTGGAGCTGCTGGAGCAGGTTGACCACCTGCGCCTGGATCGACACGTCGAGCGCGGAGACCGGCTCGTCCGCGACGATCAGCTTGGGTTCAAGGGCCAACGCCCGCGCCACGCCGATGCGTTGGCGCTGGCCGCCGGAGAACTCGTGCGGGAAGCGGTTGAAGTGCTCGGGGTTGAGCCCCACCGTCTCCAGGAGCTCGCGGACCCGGGCCTCCCTGCCGCCCGCCGGGTTGATGTCGTTGACCTCCATCGGACCCGAGATGATCTTGCCGACCGTCTGGCGCGGGTTCAGCGAGGCGTACGGGTCCTGGAAGATCATCTGGATCTCGGAGCGGACCGGCGCCAGCTCCTTGCGCGAGGCGTGCGTGATGTCCTGGCCGCGGTAGGAGATCTTGCCGCCGGTCGGCTCCAGGAGGCGTGTGATCAGGCGGCCCGTCGTCGACTTGCCGCAGCCGGACTCGCCGACCAGGCCCAGGCTCTCGCCCCCGCCGACGGTGAAGTCCAGACCGTCCACCGCCTGCACGGCGCCGATCTTCCGCTTGAACGGGAACCCGCCCATCACGGGGAAGTGCTTGGTCAGCCCGCTGACGTCCAGGAGAGGAGAGGGCGTGGTACTGCTCATCGTCGTGAATTCCCGTCTCTTGTACGTCAGTCGGTGCGCGAGCCCGCGAAGTCCGCGAAGAACTCCGTGCGCTGGTCGGCCGTGAGGTGGCAGGCCGCGCCCCGGCCCCCGGTCAGTTCGAGGAGCGGCAGCTCGCCCGCGCAGCGACCGTCCCCGACCTGCTCGGTGAACGCGCACCGCGGGTGGAAGCGGCACCCGGAGGGCGGGTTGAGGAGGCTCGGCGGGGTGCCCGGAATGGGGGAGAGCGGCACGTCCACGGGGCCCTCGAGCGAGGGCATGGAGCCCAGCAGGCCCCAGGTGTAGGGGTGCTGCGGCGCGCGCAGGACCTCCTTCTTCGTGCCCCGCTCCACGCACCGGCCGCCGTACATCACCAGGACGTCGTCCGCGATGTCGGCGATCACGCCCAGGTCGTGCGTGATGAAGATGATCGCCGTGCCGAACTCCTGCTGGAGGTCCTTCAGGAGGTCCATGATCTGCGCCTGGACCGTCACGTCGAGCGCGGTGGTCGGCTCGTCGGCGATCAGCAGCGTCGGGTTGCAGACCAGCGACATCGCGATCATCGCGCGCTGGCGCATGCCGCCGGAGAACTGGTGCGGGTAGTCGTCCACGCGCAGGTCGGGCTGCGGGATGCCGACCTTCGTCAGCATCTCGATCGACCGGTCCCTGGCCTCCTTCTTGGAGGCACCGGTGTGCTTGCGGAACGTCTCGCCGATCTGCCGGCCGATGGTGTGGTAGGGCGAGAGGGAGGCGAGGGCGTCCTGGAAGATCATCGCCATCTTGTTGCCGCGCAGCTGCTCCAGCTCCCGCTCGGTGGCGGTGAGCAGCTCCTTGCCGTCGAGGAGGATCTCGCCGTCGATGGCGGTGCTGTCCTTGTGGTGCAGGCCCAGGATCGCGAGGTTCGTGACGGACTTGCCGGAGCCGGACTCGCCCACGATGCCGAGGGTCTTGCCCTTCTCCAGCTCAAAGTCGAGACCGTCGACGGCCTTGACCATGCCGTCCTCGGTGGAGAAGTGGACGCGCAGGTCGCGTACGGACAGGAAGGGGGTGGTGCTCATCAGATCTCTCCCTGAGCCCTAGGACAGCCGCACGCGCGGATCGATCAGCGCGTAGAGGGCGTCGACGACGATGTTGAAGATGACGATCGCGGTGGCCGCGACCAGGACCACTCCCAGCAGGAGCGGCAGGTCGCTCGTGTCGACCGCCTTCACCGACAGCTCGCCGATGCCGTGCAGGGCGAAGGTCTTCTCGGTGATGATCGCGCCGCCGAGCAGGACGCCGATGTCCAGGCCGAAGATGGTGACGATCGGGCCCATCGCGCCGCGCCAGGCGAAGCTGAAGAAGACCGTGCGGCGCGAGAGCCCCTTGGCCTTGGCCGTGCGGACGTAGTCCTCGTTCATCGTCTCGACGAGCTGCGAGCGGGCCATGCGGGTGTAGTTCGCGGTGAAGATGAGCGCGAGCACGAGCCAGGGGATCAGCAGCCCGGAGAACCACTGTGCGGGATTCTCGGTGATCGGCGTGTACGAGGGCCGGTCGAGCAGATGCATCTGGTCGGTGAGGAGGTACACGGCGAAGACGCCGACGACGTAGATCTGCATCGAGGAGGCGATGAGCGACGCCGACGAGGCGATCTTGTCGACCGCCTTGCCCTGCTTGACGGCGGCCAGCATGCCGGTGCCCACGCCGGCGACGACGAACACGACCGCGGCGCCGATCGAGAGCGAGACGGTGGTCGGGAAGCGGTCGAGGATGGTGGCCAGGACGGGTTCCCGGTTGCGGAACGAGTAGCCGAGGCAGGGCGCGTCACAGAACCCGTAGGTGTCGTAGTCGCGGCCGACGAACAGACCCTCGAACCAGTGCCAGAACTGCACCGGCAGCGGATCGGCGATCCCCAGGTTGTGCTTCACCAGCGCCAGCGTGTCCGGCGGACAGACCTTGCCGCAGGCCAGGCGCGCGGGGTCGCGCGGAGCGGCGTAGAAGAGGAGGAAGACGATCGCGCTGATGATCAGCAGGATCACCGCGCCGCCGATGACGCGGCGAAGGAGGAAGCGGAGCATGGCAGTTGGGATTCCTGACGGATGCCGTAAGGGAAGTGAGGGTCGGGGCGGGCCCCCGTGGAGAAAACCGGGAGCCCGCCCCGGGGGCGGTCGTCAGCCCTTGACGTACGTCTTGTGGAGCAGCGTCGCGGCGAACTGCGGGTCGTGGATGGCGCCGCCGACCTTGGAGCCGTGCAGGTACCAACGGCGCTGGTAGGTCTCCGGGATGATCGGCACGACCTCCTTCATGATCCGCTTGTCGAGCGCGGCCCAGGCCTTGCCCGCTTCCTTCGGGTCCGCGATGACGGCGTTCTTCTTGATCGCCTCGTTGATCCAGGGGACGTCGCACTGCGAGACGTTGTTCTGGCCGTCACCGATGGCCGTGCCGTCCAACATCGGCTGGATCATGGTGTAGGCGGTCGGCCAGTCCGGCGACCAGCCGAACCACATCACGTCGAACTTGTTGTCCAGGCGCTGTGCCTGGTCGTAGAAGTCCGTCGAGTTGAGCGGCTTGATGACCGGCTCGAAGCCCGCGGCCTTCAGGTTCTTCTCGATGATGATCTTGGTCTTGTCGTACGTGGGGCGCCGCGGGAAGGCGTAAACGATCTTCGTGCCGAGCTTCCCGGCCTTCTTCAGGATCTCGTGGGCCCGCTTCACGTCGCCCTGCGGCTCGTCCAGCTTGTCGTAGAGGTCGAACTTCTCGCGGCCGACGATGTCGGGGCTGAGGATCGTCGTCGCGTAGTCGCCCGCGGTGGTACCGCCGTAGATCTTGCGGCTCTGCTCCAGCGGCCAGGCGATGAGGAGGGCCTTGCGCACCTCGACGTCCGTGACGCGCTTCATGTTGATGGCGAAGTAGTAGGTGCCCGACGACAGGCCGTTGAAGCTGCGCTCCTTGATGTCGGGGGTGGTGAGCACCTTCTGCATGCGCTCGGCCGGGATCGGCTCGTAGATGGCGACCATCTGCTGGTCCTTGCCCTGGTCCGCGATGAAGCGGTCGCAGGACTCGTTGCCGGTCGGCCCGAACTCGAACTCGAAGCTGTCCGGGTAGGCGTTGCGGATGGAGTCGGTCTTCGGGTCCCAGTGCTTGTTGCGCGTCAGCGTCATCGACTTGTCGATGGAGCGGTGCTTGACGATGTAGGGGCCACAGGAGAAGGGCGCCTTGTCGTACTTCTCCTTGGTGTCGTGCTTCACGGGAGCGGCCGCGTACGAGTGCATGGCCAGCGTGAAGTTGAACTCGGGGCGCGACTCCTTCAGGTGGAAGGTGATCGTCTTCTTCGCCTTGTCGGTGACGATCGAGTCCAGGTGCTTGCCCTTGTACGGGCCCTCGTACGCGTCACGCCACTTGGCGCCCTTGCCGGTCAGCGCCTGCTGGACGTAGATGGCGCCCTCGGTGATGAACGGGGCCCAGGCGCGCTCGAAGCCGTGCCGGACGTCGTCGACGGTGAGGTCGCTGCCGTCCTGCCACTTGATGCCGTCCTTCAGCGTGAAGGTCCAGGTCTTGTTGTCGTCCGAGGCCTTGCCGGTGTCCGTGGCGAGGTCGCCGACGAGGATCTGGTGGCCCTCCATGTCGGTCTGGTAGCCGGTGAGGCAGCGCGCGAAGAGGTTGGCGAGGGAGGAGTTGTACGCGAAGTAGATGCGCTGCGGGTCCATGTGCGACACGTCGTCCTCGGCGACGCCGTAGATCGTGCCGCCCTTCTTGCCGCCGGGGACGCCGGGCGCGGGCCCGGTCGAGTCCTTCTCGGTGCCCACCTTCACGCTCGCGTTGGTGTACTCCGTGGCACCGCCGTGCGCGCCGCCCTTCCCTCCGCCCGAGTCGCCGCTGCTGCACGCGGACAGCACGAGCGAGCCGCCCGCCGCGACCGACGTCGAGATGAGGAGGTTTCTGCGTGAGATTGCCATCTGGCTACCAACCCTGTGTGAAGGAAAGAGAGCGAAGAGCGGGCAGACACGGCCCCGTCGCGCGTGCCTGCCCCGGGGAGTGTCAGCGTCGGGTCTTCGGGTCGAGCGCGTCGCGCACCGAGTCGCCGAGGAGGTTGAAGGCCACTACGAAGATCACCATGGCGAGGCCGGGGAAGACCATGAAGGTGATGTCGTCCTGGTAGTACTTCGAGCCGTTCTGGATCATCACTCCCCAGTCCGGCGTGGGCTCCTCCAGTCCGACGCCCAGGAAGGCCAGACCGGCCTCGGCGGTGACGAACAGCGGAAGCAGGAGCGTCGCCTGGATCAGGATCGGCGTCCACAGGTTCGGGAGGAGTTCCTTGAAGATGATGCGCGCCGGTGAGGCGCCGGTGACCTTGGCCGCCTCCACGAACTCCCGCTCGCGCAGGGCGAGTACCTCACCGCGGAGCAGACGGGCCAGGGGGGCCCAGCCGAAGGCGGTCATCACCGTGATGAGGCTGGTGACGGTGAGCCACTGCGGGATCTTGTCCTCGGGGCTGACCAGGACCGAGATCATCACCGGGAAGAACGCGATGTAGAAGAGCGTCGACGGGAAGGCCAGCAGGATGTCGATGACCCGGCCGATGAGGTAGTCCGTCTTCCCGCCGATGTATCCGGCGGTGAGCCCGATGGTGATGCCGAGCAGGGTGACGAGCAGCGTCGTCGCGGTCGCGATCAGCAGGGAGTTGCGGATTCCGTAGAGCAGAAAGGTGAAGACGTCCCTGCCGAGGACCGGCTCCACGCCGAACCAGAAGTCCCCGTCGATGCCGCCGTTCGGCTTGACCGGGTAGTTGAAGTCGTTGAGCAGTCCCGGCTGGTCGAGTCCGTAGGTGTCGTACGGGTTCTTCCCGTACGCCTTCGCGATCAGCGGCGCGCAGAGCGCGATGACGAAGAAGAAGATCACGACACAGGCGGCGATCACGCCGGACTTGTCCCGCTTGAAGCGGGTCCAGGCGAGCCGTCCCGGCGAACGGCCCTTGCTGCCCTGGTCCTTGGGCGGTGAAGGCGTGCCGGGTGTTTTGTCCGTCACTTCAAGCGTGGCGGCAGCGGCGGGAGTTGGGGAGGTCATGGCGCTCCAGGCCCGGAGAGGGTCATCAGGAATCCGCAGGACAACCAGCACCCACGGGCTTGGCGCGACTTTCGCAAGGCGTTTCCCACGCGGTCAATGAATCGTGAGCCGCTTTGAGCCTGTCTTGAGGTCCTTTAATTATTCTTTACTTGAACATGGGCATGCCATTGCGTTGGCGTAATCATGCGTGATGGACAAGGTCCGTCAGTTTTGGGCAAGCCGGGCAATGGGTCCGATATGAGTCCGATATGCGGGCGCAGGCGTCTCGGAATGCGTACATCCGGATGGGCTCGGACTCGTACGGGTGGAGTAAATGTGCGGTTCATTCCTCTTGAGGCGATATTTGGCGGTAAGCGACTCAAGAGGCGCTGAAGACAGCTCAGGGACAGCTCAGGACAGGAGGACTCCATGCGTGGAGCCACGCACGCCAAGTGGGCCGCATGTGCGGTGACCGTCGCTCTCGCGGCGACGGCCTGCGGTGGCGGGGGGAGCAGCGGCGGCGGTGGTGGCGACGGCTCCGGCATCGTGAGCTCCTCCTGGGGCGACCCCCAGAACCCGCTGGAGCCGGCGAACACCAACGAGGTGCAGGGCGGCAAGATCCTCGACATGGTCTTCCGCGGTCTCAAGCGGTACGACCCGAAGACCGGCGAGGCCAAGGACATGATCGCCGAGTCGATCGACACCAAGGACGCCCAGAACTTCACGGTCAAGATCAAGGACAACTGGAAGTTCAGCAACGGCGAGAAGATCACCGCCAAGTCCTTCGTGGACGCCTGGAACTACGGCGCCAACCTCAAGAACAACCAGAAGAACGCCTACTTCTTCGGCTACATCGAGGGCTACGACAAGGTCCACCCCGAGAAGGGCGAGCCCGGCGCGAAGACCCTCTCCGGACTGAAGGTCGTCGACGACAAGACCTTCACGGTCAAGCTCAGCCAGAAGTTCTCCACCTGGCCCGACACCCTCGGCTACCCGGCCTTCGCGCCGCTGCCCAAGGCGTTCTACGACGACCACGACGCCTGGCTCTCCAAGCCCGTCGGCAACGGTCCGTACACCGTGGACTCGTACACCAAGGGCTCGAAGATGTCCCTGCGCAAGTGGGACGGCTACCCCGGCGACGACAAGGCGCAGAACGGCGGTGTGGACATGAAGGTCTACACCGACAACAACACCGCCTACACCGACCTGATGGCGGGCAACCTCGACCTGGTCGACGACGTCCCCGCCTCGCAGCTCAAGAACGCCAAGAACGACCTCGGCGACCGCTACATCAACACCCCCGCGGGCATCATCCAGACCCTCGCCTTCCCGTTCTACGACAGCAAGTGGAACAAGCCGGGCCTGGAGAAGGTCCGGATGGGCCTGTCCCGGGCGATCAACCGCGAACAGATCACCGAAACGATCTTCCAGAAGACGCGGACGCCCGCCTCCGACTGGACCTCTCCGGTCCTCGGTGAGAAGGGCGGCTACAAGAAGGGGCTGTGCGGCGACGCCTGCGAGTACGACGCCGCGGCGGCCAAGAAGCTGGTCGAGGAGGGCGGCGGCATCCCCGGCGGCACCCTCAAGGTCACCTACAACGCGGACACCGGCTCGCACAAGGAGTGGGTCGACGCCGTCTGCAACTCCATCAACAAGGCCCTCGGCAACGACAAGGCCTGCGTCGCCAACCCCGTCGGCACCTTCGCCGACTTCCGCAGCAAGGCCTCCAAGCAGGAGCTGGACGGCGCCTGGCGTGCGGGCTGGCAGATGGACTACCCGCTGATCCAGAACTTCCTGGAGCCGGTCTACTTCACCGACGCCCCGTCCAACGACGGCAAGTTCTCCGACAAGGAGTTCGACAAGCTCGTCAACGAGGCCAACGGGGAGACGGACACCAACAAGGCCATCGGCAAGTTCCAGGACGCCGAGAAGATCCTCGCCAAGGAGATGCCCGCCATCCCGCTCTGGTACCAGAACGGCAGCGCCGGCTACTCGGACAAGGTCTCCGACGTCACGCTGAACCAGTTCAGCGTGCCGGTCTACAACGAGATCAAGGTCAACTGAGACGCCGGGAGCGGTCGTTCGGCCCCCGCGGGGGAGCCGGGCGGCCGCTCCCCTTAATTCCGGAGCCCCCATGGGACGTTATGTGATCCGGCGTCTGCTGCAGATGATCCCGGTCTTCATCGGCGCCACGCTGCTGATCTTCCTGATGGTGAACGTGATGGGCGACCCCGTCGCGGGCCTGTGCGGCGACCGCAAGTGCGACCCCGCCACGGCCGCCCAGCTGAAGAAGGAGTTCGGCCTCGATAAGCCGGTGTGGCAGCAGTACCTCACGTACATGGGCAACGTCTTCACCGGCGACTTCGGCACCGCGTTCAACGGTCAGAAGGTCACCGAGCTGATGTCGGCCGCCTTCCCGGTCACCATCCGCCTGACCGTCGTCGCCATCGTCTTCGAGATCGTCATCGGCATCTCGCTGGGCGTGCTGACGGGCCTGCGGCGCGGGCGCCCCATCGACACCGTGGTGCTGCTGCTCACGCTCGTCGTCATCTCCATCCCCACCTTCGTCACCGGACTCGTCCTGCAACTGCTGCTCGGCGTGCAGTGGGGCGTCATCAAACCCTCGGTGTCGAGCGAGGCGCCCTTCAACGAGCTGCTGATCCCAGGACTCGTGCTCGCCTCGGTCTCCCTGGCGTACGTCACCCGCCTGACCCGCACCTCCATCGCGGAGAACCGGCGCGCCGACTACGTCCGCACTGCCGTCGCCAAGGGCCTGCCCCGGCGCCGCGTCGTCACCCGGCACCTGCTGCGCAACTCCCTGATCCCCGTCGTCACCTTCATCGGCACCGACGTGGGCGCACTGATGGGCGGCGCGATCGTCACCGAGCGGATCTTCAACATCCACGGCGTCGGCTTCCAGCTCTACCAGGGGATCCTCCGCCAGAGCACCCAGACCGTCGTCGGCTTCGTGACCGTCCTCGTCCTCGTCTTCCTGGTGGCCAACCTGATCGTCGACCTCCTGTACGCCGTACTCGACCCGAGGATCCGCTATGCCTGAACCCAAGGAGCCGCAGGGCGCCATCGCCGCGACCGGCATGGGCGGCGCGATGGACCTCGCGGCGAGCGAGGCGACCTCCCTGGACAAGACGCCGGGCGGGCCCGACGGCGGCGGCCCGTCGGCCCCCGCCCGCAGCCTCTGGTCCGACGCCTGGCGGGACCTGCGGCGCAACCCGATCTTCATCGTCTCGGGCCTGGTCATCCTCTTCCTCGTCGTCATCTCCCTCTGGCCCTCGCTCATCGCCTCCGGCAACCCGCTCGACTGCGACCTCTCCAACGCCCAGAAGGGCTCGGCGCCAGGACACCCCTTCGGCTACAACGAGCAGGGCTGCGACGTCTACACCCGGGTCGTGTACGGCACCCGCATCTCGGTCACCGTCGGTGTCTGCGCCACCCTCGGCGTCGCGCTCATCGGCAGCGTGCTCGGCGGGCTCGCCGGGTTCTTCGGCGGGGCGTGGGACGCGGTCCTCTCCCGCATCACCGACATCTTCTTCGCCATCCCCGTCGTCCTGGGCGGTCTGGTGCTCCTGTCGGTGGTCACCAGCTCCACCGTCTGGCCGGTGATCGGCTTCATGGTGCTGCTCGGCTGGCCGCAGATCTCCCGCATCGCCCGCGGCTCCGTCATCACCGCCAAACAGAACGACTACGTCCAGGCGGCCCGGGCCCTCGGCGCCTCCAACTCCAGGATGCTGCTGCGCCACATCACCCCGAACGCCATCGCCCCCGTGATCGTCGTGGCGACCATCGCGCTCGGCACGTACATCGCCCTGGAGGCCACGCTCTCCTACCTCGGCGTCGGCCTGAAGCCGCCGACCGTCAGCTGGGGCATCGACATCTCGGCCGCCTCCCAGTACATCCGCAACGCCCCGCACATGCTGCTCTGGCCCGCCGGAGCCCTGGCCATCACCGTGCTCGCGTTCATCATGCTCGGCGACGCGGTGCGCGACGCCCTCGACCCGAAGCTGAGGTAGGCGCCCATGGCAACCGTGGCATCCGAGGCGGCCGCGTCCGGCACGCCCGCGGCGTCCAAGCTGCTCGAAGTGCGTGACCTGCACGTGGAGTTCCGCACCAGGGACGGCGTCGCCAGAGCCGTCAACGGCGTCGACTACAGCGTCGACGCGGGAGAGACCCTCGCCGTCCTCGGCGAGTCCGGCTCCGGCAAGTCCGTCACCGCCCAGGCCGTCATGGGCATCCTCGACACCCCGCCCGGGAAGATCACCGCCGGTGAGATCCTCTTCCGCGGCCAGGACCTCCTCAAGCTCAAGGAGGAGGAGCGGCGCAAGATCCGCGGCGCCGGGATGGCGATGATCTTCCAGGACGCGCTGTCCTCCCTGAACCCGGTGCTCAGCGTCGGCGAACAGCTCGGCGAGATGTACGTCGTCCACCGCGGCATGTCGCGCAAGGACGCCAAGGCCAAGGCCGTCGAACTGATGGACAGGGTGCGCATCCCGGCCGCCAAGGAGCGGGTCGGGCAGTTCCCGCACCAGTTCAGCGGCGGCATGCGCCAGCGCATCATGATCGCCATGGCGATGGCGCTCGAACCCTCGCTGATCATCGCCGACGAGCCCACCACCGCCCTCGACGTGACGGTCCAGGCCCAGGTCATGGACCTGCTCGCGGAGCTCCAGCGCGAGATGAACATGGGCCTGATCCTCATCACCCACGACCTCGGCGTGGTGGCGGACGTCGCCGACACCATCGCCGTCATGTACGCGGGCCGCATCGTCGAACAGGCCCCCGTCCACGAGATCTACCGGGCCCCCGCACACCCCTACACCCGCGGCCTGCTCGAATCCATCCCGCGCCTGGACCAGAAGGGCCAGGAGCTGTACGCGATCAAGGGGCTGCCGCCCAACCTCATGAACATCCCGCCGGGCTGCGCCTTCAACCCCCGCTGCCCCATGGCCCAGGACGTCTGCCGCACCGACGAGCCGCCGCTCGCGCAGGTGACGTACGAAGGACTGACCGCCGACCGCAGGAGCGCCTGCCACTTCTGGAAGGAGACGCTCGATGCGACACGGTGAAGGCGGCGCGCACATCAGCAAGAAGCAGCTGGCAGAGGAGGGCGAGACCGCGCGGCAGCTGATGGACAAGGCCAAGGGCGAGACGGACTTCGCCGCGCACGGATCGGAGTCGGGGCGCGAGCCCATCCTCCAGGTCCGCGGCCTGGTCAAGCACTATCCGCTGACCCAGGGCATCGTCATCCGCAAGCAGGTCGGCGCGGTCAAGGCCGTGGACGGCGTCGACTTCGACCTCGGGCAGGGCGAGACGCTCGGCATCGTGGGGGAGTCCGGCTGCGGCAAGTCGACGGTCGCTAGGATGCTGGTCAACCTGGAGCGGCCGACCGCGGGCGAGATCCGCTACAAGGGAGAGGACATCACCAGCCTCTCCGGCCGCGCACTGAAGGCGGTGCGCCGCAACATCCAGATGGTGTTCCAGGACCCCTACACGTCCCTGAACCCCCGGATGACGGTCGGCGACATCATCGGCGAGCCGTACGAGATCCACCCCGAGGTCGCGCCGAAGGGCTCGCGCCGCCAGAAGGTGCAGGAGCTGCTCGACGTGGTCGGGCTCAACCCCGAGTACATCAACCGCTATCCGCACCAGTTCTCCGGCGGCCAGCGCCAGCGCATCGGCATCGCGCGCGGCCTGGCACTGCGCCCCGAGGTCATCGTCGCCGACGAACCGGTCTCCGCACTCGACGTCTCCGTGCAGGCCCAGGTCATCAACCTCCTGGAGAAGCTGCAGAACGAGTTCGACCTCAGTTACGTCTTCATCGCGCACGACCTGTCGATCGTGCGGCACATCTCCGACCGGGTCGGCGTGATGTACCTCGGGCGGATCGTGGAGATCGGCTCGGACGCGGAGATCTACGACCACCCCACGCACCCCTACACCCAGGCGCTGCTCTCCGCCGTGCCCGTCCCCGACCCCGAGGCGCGCGAGCACCGCGAGCGGATCATCCTCTCCGGAGACGTGCCCTCGCCCGCCAACCCGCCCTCCGGCTGCCGCTTCCGCACCCGCTGCTGGAAGGCGCAGGAGCGGTGCGCGCTGGAGGTCCCGCTGCTCGCCGTACCGGCGGAGTTCCGGCTCGCCGAAAGCCCCGCCGCGCACGACTCGGCCTGCCACTTCGCCGAGGAGAAGCAGGTCGTGCCGTAGCGGGCGGGGCTGCTCGCGGCTACTTCCCCGGCAGGCCCAGGGAGCGCTTCAGGAAGTCCACCTGGAGCAGGAGCAGGTTCTCCGCGACCTGCTCCTGCGGCGTCATGTGGGTGACGCCGGACAGCGGCAGGACCTCGTGCGGGCGGCCCGCGGCGAGCAGTGCGGAGGACAGCCGCAGGGAGTGCGCCACCACCACGTTGTCGTCGGCCAGGCCGTGCACGATGAGCATCGGGCGGTGCGGCTCGGCCGCCTCCACGAGTCCCTCGTCCCAGATCAGGGAGTTGTGCCGGTACGTCTCCGGGGTCCGGTTCGGATCGCCCAGGTACCGCTCCTCGTAGTGCGTGTCGTAGAGCCGCAGATCCGTGACCGGGGCGCCGACGACCGCGGCGTGGAACACGTCGGGACGGCGCAGCGCGGCCATGCCCGCCAGGTAGCCGCCGTAGGACCAGCCGCGGATCGCCACCCGGGACAGGTCGAAGGGGAACTGCTCGGCGAGCGAGTGGAGGGCGTCGACCTGGTCCTCGAGGGTGAGGGTCTTGTCGTTCTTGATCGACTTTTCCCAGCCGGGGGAGTGGCCGGGGGTGCCGCGGCCGTCCGCGACGAGGACCGCGAAGCCCTGGTCGGCGAACCACTGCGAGGTCAGGAAGATGTTGTGCGCACGCTGGACGCGCTGGCCGTGCGGGCCGCCGTACGGATCGAGCAGTACCGGAAGAGGCCCGTCCGTCTCCTTGTAATCAGTGGGGAGCAGGACGGCGCACGGGATGTTCCGCGTGCCCACTTCGGTGAGCGTCACGCGCGGAGTGAGCCCCGGGCGCTGGGCGTGTGAGGCGACGGTCGCCACCTGCTTGCCCCCGCGCAGCACCTGCACCTGCGCGCCGGGGCGGTCGAGCGTGGCCGACACCAGGACGGTGAGGCCGCCCGCGCGCACCGCCGAGTGCACGCCCGGCTCCTGCGAGACGCGCTCCACCCCCAGCTCGTTGACGCGGTACACGTGGATCTCGCCGGTCTCCGGGTCGGCCGCCGCCGCACCCGCCGACGCCGACACCAGGATGTCCTCCTCGGTGACGTCGAGGACCGCGCGGACGTGCAACTGCGGTCCGGTGAGCGGACGTTCCCCCCACGCGAGGACGCGGGCGCCCCCCTCGTCGACGATCCGCACCAGCTTCCCGCTGGGCGACCAGCACGGCACACCAGGGAAAAGTTCAAGCCATTCTGGATCTTCCTCCGCGTGCACCATCCGCGTGGCACCGCTGTCCGGATCCACCGCGAGATACAGCTGGCTGCCCTGGTCCCTGGACTGCACGAGAAGCAGCGGCGCGCCGTCCGCCGACCAGTGCACCCGGGCGAGGTACGGGAAGCGGGCGCGGTCCCAGACCACCTCGGTGCGCGAGCCGTCCAGGCCGAGCACGCACAGGCTCACGTCCGCGTTGGGCGTGCCCGCGGCCGGGTACGCGACCTGCTCGGGCGCCCGGTCCGGGTGCGCCGGATCCGCGATCCACCACCGCTGCACGGGGGCGTCGTCCACCCGCGCGACGAGCAGCCGCTCCGAGTCGGGCGACCACCAGAAGCCCCGTGACCGGGCCATCTCCTCCGCCGCGATGAACTCGGCGAGACCATAGGTGACGGTCGCCTCCTGGCCCGCCTCAGGCTCCGCGAGGGCCCGGTCGTCCTCCCCGTCCACCCCCGTCACGCGCAGGGCGCCCTGCGCCACGTAGGCGACGTGCCGCCCGTCGGGCGAGGGGCGCGGGTCGATCACCGGCCCCGGCACGGGCAGTTCGCGCGCCGTGCCCGCGCGCAGCTCCGCGGTGAAGAGGCGTCCCGAAAGCGCGAACGCGGCCAGCTCCACCGCCGCGTCCGTCGCGTATCCCACGATGCCCGCGCCGCCCTCACGGCTGCGTTCGCGCCGTGCGCGCTCCTCGGCGGACAACTGCTCGGCGACGCCGCCGAGCAGCACGTGCGGATCGGCCGCGACCCGCTCCGAGCTGGTGTCCGACACGTCGAGGACCCAGAGCCGGTTCGCCCGGTCGGTGCCGTCGGACGAGCGCAGGAAGGCGACGCGCGACCCGTCGGGCGCCACCGTGAACGCACGGGGCGCGCCGAGGGTGAAGCGCTGCGTCCTGGCGTGCTGACGCGGGAAGGAGAGCCGCTGTGCCTGGCTCTCGTCGGGCCTGGGAATTCCGGGGTTCTCGGTGGTCATCCCCCGAGCCTATGGCTCATGCGCCCCCCTGTGCTGCCGTGCTCCGACTCATGCGTCCGCACGGATAGTTATGATCCGTAGCGCTTGGTGGGTATGTACCTGCTGGGGTCCGCACTGGGGTACGACAACGAGTTGGAGGTGACCGCCGTGGCACTCTCGATTTCGGCGGTGGTGCTGCTGGCGATCATCGTCTTCCTGTTGGTCAAGAAGTCAGGACTGAAAGCGGGACACGCGGTCGTCTGTACGCTGCTCGGCTTCTATCTGGCGAGCTCGTCCGTCGCGCCCACGATCAACGAGCTGACGACCAACGTGGCCGGGATGATCAGCGACATCAAGTTCTGACGCGGGCTCGTAGGGTGGTCCCATGACGGAACTGCCCGCCCGGCGCCTGCTGCTCGTGCACGCGCATCCCGACGACGAGTCGATCACCACCGGCGCGACCATGGCCAAGTACGCGGCCGAGGGCGCTCATGTCACGTTGGTGACCTGCACGCTGGGCGAGGAGGGCGAGGTCATTCCGGCCGAGCTCGCCCATCTCGCCGCCGACCGAGAGGACTCCCTGGGCGCCCAGCGCATCGGGGAGCTGGCGGCCGCCATGAAGGAAGTGGGGGTCGCCGACCACCGCTTCCTCGGCGGCACCGGGCGCTACCGCGACTCCGGGATGATGGGCGTCGAGCAGAACGACCGCCCCGGCGCCTTCTGGTCGGCGGACCTCGACGAGGCCGCCGCGCACCTCGTCGAAGTGATCCGCGAGGTGCGCCCCCAGGTCCTGGTGACGTACGACCCGGACGGCGGGTACGGCCACCCCGACCACATCCAGGCGCACCGCGTCGCCATGCGCGCGGCCGAGCTCGCCTCCGAGCCCGCCTTCCGCGCGGACCTCGGCACGCCCCACACCATCGCGAAGATCTACTGGAACCGTGCTCCGCGGTCCGTGGTCGAGGAGCGCTTCCACTGGATGTCGGGCGCGCTGCGGCACTCGCCGTTCGGCACGCCCGCCGTCGTCGCCGACGTGCCCGGCGTCACGGACGACGAGCGGATCACCACGGAGATCGACGGCCGACCGTACAAGGCGGCCAAGGCGGCGGCCATGGCGGCCCACGCGACCCAGATCACGGTGAGCGGTCCGCTCTTCATCCTCTCCAACGAGCTCGCGCAGCCGATTTTCGATGTGGAGTACTACGAGCTGGTGCGGGGAGAAGCGTCGGCAGAAGGAACGTTCCGTGAGACCGATCTCTTCGCGGGACTCGAAAGGGTGACGGATGTGGCTGAGGTGACCGCGCTGTGAGTACGCGTTCCCGTGCGTCGTCAGGGGCCGGTTCCGGGGCCTCCAAGCCCCCCGCTCCGAAGGGGGCAGAGACAGGTCCGACGTCCGGCGCGGGCGCCGCCGGAGCCCCCGGCAGCTTCCTCGCGCAGCCCCTGAGGGCGGGACGGCTCGCCGCCTGTGCCCTGCTCTTCGTCCTCGGCGCCGTCGTCGGCGTCGCCGGGTCGCTCGTCCAAGGGGGCTTCTTCCCCGCGGGGTTGCTGCTCGCGCTCGTCGGTGCCGGTGGCCTCTTCTACGGCGGGTCGCGGGCGATCGGCACCAGGGCGGGGGCCGTTGCGCCCGCCGCAGGCTGGCTGGTCGTGGTCATGCTGCTCACCGCCACCAGACCCGAGGGCGACTTCCTCTTCGGCGCGGGTCTCGGTTCGTACGGCTTTCTGCTCGGCGGAATGGCCGTCGCTGTGATGTGCGCCACGCTCGGGCAGGGGCCGCAACCGAGCGCGCCCGCCGCCCGACTTGGCAAGTGACGTACCACTTCGGCCGGTGTGCCGCACGGGTTTGACACCGGTCACGGGATGAGTGCCGACGGCGGCCAGTATGGTGGTGCGGCCGCCGAGCCTCCCCCAACCTCCGGCCGGGGGGACCCCGGATGAGGTCGAGACGGGCGGCGGAGTCAACCAGGAGAACCTGCCTTGAGTCGTGAAACTGACAGTTCGTCCTCCGGGCCCCAGGGGCGCGGTGGAGCCGCATACCCCTCGGGGACGCCGCCGTACGGCTCCCCGGCACAGGGTGCTCCCGCCGACGGCGGAATGGACGGAGCGCGGCGGCAGGCCGCCGAAGAGCGGCCCGACGAGCCCGAGACCCAGACCACGCTGACCACCCGCATCCGGATCAACATCCCCGGTTCGCGGCCCATCCCGCCGGTCGTCATGCGGACGCCCGTCGGTGACGAGGGTCCGCGCGGGGAGTCCGTGCCCCTGGACGGCGGCCGCCGTGACGGCGGAGCGCCGGGCGCTCCCGGTGCTCCCGGCGCCGGGGAGACGGGCCGGGCGACGGGGGCCGGAGCCCCGGTCGCCGCCGGGTCCGCCGCCCCGGGCGACGGCGGCACGGGATCCTCCTCCCCGGCCGAGGAGAAGACGAGCGACTGGTTCGCGCCGCGCAAGCCCGCCCGGAACGAGGGCGGGAGCGGCACGGGCGGTTCGGGCGGTTCCGGTACGAACGGGTCCGGCACGGGCTCCTTCGACGTGTCCGGCGCCGTGGCGTCGGGCCCCCTCGGCACGGGCGCCCCGCAGGGCGATCCGCAGCGCGGCGACCTGCCGTACTTCTCCGGTGGTACGGGCGGTACGGGCGGCCCCGGCGGCTCCCGGCCCCCGGCAGGGCCGACCGGCGGTCCCGTCACGGGCGACAGCCCGCTGGCGCCTCCGACGCCGCAGGCGGCCCGTCCGTCGGGTCCGGGCGCCCCCGGCGCTCCCGGTGGCCCCGGCGCCCCCGGTGGCCCCGCCAATTCCGGCGCGCGGCCGCCCCGTTCCGGCGCCATGGGCGACGACACCGCGATCCTCACGCCGCAGAAGGCCGGTCCGGTCTCGCCGCCGCCCGGCGGCCCGCGGCCTCCCGTCGGCGGCCCCGGTGGCCCCGGCGGCCCCGGTGCTCCCGCGCCGGGCTCCAACGTCTCCGGCGAGACGCTGACCAGCGGCATCCCCGTCGTACCGCCCGCGCACGACAACTCGCCGTTCGGGACCGGGCCGCAGGGCGAAGGCCCTGTGCCGCACACCCCGCCGAAGCTGCCCGAGCCGGTCCGCTCGGACGTGCCGCCCGCCACCCCCGCGCCGAAGGCGAAGGCCAAGAAGAAGGGCCGCAACAAGCTGGTCCTCCTCGCGGTCGCCGTCGTGGTCGTGGGCTGTGGGGCGTACGGCGCGGGCCTGTTGATGAACCACGCCGACGTCCCGAAGGGCACCACCGTGCTCGGCGTCGACGTCGGCGGCGGCACCCGCGACGAGGCCGTCCAGAAGCTCGACGCGGCACTCGACGAGCGCGTCACCAAGTCCCTGAAGCTCTCGGTGGGCGGTGACACCGTCGACCTCAAGCCGGACCAGTCGGGCCTGACCCTGGACAGCCAGGCCACCGTCCGCGAGGCCGCGGGCAGCGACTACAACCCCGTCTCGGTGATCGGCTCGCTCTTCGGCGGCCAGCGCGTCGTCGAGCCCGTCATGCCCGTCGACGAGGAGAAGCTCGCGGCCGCCCTGGAGCGCGCCGCCGGCGGCTCCGGCACGGCGCAGGAGGGCACGGTCGACTTCGTGCCGGGCAAGGCCGTGCCGGTCTACGGCAAGGTCGGCAAGGGCATCGACCCGCAGGCGTCGACCACGGCGGTCGCCGACGCGTACAAGAAGCAGGTCGAGACGGGCAGCGCTGGCTCGGTCCAGGTGCCGGTCACGACACGCAAGCCCGCCATCTCCAAGGCCGAGGTCGACAAGTTCATGACCCGGTTCGCCAAGCCCGCCATGTCCGCCAACGTCACCATCAAGGCGGGCGCCAAGTCGATCCCCTTCGGCCCGGAGAAGTCGCTGCCGAAGATCCTTGAGACGAAGGCCCTCAAGGACGGCACCCTCCAGGTGCACTACAACCTGGAAGAGCTCAAGAAGCTGTACGGCAACGTCTTCGACGGGGTCCTGATCCAGCGCGGCAACGGCTCCAAGACGCCGGTCCAGCCGACCGACGTGGCCCAGGCGATGGGCAAGGCGCTGACCGGCAAGACGCCCGCGGAGCGCATCGGGGTCATCGAGACGAACGCGAGCTGATCCCGCCCGGCACACGGAGGCCGGACGGTTCACCCGGGCCACTCGGGTGAACCGTCCGGTCTTTTGCATGACATCTGTCATCCCGGAGTCACCACAACCGACACTGCCGCTGCCACCTGCGCTTTTGTGACGATGTTCGGTATGACGACGACCACAGCACCGCCCGCCGCCGACGTGGTGAGCTTCGAGCAGGTGACCAAGAGCTACGGCGACGTCCGTGCCGTCGACGGCCTGACCCTCGACCTCCGCCCGGGCGAGACGGTGGCGCTCCTCGGGCCGAACGGCGCGGGCAAGTCCTCCACCCTCGACCTGCTCCTCGGCCTGCGGCGGCCGGACAGCGGCACGGTGCGGGTCTTCGGGGCCGAGCCGCGCGAGGCGATCACCGCGGGCCGGGTCGGCGCCATGCTGCAGAGCGGCGGCCTGATGGGCGAGGTGACCGTGCGCGAGCTGGTGACGCTCGCCTGCGACCTGCACCCCAGGCCGTACCGGGTCAACGACGTGCTCGCCCACGCGGGCATCACCAAGATCGCCGACCGCAAGGTCGACAAGCTCTCCGGCGGCCAGGAGCAGCGCGTCCGCTTCGCGCTGGCCACTGCGGGCGCCCACGACCTGATCGTGCTCGACGAGCCGACCACCGGCATGGACGTCACGGCCCGCCAGGCGTTCTGGGCCACCATGCGGGAGCAGGCGGACCAGGGCCGCGCGGTCCTCTTCGCCACGCACTACCTGGAGGAGGCCGACGCGATCGCCGACCGCGTCCTGGTCCTGCACCGCGGCCGCCTCCTCGCGGACGGCACCGCCGCCGAGATCAAGGCGAAGGCGGGCGCCCGCAAGGTCGCCTTCGACCTGGCGGAGATCGATCCGGCGCGCACGGAGCAGCTCCGCGAGCTGCCCTTCCTGACCACGCTCGACATCACGGGCCACACGGTCCGCATCCAGTCGACGGACGCCGACGCCACCGTGCACGCGCTGTACGGGCTCGGCCTCTACCCCCGCAACCTCGAAGTCGCCGGGCTCGGCCTGGAGCAGGCCTTCGTGGCGATCACCGAGGCCGAGGAGGCCAGGACCCGATGAACAGTCTGATCAAGCTCGAGATCACCCGCGCCCTGCGCAACCGCAAGTTCCTCTTCTTCTCCGTCATCTACCCCTCGATGCTCTTCGTGATCATCGCGGGCAGCCGGAGCGGCGCCGACAAGGTCCCCGAGACCGGCCTCTCCGTCCCCGCGTTCATGATGGTCTCGATGGCGTCCTTCGGCGCCCTCACCGCCGTACTCATGGGCAACAGCGAGCGCATCGCCAAGGAGCGCGAGAGCGGCTGGGTGCGGCAGCTGCGCCTGACGGCCCTGCCCGGGCGCGGCTACGTCCTCGCGAAGACCGCGAGCGCGGCCGTGGTCAGCCTGCCGTCCATCGTCGTGGTGTTCGCCGTCGCGGCGATCTTCAAGGACGTGCGCTTCGACGCCTGGCAGTGGGCGGCGCTGACCGGCGCGATCTGGGCGGGCAGCCTCTGCTTTGCCGCGCTCGGCGTGGCCATCGGCTACCTCGCGACCGGCGACGCCGTACGCCCGATCACGATGATCATCTACTTCGGCCTGTCCATCCTCGGCGGCCTGTGGATGCCGGTGACGACGTTCCCGCACTGGCTGCGGGAGACCGCGTCCTGGCTGCCCACCCACGCGTACGCTGCCCTCGGGCAGGCCATCGAACTGGGCGAGGCACCGCACGCGAAGGACATCACGCTCCTGGTCGCCTACTTCCTCCTCTTCGCGGGCGGCGCGGCGTGGCTGTACCGGAAGGACACACTGAAGGCGTGAACGTGAAAGACGCTGAGTGCAGCGAACTCCACCCCGTGTACACCTTCGGACGGCCGCCGCAGGGCCGCCGCCAGTTCCTCACGAAGGCGGCCTGGATCGGTGTCTGGCTGGTGTTCCTGAGCGCTCCGGTCAAGGACCTGGCCGAGGGCCGTCACACGCCCCTGGCCACGGTGCTCGGCTCGCTCGGCCTCGCGCTCTTCGTGGCCTGCTACCTGACCCTCGTCTTCCGCTACACCACCAAGGTCCTCCAATGGCGCGCCGTCATCGCCTCGTTCGCGCTGCTCGTGGCCCTCGCCGTGATCCTCGCCTTCAGCTTCGGCGACAGCTGGCTCGGACTCTTCGTGTACGTCTCGGTCTCCGCGGGAGCCGTCCTGCCGGTGCGGTACGCGCTCGGGGTCATCCCCGTGGTCACCCTCCTGATGATCGTGGTCGGCCTGCGCGACGACGGTCTGGGCGACCTGGTCACCAACCTCGGAGTGATCACCCTCCTGGTGGGCTTCGCGATGTCCGGCGTCCGCGAGCTGATCCGCACGACGGTCCAGCTCCGGCAGGCCCGCGCCACCGTCGCGCAACTCGCCGCCAACGAGGAGCGGCTGCGGCTCGCCAGGGACCTGCACGACCTGCTCGGCCACTCGCTCTCCCTGATCACGCTCAAGAGCGAGCTCGCCGGGCGGATGCTCCCCACCGACCCCGACAAGGCCGCCCAGCAGGTCGCCGACATCGAACAGGTCAGCCGCCAGGCCCTGGTGGACGTGCGCGAGGCGGTCTCCGGCTACCGGCGGCGCACCCTCGCCGGTGAGCTCGCGGGCGCGCGCACGGCGCTCACCGCCGCCGGTGTCGACCCCGTGGTGCCGCTGGAGCCGCCCGCCGAACTGCCGGGCGAGGAGGCCGAGGCGGCGCTGGCCTGGGCGCTGCGGGAGGCCGTGACCAACGTCGTGCGGCACAGCGGGGCCCGGCACTGCACGGTGGCGTTCATAGCGCGCCAGACGCTCGAAGGACGGCTTCTGGAGCTCTCCGTGGAGGACGACGGGGTGGGCGGTTCCGGCGCCACGGCGGGCAACGGCCTGACGGGGCTCACCGAGCGCGTGGAGGCGGTCGGCGGGGTCCTGGAGACGGGGCCCGCGGAGCGCCGCGGCTTCCGCCTGGCGGTCCGCGTACCGCTGGCGAAGGCGGCCGTAGGATCCCCTTCATGAGCAGCGGGAGCAGTGGGCACAGCGGGGAAGGCGCCCGTGGCGCGGGCGATGTCATCAGGATTCTGCTGGCCGAGGACCAGGCGATGGTCCGTGAGGCCCTCGCGGCGCTGCTCGGCCTCGAACCGGACATCGAGGTCGTCGCCCAGGTGTCCCGCGGCGACGAGGTGCTCGCGGCGGCCCGCGAGCACGCCGTGGACGTGGCGCTGCTCGACATCGAGATGCCCGGCTGCACGGGCATCGAGGCGGCCGCCGAACTGCGCGCGAACTTCACGGAGTTGAAGGTCGTCGTGCTCACCACCTTCGGCCGCCCCGGCTATCTGCGCAGCGCCATGGAGGCCGGTGCCGACGCGTTCCTGGTCAAGGACGCGCCCGCGGCCCAGCTCGCCGCGGCGGTGCGCAAGGTGCTCGCGGGGGAGCGGGTCATCGACCCCACGCTGGCGGCGGCCGCCCTCGCCGGGGGCGCTAACCCGCTGACCGACCGCGAGCGCGAGGTGCTCCGCGCGGCGGCCGACGGCGCCACCAACGCCGAGCTCGCCACCGCCCTGCACCTCTCCCAGGGCACGGTCCGCAACTACCTCTCGACCGCGATCCAGAAGCTCGCGGTCCGCAACCGCGCGGAGGCGGTCAAGGCGGCGAGGGACAAGGGCTGGCTCTGAAGCACGGCTGGCCCGGCCGCCCCGGTCGCCCCGCCCGCCCCGGCCGTCAGTTCAGCATCGCCCGCGCCCCCATCGCCTGCCGCCGCGCCCGGGCGGCCGTGGTCGGGTCCAGCGCGGCGACCTCGTCGGCGTAGGTGTCGAGCTCCCGTGCGCCCGCCTGGAACTCCCCCTTATGTACGAGGAGTTGGGCGCGTTCGTAATGCAGTCGGGGCGGCGGCGCGGGCAGCAGCAGGCAGAGGTCCACCGCCCAGAGCGATACGTCGGAGCGCTCTGGGCGGGACGCGGCCCAGGCGCGGATGTTGTTGAGGATGCGCGCCACGATCTCCAGCGGCCCCGCGGTGCCCAGCATCGACGCCGCCGTCGGGGTCCCCGTGGCCGCCGCGACGAGCAGCTCCACGTCCATGCCGGACAGCAGCCGCCCGCCGCCGAACGGATCGGCAAGGACCCGGTCCTCCGGAGGACCGAAGCCCACGATGAAGTGCCCGGGCAGCGCCACTCCGTGGACGGAGGCGCCCGCGCGCCGCGCCACCTCCATCCATACGACGGAGAGCAGGATCGGCAGTCCTCTGCGTCGCCGCAGGACCTGATGCAGGAGGGAGGAGTCCAGCCGCTGGTAGTCGCCGGGTCTGCCCTTGAACCCGTGGGTCCCGCCGAGGAGTTCGGACGTGGCCACGGCCCAGGCGAGGGGGCCGCCGGTCCTGCGGGGCCGGTGACCGGACGAGACCTGTTCCGCCAGCCGGTCGAGCAGGCGCCGCGCGGCGTCCATGCCCGCCTCGTCGAGCGAAGGGTCCGCCTCGGTGCCGATCAGCAGGCACAGCAGCGACAGGTCGGGCTGGGGCGACCCGGCCTCGGCCGCGAACAGCCGCCGCCACTTGGTGGTTCCGGGGGGTCGGGGGTGCATACGTCCCTCGTGCCCGGTCGCCTCGATCGATACGTCGGCCGGGGCGGGGCCGCGCTCCCCGGCCGGGGCTCAGTTCAGCATCGCCCGCGCGGCCCGCGCCTGCTGGCGGACCCGCTCCGCCGTGGTCGGCTCCACCGTCGTCACCACGTCCGCGTAGGCGTCGAGCTCCGTCGCGCCCCCGAGGAAGTCGCCCCGCTGTACGAGGAGTTGGGCCCGTTCGTAGCGCAGGCGCGCCGGATGGGCGGGCAGCAGGAGCGACAGCTCAAGGGCCCACAGGGCGACGTCGGAGCGCTCGGGCCTGGCGGCCGCCCAGGCGCGGATGTTGTTGAGGATGCGCTGCACGATGTTCAGCGGGTCGGCGGGCGTCAGCATCGACGGCTGGATGCCCGTGCCCGCCGTACCCGCCACCAGGAGCTCCGCGTCGGCCCCGGTCAGCAGCCGCCCGCCGTCGAAGGGATCGGCGAGTATCTGGTCGTTCTTGGGCCCGAACCCGACGACGAAGTGCCCGGGCAGCGCCACCCCGTACACCGGGGCCCCCGCGCGCCGCGCCACCTCCATCCACACCACGGAGAGCAGGATCGGCAGTCCTCTGCGGCGCCGCAGGACCTTGTGCAGGAGGGAGGAGTCCAGCCGCTGGTAGTCGCCCGGCGTGCCCTCGAACCCGCACTGCTCGCCGAGGAGTTCGGCCATGGCGGCGGCCCAGGCACGGGGTCCGCCGGGGCGGAAGGGCAGCAGGCCCGCGAGGCGGTCGAGCTCGATCTCCGCGGCGTCGATCCCCGCGTCGTCGAGGGAAGGGTCGGCCTCGGTGCCGATCAGCAGGCACAGCGGTGCGAGACCGGGCCGTTCGGACCTTGCCTCTTCGGCGAACCGCCGCCGCCATTCGCCGGACTCCGCGTGCATACGTGCCTCGTGTCTGCCCTCGCCGGGCGCTGTTTCCGTGCCGTGCTCTGCTGTGCCGTGCCGTGTTCCGTCGGTCGTGCCGCTGTGCCGCTCTGCCGCTCCCGCTCAGGCGGGGCCGTACCGGTAGTGGTGATAGGCGTGGTGCGCGGCGAAGCCCATCCCGTCGTACAGCGCCCGCGCGCCGTCGTTGTCGTCCTCGACCTGCAGCCAGGCCGCCGATGCGCCCTCGGCCAGGGCCTGCCGGGACAGCGCGGTCATCACCGCGGTGGCGAGCCCCTCGCGCCGGTGCTCCGGGGCCACCTCGACCGCCATGAAGCCCGCCCAGCGTCCGTCCACCACGCACCGCCCGATGGCGGCCGGAGCGTCACCGCTCCCGGGCACGGAAGCGAACCATACCGAGGGCCCGCCCGCCAGCACCTCGAGCACATGCGGCCCGGGAACCCCGAACCGCTTGTACCGCCGCAGCCACGGCTCGTCGAAGGTCCGGGACAGCGTCACGCGGTCCGTGTCCGCGTCCAGGTCCGCGACCGGGGCGAGAGCGCCGATGTGCAGTTGGGCGCTCACCTCGCGCGTCCAGCCGTGCTCCTCCAGCGCGGCGCAGAGCAGCTCCTGCGTGCCTTCGGCGCCGGTCGCGGTCTGGACGTACGGCGGAAGGCCACGGTCCGCGTACCACTCGCGGACGTACCGGAGCGCGTCCTCCAGCGGCCGCCCGGGATCGCCGAGCGGCAGCACGGAGTTGGCCCGCCTGGTGAACCCCGCCGCCGACCGCAGCTCCCACTCCCCGAGGCGTTCGCTCTCCACGGGCTGCCAGGCCCGGGCGGACACGCGCGCCAGCTCCTCGTACGAGGCGGCGGGGCCCCTGCGGCGGGCCGGTGCGGCAGGCACGACCTTTCCTGCGACCAGGGAGCGTTCCGGGATGCGGACGCTTTCGCCGTCCCGTCGTGTGATGAGCACCACACCGTCGTTCCACGATGCGAGAACACCCACCGTGTCGGTGAACTTCTCACCCGAGATCAAAGCGTCGCTCAAGCGCCGTACAGAGACTCGTTTGCCCACGTCAGCAGGGGTAATGCGGACCTCGAGACGTCCGCCCGCAGTGAATTCCACAGCTCTGTAAGCCCCTCCTGTTCGGATCATGCCCGGGAACGGAGATACTAGGGGTGGGCATCGACGACGCCGCGCTCCCGCGCGCCAGGCGAGCGGAGCCTGAGGACGGCCCGCCAACGCCCGTATCGAGGAGGAACGACAGCGTGACCTACGTCATCGCGCAGCCTTGTGTCGACGTCAAGGACAAGGCGTGCATCGAGGAGTGCCCGGTCGACTGCATTTACGAGGGCTCCCGGTCCTTGTACATCCACCCGGACGAATGCGTCGACTGCGGAGCCTGCGAACCGGTCTGCCCGGTCGAGGCGATCTTCTACGAGGACGACACTCCTGAGGAGTGGAAGGACTACTACAAGGCGAACGTCGAGTTCTTCGACGAGCTCGGTTCGCCCGGTGGCGCGAGCAAGCTCGGTCTGATCGAGCGCGACCACGCCTTCATCGCCGCCCTGCCGCCGCAGAACCAGTAACGGCAGCCCGAGCGTCGCCCCGGTCCCGTACGGCATCTTCGCCGCACGGGACCGAGGCGTTTGCAACGACCAGTACCAGCACGGGAGTCACCACGTGTCCGCAGTCTCCGACCGGCTTCCCACCTTCCCCTGGGACAAGCTCGAGCCGTACAAGGCCACGGCGGCCGCCCACCCCGGCGGCATCGTCGACCTGTCGGTGGGCACCCCCGTGGACCCGGTCCCCGAGCTGATCCAGAAAGCGCTGATCGCGGCCGCGGACTCGCCGGGCTATCCGACCGTCTGGGGCACGCCCGAGCTGCGCGACGCGCTCACCGGCTGGTGCGAGCGGCGGCTCGGCGCCCGTGGCTTCACGCACCGCAACGTGCTGCCGGTCGTCGGCTCCAAGGAGCTGGTGGCCTGGCTCCCGACGCAGCTGGGCCTCGGCCCGGGCGACGTGGTCGCCTACCCGCGGCTCGCCTATCCGACGTACGAGGTGGGCGCCCGGCTGGCCCGCGCGGAGTACGTCGCCTACGACGACCCCACCGAGCTCGACCCGACGAACCTCAGGCTCCTGTGGCTCAACTCGCCCTCGAACCCGACCGGCCGGGTCCTCTCGCGCGAGGAGCTCATCCGTACCGTCGCGTGGGCCCGCGAGCACGGCGTGCTGCTCGTCAGCGACGAGTGCTACCTGGAGCTCGGCTGGGAGGCCGAGCCGGTCTCGGTCCTGCACCCGGACGTGTGCGGTGGTTCGTACGACGGGATCGTCGCCGTCCACTCGCTCTCCAAGCGGTCCAACCTGGCGGGCTACCGCGCGGCGTTCATCGCCGGTGACGAGGCCGCCCTCGGCGACCTGCTGCAGATCCGCAAGCACGGCGGCATGATGACCTCCGCGCCGACCCAGGCGGCCGTCGTGGCGGCGCTGGGCGACGACGAGCACGTGCGCGAGCAGCGCGCGCGGTACACGGCCCGGCGCACCGCCCTGCGCGACGCCCTGGTGAAGCACGGCTTCCGGATCGAGCACAGCGAGGCGAGCCTGTACCTGTGGGCCACCCGCGAGGAGTCCTGCTGGGACACCGTGGGCCACCTCGCCGGTCTTGGCATCCTGGTGGCGCCCGGTGACTTCTACGGCCCTGCGGGCGACCGCTTCGTGCGCGTCGCCCTGACGGCGACGGACGAGCGCGTCGCGGCGGCGGTCGAGCGCCTGGCGTGAGCACGGCAGCCGTGAATCCAGCGGCGTGAGCACGGCGGAGGGCCCGGAGCCAATGGCTCCGGGCCCTCTGTGTGCGTGCCGGGCGATCAGCCGAGGGGGAGGCTCTTGACCGGCAGCTGGTCGGTGGGGAGGCCGCCCTTGGTCAGCGAGTCGGTGGGCAGGCCGCCACCGGTGGCCGAGTCCGCGGTCTCGCCGAGCGCCTTGCCCGCGCCGCCCGCGACGTCACCCGCGGCCTGCTGGGCGACGGGGGTGGCGGTCTTGCCGACCCGGCCCACGGCCTTGCCCGCGGTCGGGACGGACTTCTTCACGGCCTTGCTGCCGGTGTCACCGGCGAGGTTGCTGACGTTCTGGGCCGCATCGTCGACGGTGTTGCCGAGGCCGTCGCCGTCCATGGCGGAGATGCCGCCCAGGTCGGGGCCGGCGGGAAGATCAACGGCGCTCGCGGAGCCGGCCGCACCGACCACGGAAGCTGCACCTGCGGCGCTGAGCAGCGCGGCACGGGCGATCCGGCGGGTCAGGGGGAGGGACATGATGCTCCTTCAGACGGGAGAGAACGTTGGGTTGTCCGGCCGGATCGAATCCGGCGTTTCTCCGGATGGCTTCCGGCGATCGGACGCAGTGACTACCGCTCGAAGTCCGCGAAGGTTTCGGTGCGCCAACGCAAAGAGTTGGCAATGCGTCGCATTATCGGCTGCGGATAAAAACGGGCAAAGAGCTTCAGGGCCGATCCGCTGCAGAAACCTTAATCCCTGGTGATCTCAAGGGATTCGGGGTTTCGGAGGGATGCGGGCGGGAAAGTCGGACAGGGTGTCGGTCCGTAGCACTCGGCATGCCCCCATCGGGGGACCCGTCGCACTACTGGCCGGTCACGATCCGGACCTCGTCCATGGCCCCGCCCGGCCTCGCGGCCCCGTTCTTCTCCGCTTCCGGGTCCGCTCGGCGCCACTTTCCCGGCCCTCCGGAGTGCCACTCCCGCCCGCCGTACGAGACCCGCTCGATGTGCAGCGCCGACGACTGCGCCACGGCCCAGTGCGCCAGCTCCCAGCCGCGCTGCGGCGCCCGGTCGGTGGCCAGGGGAGCGGGCACAGGCACCGTTACCGTGCGCCCCCGGGCCGCGCCCGGGTGCACCTCGCGGCCGAAGTCGCGGAGCAGGGCGGCGCGCACCTTCGCGGGACCGCCGGGGTCCGTGTCCGGGCGCCCCTCGCAGCTGAACGTGGCGGGCGCGCGGCCCGTCAGCGCGGCGGCGAGCAGCGCGGCGTCCGGCTCGTGCTTGGCGTAGGCCTGCGGAAATCCACTGCGCTGCACACGCTGCGCGGCGACCGTGAGGGGCAGCCGCGAATAGCCCGGGACCTCGGCCAGGTGCTCGTAGAAACGGCCCGCCGAATACGCCGGGTCCATGATCTGGCGCTCATTGCCCCAGCCCTGTGACGGGCGTTGCTGGAAGAGGCCGAGCGAATCCCGGTCCCCGTGCGCGATGTTGCGCAGCCCGGACTCCTGCAGCGCGGTGGCGAGCGCGATGGTCACCGCGCGCTCGGGCATCCCGCGCGAGGTACCGGCCACCGCGACCGTCGCGGCGTTCTCCGCCTGCTCGGCCGTGAAGGTGTACGAAGCGCCGTCGCCCTTCCCCGACACCACCGTGCACCGCGGCTCGGGCTTGCCCCCGTACACGTATTGCAGCGCCACATAGCCCACGACGGCGAGCAGCACGGCGGCCGCGGCCCCGATACGCACGAGACGGCCGCGCCGGACGAGGGTGGGGGGCTCAGGCACGCGTCCAAGGTACTGGAGTCCACCGACAGCCAGGACCGACCGCTGGCTTAGGGTCGTCGGCATGCCTCACACACCGCTTGACCTCACGCTCGACGCCGCGGAGCTGACCGCGCGACTGGTCGATTTCCCGTCCCCGAGCGGCGAGGAGAAGGCGCTCGCCGACGCCATCGAGACGGCCCTGCGCGCCCTGCCGCACCTCACGGTCGACCGGCACGGCAACAACGTGGTGGCCCGCACGAACCTCGGCCGCACGGAGCGGGTCATCCTCGCCGGGCACATCGACACGGTGCCGATCGCGGACAACGTGCCGTCCCGCCTCGACGGGGACGGCGTCCTGTGGGGCTGCGGCACCTGCGACATGAAGTCGGGCGTCGCCGTCCAGCTGCGCATCGCGCAGACGGTGACCGAGCCCAACCGCGACCTCACCTTCGTCTTCTACGACAACGAAGAAGTGGCCGCGCACCTCAACGGCCTCGGACACGTCGCCGAGGCCCACCCCGACTGGCTGGCCGGTGACTTCGCCGTCCTCCTCGAACCGACCGACGGACAGGTCGAGGGCGGCTGCCAGGGCACCCTGCGCGTCCTCCTGAAGACCAAGGGCGTACGGGCGCACTCCGCGCGCGCGTGGATGGGCTCCAACGCCATCCACGCGGCCACCCCGATCCTCCAGAAGCTCGCCGCGTACGTGCCCCGCAAGCCGGTGGTGGAGGGTCTGGAGTTCCACGAGGGCCTCAACGCCGTCCGCATCGAGGGCGGCGTCGCCACCAACGTCATCCCCGACGAGTGCACCGTCACCGTCAACTTCCGCTACGCCCCGGACCGCAGCGAGGACGAGGCGCTCGCCTTCGTACGCGACTACTTCGCGGACTGCGGCGTCGACGAGTTCATCGTGGACGACCACACGGGCGCGGCCCGCCCCGGCCTCACCCACCCGGCCGCCGCGGCCTTCATGGCGGCCGTCGGCGGCGAGGCACGCCCCAAGTTCGGCTGGACGGACGTCTCCCGCTTCAGCGCGCTCGGCGTGCCCGCGGTGAACTACAGCCCCGGCAACCCGCTGCTCGCGCACAAGATCGACGAACGCGTCGAGGCGTCGCTGATCCCCCTCGCGGAGGAGAAGCTGCGGTCCTGGCTGACGTCGTAGGCACACGAGGCTCCTGGTGCCGGACATCCCGAGGTCCCTCGTACGTAACCCGCGTAGACCTACGCTGTGACAGACGTACGCATGGAGGGAGCAGACGATGAGCAATTCCGATGACAGTGCTGCCCGCGCTGCAGGCAGGCGTCCCGAGGAGCAGCGGCTCGGCCCGGTGCTGCGCCGGCGGGACCAGGTGCAGGCCGGTACCACCGATCAGCGTCTCCTCGACTCCGACGGACCCTCCGAATGGGTCCACACGGATCCCTGGAGAGTCCTGCGGATCCAGTCCGAGTTCATCGAGGGCTTCGGCACGCTTGCCGAACTTCCGCCCGCGATCAGCGTGTTCGGCTCGGCGCGCACCGGAGAGGGTTCTCCGGAGTACGCCGCGGGCGTGGAGATCGGCAAGGCGCTCGTGGAGGCCGGTTTCGCGGTGATCACGGGCGGCGGACCCGGCGCGATGCAGGCCGCCAACCAGGGCGCCGTCGAGGCGAAGGGCACGTCGGTCGGCCTCGGCATCGAGCTGCCCTTCGAGCAGGGCCTCAACCCCTACGTCGACATCGGCGTGAACTTCCGGTACTTCTTCGTCCGTAAGACGATGTTCGTGAAGTACGCGCAGGGCTTCGTGGTCCTGCCCGGGGGCCTCGGCACCCTGGACGAGCTCTTCGAAGCGCTCACCCTCGTCCAGACCCGCAAGGTCACGCGGTTCCCGATCGTCCTCTTCGGGTCGCAGTACTGGGGCGGCCTGGTCGACTGGCTCAAGAACACGGTCATCGCCCAGGGCAAGGCCTCCGAGGCCGACCTGCTCCTCTTCCACGTCACGGACGACGTCGAGGAGGCCATCTCCCTGGTGACGAAGGAAGTCGGGAAGTAGCAACGGAACTCCCCTTCGGGGAGTTCACGCAGAGGTCTCCGAAGGGGACCTCGACCTCACGCAAGCCCTCGGCGGGCGACCGCCGGGGGCCTCAGGCCAGTCCGCGGCGTGCGACGGCGGGAGCCCGGTGCCCCGCGATCGTCGCCACCATGACCTCTTCTTCGTGCCGCGCTCGCGCCGCTCGGCGCCGGGGGCGCCTCCCGGGCTTCGCCCGGCTGTGCCGGACTCCGTCCGGCCGCGTGCGGGGCCTCAGGCCAGTCCGCGGCGTGCGACGGCGGGAGCCCGGTGCCCCGCGATCGTTGCCACCATGTCCAAGACCTGCTTCGTCTCCGCGACCTCGTGCACGCGGTACACCTGCGCGCCGAGCCAGGCCGAGACTGCCGTCGTCGCGAGGGTGCCGATCACGCGCTCCTTGACCGGCCTGTCGAGGGTCTCGCCCACGAAGTCCTTGTTGGACAGGGAGACCAGGACGGGCCAGCCCGTCTCGACCATCTCCTCCAGCCTGCGGGTGGCCTCCAGGCTGTGCCGGGTGTTCTTGCCGAAGTCGTGGCCCGGGTCGATCATCACCGACTCGCGCGGGACGCCGAGTTCCACCGCGCGCTCGGCCAGGCCGACCGTCACGCGCAGGATGTCCGCCATCACGTCGTCGTACGTGACGCGGTGCGGCCTCGTACGCGGCTCGGCGCCGCCCGCGTGCGTGCAGACGAGACCCGCCCCGTACCGCGCGGCGACCTCCGCGAGCTTCGGATCGACGCCGCCCCACGCGTCGTTGAGCAGATCGGCGCCCGCCTCGCAGACCGCCTCGCCGACGTCGTGCCGCCACGTGTCGACGCTGATCACCACATCGGGGAACCGCTTGCGGACCTCGGCGACGAACCCGACCGTGCGGCGCGCCTCCTCCTCGGCGCTCACCTCGTCGCCCGGGCCCGCCTTGACCCCGCCGATGTCGATGATCGCGGCGCCCTCGGCCACGGCCTGCTCCACGCGCGCGAGGGCGGGTTCGTCGCGGAACGTGGCGCCCTGGTCGTAGAAGGAGTCCGGGGTCCGGTTGACGATCGCCATGATCACCGGCTCGTGCGCGTCGAACTCGCGCCTGCCAAGCCTGAGCATCCCCTGTGGCCCTCCTGGGTCCTAGTCGCGGTGCGGCCGCCTGTGACCTTAACTGTCAGAGCCACGTGGCACGATCGGACCCTGACAGTTTGAGCACGGGCAGTCGAGCGTGAGGGCCTGAAGAGATGGTCTTGTTCTTGTTCCTGGTCATCGCGCTCGTCGTGGTGGTCGGCGCGGTGACCCTCGCCGTGATCGGCGGCGGCGAGAGCGGAGCGCTGCCCGACGCCGCGCCCGAGCGGTTCACCGACCCGCTGCCCCCGGACCGGCCGCTGCGCCGCGCGGACGTCGACGCGGTGCGCTTCCCGATGACCCTGCGGGGCTACCACATGGGCGAGGTGGATGACGTGCTCGGCCGCCTCGGCGCCGAGCTCGCCGAGCGGGACGCCCACATCGCCGAGCTGGAGGCCGCCCTTGCCGGGGCGCAGGCCACCGCGGTGGCGGGCCCCGCCCTCTTCGACGGGCCCGAATCCGGCGAGGCCGAGGACAAGAAGGGCGACGACCAGTGAGCACCGAGAGCGGCGCGGTTCCGGGTCCGGACGGCGGCCTCCGCTGCCCCTGGGGCCTGTCCACCGAGGACTACGTGACGTACCACGACGAGGAGTGGGGCCGCCCGGTCCACGGCGACGACGCGCTGTACGAGAGGCTCTGCCTGGAGGCCTTCCAGTCCGGCCTCTCCTGGATCACGATCCTGCGCCGCCGCGAGGGCTTCCGTGCCGCCTTCGCCGACTTCAGGATCGCCTCGGTGGCGGAGTTCACCGACAAGGACCGCGAGCGGCTCCTCGCCGACCCGGGGATCATCCGCAACCGCGCCAAGGTCGACGCGACCCTTGCCAACGCGCGCGTGCTCGCCGACTGGCCCGAGGGCGAACTGGACTCCCTGATCTGGTCCTTCGCGCCGGACCCGGCGACCCGCGGAATCCCGCGGACCCTCGCCGACGTGCCCGCGATCACCGACGAGTCCACGGCCCTGTCCAAGGCCCTCAAGAAGCGCGGCATCCGCTTCGTCGGCCCCACCACGGCGTACGCCTTGATGCAGGCCTGCGGCCTGGTCGACGACCACCTCGCGGACTGCGTGGCCCGCGAGGCGTCGTAACCGCTGCCGATCAGCGCCCTGAGCGCACTCAGCGCCCCAGGTACTTGGGCTTCTCCTTGGCGATGAAGGCCTGGACGGCGATCGTGTGGTCCTCGGACGCGCCCGCCCTGGTCTGCAGCTCGTCCTCCTTGTCCAGCGCCTCGTCCAGGGAGTGGCCCGCCGCGTAGGCGAGGGACTCCTTCAGCGCCGCGTAGGCCAGCGTGGGGCCCTCGGCCAGGGCGCGGGCCACCTGGGCTGCCTCGGCGGCGAGGTCGGCGGCGGGCACGATCTTGTTGGCGATGCCCAGGTCGTACGCCTCCCGTGCGTCGATGTTGCGCGGGAACAGGAGCAGGTCCGCGGCCCGGCCGGGGCCGATCGCCCGCGGCAGCGTCCAGGAGACGCCCGAGTCGGCGGTCAGCGCGACGCCCGCGAAGGAAGTGTTGAACTTGGCGGTGTCCGCGACCACCCGGTAGTCGGCGGCGAGGGCGAAGCCGAGGCCCGCCCCCGCGGCGACGCCGTTGACGCCCGCCACGACCGGCTTCTGCATGCCCGTGAGCGCCCGGACGATGGGGTTGTAGTGCTCCCTGACCGTGCTCATGGTCTGCCCGGTGCCCGCCTCGCGGTCCGCGGCGAGGAAGCCGATGTGCTCCTTGAGGTCCTGGCCCACGCAGAAGGCGCGGCCCGTCGCGGTGAGCAGCACCGCGCGCACGGCCTCGTCGGCGGCGGCCGCAAGCGCGGCCTCCCGGAGGGCCACCTTGGCCTCCGTGTTCATGGCGTTCATCGCCTCGGGACGGTTGATCGTGATCGTCGCGAGGCCGTCACTCACCTCGTAGAGCACGCTGTCGGCCATGGTGGTCCCCTCCGTTGGTCCAGTGCGTAGGAGCTCAGCATGACGGAGATCATCGGGGTCCGGCATGAGGCCATCTATGTGACCTGCGTCAAAGAATTCCGGGCCCCTGAGGCGTATGGGGCGGCGAAGTATCGCAGCCACATCGCCGAATTGGGTGGTTTTGCGGGCGCGCGTTGCCCAAGCGATGCCGACCGATGTTGGTCATCGGGTCCTGCCATGCGGGATAATGGCCTGGAAGCAATGTGTTCGATGCCGGTGACACCTGGGTTGTCGGCTGCGATGAGCTGGTTTCAGGAAGGGGAACGAGCATGGCGGCCATGAAGCCGCGGACGGGCGACGGCCCGCTCGAGGTGACCAAGGAGGGGCGGGGCATCGTCATGCGCGTTCCGCTCGAAGGCGGCGGACGACTTGTCGTCGAACTGACTCCGGACGAGGCCGACGCGCTCGGCGACGCCCTGAAGAAGGTCGTCGGCTGACGCGGAAGCGCGCACACTCTTTTCACTGCCCCGGCATCGTACGACGATGCCGGGGCAGTGCTGTTTTAGGGGGGTGTGCGGGGTTGTACGGGGGTGTGGGCGGCCCGGTGGGGCCGGGGATCACCGTTTGACGGCGGGCCAGGGGATCACCGTTTGACGGCGCAGAGCAGGCCGTCGCCCACCGGGAGCAGCGAGGGGATCAGGTCCTGGCTCTCGCGCACCGCGCGCAGCAGCTCGCGCAGGCGCAGCACCTCGACGGGCTGGGGTCCCGAGTCGACCGTCCGGCCGTCCGCGAAGACGCCCTCGAAGCAGACGAGACCGCCGGGCCGCAACAGGCGCAACGATTCAGCGAGGTATTCGAGGGACTCCAGTCGGTCGCCGTCGCAGAACACGAGGTCGTACCCGCCGTCCGCGAGACGCGGCAGTACGTCGAGGGCGCGGCCCGGGATGAACCGTGCGCGGTTGCCCGCGAACCCGGCCGCGCGGAAGGCCTGCCGGGCGAACTGCTGGCGCTCGGGCTCGGGGTCGACGGTGGTCAGCACGCCGTCGGGCCGCATGCCGTGCAGCAGATGGATCCCCGACACTCCGGTGCCCGTACCGATTTCGGCCACCGCTTTCGCGTCAGCCGTGGCGGCGAGCATGCGCAGCGCGGCGCCGGTGCCGGGAGACACCGAGGGCAGGCCTGCCTCCCGGGCCCGGTCCCGGGCCCAGCGCACTGCCTCGTCCTCGGCGACAAAGGCGTCGGCGAACGCCCAGCCCGTCTGCCGGTTGCCGGTAATGGCCCTCTCCTGTCCCCGTGGTTGCCTGGCCGTGACTGTATCCGTTGGGGGCGGGAACCCGCAGATGGGACCGCGCGTTTATAGGGGGTGGACGCGCAGCGGGGGTAACGGATGGATCAAGACTTGAAGTGGGCGGCTCGCAGGGGCAGGACACCTGCAGCGAAGCCCGTACCAAATTCACGTAAAAACGCTTATCCGGAGCTAACGGGCGAGGTGGTTATGGTAGGGGCTCCACTGGACACCACCAGAGCCGACAGGGGAGGTGCGGCTGCGTCCGCGGATCGGGGAGGAGTGCTGCGGCGCTTTCTCGGATTGGCGGGTGAGCCGAAATCCGTGACCGACACCGCTGACCGAATCCGTGCCAACGACTCCGCTCAGACCGCGACCTTTGCCGCTGACGCGGAATCGCAGGCGTGGACTCCGCCCACCTGGGAGGAGATCGTCAGCACGCACAGCGGCCGCGTGTACCGCCTGGCGTACCGCCTGACCGGCAACCAGCACGACGCCGAGGACCTCACGCAAGAGGTCTTCGTCCGTGTCTTCCGGTCCCTCTCGACCTACACCCCCGGCACGTTCGAGGGCTGGCTGCACCGCATCACCACGAACCTCTTCCTGGACATGGTGCGCCGCAAGCAGCGCATCCGCTTCGACGCGCTCGGGGACGACGCCGCGGAGCGGCTGCCGAGCCGCGAGCCGTCGCCCCAGCAGGTGTTCAACGACACGCACTTCGACGCGGACGTCCAGCAGGCGCTGGACACCCTTGCGCCCGAGTTCCGTGCGGCCGTCGTCCTCTGCGACATCGAGGGCCTTTCGTACGAGGAGATCGCCGCCACCCTCGGCGTCAAGCTCGGTACGGTCCGCAGCCGTATCCACCGGGGCCGTTCGCAGCTGCGCAAGGCCCTCCAGCACCGGTCTCCCGAGGCCCGCGCCGAGCGTCGTTCGCTCGCGGTCACGGGAGCCGTGGCGCTGGGAGGAGGGGGCGCGACCGAGTGAGTGGATCACGGTCGAATCCTGCCGAGCGGCATGTAGCCGAGGCCGAGCAGCATCTGGGGGACCGGCTCGCAGCCCTTGTGGACGGCGAGTTGGGTCATGACGCGCGCGAGCGCGTCCTCGCACATCTGGCGACCTGTCCGATGTGCAAGACGGAGGCCGACGCGCAGCGTCGCCTGAAGAGCGTTTTCGCGCAGGCGGCACCGCCGCCGCCCACCGAGAGTTTCCTCGCCCGCCTCCAAGGTCTTCCAGGAGGCGGTTCCGGGCCGTCCGGAGGACCCGGCGACGGGGACGGGTTCGCCACCGGAGCGACCGATTCCGCGGGACTTCCGCGGAACGGGATCTTCGGCGTGAGCACCGACCCCTTCGTGGAGTACGCCCCGGCCGGTGCCCATGCCGCGGTGCTCCCCAGTGAGCAGCGCGGCTTCCGTATCCACGAGGTCAACCGGCGGCACGAGACGGAGCGTCCGGTCTGGCGCGGGCGCCGCTTCGCGTTCGCGGCGGCGGGTGCGGTGTCGATGGCCGCGATCGCCCTCGGTGGTGTCACGGTGGGTGTCCCCACGGACTCGGGCGACACCCGCGCGGGCGGCTCGGGGAGCAATGTGACCCCGCAGCGCACCCAGGGTTCGGGCACCGCGGCCACCCCCGACTCCGTGCGCCGTCGCGGCGGCGGCAATCCGCTGTCGGCGCAGGGCCAGCGCCCCGGCGCGCTGTCGGCGCCGGTCGCGCCGACGGAGGTGACGGGACCGCTGCTGCCCGGAGCTCCCACGCAACCCCTGCGCTCCCGCGACTCGGTGTACGAGCTGACGGCTCCGATGCTGGCGGGCACCGCCGTCATCTCCCCGTTGATACGCCCGGCGCCGCCCGGCCGCCACACCGCCGCCATGCCCGGCATCAAGCTGCCGCAGGCGGCGGACGCCATGGTGCCGGGGGACGCGGATCCGGTGCGGACCAGTGCGGCGCCGCCGGGCGCCGGACCGCTGAAGGGCACGTCGCAGATTCACTGACGCGACGGCGCCCTGCGCTTCCGTGGGCGAACCTGGTTGAATCCTCGGTGGGCCGTGCCCGCCGGGGATTCGGCGGTCACGGGGTTGAGCATGCAAACGGCGTCCGCCGCGGGCCAGTTGTGGGGAGAACATGGACGACGGGAAGCCCACGAAGGCGAACTGGTGGAGCCGCCCGCGGCCGGAAGAGCGGGGAGTGCCGGACGAGTCGTCCGTGCCGCCCCCGACCCCCACGCAGCCCCCGCAGGACGCGACACCGCCCGCCCTCGCCGCCCCGGCACAGGGCACCCCGGACGCCCCGCCCCATCCGTCGGACTTCCCGCTGGCCCCGGCTCCGCAGGACGCGCAGCCGCTCGGCCCCGCTGCCCAGTCGCAGGGCATCCCGGACGCCCCGCCCCATCCGTCGGACTTCCCGCTGGCCCCGGCTCCGCAGGACGTGACGCCGCCCGGCCCCGACGCCCCGGCGCCGACCGCCGAGTTCCCGTCCGCCCCGGGCGCCGATCAGGCCCCGCAGAACGCCACGCCCAGTGGGCCCATACCGGGCGCCGACGTCCCGTCCGCACCGGTACCGGCGCAGGGACCCGGCCCCGCGGAGCGGCCCCGCCCACTCCACGACCCGGACCCGTACGGCACCCCGCCCTACGGCGAACCGGGCCCGTGGGCACCCGCGCCTCCGGTGCAGCACCCTGCGGCGACCCCCGCCCACGGCACGCCCCTCTCCACGGCCCCGCACGGCGGCGGCACCCCGCCCCACGGCACGCCCGGGCCGCCCGCCCAGGGCACTCCGCCGCACGGCACGCCTGGTGCCGCCCACGGCATGCCCGCCCAGCCCGCGCACGGCGGCACGCCCGCGCACGCCTCCGGCACCCCGCCGCACGGCACGCCCGCCCAGCCCCCGCACGTCGGCACGCCCGCGCACGCCTCCGGCACCCCGCCGCACGGCACCCCCGGGCCCGCCCAGGGCACCCCGCCGCACGGCACCCCGGGCCCCGCCCACGGCACGCCCGGCCAACCCCCGCACGGCGGCACCCCCGCCCACGGCACCCCCGGCCCCGCCCCACACCTGCCACAACAGCCCCAGCCCCACGCAGCCCAGCCACACGCGCCTCACTCCGACCCCCAGGGCACCGCACCCCCCACACCCCCCACGGCCTCGCAACCCGTGCCGTCCCGGCAGCCCTACGACCCCTGGAACGCTCCCCTTCAGCAGGTTGGCTCGCTGCCGCCCGAGACTCGGGAGAAGCGGGACAAGCGGGGGCGGCGGGTGCTGCTCGTCGGGGTTGCCCTCATCGCGCTGCTGTCCGGGCTCATCGGCGGTGCGACCGGCGCGTATCTGGAGCGCAACGGGAGCGGGGACGTCGAGCTGCGGCAGGCGGATGCCGAGTCCGCCGACCGGCCCAAGGGCAGCGTCGCGGGCATCGCGTCGGCCACCCTGCCCGGCGTCGTGACGCTGCACGTCAGCGGCGACTCCGCGCAGGGCACCGGCACCGGGTTCGTCCTCGACGGCAAGGGCCACATCCTCACCAACAACCACGTCGTCGAGCCCGCGGGCACGGGCGGCGAGGTCTCCGTGACCTTCAGCGGCGGCGAGACCGCCAAGGCCGAGGTCGTCGGCCGCGACTCCGGTTACGACCTCGCGGTCGTCAAGGTCAGCGGCGTCCGCGGCCTGAAGCCCCTGCCCCTCGGCAACTCCGAGAACGTCCAGGTGGGTGATGCCGTCGTCGCCATCGGCGCACCCTTCGACCTGGAGAACACGGTCACCTCCGGGATCATCAGCGCCAAGGAGCGGCCCATCACCGCGGGCGGCGAGAAGGGCGACGGCAGCGACATCTCGTACGTGGACGCCCTGCAGACCGACGCCCCCATCAACCCGGGCAACTCCGGCGGCCCCCTGGTCGACTCCAAGGCCCGTGTGATCGGCATCAACAGCGCCATACGCTCCGCGGACGACGGCTCGGACCAGGGCGGCGGCCAGGCGGGCTCCATCGGCCTCGGCTTCGCCATCCCGATCAACCAGGGCAAGCGCGTCGCCGAAGAGCTGATCAACTTCGGCAGGGCCACACACCCCGTGATCGGCGTCACGCTCGACACGGAGTTCAACGGCGACGGGGCCCGGATAGCGGACAAGGGCAAGAACGGCGGCCCGTCGGTCAACAGGAACGGCCCCGGCGACGAGGCAGGGCTGAAGCCGGGCGACGTCATCACCGAGGTCGACGGCCGCGCGGTGCACTCCAGCGACGAACTGATCGTCAAGGTCCGCGCGCACCGTCCGAAGGACCGCCTGCGGCTCACCGTCGAGCGCGACGGCAACGACCGTGAGGTGACGCTGGTGCTCGGTTCGGCCGGTGGTAGCTGAGTAAAGGACTGGCCACGGTGCTCCGGGTTGTCGTGCAGCGGCTACCGGACATACATCAGCGCCGGGTACCGTGGTCACGGTCCAGACCTCGGACGACGACCTGTTGCCGACGACCTGCTGCGGGCTGAGGACATCGCAAGGAGTTCCAGGTGTTCAATGACATTGGCGCACTCGAGATAGTGACGCTGGTCGTCCTCGCCGTGCTCATCTTCGGTCCGGACAAGCTGCCGAAGGTCATTCAGGACATCTCCCGCACCATCCGCAAGATCCGCGAGTTCTCCGACAGCGCGAAAGCGGACATCCGCGATGAGCTGGGCCCAGAGTTCAAGGACTTCGAGTTCGACGACCTGAACCCCAAGAAGTTCATCCGCAAGCAGCTCGACAACGACGAGCTCGGGCTCAAGGAAATCCGCAACGGCTTCGACCTGAAGAAGGAGATGAACGAGGTCGCGGACGCCGTGCACGGCCGCGACAGCGACTCCTCCGACGCCGGTAAGGAGGCCTCCGCGGCCTCGTCCGGCGCAGCGTCCGGCGGTGCCCGCATCGACATGCAGAAGAAGCCCGCGGAGCCCCAGAAGCTCGACTCCGGCGACCGTCCGCCGTTCGACGCGGACGCCACCTGAGACCTCGCCTGGACTGCCCCCGCCAACAGGTGTGGCTATCCTGCCTTGTTGTCCGGCGTGAGGACGCCCGAGGGGGGCGGGCCGCTCCGGACACACGAGAGCGAGGAGGCGGCCGGGTACATGGAGACGACAAGTCGGGTGGGCGCGCAGGCGCCGACCGCGGAAGGCGCCGCACAAGCGGTGCCGACCGCCCGACGCACGGTCGACGGCTACCTGCTGGCGCCCTTCCCCTGGTACGGCCTCGACGAGGCCTTCACGGGGCAGCGCTGGCTGATGCAGGTCGGCGCGACGGCGGACGGTGCCGTGGAGCACGGTTCGATCGGACACGGTGACGAGCCGTCGGTCCGCGCCGAGGGCAGCCTCGGCAACAGTGACAAGGAGCGCTTCGCGGTCGTGGTGACCGTCGCGGCCAACCCGGTGCGGCGCACCGCGGACGGCACGGGCGTCCTGGAGGCCACCTCGGTCTCCTCGGCGGCCTGGCTCGCCGGGGTCGGTCTGCTGTCCTTCACCTGGCCCGGCCAGATGGACCACACCCTGCGCGACGACTGGCTGGACCAGCAGACGGAGACCGCCTGGGTGCTCGCCGACGACCTGGAGGGCTCCGACTGGTCGACGCTGTCCCTGCCGGTGGACGGGGTGCCGACGCCCTTCCACTACCGCGAGTCCGAGTACGGCTGGGTCCTCGCGGGCTCCACGAAGGAGGGCGTGCACCTGGGCGCCTACGGCCGCGGCATGAGCGCGTACGGCCTGGGCTTCTCGGTCATCAAGGACATCGGGGCGTACGCCTCGTAGGGCTCCATGCATACGCCGATGGGGGCGCCGCTCACGAAGAGCGGCGCCCCCATCGCCGTAACCGGCAAAGACTCAGAACTCAGAACTTGTTGCGCGGCGTGATGCCGAGCGACATGCCCGACAGGCCGCGCTGGCGGCCGCCCAGCTTGCCCGCGATGGCGTGCAGCGCCGCGCCCGCCGGGGAGTCGGGGTCGGTCAGGACGACGGGCTTGCCCTCGTCGCCGCCCTCCCGGAGCCGGACGTCGATCGGGATGGAGCCGAGGACCGGCACCGTCGCGCCCGTCGTCTTCGTGAGGCCCTCGGCGACCCGCTGGCCGCCGCCCGTGCCAAACACGTCGACCATCTCGCCGCAGTGCGGGCAGGGCAGGCCCGACATGTTCTCGACGACGCCGACGATCTTCTGGTGGGTCTGGACGGCGATGGAACCGGCGCGCTCGGCGACCTCGGCGGCCGCCTGCTGGGGCGTCGTCACGACCAGGATCTCGGCGTTCGGGACGAGCTGCGCGACCGAGATCGCGATGTCGCCCGTGCCCGGCGGCAGGTCGAGGAGCAGCACGTCCAGGTCGCCCCAGAAGACGTCCGCGAGGAACTGCTGGAGCGCGCGGTGCAGCATCGGGCCGCGCCACACGACCGGCGCGTTGCCCGGCGTGAACATGCCGATGGAGATGACCTTCACGCCGTTCGCCGACGGCGGCATGATCATGTTCTCGACCTGGGTGGGCTTGCCGTCGGCGCCCAGCATGCGGGGCACCGAGTGGCCGTAGATGTCAGCGTCCACGACGCCGACCTTCAGGCCGTCGGCGGCCATCGCGGCCGCGAGGTTCACCGTCACCGAGGACTTGCCGACACCGCCCTTGCCGGACGCGACCGCGTAGACCCGGGTCAGGGAGCCGGGCTTGGCGAAGGGGACCTCGCGCTCGGCGGTGCCGCCGCGCAGCGCGGCCGCCAGCTCCTTGCGCTGCTCGTCACCCATCACGTCCAGGGTCACGGTGACGTCCGTGACACCCTCGACGGCCGCGACCGCGTCGGTCACGTTCTTCGTGATGGTCTCGCGCATGGGGCAGCCGGAGACCGTCAGGTACACGGTGACCGCTACCGCCCCCTCGGCGGAGATGTCCACCGATTTGACCATCCCCAGTTCGGTGATGGGTCGCTGGATCTCGGGGTCGTTCACCGTCGCCAGTGCTTCACGCACCGCGTCTTCCGTAGCCATGAGACCGATAGTACGGCGCGGTATCCCCGCCCCGGAAAGGTATGTCAGCGGTCGCCTACATCACTTCCGCGCGAGCGCTCCGACGGGAATACCGTGCGCTGCTCCTCCAACTCCTTGACCAGGTCCTGAAGCTCGGAGCGGATCCAGTCGCGCGTCGCCACCTCGCCGAGGCCCATGCGCAGCGAGGCGATCTCCCGGGTGAGGTACTCGGTGTCCGCGATGGACCGCTCGTTCTGCTTGCGGTCCTGTTCGAGGTTGACGCGGTCGCGGTCGTCCTGGCGGTTCTGCGCGAGGAGGATCAGCGGGGCGGCGTACGACGCCTGCAGCGACAGCATCAGCGTCAGGAAGATGAACGGGTACTGGTCGAAGCGCAGGTGGTCGGGGGCGGCGATGTTCCACACCACCCACAGGATGATGACGACCGTCATCCAGACGATGAACCTGCCGGTGCCCAGGAACCGCGCGATGCGCTCCGAGAGCCGCCCGAACGCCTCCGGGTCGTACTCGGGCAGGATCCTGTTGCGCGGCGGCCTCGGCTGGTCGAGGCGGAATCGCGGGGTGCGCGGCTCGGGACGGTTCTCGCGCTCGCGGTCAGCCGCCATGGCCCGCCCCTTCCTCCTCGAAGTGGAACTCCGTCTCGCGCCAGTCGTCCGGCAGCATGTGGTCGAGCACGTCGTCGACGGTGATCGCCCCGAGCAGCGAGCCGCTCTCGTCGACGACGGGGGCCGCCACCATGTCGTACGTCGCGAAGTACCCGGCGACGGCAGGCAGCGTGGTGCCGGGCGCGAGCGGCAGCAGATCGTCGTCCAGGATCGAGCCGACCAGCGTGTACGGCGGATCGCGCAGCAGCCGCTGGAAGTGCACGGTGCCCAGGTACTTGCCCGTCGGCGTCTCGTCGGGCGGGCGGCACACGTACACCTGCGCGGCGAGCGCGGGGGAGAGGTCCTGCTGCCGGACCCTGGCGAGCGCGTCGGCGACCGTAGAGTCGGGCCGCAGCACGATCGGCTCGGTGGTCATCATGCCGCCCGCCGTGCGCTCCTCGTACGCCATCAGACGCCGCACGTCCGCCGCGTCGCCGGGCTGCATCAGCGTGAGCAGCCGCTCCTTGTCCTCCTCGGGCAGCTCGGCCAGGAGGTCGGCCGCGTCGTCCGGGTCCATGGCCTCCAGGACGTCGGCCGCGCGCTCCTCCTTGAGCTTCCCGAGGATCTCGATCTGGTCGTCCTCGGGGAGCTCCTCCAGGACGTCGGCGAGCCGGTCGTCGTCGAGGGCGGCGGCCACCTCGGTCCGCCGTTTGGGGGAAAGGTGGTGCAGGACATTGGCGAGGTCTGCGGGGCGCAGCTGCTCGAAGGTGGCCAGGAGGCTCTCGGCGCCCTGCCCGTGCTCCTCCAGGGAGAAACCGTCCACGGCGGACCAGTCGACGGTGAGCGTCTCGCCCTTGCGCCGGAAGGTGCCGCCCTTGCCCTTCCGCACGAAGACCCGGTCGATCTCCCAGTCGCGGCGGGCGGGGAGCTGCTGAATCGATACGTCGAGGACGGTGACCTTGTTGTCGGGGTTATCGGGGTTGTCGGTCTCAGCGGATTCGTCACTGCCGACGAGCCGCACCCGCCGGTCGAGCATCTCGCCGAGGACGAGCCGCTCGGTGGGCCGCTGCTCGAAGCGCCGCACGTTCACCACCCCGGTGGTGATGACCTGGCCCGACTCGATGCCGGTGACGCGGGTCATCGGCAGGAAGATGCGGCGCCGGGTCGAGAGCTCGACGACGAGGCCGAGGAGCCTGGGCGGCCGCTTGCCGACCCTGAGCATCGCGACCAGATCGCGCACCCGGCCCACCTGGTCGCCGTTCGGATCGAAGACGGGGGTGCCGGCGAGGTGTGAGACGAAGACCCTGGGGGCACCTGCCGCCATGCGAGCGCCTCCTTCAGGCCGGGGGTTTCATGCCGGTTGGTCCGTCAATACGGGCTTCAGGCTAGCCCGTCCCGGTCGGATACGCCCCGGCGGAGGGTCCGGACGGACTGCCGCCGACCGACTGCGCCGACACAGGTACGCTGCCGTACTGCCGAAGCCGTAGAGGTCGTCCGTACGAGAGGCAGCGCCACCTGTGACCGCTCATCCCCTGGCCAGCCGCGCCCGCAGGGCAGCGTTCGTGAGTGCGATGTGCGCGGGCCTGGTCGTGGCGGTGACAAGTCTGGCGGGCTGCAGCAGCAGTGAGGACCCGGACGCGGGCACGAACGGCGTCGGGAAGCTCTCCGCGTCGAAGATCCAGGGCAAGGCGGGCAAGGCGGCAGGGACGGCGTCGGCGGTGCGGCTCTCCGGCACGGTGGTCAGCAAGAGCCACACGTACACCCTCGACATGCGCCTCAAGGGCGAGGGCGGCACCGGCTCGGTCACCTCCAAGGGGCAGACCTTCCAGCTGCTGAGGGTCGGCGAGCAGCTGTATCTGAAGGCCGACACGGAGTTCTGGACGCACGACGGCGGAAAGGGCGACGGAAAGTCCGGGCAGTCGGACGCGACGGCCGCGGCCAAGCTGGACGGCAAGTACGTGAAGGTCCCGCAGGGCGACCCCGCCTACCAGCAGCTGGGCGGCTTCACGGACAAGGACAAGCTCCTGGACGGCATGCTCACGCTCCACGGCAAGCTCGCCGTGGGCGACCGCGGCAAGACCGGCTCGCTGCGCAGCATCAAGATCACCGGCGACGGCGGCGCGGGCGGCACGCTCTCCGTCTCCCTGGACGGCAAGCCGTACCCCTTGCGCCTGGACCGCGGCGGCGACGCGGGCACCCTCAAACTCACCGACTGGAACAAGGACTTCTCCTTGCAGGAGCCGGGCAAGGACGAAATGGTCGACTACGGAAAACAACTCCCGACGTCCTGACGAGGACCGCCTCAGGGGCGCGGGGAACTGCGCGACCAGCCACGACGCACCCGCAGAGCGAAGCAACCGCCCCCTCAACGCCGCTTGCGCTTGAAGAGCAGCCGAGGAAGCCCACCGGGCAACGGCTCACGTGTAGTAGCCCCCGTAGCCAGCGGCGCAGCCGCAAGAGACCCGGACGGCAGCTCCGCCGTCACCTCACGCGGCGCGAGCCGGACCACCCGGCACTGCTCCGCCCACCGCACGGTGACCCGCTCGGCGTCCGGCGCGTTCAACCGCTTCCCCTTGAGCTCGCCGACCGCGGCCTCCCACTCCTCGGAGCCGGGGGCGAGCTCGTGGACCGTCGCCGTCCAGGCGACGACACGCCCGCCCTTGTCCTTGCTGCGCACGGTCACTTCCGCGGTGCCCCCGTCGACGAGTCCCGGCAGCGGCTGCTCACCGGGCCCGTCGCCGACGACGTGCACGGCACCCTCGTACCAGACGTGCCAGAGCGCCCGAGCGGGCGAGCCCGCGCCCTGGACCCAGACGAGGCCGGACTTCTTGGTGGCCTCCTCGACGAGGGCGCGGTCGAGCAGCGGGTCAGCAGTCATGGCGGCAGCCTACCGAGTAGGGGTCACAGCCAGCCGTTGCGCTTCAGGGTCCGGTGGATCGCGAAGCAGACGCCGCCGATGAGGGCGAGCACCATCGGGTAGCCGTAGCGCCACTGGAGCTCGGGCATGTGCTTGAAGTTCATGCCGTAGATCCCGCAGACGGCCGTGGGGACGGCGATGATCGCCGCCCACGAGGTGATCTTGCGCATGTCCTCGTTCTGCGCGACGGCGGCCTGCGCGAGGTTGGCCTGCAGGATCGAGTTGAGCAGCTCGTCGAAGCCGATGACCTGCTCCTGGACGCGCGTGAGGTGGTCGGCGACGTCACGGAAGTACTTCTGGATGTCGGGGTCGACGAGCCGCATCGGCCGCTCACTGAGCAGCAGCATCGGGCGCAGGAGCGGCGAGACGGCCCGCTTGAACTCCAGGACCTCGCGCTTGAGCTGGTAGATCCGCCCGGCGTCGACGCCGCGCGAGGTCCCCTTGCCCTTGCTCGGCGCGGAGAACACCTCGCTCTCCACGTCGTCGATGTCGTCCTGCATGGCGTCCGCGACCGCGATGTAGCCGTCGACGACGTGGTCGGCGATGGTGTGCAGGACGGCGGAGGGGCCCTTGGCGAGCAGCTCCGGGTCGTCCTGGAGACGGCGCCGCAGGGCGCGCAGCGAGCCGTGGCCGCCGTGCCGGACGGTGATGAAGAAGTCCCGGCCGGTGAAGCACATCACCTCGCCGGTCTCCACGACCTCGCTGGTGGCGGTGAGTTCGGTGTGCTCGACGTAGTGGATGGTCTTGAAGACGGTGAACAGCGTGTCGTCGTACCGCTCGAGCTTGGGCCGCTGGTGGGCGTGGACGGCGTCCTCGACGGCGAGCGGGTGCAGCCCGAACTCGGCGGCGATTCCGGCGAATTCGGCCTCGGTCGGCTCGTGCAGGCCGATCCAGGCGAAGCCGCCCCGGCGGCGCACCTCGAGCATCGCCTCGTGCGGCGTGAGGGCGTCGGCGCACTCCAGACGGCTCCCGTCGCGGTAGACGGCGCAGTCGACGACGGCCGACGCGGCGTCGCGGGTGGCGTCGTAGGTGTCGTAGGAGGCGGGGGAGGAGGGATAGGCGGTGCCGTCCTTGCGCAGCGAGGGGCGGACGGCGGCACGAAGGTCGCGGATCATCGACATGGGCAGGCTCCTTCGAAGGAGGCGGCCGGCGACGGTTGGAACTGCCCGGAATGGGGACGTCCTACTGCGGAATGTTTGGCACGTCCACAAAGCGGGGAGCACCGCACCGTCGCGGTGGCAGCTTCGCTACTGACACAGATCAGGAATCTCAGACAGATCAGGTGGGAACGAAGTGCTCTTCCGACGCACACGGCACGAACGGTGCTCGCGGTGCGTGCGTGTGCTCGCGCAGCTACAGGGCTGCGTGAATCACCGGGCGGAAGAGCGGGTGGTACTGCACGGTCGACTTCGGTCCATTGCAGCCCCACCTCCTCCGGCCGGTCCCCCGTAAGGGAAGTCCCATGCGCCCTTCACGCCCGTGGCGCAAAGTCAGTGTCTGTCTGCAGGGCTTGAAAGCGACGCTTCTGCGTGCTGCCCTGAGCCAGCGGCCAACACTATCAGCCGACAGAAGTGTCAAGCCCCCGCTTTGCCCGTCCCTGACGAGTTCTATGCTCGCGTCATGGCTGATGTTCTTGCGCTGGTCGAGGCCCGTTTCCGCACTGGCCTGGGGGAACCCGACGCGCGCGCCGCGGTGACCTTCCTCGGGACCGACCGCATCGAAGTGCTGCGGTTCACGGACGGCGACGTGGTGCGCTATGCCACGCTCGGGATGTCGGCCCAGCCCATGGCCGACCCCACCGCCGCGCTGGCCGATCCGGTCAAGGGGCCGCGCGCCGAGCTGGTGTTGTCGGTACGAGGAGGACTCGCCGACACGGACAAGGCGCTGCGGCCGCTCGCGGTCCTCGCCGCCTCGCCCCAGGTCGAGGGGCTGATCGTGGCGCCGGGCGCGTCGCTTGACGTCGGCGAACCGCTGTGGCCGGGGGCGCCGTTCACCTCGGTGCTCGTGGCGGAGTCCGGCGGCCTGCTCGAGGACCTCGCGCTGGACGACCCGATGGATCCCGTACGTTTCCTGCCGCTGCTCCCCATGACGCCGAACGAGGCGGCGTGGAAGCGGGTGCACGGCGCGGCGGCCCTCCAGGAGCGCTGGCTGAACAGCGGAACGGACCTGCGCGATCCGCTGCGCAAGTCCGTGTCCATGGACTGAAGTCCCGCCGCCGAAAGCTCAGTTGGCGAAGACCGTCACGCTGTCCTCCGTGGCGTGCCGCGGCTCCAGTTCCTCGGCCTCGTGCGTGAGGGCGTCCCTGCGCACCCAGACCACGACCGCGCCGAGCACCGCCGTGACGGCCGCGACCACGAACGGGATGTGGATGTTGCTCCACTCCTCGATCTTCGGCGCGAAGAACGGCGCGGCGGCGGCCGCGAACCAGCGGACGAAGTTGTAGCCCGCACTGGCCACCGGGCGCGGCGCGTCGGAGACCCCGAGGGCGAGCTCGGTGTACACGGTGTTGTTCACGCCGATGAAGGCGCCGGACAGGATGGTGCAGACGACGGCCACGGTGTGGTTGCCGTAGCCGAGCGCCAGTACGTCGGCGGCGAGCAGCACCAGGGAGCCGCCGAGCACCTTCAGCGAGCCGAACCGTGCCTGCAGCCGCGGCGCGACGAGCACCGAGAACACCGCGAGGAGCACGCCCCAGGCGAAGAAGACCGCGCCCGACTTGTACGGGGACATGTTCAGCACGAACGGCGTGAAGGCCAGCACGGTGAAGAACGTGTAGTTGTAGAAGAACGCCGAGGCCGCCGCGGAGGCGAGGCCGCCGTGGCCGAGCGCCTTGACCGGGTCGAGCAGCGAGGTCTTCTTCGCGGGCTTCGGCTGCTCCTTGAGGAACGCCGTGATGCAGAGGAAGCCGATCGCCATCAGCGCGGCGGTGCCGAAGAAGGGGTAGCGCCAGCTGGCGTCGCCGAGCAGGGCGCCGACCAGCGGTCCGCACGCCATGCCGAGGCCCAGCGCCGACTCGTACAGCAGGATCGCGGCCGCGCTGCCACCGGCCGCGGCGCCGACGATGACGGCGAGGGCGGTCGAGACGAAGAGCGCGTTGCCGAGGCCCCAGCCCGCCCGGAATCCGACGAGCTCACCGACCGAGCCCGACGTGCCGGACAGGGCCGCGAAGACCACGACGAGCGCGAGGCCGAGCAGCAGGGTCTTCTTGCCGCCGATGCGGCTGGAGACGAAGCCGGTGACCAGCATGGCGACGGCGGTGATCAGGAAGTACGAGGTGAAGAGGAGGGAGACCTGGCTCGCGCTGGCATCCAGGCCCTTGGCGATGGAGGGCAGGATCGGGTCGACGAGCCCGATGCCCATGAAGGCGACGACGGAGGCGCCCGCCGTGGCCCACACGGCTTTGGGCTGCCGCAGCAGGCTGCCCGCCCCGGCGTCGAACGGGTCCCCTTCGGCGGGACCCCCTGTGCTGCTGTTCATACAGCCGCTCCTTCGCTGCTTCCGCTGCTTCCACGGAAGTCGTTGACGTATACACATATTAAGTTAGAGAGCCTAATTGATGCAAGCTACACGTAATTTTGCCTGGTGACGGCGCCACCGGACGGGTGATCGTCCTTGACGGGGCGCCGACCGGGGAGGACCGTTGGGCGCTATGAGGGGCGAACCCAGTTGCCCGAAGTGTGGTGGCCGGGTCAGGGCTCCCGGTCTCTTTGCCGACTCCTGGCAGTGCGATGTGCACGGCACGGTGCACCCGCTGCAGCCCGTGATCCCGCCCAGCGTCGAGGCCCTCCAGGTCGTGGTGCACCGCACGCAGGTCCCGGTGTGGATGCCGTGGCCCCTGCCGGTCGGCTGGCTGTTCACGGGCGTGGCCTGCGCGGGGGACGACCGGAGTGGCGGCCGTGCGACGGCCGTGGCCTGCTCGGGGCCCGCGCCGCTCGGCGGCGTCGGTGAGCTGGTGCTCGTCGCCGAGGAGCTCGGCGTCGGCCTCGGCGCGCGGTACGCGGGCATCGACGGCCCCGACCCCGGCCCCCACATGAGCGTCGAGAAGCCGCCGCAGACCAAGGTGCTCGCCGCCGGGCGGCCGACGCCGATGTGGCACGTCTCCGGGACGCCGGACGACCGCGCCGTCTTCGCGGGGGAGGCTTGCGGCCTGTGGCTGTGGGCCATCGCGTGGCCGGAGCAGTCGGGCCTGCTCATGTACGACGAGCTGGTCCTCACCGATCTGCGGGACGCGGGCGCCGAGGTGGACCTGCTGCCGTGCGGGGCGCTGTCCCCGCGCCTGCTCATGCCGTGAGCGGGGCGGTCCTGTCGGCCTCGTGAGGAGCGGGCCGCTCGGCACGGTGAGCGATGCCTCTCCGGAGACGGGCCGGGAGACGTCCGACTCCCGTTATCCTTGAGCGTCCCCTCATTCGCCCCGTCAGAGCACTGGAGCCAGCGTCGTGCGCATCGATCTGCACACCCACTCCACCGCATCCGACGGCACGGACACCCCGGCCGAGCTGGTCCGCAACGCCGCGGCGGCAGGCCTGGACGTCGTCGCGCTGACCGACCACGACACCACCCGGGGATACGCCGAGGCGAAGCGGGCTCTGAGCGAGCTCCCGACCGACCTGGCCCTCGTGACCGGCGCCGAGCTCTCCTTCAACCTCGACGGCATGGGCCTGCACATGCTGGCCTACCTCTTCGACCCCGAGGAGCCGGAGCTGGCCCGCGAGTGCGAGCTGGTCCGCGACGACCGGGTGCCGCGCGCGAAGGCGATGATCGAGAAGCTGCGGGGCCTCGGCGTGCCGGTGACCTGGGAGCAGGTCGCGCGCATCGCGGGCGACGGCTCCGTGGGCCGCCCGCACATCGCCGAGGCGCTCGTCGATCTCGGCGTCGTGCCCACCGTCTCCGACGCCTTCACGGCCGAGTGGCTCGCCGACGGCGGCCGCGCGTTCGCCGACAAGCACGAGCTCGACCCCTTCGACGCGATCCGCCTGGTCAAGGCGGCCGGTGGCGTCACCGTCTTCGCGCACCCCGGCGCCGTCAAGCGCGGCAAGGTGGTGTCCGAGAGCGTGATAGCCGACCTCGCGGCGGCCGGTCTGGACGGCATCGAGGTCGACCACATGGACCACACGCCCGAGACCCGCACCCGGCTGCGCGCCCTCGCGGGCGACCTCGGCCTGCTGGTCACCGGGTCGAGCGACTACCACGGCAGCCGCAAGACGTGTGTGCTCGGGGAGTTCAGCACCGACCCCGAGATCTACGGCGAGATCACGCGCCGCGCGACGGGCGCGTTCCCGGTGCCGGGCGCGGGCGGACACTCCGCCGCGTAGCAGCCCGCACCGCGCGGCACTGCCCTTCGCGCCACCTCACTTCACCTCGCTTCACCGCACTCCACCGTTCCGTGACGGCGGTCGCCCGTGCCCCGCGCCCGGGGCCGTCCGTCGCGGGCTCCTTCGTACGACTCTCCGCAAGGCCATCACTGTGTTCGACGTTGCCGTTTTCGGATCCCTCTTTCTCACGCTTTTTGTGATTATGGACCCCCCTGGGATCACCCCGATCTTCCTCGGTCTCACCGCGGGCCGACCCGCCAAGGTGCAGCAGCGGATGGCCTTCCAGGCCGTGTGCGTCGCCTTCGGCGTCATCTCGGTCTTCGGCCTCGTGGGCCACCAGATCCTCAACTACCTGCATGTCTCCGTCCCCGCGCTGATGATCGCGGGTGGGCTGCTGCTGCTCCTCATCGCGCTCGACCTGCTCACCGGCAAGACGGACGAGCCGAAGCAGACCAAGGACGTCAATGTCGCGCTGGTGCCGCTCGGCATGCCGCTGCTCGCGGGTCCCGGCGCGATCGTCTCGGTCATCCTGGCCGTCCAGGACGCCGACAGCGTCGGTACGCAGATCTCCGTCTGGGCGGCGATCGTGGCCATGCACGTGGTGCTGTGGCTGGTGATGCGGTACTCGCTGCTGATCATCCGCGTGATCAAGGACGGCGGCGTGGTGCTCGTGACGCGCCTGGCGGGCATGATGCTGTCCGCCATCGCGGTCCAGCAGATCATCAACGGCGTGACTCAGGTGATCAAGGGCGCCTGAGCGGCGCCCGGGCGCCCGGACCGCGGTCCGGGCCGTCCACGTACATACGAAGGGCCCCCGTACGGAATCCGTACGGGGGCCCTTCGACGTCTGCGTTACGAGGCCGAGGTGTCGGCCGGTCGGATGTAGATGCGCTGGCCGATCGCTGCGGCCTGCTGCACGATCCGATTGACGGAGGCGGCGTCTACGACGGTGCTGTCCACGGCGGAGCCGTCGACGTCGTCGAGTCGCATGATTTCGAAGCGCATAGGGCTTCTCCCTTCGTCTGGTCATCCTCCTGCAAGGAGAACTGCTGTGTTCCTGATGGGTACAACGAGTTGCCCCCTGCAAACATTCCCTACGCTAAAGAAATTTTTCGGTAACCTAATTACTTGCGAGTAGCGAGAGCGGTTGTGTTCGCTGTGTGACCAGCGGGAGACTGGGACCGATATGAACGACGCCGATCCCAGCGCAGTCGACATCAGCGCCCAGCTGGAGCGCACCAACAGCCTGCTGGAGCGAGTGCTCGCCGAGGTGGCGAAGACACCGTCCACGCACGCGATCTTCGTCGATGCCGGGTATCTCTATGCCGCCGCGGGCCGACTGGTCGCCGGAACCGAGGACCGGCGCGCCTTCGACCTCGACGCGGAGGGCCTCATCGAGGCGCTCATCGACAAGGCGCGCACGATCTTCGCGGACAGCCGACTCCTGCGCGTCTACTGGTACGACGGCGCCAGGCGCCGCATCCACACGACCGAGCAGCAGTCGATCGCGGAGCTGCCCGACGTCAAGGTCAGGCTCGGCAACCTCAACGCGAACAACCAGCAGAAGGGCGTCGACTCCCTGATCCGCAGCGACCTGGAGTCACTCGCCAGACACCGTGCCATCAGCGACGCGGCCCTCATCGGCGGCGACGAGGACCTGGTCTCGGCCGTCGAGGCGGCGCAGGGCTACGGCGCGCGGGTCCACCTCTGGGGCATCGAGGCCCCCGACGGCCGCAACCAGGCGGAGGCGCTGCTCTGGGAGGTCGACAGCCAGCGCACGTTCGACCTCGACTTCTTCAAGCCGTACGTGGTGCGGCGCACTGTCGCGGCGTACGAGACGGGCACCGCCGCGCACCGCCCCTCCCGTGACGACGTCCGCTTCGTCGGCGCGCAGATCGCCGCGAAGTGGCTCGGGGCGCGGGGGCGCGAGGCCCTGGTGGGGCTGTTGCCCGGACATCCCTATCTGCCCGGGTCAGTGGACCAGGACCTGCTGGTCGAGGCGGAGCGGCTGCTGCAGTACTCGCTGCGCGGGCAGTCGGATCTGCGCAGGGCGCTGCGGGACGGCTTCTGGGAGCACTTGCAGGCGCAGTACTGAGGAGCCCGGCCCGGGTGGCTTCAGTGCCGGTGCCAGAAGTCGACCAGGGCCGCGGCCGTCTCCGCCGGGCGGTCGGTGTTGGGGGAGTGCTCGGCGCCGTGGATCACCGTGCGGTGGGCCGCCAGGCGGTGGGCCATGTCGTCCATGAGCGGCACGGGCCAGGTGTCGTCGCGCTCGCCCGAGATGACGTGCTTGGGCAGCGGCAGCGCGGCGAGCTCGGCCACGCGGTCCGGTTCCGTGGAGAGCTGCCTGCCGGTGGCGATGAGCTGGGCCGGGCTGTGCAGCAGCCAGCGGGCGTGCAGGGCCGCGCTGTCGTCCTCGTCGTCCGGGTCGCCCTCGCCCTCGCCCGTCTGCGCGTCCTGCGGGGGCGGCGGCTCCATGGCCCGCATCGCCTGCCACACCTCTTCCATGGACAGCGCCGCGAGGGCGTCCGCCAGCATCCTGGCGCGGGACTGCTGGTCGGGGGTGATCGCGGCGGGGCCCGATGACATCAGGGTGAGGGTGGCGAAGGCGCGGGGTTCCAGGAGCACGGCGGCGCGGGCGATCTGGCCGCCGAGGGAGTGACCGAGGAGATGGGGGCGGGCGGCCTCGGACAGGGCGGCCGCCTGGGCCAGCACGTCCCGGGCCAGCTCCGTCTGGGCGTACGCCGACACGTCGTCCGGGCCCGGCGTCTCGTACTGCCCGCGCCCGTCCACGGTCACCGCGCGGTAGCCCGCGTCGGCCAGCGGCTCCAGGAGGGCGATGAAGTCCTCCTTACTGCCGGTGAAGCCGGGGAGCAGGAGGACAGTGCCTCTGCGTCGGACACCCGCCGCCGGAACCGCGTCGAGAACGGCGAAGTCACCCCGCTCGGTGCGCAGTGTCCGCGCGCTGGCGCACGGGGGCGGTACGAAGGTCGGCGGCCTGCTCATGAGCCGAGGCTAACGGGTGACCTGCGCGTCGCGGCAGCGTGGCTCCCCTCCGACGCCAGAAGGCCCGTCCCGGAGGGGACGGGCCTTCTGTGCGGCGGGCCGGTGGAGGACCGGACGGAGGGGACCGAAGGTCAGCCCTCCGGGGTCTCCACGGATTCCGCCTTCTTGCGCGTGCGACGACGCGGCGCCGGGGCGGTCGCCTCGGCCTCGGCCGTGTCCGCCGGGGCGGCAGCGGCCTTGCGCGTACGACGGCGGGGCTTGGGCTCCTCCGTCGCCTGGGCCGGGATCCCGGCCTCGGCGGCCTCGGCCGCTGCCGGAGCCTTGGCCGTGGTCTTGCGGGTGCGGCGCTTGGGCTTTTCGGCTTCGGCGTCGGTTGCGGTGACCTCGGGGGTGGCGGCTTCGGCGACCTTCTCCGCGGCGGTCTTGCGGGTGCGGCGCTTCGGCTTTTCGGCGGCCGGGGCCTCCGTGGTGGCCTCGGCTTCGACGGTGTCGGCGGCCTTGGCCGTGGTCTTGCGGGTGCGGCGCTTGGGCTTTTCGGCTTCGGCGTCGGTTGCGGTGACCTCGGGGGTGGCGGCTTCGGCGACCTTCTCCGCGGCGGTCTTGCGGGTGCGGCGCTTCGGCTTTTCGGCGGCCGGGGCCTCCGTGGTGGCCTCAGCCTCGACGGTGTCGGCCGCCTTGGCCGCGGTCTTGCGAGTACGGCGCTTGGGCTTCTCGGCTTCGGCGTCGGTCGCGGTGACCTCGACGGTGGCCGCCTCGACGACCTTCTCCGCAGCCTTACGGGTGCGGCGCTTCGGCTTCTCGGCCTCGGCCTCCGGCGCGGTGACCTCGGGAGCGGCCGCCTCGGCGACCTTCTCCGTAACCTTCTCCGCGGGCTTGCGGGTGCGGCGGCGCGGCTTCGTGGCCGGGGCCTCCGCCTCGACGGCCGGGGCCGCGGGGGCGGCGGCGACCGGTGCGGGCGCCTCCGTCTCGACGGCCGTGCTCTCGGCCGTGGCCAGAGCCTCGGACGCCCCACCGGAACGCGTCCGCCGACGGCGGCGCGGGGTGCGCGGCTCGGTCACCTCGGCGACCGGGGCGGCCGGGGCGCTCGCCTCGGCCGTCGGAGCGGCGGTCGCCGTCGCGGCGGCGTCGAGCGGGCTGCCCGCACGGGTGCGGCGGCGACGACGCGGCGTGCGCGCGGGGCGCTCGCGCTCCTCGGACGACGCCGGGCCCGAACGGTCCCGGTCGCGGTCACGATTGCGGTCCCTGTCCCTGTCCCGGTCCCGGTCCTGCGTACGACCGCCGGAGCGGCCACCGCGGCCGCGGCCACCGGTCTCGCCGAGGTCCTCGACCTCCTCCGCGCCCAGACCCGCACGGGTCCGCTCGGCGCGGGGCAGCACACCCTTGGTGCCCGCCGGGATGTCCAGCTCCTCATAGAGGTGCGGGGAGCTGGAGTACGTCTCGACCGGGTCGCTGAACCCGAGGTCGAGCGCCTTGTTGATCAGCTGCCAGCGCGGGATGTCGTCCCAGTCGACCAGGGTGATCGCGATGCCCTTGGCGCCCGCGCGGCCGGTGCGGCCGATGCGGTGCAGGTACGTCTTCTCGTCCTCGGGGGACTGGTAGTTGATGACGTGCGTCACGCCACCGACGTCGATGCCGCGCGCGGCGACGTCCGTGCAGACGAGCACGTCCACCTTGCCGTTGCGGAACGCGCGCAGGGCCTGCTCGCGCGCGCCCTGCCCGAGGTCGCCGTGCACGGCGCCCGAGGCAAAGCCACGCTTCTCGAGCTGCTCGGCGATGTCGGCGGCGGTCCGCTTCGTACGGCAGAAGATCATCGCGAGTCCGCGGCCGTCGGCCTGGAGGATGCGCGAGACCATCTCGGGCTTGTCCATGTTGTGCGCGCGGTACACGAACTGCTTCGTGTTCGCGACGGTCTGGCCCTCGTCGTCCGGCGCGGTGGCGCGGATGTGCGTGGGCTGCGACATGTACCGACGGGCCAGGCCGATGACGGCGCCCGGCATGGTCGCCGAGAACAGCATCGTCTGACGCTTCGCGGGCAGCATGTTGATGATCTTCTCGACGTCGGGCAGGAAGCCCAGGTCGAGCATCTCGTCGGCCTCGTCGAGGACCAGGCACTTGACGTGCTTGAGGTCGAGCTTGCGCTGGCCCGCGAGGTCGAGCAGACGGCCCGGGGTGCCGACGATCACGTCGACGCCCTTCTTGAGGGCCTCGACCTGCGGTTCGTAGGCCCGGCCGCCGTATATGGCGAGGACGCGGACGTTGCGCGCCTTGCCCGCGGTCAGGAGGTCGTTCGTCACCTGCTGGCACAGCTCGCGCGTGGGAACGACGACGAGGGCCTGCGGCGCCTCGGTCAGCTGCTCCGGCTTGGCGCGGCCCGCCTCGACGTCGGCAGGCACGGTGACGCGCTCGAGGATCGGGAGCCCGAAGCCGAGGGTCTTGCCGGTGCCGGTCTTGGCCTGACCGATGACGTCCGTCCCCGAGAGGGCGACGGGGAGCGTGAGCTCCTGGATGGGAAAGGGATTGATGATGCCGACGGCTTCGAGCGCCTCGGCCGTCTCGGGAAGGATCCCGAGCTCTCGGAAAGTCGTAGTCAGGGCTATGCCTCTTCTGTGAGACGCGGCGTGAGGCGAACGCTGGGGGTCGTGACCGTGCCACTACCGCCGGCCGCTTGGGGGGCGGGCCGGGGGCGCGGGACCACTGCCGGCGCTCGAGCGCTCTTACCGCTGAGGTTCCCTCCTCGTGCCGCACGCACCTGTGCGTACCGCCCGGAGGGCTGTCGGGTCGGAGCCGATCGGGCCACCGACCGGGCATCCTCATTCGTACGGCCCGTCGAATATTCGGCAGGCGCATTACCACTGTACCGCTAAATCTCGCATGTGTGTCCGGCGAATTGGTCACATGGTCGTCGTCACAGTCACTGACCAGGGCCTTACGACGTCCGGCAAGCGGGCTATTGTGCGCTTCATGGAGACCCCCGACACCGCTGCCGAATCCGCCCCCGAACCCACCGGAATCGCCGCCCAGGACTGGGCGACGGCCGCCACCGAGCCCCAGTACCGCGCCGCGGTCGTGGACCTCCTCGGCGCGCTCGCCTACGGGGAGCTCGCCGCGTTCGAGCGGCTCGCGGAGGACGCCAAGCTCGCGCCGACGCTCGGCGACAAGGCGGAGCTGGCGAAGATGGCGTCGGCCGAGTTCCACCACTTCGAGCAGCTCAGGGACCGGCTGTCGGCGATCGGCGTGGAGCCGACGGAGGCGATGGAGCCGTTCGTCGCCGCGCTCGACGGCTTCCACCGCCAGACCGCGCCGTCCGACTGGCTGGAGGGCCTGGTCAAGGCGTACGTCGGCGACTCGATCGCCAGTGACTTCTACCGCGAGGTCGCGGCCCGCCTCGACGGCGACACCCGCGCCCTGGTGCTTGGTGTGCTCGACGACACGGGCCACGCGAGCTTCGCCGTGGAGAAGGTGCGCGCCGCGATCGAGGCGGACCCGCGCGTGGGCGGGCGGCTCGCGCTCTGGGCGCGGCGTCTGATGGGCGAGGCCCTCTCGCAGTCGCAGCGGGTCGTCGCCGACCGGGACGCCCTGTCGACCATGCTGGTCGGAGGCGTGGCCGACGGGTTCGACCTCGCCGAGGTCGGCCGGATGTTCTCCCGGATCACCGAGGCGCACACCAAGCGGATGGCCGCGCTGGGCCTGGCGGCCTAGCCGGAGAGTGGTCGGCTGCGGCGCCGCGCGGCGACAAAGGCCCTATGCCGTCGCCGAGCGGCGCATTCTGCTGCGGGTCGGGCGGAGCAGCAGGGACAGCAGTGCCACGGATACGGCCACCGCTCCCACGAGGGTCGCGGTGGCGTGGTCGGGGCCGAGTGCGGTGTGCGTGATGAAGGCGCCGATGAGGGCGCCTGCGGGGCCCGTGGCCAGGACCAGGTTGCGCGCGGGCAGTCGGTGCCCGAAGCGGTGCGCGGCGGCCCAGGCCAGGGCGAGGCCGAGCAGTGTGGAGCCGAGTGCTTCCAGAATCACGGTGTGTGCCCTCCCTTTGCGGCCGGTGCAAATCGGTCGTAGCCGGTCTACCCCCGGCGGCCGGAACGCAACCCTCCATGATCGGTCTGCGCCGACATCTCCCGTACCGCACACAAGGACGGTCAACGCGCAGGAACGGCCCGGTGGTTGAGAACCACCGGGCCGTTCCTTCTCAGATCCACCAAGAGCGTCCTACAGGGCGCTGAAGCCCACCTTGCGGGCGGTGGGCTCGCCGAGCTCCACGTACGCCAGGCGGTCGGCCGGAACCAGGACCTTGCGGCCGTGGTCGTCCACGAGGCTCAGCAGCGGCGACTTGCCGGTCAGCGCCTCGGACACCGCGTGCTCGACTTCCTCGGCGCTCTGGCCGCTCTCCAGCACGATCTCGCGGGGCGCGTACTGCACGCCGATCTTGACCTCCACGGCTTTGTCCCTCCGACGGTCAGTCTGTGCGCGGCCGTCCGCGCCGTACCCAGCACACATTAGCCCGGTGAGGGGACGGGGACGGCCGCGGCCATGAACGCCGGTAGCGAACACGGGACGGGAACAAAAGGGCGAGGGGGTCAGTGGCCCTCGGCGCCGTGCAGCGGGAAGCCCGCGATGCCGCGCCAGGCGAGCGACGTGATCAGCTGGACCGCCTTCTCGCGCGGGACCGTGCTGGAGCTCGCCAGCCAGTACCGGGCGACGACCTGGGAGTATCCGCCGAGGCCGACGGCGAGGAGCATCGCCTCGTCCCGGGGCAGGCCGGTGTCCTCCGCGATGACCTCGCAGATCGCCTCGGCGCACTGCAGGGTGACGCGGTCCACGCGCTCCCGCACGGCCGACTCGTTCGTCAGGTCCGACTCGAAGACCAGCCGGAAGGCGCCGCCCTCGTCCTCCACGTACGCGAAGTAGGCGTCCATCGTCGCGGCGACGCGGAGCTTGTTGTCCGTGGTGGACGCCAGCGCCGTGCGCACGGACTGCAGGAGCGACTCGCAGTGCTGGTCGAGCAGGGCGAGGTAGAGGTCGAGCTTGCCCGGGAAGTGCTGGTAGAGCACGGGCTTGCTGACGCCCGCGCGCTCGGCGATGTCGTCCATCGCCGCCGCGTGGTACCCCTGCGCGACGAAAACTTCCTGGGCTGCCCCGAGGAGCTGGTTGCGTCGGGCACGGCGCGGCAGGCGTGTGCCCCGCGGGCGTGCTGCCTCTGTCTGCTCGATGGCTGTCACGCCGCCTCCCAAATCGTCCGGTGTGCGGTGAGCGCCGCGCCGCCATCGTACTTTTCGGTAACAGCGATGTGCGCGGTACGAGCGCAGAATTTCATGGACTGGACCATCGAAGATGGGCTCTCCAACGGTGCGTAGCAGGGCAAACGCGGTCAGGTCGGCGTCGTCGGCCGACGGCTGCCCCGCTCCGTCTCAGCGGTAGTCGTCCTCGTCGATGCCGACGACGCGGGCCTGTTCCGCGAGGTCGGCCTCGCTGGCCGCGGCCGGGTCGGCCTCCTGGAGGGAGTCGTCCCGGCTCGGGGTGAGGTCCGTGTGCTGCTCCGCCGTGTCCGCCTCCGGGGCCTCGACATCGGCCTCGGCCGCGCTGTCGTCCGTCTCGAAGGTGTCGGGATCGGTCGGGTCGACACTCATGTGTGGCTCGCTTCCCTTGCGGTACTGGGTGGCTTGGTGATGCGAGTGCCCCGTACTCCCTCATTCCATGACGGTTCGTGGCTCTCTCTGCAAGTTGTCCCAGGTGATTCGAGCGTAGAAGAGACACGCGTGAGGCGCTACGCGATCTGAGCACAACCTGTGACGGCGAACACGTGAACTACCGCGTGATCGTCTCGTAACATTGCCGCATGTCTTCGACCGAGCTGCCGAGCCTGCTGGCCTCCGCCGTCGCGCCCAAGCCGGGTGCCGTGGCGGTCGCGGACGGCGAGCGGCTCGACTCCGTGGCGCTGCCAGGGCTCTCGCTGACCGTGCGCTCCCGGCCCTCGACCGGTCCAGGACTGCCACCCGCGCTGTACGTGCACGGGCTCGGCGGGTCCTCGCAGAACTGGTCGGCCCTGATGCCGCTGCTGGCGGACATCGTCGACTGCGAGGCGCTCGACCTGCCGGGGTTCGGGGACTCCCCACCACCGGACGACGGGGACTACTCCGTCACGGGTCACGCCCGCGCGGTCATCCGCTACCTCGACGCGAGCGGCCGCGGCCCCGTCCACCTCTTCGGGAACTCCATGGGCGGCGCCGTCACCACGCGCGTCGCCGCGGTCCGCCCCGACCTGGTCCGTACGTTGACCCTGGTCTCGCCCGCCCTGCCGGAGCTGCGGGTGCAGCGCACCGCGGTGCCGACCGGGCTGCTCGCGGTGCCGGGCGTCGCCGCCCTCTTCACCCGGCTCACCAGGGAGTGGACGGCCGAGCAGCGGGTGCGCGGCGTCATGGGGCTCTGTTACGGCGACCCGGGCAAGGTCACGCCGGAGGGGTTCACGGCGGCGGTCCACGAGATGGAGCGCAGGCTCCAGCTCCCCTACTTCTGGGACGCGATGGCCCGCTCGGCGCGCGGCATAGTGAACGCCTACACGCTGGGCGGCCAGCACGGACTGTGGCGGCAGGCCGAGCGCGTGCTCGCCCCGACCCTCCTCGTCTACGGAGGGCGCGATCTGCTCGTCTCCTACCGCATGGCGCGCAGGGCGGCCGCCGCGTTCCGCGACTCGCGGCTGCTCACGCTGCCCGACGCGGGGCACGTGGCGATGATGGAGTATCCCGAGACCGTCGCCACCGGCTTCCGTGAACTGCTCGTCGACACGGGCGAGTCGAGTACCGCGGGCCCTGGTGGCGCGCGCGTGGGTTCGGGGAGCTGAGGCGGGGCGTGGGACGGCACAGCCGCCGGGGTCCGGCAGACACGACTGACAACACCAGCACCTCGGGCATACCGAAGTCGCAGGGCGTGGGCCCGCAGCCGGGGCCCGGCACCGGTCGTCGCAGACGCGCTCGCGGGGCGGACGGCAGGGCGGCGGACGGCAGGGCGGTCGAGGGAACGCCTGCGCATGGCACCCCTGCGCACGGCACTCCCGCGCACGGCACCCCCGCGCACGGCGTGCCCCGGCAGACGCCGCACCACGGTGCGCCGCACGTCCGTGGCGGGCACCCCGAGCAGCGGGAGCCCGGCGGCGGCTGGGGCGATGTCACCGGCACCGGTGGCGGGCCCCGGATCGGGAGCGGCCCCGGCTTTCCGGGTCCCCGCCAGGACTACGTGGCCGCCTTCCCGGACGGCGGCGGCCCCGAGCCGGGCGCGCAGCCGCAGGCTCCCCGCGACCCGTACGCCTCCGTCACCGCCTGGGACGAGGCCGCCGAGCCCCGGCCCGACGACAAGAACAGCGACCTTTCCGACGGCAGCGACGGCGACGGTGACGGCGATGGAGACGGCGACCTAGCCGACGGCCAGGACGGCGACGGCAAGAAGGGCGGCCGCAGCCGCACCTTCACCGGCATCGCGGCCGCCGCCGTGACCACCGTGCTCGCGGTCGTCGTGGCGGGGCAGGTGGCCGGCGGGTCCAAGGACTCGGGCCCGCAGACCCACGCCGCCCCGGGCGGCGCACGTGATACCGAGGATCCCGCCTCCCGCTCGGACCGCCGCCCCACCCCCGCCGACGAGCAGGAAGCGGCCCCGGCGACGTACGAAGAGAAGATGGGCGAGAAGTACCCGCTGGACGCGAAGCTCAAGGCGTCCGGCGACTTCGACGCGATGCCCGGCTTCGAGAAGGCGCCCGGCCGCGGGCAGAAGTTCCGCTACCGCGTCGACGTGGAGAAGGGGCTCGGCCTGGACGGGAAGCTCTTCGCGCAGGCCGTGCAGAAGACCCTGAACGACAAACGGAGTTGGGCCCACGGCGGCGGCCGCACCTTCGAGCGAATATCGTCGGGGAAGCCCGATTTCGTCATTACGCTCGCCAGCCCGGGGACGACCGGCGTCTGGTGCGCGAAATCCGGTCTCGACACGACCCAGGACAACGTGTCGTGCGATTCCGCGGCGACGGACCGCGTGATGATCAATGCCTATCGATGGGCACAGGGCGCGCCCACCTACGGCGACGCGGTCAAGAAGAAGTTCGGCAATGCCATTTATCCGTACCGGCAGATGCTGATCAACCACGAGGTCGGTCACCGGCTCGGCTTCAATCACACGGACTGCAAGAAGAGCGGCGACCTCGCGCCCGTCATGCAGCAGCAGACGAAGTTCCTGGAGCACGACGGGATCAAGTGCAAGGCCAACCCCTGGGCCTTCCCGAAGAGTTGATGCGGACCGGCAGGGGGCGGGAGCCGCGTCCCCGGCCGCCGCTTTGACATTTGTCGGAAGTTCGTTCATATTTCTCCGCATGTCGAACAGTCACGCCCCTTCGAGCGCCGCCATTGAGCTGGCGCTCTTCGGCGTGACCGCGCTCTGCGTGGCCGACATCCACTGTTGCTGACGCCCGCCCCGGCGAGTGCGTCGCTCTCTTCCCAGCCCAGGCCCTCTTCGGCCGCTGTCGGCTGTCCGTAGCTCTTTTCCGCTGCGTTTCCGCGCCTTCTCCGGGGCGAGCTCTGTTTCATCCCCGCTCGTTTCCTGTTGACCCGCCGCCTTTCCGCGGCGACCCCCGAGAGGCCTTCTTCCGATGCGTCAATCGTCCGTCATAGCCCGCCGCGTGGCAGCGGCATCCGTCAGCCTGGTCCTGGCCTCGGGCGCCGTCGCCTGCGCGGGCCCGAAGGACGGCGGCGCCGGGAGCGGCGGCGACGGCAAGCCCGCCGAGGGCGGCACGCTCACCGTCCTCAACCGCGACCCGCAGACCGACTTCGACCCCGCGCGGCTGTACACCTCCGGCGGCGGCAACGTGCCGAGCCTCGTCTTCCGCACGCTGACCACCCGCAACCGCGAGGACGGCGCCAAGGGCACCGAGGTCGTCCCCGACCTCGCGACGGACCTGGGCAAGCCGAGCAAGAACGCCACCGTGTGGACGTACACCCTGAAGAAGGGCGTCAAGTACGAGGACGGTTCGGCGATCACCTCGGCGGACGTGAAGTACGGCATCGAGCGGTCCTTCGCCGCCGAACTCAGCGGTGGCGCGCCCTACTTGAGGGACTGGCTCATCGGCGGCGACAAGTACCAGGGTCCCTACAAGGACAAGAGCGGCAAGGGGCTGGCGTCCATCGAGACGCCCGACGAGCGGACCATCGTCTTCCATCTGAACAAGCCCGAGGGCGAGTTCCCCTACCTGGCGACCCAGACGCAGTTCACGCCCGTCCCGAAGAGCAAGGACAAGGGCACGAAGTACGAGGAGCACCCGGTCTCGTCCGGGCCCTACAAGGTCGTCAAGAACGAGAACGACGGGGAGCGGGTCCGTCTGGAGCGCAACCCGCACTGGTCCGCGAAGAACGACCCGGAGCGCAAGGCCTACCCGGACGTCATCGACGTACGGTCCGGGCTCGACTCGTCCGTCATCAACCAGCGGCTCTCCGCGAGCCAGGGCGCCGACGCCGCCGCCGTCACGACCGACACCAACCTCGGCCCGGCCGAGCTCGCCAAGGTCACCGGCGACAAGGAGCTGGCCTCGCACGTCGGCACCGGACACTTCGGCTACACGAACTACCTCGCCTTCAACCCGAAGGTGAAGCCGTTCGACGACCCCAAGGTGCGCCAGGCCATCTCCTACGCCGTGGACCGCTCCTCGGTCGTCAACGCCGCGGGCGGCTCCTCGCTCGCCGAGCCCGCCACCACGTACCTGCCGAACCAGAAGTCCTTCGGATACACGAAGTACGACCACTTCCCCGCGGGCCCGTCCGGCAACGCGAAGAAGGCCAAGGAGCTCCTGAAGGAGGCCGGTCACAAGGACGGGCTCACCATCACGCTCACGCACTCCAACGCCAAGGACTTCGAGACCAGCCCCGAGATCGCCACCGCGGTCCAGGACGCGCTCAAGAAGGCCGGGATCACCGTCAAGCTGCAGGGCCTCGAGGACAACGACTACCGGGACAAGGTCCACAGCGCCAAGGACGAGCCGGGCCTCTTCCTCGCCCACTGGGGCGCCGACTGGCCCTCCGGCGGGCCCTTCCTCGCCCCGATCTTCGACGGTCGGCAGATCGTCAAGGACGGCGCCAACTTCAACTCCGGCTTCCTCGACGACAAGTCCGTCAACGACGAGATCGACGAGATCAACAAGCTGACCGACCTCAAGGCCGCCGCCGAGCGCTGGGGCGCCCTCGACAAGAAGGTCGGCGAGCAGGCGCTGACCGTGCCGCTGTTCCACCCCGTCTACAAGCGGCTGTACGGCAAGGACGTCAAGAACGTCGTCATCAGTGACTGGACCGGCGTCCTGGACGTCTCCCAGGTCGCGGTGAAGTCGTCGTGACGGTCCGCTCGGTCTTCTGGGGGCGGCTGCGCGAACAGCGCGCCGCCCTCGTGGCGGCGGGCGTCGTCGCGCTGCTCGTCCTCGTGGCGCTCGCGGCGCCGCTGCTCACCGCCCTGGAGGGGCAGGACCCCACCTCGTACCACCCGGACCTCATCGACTCGGCGCGCGGCGGCGTGCCGGTCGGCCCGTTCGGCGGGATCAGCGGGGACCACTGGCTCGGCGTCGAGCCGCAGACCGGGCGCGACCTCTTCGCGCGGCTCGTGTACGGGGCGCGGGTGTCGCTCGGCGTCGCGCTCGCCGCGACCGTCGTGCAGGTGGTCATCGGTGTCGCGGTCGGGATCGCCGCCGGGTTCGGCAGCCGCTGGGTCGACCAGGTGCTCAGCAGGGCCACCGACGTCATCGTGGCCCTGCCGCTCATGGTCCTCGCGCTGGCGCTGATGGCGGTCGTGCCCAGCACCTTCCCTCGGCCCGTGCTCGTCGCCCTCGTCATCGGCCTCGTCGCCTGGGGCAACATGGCCAAGATCGTGCGCGCGCAGACCGTCACGCTCAAGGAGCTCGACCACGTGGCCGCCGCGCGGCTCAGCGGCTGGGGCTCCGTGCGGATCGCCCGCCGTGAACTGCTGCCCGCGCTCGCCGCGCCCGTCATCACCTACGCGGCGCTGCTCGTCCCCGTGAACATCACGGTCGAGGCCGCGCTGTCCTTCCTCGGCGTGGGCGTGAAGCCGCCCACCGCGTCGTGGGGGCAGATGCTCACGGCCGCGGACGTCTGGTACCAGGCCGCGCCGCAGTACCTGCTGTACCCGGCGGGCGCGCTGTTCCTGACCGTGCTCGCGCTCACCGTCCTCGGCGACGGCGTGCGCTCGGCGCTCGATCCGCGGGCCGCCTCGCGGCTGCGGATCGGGACGGGCCGGAAGCGGGAGGCACGAGCATGAGCGGCTTCCCCGGATTCCTGCTGCGGCGCCTGTTCGGCGCCGCCGTCACGCTCCTCGCCATCTCCGTGATCATCTACGTGGTGTTCTACGCCGCGCCTGGCAACGTCGCCCAGATCACCTGCGGCCCGCGCTGTTCCCCCGCCCAAGTGCAGCAGGTCGCCGAGCAGTTGCGACTCGACGACCCGCTGTACGTCCGCTACTGGGACTTCCTGCAGGGCATCTTCGTCGGCCACGACTACTCGACGGGCACCGGCACCGAGCACTGCGACGCGCCCTGCCTTGGGATCTCCTACCAGAGCGACCAGCAGGTCACCGCGCTGATCACCGCGAAGCTGCCGGTCACCGGATCGCTCGCGCTGGGCGCCATGGTGCTCTGGCTCCTCCTCGGGGTGGGCACGGGCGTGCTCTCCGCCTGGCGGCGCGGGCGGCTCAGCGAGCGCGTGCTGACCGCCGTCACGCTCGCGGGCACCGCCACGCCCGTCTTCGTGATCGGCCTGCTCCTGATGATCGTGGTCTGCGGTCAGCTGCAGTGGCTGCCCTTCCCGCAGTACGTGAACTTCGCGGACGATCCGACGCAGTGGGCGTGGAACCTGCTCCTGCCCTGGCTCTCGCTCGCCCTGATCGAGGCCGCCAAGTACGCGCGCCTGACCCGCTCCTCGATGCTGGAGACCCTCGCCGACGACCATGTGCGGACCTTTCGCGCGTACGGCGTGGGGGAGCGGTCGATCATCGGGAAGCACGCGCTGCGCGGCGCCGTCGCGCCCGTCATCGCGCTGACCGCCAACGACTTCGGGTCGATGTTCGGCGGTGCGGTGCTCAGCGAGACGCTGTTCGGCCTGCCCGGCATCGGGCGTGAACTCGTGCACGCGGTCAAGGTCGTCGACCTGCCGGTGGTGGTCGGCATGGTGATGGTCACCGGCTTCTTCGTGGTGCTCGCCAATGCCGTCGCGGACGTCCTGTACGCGGTGGCCGACCGACGGGTGGTGCTGTCATGAGTCTCGTCCGAGTCGAGGACCTGAGCGTCGAGTTCGGATCCGGCGCCGGTGCCGTCCGGGCCGTGGACGGCCTCTCCTTCACGCTGGAGAAGGGCGGCGCGCTCGCCCTCGTCGGCGAGTCCGGCTCCGGCAAGTCCACCGTGGCGTCCGCGCTGCTCGGCCTCCACCGGGGCACGGGCGCGCACGTCGAAGGGACGGTGCTGGTCGACGGCGTCGACGTGGGGGCGGCCTCCGAACCCGAACTGCGGGGGCTGCGCGGCGGCAGGGCCGCGATGGTCTTCCAGGACCCGCTCTCCTCGCTCGACCCGTACTACGCGGTCGGCGACCAGATCGCCGAGGTGTACCGCGTGCACACCGGAGCCTCCCGGCGGGCGGCACGCGCGCGTGCCGTGGAGGTGCTCGTCCGGGTCGGCATCCCCGACGCGGCCCGCCGCTCCCGCTCCCGTCCGCACGAGTTCAGCGGCGGCATGCGCCAGCGCACGCTCATCGCCATGGCGTTGGCGTGCGAGCCCGCACTGCTCGTCGCCGACGAGCCGACCACCGCGCTCGACGTCACCGTCCAGGCCCAGATCCTCGACCTGCTGCACACGCTGCGGACCGAGACGGGCATGGGGCTCCTCCTCGTCACCCACGACGTGGGCGTCGCGGCGGAGAGCGTCGACGAGGTCCTGGTCATGCGGAACGGGCGCGCGGTGGAGCGCGGCGCGGTGCGGGAGGTCCTGGGGGCGCCACGGGAGGCGTACACGCAGGAGCTCCTCAAGGCCGTGCCGCGGGTGGACTCGCCGCTGGTGCCGTCCGCCGGGGAGCCGGGAGACGTCGTGCTCGAAGCCGTCGGCCTCCGGCGGGAGTTCGGGCGCGGGAAGCGCGCGGTCACCGCGGTCGATGACGTCTCGCTCACCGTCCGCCGAGGGGAGACCCTCGGTGTGGTCGGGGAGAGCGGCAGCGGCAAGACCACACTGGGGCGCATGCTGGTCGGCCTCCTGCCGCCGACCGCCGGGCAGCTCCTCCACGGGGGTGTGGAGCAGCCCGGCGGGCAGGTGTCGCCCGGTGTGCAGATGGTCTTCCAGGACCCGGTTTCCTCGCTCAACCCACGGCGTTCCGTCGGCGAGTCCATCGCCGACCCGCTGCGCGCGCGGGGCGAGAGCGACTCCTTCGTACGGGGGCGGGCGCGCGAACTCCTCGAACGCGTCGGCCTCGAACCGGCGCACTACGACCGCTACCCGCACGAGTTCAGCGGCGGACAGCGCCAGCGCGTCGGCATCGCGCGGGCGCTCGCGGCCGAGCCGCGCCTCATCGTGTGCGACGAACCGGTGTCGGCGCTCGATGTGACGACCCAGGCGCAAGTCGTCGGGCTGCTCGCCGAGTTGCAGCGCGAGCTGGGGCTCGCGCTGGTCTTCGTCGCGCACGACCTCGCCGTGGTGCGCCAGGTCAGCGACCGGGTCGCCGTGATGCGGCAGGGGCGGATCGTCGAGCAGGGCTCGGTGGCGGAGGTGTACGGGGCGCCACGGGATCCGTACACGAAGCGGCTGCTCGCGGCCGTGCCCGCGCTCGACCCGGAGGCCGCGGCGCGGCGGCGGACGGCCCGCGAGGAGCTGGCCGCAGCCTGACTCTCGGTGACGAAAAAAGGCTCCTGAACTGCTATAGCGCGACAGAACGCTACCGGCGCAGGAAAGTTACTGCCGTTCACCCCTTTTGGTGGCGCGATGGACAACCGTCCGTCGCGCCACCTGCATGACCGCTTACGTTCGTCCCGCTGCGAGCCGCCGGCCAACGGCGGCTCACCGAACGGGAGATCGGGGGTGCGCTCGTGCGCGTCGGACTGCTTACGGAGGGTGGCTATCCGTATGTGAGCGGTGAGGCGAGGCTCTGGTGCGACCGGCTCGTACGCGGGCTCGGGCAGCACGAGTTCGACATCTACGCACTCAGCCGCAGCGAGCGGCAGGAGGCGCAGGGCTGGGTCGAGCTGCCGCCCCAGGTCGCCCGGGTGCGCACGGCGCCGCTCTGGACCGTCGACGACGAGGCGCTCTGTGCCGCGGGCCCCCGTGGCGGGCGCGGACGGCGGGCCCGGCGGCGGTTCGCCGAGTGCTTCGGAGAGCTTGCGGACGTGGTGTGCCGGGGCGGTCGCGACGAAGTGGCGGACCGTTTCGGCAACGCTCTGTACGGGCTCGCCGAACTCGCCCGCGACGAAGGCGGCCTGGTCGGCGCGCTCCGCTCCGAGTCCGCCGTCCGCGCCCTGGAGAGCGCCTGCCACGCACCCGGCGCACTGCGGGTCGCCCACGCCGCACGCGTCCCCGACCTGCTCGCCGCCGTCGGCCTGATCGAGCGGGCGCTGCGGCCGCTCTCCCTCGACTGGTACGAGTCCGACGGGCTCGGCGCCGTCGACCTGTGCCACGCCACATCCGGCGGGCCCGCGGCCCTCCCCGGGCTGCTGGCGAAGCACTTCGCGGGGGTGCCGCTGCTCGTCACCGAGTACGGCGTGCAACTGCGCGCGCACTACCTCGCCGCGGGCGGCACCGACCTGAGCGCCCCCGCGCGGGCGCTGCTCGCCTCCTTCCACGGCCTGCTCACCGCGGAGGTGTACCGCGCGGCCACGGTCGTGACCCCCGGCAACACCCACGCAAGGCGCTGGCAGGAGCGCTGCGGCGCCGACCGCGCCAAGCTGCGCACGGTCCACCCGGGCATGGAGGCCGACCGCTTCGCGGAGATCGGCGAAGGGGGCTACGACGAATTCGCCGACGCCCCCGACACGCTCCTGTGGGTCGGCCGCGTCGAGCCCGCCAAGGACCTGATCTCGCTGCTGCACGCCTTCGCGGAGATCCGTGAGGAGGTGCCGGGGGCGCGGCTGCGGATCGTCGGGGCGCCCGCCGAGGGGCCCGAGGCCCAGGCCTACCTCGCGCACTGCAGGGCCCTCGCCGCGCAGCTCTTCCCGGACGAGGCGGCGGGCGCGCACGCCGTCGGCGACAACCCCGTCTCCTTCGAGGAGATCGGCGGGCCCGACGTGCCCGGCCTCGCCGACGCGTACGCCTCCGCGGGCGTCGTCGTCCTGTCCAGCGTCGTCGAAGGCTTCCCGATCAGTCTGGTCGAGGCCATGTTCTGCGGACGCGCGACCGTCTCCACGGACGTCGGCGCGGTGGTGGAGGTCATCGGCGGCACGGGGCTCGTCGTGCCGCCGCGCAATCCACGGGCGCTCGCGGAGGCGTGCACGGCGCTCCTGCGCGACCCCGAGCGGTGCGCGCGCCTCGGCGCGGCGGCGCGGGCCCGCGCGCTCGAACTCTTCACCGTCGAGCAGAACATCGAGGCATTTCGAAGCATCTACCTGGAGATCGTCTCGCACTGCCCCGTCCGCAGGGACGCGGTGGACGAGGCGGGCGAACCGGTGCCGTTCGCGCACCCGGCCGAGGCGTACGTCCCGGGTCGCTGGGCGGTCGCGGTGGGGCCCGCGGCCGGGGTGGAGCCGGGGGCGGCCGAGTGCGGGGTGCCGAGCTGGGCCGTGCCGGAGGAGGCCCCGGCGCCCGGAGGCGTCGAGGTGCGGGATCAGTTGAAGGGGGCTGCCGTATGAGCCGGACGAGCCGGACGAGCCGGATAGAGGGACACGAGAGCGCGGACCCGTCCGGCGCCGTGGACGCGCCGCGTGCTCCGGCGGGCGCGAGCGCCTGGGACTCCCGGTCGGAGGAGCTGCTGCACGGGCTGCCCGGACTGCCCGCGCTGCACGGGGCCGCTGCGGCTCCGCTCGGCGACGGCGTGTCCGCCCCCGCCTTCGGCGAGGGCGAGCGCGGCGACGAGGACGGCGACAGCGGCTGGGACGCGCGCGGCAGGGGCAGGCGCGGCGCCGGAACCCGGTCGCCGCTCGCCCGCGTCGCCGCCCGCGCCAGGCCCCCTCGGCGCGGCGCCGCCGACCCCGTGAAGGCCCTCATGCACCGGCACCGGGAGCTGTGCGAGCGTGCCGTCGACCCGCTGGAGATCGCGGCAGGCCTGGAGGCACACGGCGTCACCGACCGGGCCGCCGCGCGCTTCCGGCACCGGGACGTGTTCGCACTGGCCGAGGAGATGTACGCGCGCGTGCCCGGGCTCCCCGGCGGACGCGTGCCGTCGCTCGCCGTACGCCCCGTGACTTCTTCGTCGCGACAAGTCCCCTCCGGCTGGGCCCTGTTCGCGCTGCTGCCCGGCGCCATGTGCGCGGCCGCCGTCGCGGGACTCGCCCTCACCGAGGGCCACCTGCGGCTCGTGGCCGCGCTCGGCGGCGCACTCGCCGTCGCCGTGGCCCTGCGCATCGCCCTGCGGTACGGTCCGCTGCGCGCCGTCACCCGCCCGACGCCTGCCACGCGCGCGTGGGTGTGCTGGCTCCTTGCGTACGCCCTGCTCGGCGACGGCCTGTTGGACGGCGCCGTCGCGGGCGGCCCGGACGGTCCCGGCGACCTCTGGGACCCGGCGGTCGCCGCGCTCCTCGGGCTCTCCCTCGCCGTCGCGCCCGCGATCTGGTGCGCCCGCCTCTTCGCGGTGCGGTCCGGTGGACGCCTCGCCGCGAGCCGCGGACTCGATGAATTCGCCTCCTCCGTAAGGCCGTTGCTCTTCGGCGCCTTCGCGCTGTTCCTTGGCGCGCTCGGATCGCTGCTCGCGGGGGTGCACGCGCTGCTGCGCGACACGGGCGCGGGCCCCGGTCACGGCACACCCGCGATGGCCGGGGCCGCCGGGCTCGGCGCGCTGCTCCTGCTCGCGCGGCTCCTCGGCGTCTACGGCTTCACCCGCGCCCCCGCCCTGCTGCTCGGCGCCGCCGGTGCCTGCGAAGCGGCCGCCCTGGCCCTGGTGTTCGCCGCCCGGCTGCCGGGCTGCGACGCGCTCGCCGCCCCCGTCACGGCCGCCGTCGACGCATGGGGCCCGGGCGTCGTCCCGGCCACCGCGTGCGGCGGCGCCGCCCTCGTCCTCCTCGTCCACGCGGCCAGGACCCTGACCCTGGCCTCGGCCCACGCCGGTTCCCGTGATGCGCCGTGAACGGACAGGTGAACCGACGCGTGAACCGACGCCCCGCAGACCGCCAGGACCACTCTCCCGCGGGGCCGACACCGCGGGCTCATCCCGTGCACCACGGCAACTTCCCGAAGGAGAAACACAGATGACCACCCGCAGCCGTCTCCGCCGCCGAGCGGCCACCCCGGGAGGCCCCCGATGAGGGTGCTGCTGATCGGAGCCAACGGATACCTCGGCCGGTTCGTCGCCGACCGGCTGCTGGCCGACCCGGCCGTGCAGCTCACCGCGCTCGGCCGCGGCGACGACTCGGACGTACGGTTCGACCTCGCCAGTGGAAGCCCCGGCGCGCTCACCCGTTTCCTGGACGCCGTCCACCCGGGCGTCGTCATCAACTGCGCCGGGGCCACCCGGGGCGGTGCCCGCGACCTCACCCGGCACAACACCGTCGCCGTCGCCACCATCTGCGAAGCCCTGCGGCGCAGCGGCTGCGGGGCGCGCCTCGTGCAGCTCGGCTGCGGCGCGGAGTACGGGCCGAGCCAGCCGGGCTCGTCGACGGCCGAGGACGCGGTGCCGCGGCCCGGCGGGCCCTACGGCGTCAGCAAGCTGGCGGCCACGGAACTGGTGCTCGGCTCCGGGCTCGACGCCGTCGTCCTGCGCGTCTTCTCGCCTGCCGGACCCGGCACGCCCGCCGGGTCGCCGCTCGGGCGGCTCGCGGAGGCCATGCGGCGCGCGATGCAGGCGGGGGACGGCGAGCTGAAGCTCGGGGGGCTCGGCGTGCAGCGGGACTTCGTGGACGTACGCGACGTGGCGCGCGCCGTGCACGCCGCCTCGCTCTCCGCGGCCCAGGGTGTCGTGAACATCGGCGCCGGTCGCGCCGTACGACTACGTGACGCGGCCGCCGTCCTGGCCCGCGTCGCGGGGTACGGCGGCGCGTTGCACGAACTCGACCAGGTGCCCGTGCGGGCATCCATCGGCCACCCCCGCGGCGAATCCGAGCACGGGGGACCGGCCGCGGCCGCGTACCCCTACCCGGACGGCTGCGGGAGCTGGCAGCAGGCCGATGTCCGCACGGCGCGGGACCGGCTCGGCTGGCGGCCCCGCATCAATCTCGAAGAGTCACTGGCCGATATCTGGATGGAGGCCGCATGCCGCATCTGACCAGGACCACGAGGGGTACCGCGAGCACCGAGGTACGGATCGGCTTCGGCATCCCGGGCTTCGCCCACCCCCTCGTCGCTCCCGTCGAATGGTCCGAACTCACCCGCCCCGGCATCCCATTGAAGTGGGTTGTCCTGAATGTCGCCAATGGTCCAGGGGAGCGTCCTGACCCGCACTGCCTGGAGGCGGCGGGACGGCTGCGGAACGCGGGCATCCGGGTGCTCGGGCACCTCGACACGACGTACGGAGCACGCGCCTTCGGGGAGCTGATCTCCGACGCGCACCGCTATCTCGACTGGTACCAGGTCGACGGCTTCTCCCTGGACCGCTGTCCGACCGAGCGGGCCGCGCTCCCGGAGGTGCGCAGGACGGTGACGACCCTGCGGGCCCTGGTCGGCGACGCGCACATCGTGCTCGGGCACGGCACCCATCCGTACCCCGGCTATGCCGAGACGGGCGACCAGTTGGTGACCTTCACGGGCCCGTGGAGCGATTACCGCTGGTCGCAGGTTGCCGAGTGGACCGCGGACTACCCGCCCGAGCGCTTCTGCCACTTCGTGCACGGCATGCCGCGCGGGCATCTGGACGAGGCGCTGCGCATCGCCCGCTGGCAGGGCGCCTCGACGATCTACTTCACGGACCGTGTGGACGGGGGTGGCGTGGGTGACCCCTGGGAGTCCATGCCCGGCTACTGGGACGAAATCGTCTCGCGCATCGGAACGGGTGTCTCGGAATGAAGAAGGGCGTGGCAGTGTTACTTGCAGAACAACCGTTCCGCATTACCGACCAACGGAGTCCCCGTGTCGCTGCCACCCCTGGTCGAGCCCGCATCCGAGCTCACCGTCGATGAGGTTCGCAGGTACTCCCGCCACCTGATCATCCCTGACGTCGGGATGGACGGGCAGAAGCGGCTGAAGAACGCCAAGGTGCTGTGTGTCGGCGCCGGCGGCCTCGGGTCGCCGGCGCTGATGTACCTGGCCGCGGCGGGTGTCGGCACGCTCGGCATCGTCGAGTTCGACGAGGTCGACGAGTCCAACCTCCAGCGGCAGATCATCCACAGCCAGGCGGACATCGGCCGCTCCAAGGCGGAGTCCGCGAAGGACTCGGTCCTCGGCATCAACCCGTACGTGAACGTGATCCTCCACAAAGAGCGGCTCGAGGCCGACAACGTGATGGACATCTTCAGCCAGTACGACCTGATCGTCGACGGCACCGACAACTTCGCGACCCGTTACCTGGTCAACGACGCGTGCGTGCTGCTCAACAAGCCGTACGTGTGGGGTTCCATCTACCGCTTCGACGGCCAGGCGTCCGTCTTCTGGAGCGAGCACGGCCCGTGCTACCGCTGCCTCTACCCGGAGCCCCCGCCGCCCGGCATGGTCCCCTCCTGCGCCGAGGGCGGCGTGCTCGGCGTGCTGTGCGCGTCGATCGGCTCCATCCAGGTCACCGAGGCGATCAAGGTCCTCACGGGCACGGGCGACGCGCTCGTCGGCCGCCTGATGATCTACGACGCCCTGGAGATGCAGTACCGCCAGGTCAAGGTCCGCAAGGACCCCGACTGCGCGGTCTGCGGCGAGAACCCCACCGTCACCGAGCTCATCGACTACGAGGCCTTCTGCGGCGTCGTGTCCGAGGAGGCCCAGGAGGCGGCGGCCGGTTCGACGATCACTCCCAAGCAGCTCAAGGAGTGGATCGACGACGGCGAGAGCATCGAGATCATCGACGTCCGCGAGGTCAACGAGTACGAGATCGTCTCGATCCCCGGCGCCAAGCTGATCCCGAAGAACGAGTTCCTCATGGGCAACGCCCTCCAGGACCTCCCGCAGGACAAGAAGATCGTCTTGCACTGCAAGACGGGTGTCCGCAGTGCGGAAGTCCTCGCGGTGCTGAAGTCCGCGGGCTTCGCGGACGCGGTGCACGTGGGCGGCGGCGTGATCGGCTGGGTCAACCAGATCGAGCCCGACAAGCCGATCTACTAGACGTAGCGTCCAGCACGTCTGCTGGACATGGCGTACGAACGGAGAAGGCCCGCACCTCCGAGGTGCGGGCCTTCTCCGCGTCCGGAGCCTCAGGACGAGCAGACCTTGCCGTCCTTCGGGGCCTTGCCGTCCAGCAGGTACGTGTCGACCGTGCCGTCGACACAGGAGCTGCCGTTGCCGTACGCCCCGTGGCCCTCGCCCTTCCAGGTCAGATGGACGCCGACGCCCTTGCCGAGCTCGTCCGCCATCTTGCGGGCGCCCTCGTAGGGCGTGGCCGGGTCGCCGGTGTTGCCGACGACGAGGATCGGGGCGGCGCCGGGCGCGCTCACCTCGGGGGACTCGTGCAGACCGGCCACCGGCCACTCGTGGCACCAGCCCGCCGTGTCCCAGCCCAGGAACTCCCCGAACACCGGCGATATCCCGCGGAACCGGTCCAGGCGCCGCTTGGCCTCCGCCGGAGTGGTCCGCGCCTTGGCGTCCAGGCAGGAGATCGCCCGCTGCGAGTGGCTCTGTGTGCTGTAGCGCCCCGAGGCATCGCGTTCGTTGTAGGCGTCGGCGAGCTGGAGCAGCGCCGAGCCGTCGCCCTTCTCGGCGTCCTCCAGGCCGCGGGTCAGGGAGGGCCAGGTCTGCTTGCTGTAGAGGGTGACCAGGATTCCGGTGTGCGCGAGGGACTCCGTCAGCTTCCGGTCGCTCGACGTGCGCATCGGCTCGGCGTCCAGGCGCTCGAACAGCTTCTCTATCTTCGCGGCGCCCGCCTCGGGGTCCTCGCCGCGGGACTTGAAGTAGTTGTCGAGGGCGCGCTGGAAGCCCCGCGCCTGGTTCTCCGCGTGGCCGATCGAGTCCGCGCTCGGGTCGACGACCGCGTCGAACACCAGGCGGCCGACGCGCCGGGGGAACAAGTGGGCGTACGTGCCGCCGAGTTCGGTGCCGTACGAGACGCCGAAGTAGTGCAGCTTGTCGTCGCCGAGGACCTGGCGCAGGACGTCCATGTCACGGGCGGCGTCGGCCGTCGAGATGTGCCCGATGAGCTTCTTCGAGGCCTGTGCGCAGCCCGCGCCGAAGTCGGCCGCGTCCTTGAAGTACGCCTTCTCCTCGGCCGCGGTGTCCGGCGTGAGGTCGATCTTCTTCTCGGCGGCCTGCGTCGCACCGTCGTCCCGGCAGCGCACGCCCTCGCTGCCCGCGACCCCGCGCGGGTCGAAGCTCACCAGGTCGTACCGCCCGCGCAGCGAGTCGTACGAGTCGGCGAAGGAGGGGAGGCCGGAGACGCCCGAGCCGCCAGGGCCGCCGAAGTTGAAGAGGAGGGAACCGATCCGGTCGCCCTTGCCCGTGCTCTTGGCGCGGATCAGGGCGACCCCGATGGTCTCGCCGCCCGGCTTGCCGTAGTCGAGGGGGACCTTCAGCGTCGAGCACTGCCACTCGGCGCCCGGGGCGCTGCCGCCCTCGGGCGCCTTGCAGCCGGTCCAGTCCAGCTTCTGGGAGGTCAGCGAGGCGGGCAGGGTCGATGAGGGGTCGGGCTTGGGCTTCGGCTCGGGAGCGGTCGCCGAGGGGTTCTTCCCGTCGCTCCCGTCCCCGTCGTCGGACGAACCGCAACCGGCGGCCAGGCCCGCCACCAGCACTCCTGCTGCGGCCAGGGCCGCGGACCGTACGAAACGCTGCATAGAGGCGCTTCCCCCCTCGGAAGACAGTCAGGCCATATTAGGTGGGATCAACGACAGCGCCGGGTCGGGCCCTCACGGGTGGACCCGACCCGGCGCCGGGTCGCAGGACGGTGCAGGTCAGGAGCAGACCGTGCCCGCCTTCGGGGTCGTCCCTGCCAGCAGGTAGCCGTCCACCGCACCGCGTACGCACTTGTTCTTGCTGTCGTACGCCCCGTGCCCCTGGCCCTTGTACGTCAGCTCGACGCCGACGCCCTTGCCGAGCTCGTCCGCCATCTTGCGGGCGCCCTCGTACGGCGTGGCCGGGTCGCCGGTGTTGCCGATGACGACGATGGGCGGCGCGCCCTCGGCGCTCACGTCGGGGTGGTCGGCCTGGCCCTGGACCGCCCAGTCGGTGCAGCCGACCATGCCCCACGCGAGGTAGTCGCCGAACAGGGGAGAGGCCTTGCGGAACTCGGGGAGCCTCTTCTCCACGAACTCCGCGTCGTAACGCGCCTTGTCGTCCGCGCAGTTGATCGAGACGTTGGCGGACTGGATGTTGCTGTACTCGCCGTCCTCGTTGCGCCCGTTCATCGAGTCGGAGAGTGCCATCAGGACCTTGCCGTCGCCGTCGTAGGCCTCTTCGAGGCCCTGGGTGAGGTAGGGCCAGAAGTCCTTGGAGTACAGGGACTGCGCGATGCCGTTGGTGGCGGCGGTCTGTGTCAGCTCGCGCGGCGGGAGGCCGCGGATCGGCTTGCCGTCCAGGTCCTTCAGCAGCTTCGCGATCCGGTCCTTGACGTCCTGCTCGGTGTCGCCGACCGGGCAGTCCGCCATCTGTGACGTGCAGTCCTTCGCGAAGTTGTCGAGCGCGAGCTGGAACCCCTTCGCCTGGCCGAGTGAGCCCTGTTCGGCGGTCTCTGTGGGGTCGACGACGGCGTCGAAGACGGCCCGTCCCACCTTCTTGGGGAACAAGTGTGCGTAGACGCCGCCGAGTTCCGTGCCGTAGGAGATGCCGAAGTAGTGCAGCTTGTCGTCGCCCAGGACCTGGCGCATCAGGTCCATGTCGCGGGCCGCGTCGGTGGTGCGGACGTGCGGGAGGGTCTTGCCCGCGTTCTTGTCGCAGCCGTTGTTGAAACTCCGCACGTTGTCGAGGAGCTTCTGCTGTTCGGCGTCGTCGTCGGGCGTGGAGTCCTGCTGGAAGTACGTGTCGAGGTCGGAGTCGTCCTCGCACTTGATGCCCGCGCTGCGGCCGACGCCGCGCGGGTCGAAACTCACCAGGTCGTAGCGGGTGCGCAGCTTGGCGTAGTCCTCTCCGAAGGCGGGCAGCGTGGTGACGCCCGAGCCGCCGGGACCGCCGAAGTTGAAGACGAGCGAGCCGATGCGGTCGCCCTTGTCGCCGCTCGTGGCCGCCTTGATCAATGCGATGTCGACCGTGTCGCCCTTGGGCTTCGCCCAGTCGAGGGGAGCCTTCATCGTGGCGCACTGCCACTCGGCGCCGCCGGGCAGCGGGGACGGGGCGTCGCCGCCGCCCTCCGCGGCGTCGGGCGCGGGGCAGTCCTTCCAGCTCAGCTTCTGAGCCGACAGATCCTCGTCCTTGGAGTCGTCGCTGCCGCCGCACCCCGCGAGGGTGGCGGACAGGAGCAGGGTGGCGGCGGCCAGAGCGGTCGCGCGCGGCTTGGACTGTGTGGGCATGTGCCCATCCTGCGGCGGGTCCTGACGGGGCGCTCGGGGCGCGGTCCGTGTGGGTGAGGAATCGGCCACTTGGTGCGGGCGCGGAGGAGAGGGGCGGGGTCCTTGTGGGTGGGGATCCCTTGGGGGCGGCCCCATCCGACCCCGCGTCAGCCTTCGGCGATCCGCTGGGCCGCGGCCGTCCCCGTCGCCACGCACGCGGCGACGCCCACGCCCTCGTACGCGGCGCCGCACAGCGCGAGCCCCGGCAGCTTGCCCACGGCCTCGCGGACGCGGGCGACGCGCTCGATGTGCCCGACGCCGTACTGCGGGAGGCCGCGCTCCCAGCGGGTGACGCGGGCCGCGACGGGCTCGCCGATGGAGCCCAGGGCCTGGTGCAGCTCGATGACCGAGCTGCGGACCAGATGGCGGTCGGGGACGGCGAGCCGGTGCTCCTCGGCGACCCGGCCGATCGAGGTGCGCAGCAGGAAGACGTCGGGCGCCGCCTCGCGCTGCCACCGCCACTTGTTGCTGAGGAACGTGGCGGCCTTGAGGGTGCGGCCGTCGACGGCGGGCACCAGGAAGCCGTTGCCCTCGGGAAACGCGTCCCCGGGGCCGTGGCCGGGCCCGCTGCCATCCGCCCGGGTGAGCGCCTGCGCCCGCGGGAACGCCAGGGTCACCACGGCGGTGCTTGCGTGCTGGATCGCGCCGAGGTCGGCGTCGGCGAGCGGCGCGTGCGGCCGCAGCAGCTCCGCGGCCTCGTACGCGGGCACGGCGAGGACCACCGCGTCCGCCTCCAGGAGGAGAGGACCGTCGCCCGTGACGGCGAGGACCCGCCACCGTCCTGCCGTGGTGCGCTGCAGCTCACGCGCGCGCGTGCCGGTGAGCACCCGGGCGCCGCTCGCCTCGGCGACGGCGAGCGGAAGGCGCCCGGTGCCGCCGCGCAGCCCCTGGACGGGGACGGTCCGCGGGGCGCCCGCGCGCGGGGAGGCCCCGCCGCCGGGCGTACGCATCCGGCGCAGGGCCGCAAGGAGGGGCTCCCCGCGCTCCGCGATCGCGGCCACGCGCGGCAGCGCGGCCCGTAGCGAGAGCCGGTCGGGGCGGCCCGCGTAGACCCCGCCGAGCAGCGGTTCCACGAGCCGGTCGACGGCTTCCTGGCCGATCCGGCCGCCCAGGTACTCGGCCACCGACACGTCATCGGCCACCGGCTCCGCGGGCAGCGTGTCCTCGTGGCGCAGCCGGGCCGCCCCCTCGTCGGACAGCAGCCCCGTGCCCGGCAGCGCGTCGGGTTCGGTGGGGACGCCCATGACGTGGCCGGGCGGCAGCGGGCGCAGCGCGCCGTTCGACCACAGGGTGGTGGGCGCGGGGGCCGGGTCGCACAGCGCGTCGCCGAGGCCGACCTCCTGCGCGAGGCGCACGGCTTCCGGACGCAGCGCCATCAGCGACTCGGCGCCCTCGTCGACGGGGACCCCCGCGAGGGTGCCGGTGCGCAGCTTGCCGCCGATGCGAGGGGCACCCTCCAGAACGGTCACCTCCGTGTCGCCGCGCAGCCGCCAGGCCGCGGTCAGCCCGCTGATGCCCCCGCCGACGACGATCACCGAACGCGTCATGCCGCGCTCCCTTCCGTGAGCAGCTCCCGCAGCTCGTCCTGGTAGGGGAAGCTCCCCGGCTCGTACGCGCACCAGGGATCGGCGGCGAGCACCCGGCCCGTCGCCCCGTACGCGCGCGAACGGGAGCCTCCGCACACGGTGTTGAACTCGCAGCGCCCGCACGCGCCGTCGAGCAGCGCGGGGTCGCGCAACGTCGAGAACAGGGCGGAGCCGCGGTAGATGTCGATCAGCGGATGGTGCTTCACGTTCCCCGCCGACAGCGGCAGGAAGCCGCTGGGATGGACCTCTCCGGTGTGCGACACGAAGACGAAGCCGCGCCCCGAGCCGACGTCCATGGGCGGCCTGCGCACCGCACGCCGCTCCCCGTCGTACAGACCGAGCACCCGCGCGCGTGCGGTGAGGCGTGCGTACAGGGGGCCCAACTCGGGCTGTTCCCCGTGCCGTTCCAGCAGCGTGCGCTGGAGTGCCACGCGGCGGAAGTGGTGGCCCTCGGTGGTCTTGGTGGCCAGCACCGCGCCCGTGTCGTACAGGAAGTGCAGGACGTCCTCGACCTCGTCGGGGGTGAGCGAGGAGAGCTGTTCGCCGCGTCCCGTCGGCACGAGCACGAAGCCGCTCCACAGCATCGCGCCCTCCCTGCGCACCAGGGCCGCGATGTCCGCGAGGTCTTCCAGGCTGTTACAGGTGACGGTGGTGTTGATCTGCACCTTCAGGCCGAGTTCACGGGCCGTGCGCCAGCCGTCGAGGGTCCATTCGAAGACGCCGTCCACGCCCCGGAAGGCGTCGTGCCGCTCGGCCGTGGATCCGTCGACGCTCAGGGACAGGGCGACGGCGCCCGCCTCGCGCACCGCGGCCAGGTTCGCGCGGTCCAGCGTCGGTGTCCCAGAGGGGGCGACGGCGACGCGGAGTCCGAGCGCCGTTCCGTACGCGACGAGGTCGGTGAGGTCGGGGCGCTGGAAGGGGTCGCCGCCCGTGATCACGAAGAGCGGGCTCGGCTTTCCGAAGGCGGCGATCTGGTCCATGAGGCGGCGGGCGTCCGCGCCGTCCAGCTCGTGCGGGTCCCGCGCGGGCTGCGCCTCGGCCCTGCAGTGCAGACAGGCCAGCGGGCACGCGCGCGTGGCCTCCCAGATGACGATGAAGGGGCGCTCGGCGACGGCGTGCCGCGGGCGCCGCACGACCCGGCTCACGAGGCCCGCTCCCAGCCCGGCTTCGGCCGCCGGTTCGCGAGCTGCTCCGGGTCCCGGCTGCGGTAGACCACGTACGGCCTGAAGACGTACTTGAAGGGCGCGCTGAAGATGTGGGCGAGCCGTGAGAAGGGGATCAGCGCGAACAGCGCGAAGCCGAAGACGATGTGCAGCTTGAAGGCGAGGGGCGCGGCGCCCATCAGCTGGTAGTCGGGCTGGAGCGTGAACAGGCTCCGGAACCAGACGGAGATGCCTTCGCGGTAGTTGTAGTCGACCGCTCCGGAGGAGTTCAGGACGGTCGCGACGAGCCCGAGCAGCATGGCGCCGAGCAGCACCGTGTACATCACGTGGTCACTACGGAGGGTGGCTTTGCGGACGGCGGGCACCTTGAGGCGCCGGTACACGAGGATGCCGATCCCGACGGCGGCCGCGACGCCCGCGACGGCGCCGGTGGAGACCGCGATCAGGTGGTACGTGTGGTCGCTGACGCCCACCGCGTCGGTCCAGCTGTCCGGGATCACCAGACCCACGACGTGGCCGAGCACCACGAACACCATCCCGAAGTGGAAGAGCGGCGAGCCGATGCGCAGCAGCCGTGACTCCTGCAGCTGCGAGGAGTGCGTGGTCCAGCCGAACCGGTCGTAGCGGGCCCGCCAGGCCAGTCCCGCGATCAGCAGGGTGACGGCGGCATAGGGCATGACACCCCACAGGAGGAGGTCCATTACGCCGGGGTCCTTTCCTGGGCGGCGGGGACGGTGGGCCAGGGGAGGTCCACACCGGGGCCGAAGGGTTCGAGTCCGACGGTCTCGCGGGGCGGCCCGCTGCGGGCGAGGGCCTTCGCCTCGGCACGCGTCTTCGGAGAGGGGCCCGGGAGTGTCCCGCAGACCGCTTCCAGCACGCGCGCGTAGGGGGTGTCCGCGTCGGTGACGGCGAGCCGCAGGAGTTCGAGTCCGGCCCGGTGCTCCTCCAGGAGGGCGGTGCCCGCGGTCTCCTCGCGCGCGGCGAACTCCAGGAGCACCGGCAGGAAGTCCGGCAGCTCTTCGGAGGCGAACTCAAGGCCGTGCTCGCGGTACACCTGCTTGATGCGCACCAGGGAGAGTCCACGGTTGCGGGTGTCGCCGTCCGACCACCAAGTGAGGTACAGGCAGCGGCGGTTGCGGGTGTCGAAGGTGCCCGTGTAGTGCGCGGCGAGGTCCAGGGGGCGCCGCACGCGCGCGTGGGCGATGAATTCCCGCAGCTGCGGGTGGCCGGTCGCCTCGTGGAGCAGGTCCAGGTCCGCGTACAACTGCGCGTCCGGGTACTGCAGGAGCCGCCCGGCGACGAGCCGGACGACGGCGTCGGGGGTCATGCGCTCCTCCGGGTGGGGCTGAGGTTGAGCAGGACGCGCTCTTCGGAGGCACCGCCCGGGGTGTCGGCCACCGGACAGCCGTCGGCCACGTCATTCAGGGGATGCGTCTTTGCGAGGGCGTCCGCGTCGGCGCGGGCGGCGGTCGGGACCACGTACCGGTCCTCGTACTTGGCGATCGCCAGGAGCCGGAACATGTCCTCCATCTCCTGGCCGGTGAGGCCGACCGCCGAGGCGATGGACTCGTCGCGCTCCTGGCCGAGGTTGACGCGGCGCATGTAGGCGCGCATGGCGGCCATCCGGCGCAGCACCGCCTCCACGGCGTAGGTGTCGCCCGCGGTGAGGAGCGCGGCGAGGTACTCCACGGGGATCCGCATCGCGTCGATCGCTCCGAAGAGGTTGCCCGCGTCCTCCCCGTCGCGGCCCGCCGCGGCCACCGCCTCGACCACCGGGGACAGCGGCGGCACGTACCAGACCATCGGCATCGTCCGGTACTCCGGATGCAGCGGCAGCGCCACCTGGTACGTCCTGATCAGGTCGTACACGGGAGAGCGGCGGGCCGCGTCGAGCCACTCGTCGGCGATGCCCGAGGCGCGCGCGGCGGCCACGACCGCCGGGTCGTGCGGGTCGAGGAAGCATTCCAACTGCGCCGGGTAGAGGTCCTGTTCGTCCTCCACGGCGGCGGCCTCGGCGACCTTGTCGGCGTCGTACAGCATCACGCCCAGGTAGCGCATGCGCCCGACGCAGGTCTCCGAGCAGATGGTCGGCATCCCGGCCTCCACGCGCGGGAAGCAGAAGGTGCACTTCTCCGCCTTGCCGGTGGAGTGGTTGAAGTAGACCTTCTTGTAGGGGCAGCCGGTCACGCACATCCGCCAGCCGCGGCACTGGTCCTGGTCGACGAGGACGATGCCGTCCTCCACGCGCTTGTACATCGCTCCGGAGGGGCACGACGAGACGCACGCGGGGTTGAGGCAGTGCTCGCAGATCCGCGGCAGGTAGAACATGAAGCTCTGCTCGAACTCGAAGCGGATCTTCTCGCCCACCTCGTCGCGGACCTTCTCGACCAGCGGGTCCTTCGGGCCGTGCTCCGGGGCGCCGCCGAGGTTGTCGTCCCAGTTGGGGCCCCATTCGAGGGTGCCGATGGGCTCGCCCGTCACCTGTGAGACCGGCTTGGCGACGGGCATGTCGTCGCCCGCCGGGGCGTCGGTGAGGTTCTTGTACTCGTACGTCCAGGGCTGGTAGTAGTCCGACAGCTCGGGCAGCTCGGGGTTGGCGAAGATCTGGCCGAGCCGCTTGAGGCGCCCTCCGGCCCTCAGCCGGAGCCGCCCGGACCTGGTCCGCTCCCAGCCGCCCTTCCACCGCTCCTGGTCCTCCCAGCGGCGCGGATAGCCCTGTCCGGGGAGCGTCTCGACGTTGTTGAACCAGACGTACTCGGTGCCCGCCCTGTTGGTCCAGGTCTGCTTGCAGGTGACCGAACAGGTGTGGCAGCCGATGCACTTGTCGAGGTTCATCACCATCGCCACTTGTGCCATACAGCGTCCGATAGTTCCTTCGTCACGGGGCATCAGTAGGAGACCTCCTGGTCGCGGCGGCGGATGACCGTCACCTCGTCACGCTGGTTGCCCGTCGGGCCCAGGTAGTTGAACGCCCACGTCAACTGGGCGTATCCGCCCACCAGATGGGTGGGCTTGAGCATGATCCGGGTGAGGGAGTTGTGGATGCCGCCGCGGCGGCCCGTCTTCTCCGTCTTCGGGACGCCGACGGTCCGCTCCTGGGCGTGGTTCATGTAGACCGTCCCCGGCGGCATCTTGTGGGACACGATCGCGCGGGCCGTGACGACGCCGTTGCGGTTCACGGCCTCGATCCACTCGTTGTCCTTCACGCCGATCGCGTCCGCGTCCTGCGGGGACATCCACACCGTCTGGCCGCCGCGGCCGAGCGTCATCATGTAGAGGTTGTCCTGGTACTGGGAGTGGATGGCCCACTTGTTGTGCGGGGTCAGGAACCGCACGGCGACCTCGCGGCCCTCCGTCCGGGAGCCCAACCGGGGCTCTCCGTAGAGGCGGTGCATGTCCAGCGGCGGCTTGTAGACGGGCAGTGCCTCGCCGACCTCGTGGATCCAGTCGTGGTCGAGGAAGAAGTGCTGGCGCCCGGTGAGCGTGTGCCAGGGCTTCAGGTGCTCGGTGTTGACGGTGAACGCGGTGTAGCGGCGCCCTCCTGACTCGCTGCCCGACCACTCGGGCGACGTGATGACCGGCACCGGGCGGGCCTGGGTGTCCGCGAAGGTGATCCGCTTCCCCTCGGCCTCGGCGGCCAGGTGCGCCAGCTCCGTGCCGACGCGCTTCTCCAGCGTCTCGAACCCCTGGGTGGCCAGGCGGCCGTTGGAGGTCCCGGAGAGCGACAGGATCGCCTCACAGGCCCGCTGGGCGGTGTCCAGGCGGGGCCTGCCGTCGGCGGTGCCGCCGCGCACCGTGCCGTTCTTCTCCTTCAGGTACGCGACTTCCTCGGCGACATCGAAGGTGACCGCCTTCGTGGTGACCCCGAGCTCGTCGACGAGCGGGCCGAGCGCCGCGAACTTCTCGCCGACGGCTCCGTAGTCGCGTTCCACGACGGCCAGGTTGTACATCGTGCGCCCGGGGACGGGCTCGCACTCGCCCTTCGACCAGTCGAGCGCGACACCGCCGGGCTGGGCCATCTCGCCGCCCGGGGTGTCGTGCTGCAGCGCCGTGGCGACGAGGTCGCGGCGCACGCCCAGGTGCTCGCCCGCCAGCTCGCCGAACCGGCGCGCGACGGCGAGGAACGCGTCGTAGTCGGTGCGCGCCTGCCAGGGCGGGTCCACGGCCGGTGTGAAGGCGTGCAGGAAGGGGTGCATGTCGGTGGACGACAGGTCGTGCTTCTCGTACCAGGTGGCCGCGGGCAGGACGACGTCGGAGAGCAGCGTCGTGGACGTCATCCGGAAGTCGAGGCAGAGCAGCAGGTCGAGCTTCCCCTCGACGTCCTCGGAGTGCCACTTCACATCGCGCGGCGCGCAACGCGGCCCGTCGTCGGGCAGGTTGGAGTGCGTGCCGAGCAGATGCTTCAGGAAGTACTCGTTGCCCTTGGAGGACGAGCCGAGCAGGTTGGCCCGCCATACGTTGAGCACGCGCGGCCAGTTGCCGGGCGCGTCGGGGTCCTCACCGGCGAAGCCCAGCGTGCCCTCCTTGAGCTCCCGCACGGTGTCGGCCACGGGATCCTCGGCCGCTCCCAGGTCCAGCGGGTTGCGGTCGAAGGTCGGATACGACGGCATCCAGCCCATGCGGGCGGAGGCGGCGAGGCAGTCGGCGCCCGTCATCCCCTCGAAGCGGCCCTCTCCCAGCGGGGACGCGAGGGACTCGGCGGGCAGCGTGTCGTAGCGCCACTGGTCGGTGTGCAGGTAGAACCAGCCCGCGCCGATCATGTGCCGGGGCGGTCGCCCCCAGTCGGAGGCGCTCGCGAGCGTCGCCCAACCGGTCACCGGGCGGCACTTCTCCTGCCCTACGTAGTGTCCCCATCCGCCGCCGTTGCGCCCCTGGCAGCCGGTGAGCGTGAGCAGCGCGAGGAACGCGCGGTAGGTGGTCTCCGCGTGGAACCAGTGGTTGGTCCCCGCCCCCATGAGGATCATGCAGCGCCCTTGGGAGGCCTCGGCCGTCTCGCCGAACTCGCGTGCCACGCGCGTGGCCTGCGCCGCGGGCACGGACGTGAGGGTCTCCTGCCAGGCGGGCGTGCCGGGCTGGCAGGCGTCTTCGTAGGAGTCGGGCCACTCGCCGGGCAGCCCCGCGCGCGGGACGCCGTACTGGGCGAGCATCAGGTCGTAGACGGTGGTGACGAGCCGGTCGCCCATGCGCCGGACGGGAACTCCTCGGCGTACGACACCGCCGTCGCCGTGCGTGTCCTCTTCGAAGCGGGGCAGCACGATCTCCGCGGTGTCCTCTCCGTAGAGCGTGAGCCGGGGCACGGTGTCGCCGAGGTCGAGGTTCCAGTCGGGCGTCTCCGACGTGCTCCAGCGGTGGCCGAGCGTGCCGTTGGGGACGGTCGGCTCACCCGTCGCGTCGTCGATCAGGACGGTCTTCCACCGGGCGTTCTCGCTCTCCGCCGCCGTCTCGCCGAGGTCCGCCGCGGTGAGGAACTTGTGCGGCACGAGGCCCTTGTCGGTCTCGTCGAGCGTGACCAGGAAAGGCAGGTCCGTATAGCGGCGCACATAGTCCTTGAAGAACGGCGTCTCCCGTTCGACGAAGAACTCCCGGAGAATGACGTGCCCCATTGCCAGGGCCAGTGCGCCGTCCGTTCCGGGGTGCGGGTGCATCCATTCGTCGGCGAACTTCGTGTTGTCCGCGAAATCCGGCGACACGGTGACGACCTTCTGCCCGCGATAGCGCGCCTCCGTCATCCAGTGCGCGTCCGGAGTCCGCGTCACCGGCACATTGGAGCCCCACATCATCAAATACGCGGCGTCCCACCAGTCACCCGACTCCGGCACGTCCGTCTGGTCGCCGAACACCTGCGGAGAGGCCACCGGAAGATCCGCGTACCAGTCGTAGAAGGAAAGCATCGGGGCGCCGATGAGGGAATGGAAACGGGCGCCCGCGGCATGCGATGCCATCGACATCGCGGGAATGGGGGAGAAGCCCGCGACACGGTCGGGACCGTGCTCCTTGATCGTGTGCACATGCGCCGCCGCCACGATCTCGACGGCCTCGTCCCAACTCGCGCGCACCAGGCCGCCCTTGCCGCGCGCCCGCTGGTACCGCCTGCGGCGCTCGGGGTCGCGCTGGATGTCGGCCCAGGCCAGGACGGGGTCCTTCAGCCGCGCCTTCGCCTCCCGGTACATCTCAAGAAGCGTTCCGCGTACATGGGGGTAGCGGACGCGCGTGGGGGAGTACGTGTACCAGGAGAACGAGGCTCCGCGCGGACATCCGCGGGGTTCGTATTCGGGACGGTCGGGGCCCACAGAGGGATAGTCCGTGGCCTGTGTCTCCCATGTGATGATGCCGTCCTTGACGTACACCTTCCAGCGGCACGATCCCGTGCAGTTCACGCCGTGCGTGGAATACACGACCTTGTCGTGGCTCCACCGGTCGCGGTAGAAGGCTTCTCCGTCCCGGCCGCCGGTGTGCTGCACCCGGTGCAGATCCGCGGAAGTCTCCGCGTCCCGGGTGAAGAAACTCCCGGCCTTCACGAGCGTCTCAGCGATGTCTTTCCTCTGCTGCAACGTCACATCTCCTGGCCGTCCCGAAGAAAAGGCCGCACGGCACGTGCTGCCTGCAACGACCCTAAGTCTGGCGGAGGTTGGGACCCCGGGGACTTAGGTCCTGTGAAGGGGTGACCTCTTTCCGGAATTTCTCGGGCCCTGTGCTGGGATGCTGGTACGCATGGGTAGGAAGAAGCGGAGCGCACCCCGCTCGTGGCTGCCGAACCAGCACGGCGCGTGGGCGATGCTCGCGGTGCCCTTCGCGGTGGGCGTGTTCCTCGGGGACGGCTCGGGCGAAGGGCCGAGGTGGGCCCATCTGCCGCTGTTCGTGGCCTGGTTGGCGGGGTACGTCACCGCCTTCCACGCCCAGCAGTGGCTCCGGCTGCGCCGCCTCTCCCGCAATCCGAGGGCCCCGCGCCGCCATGTGCGCCCCGCCCTCGCCGCCGCGGCGGTCGCTGCGGTGTCCGGGGTGCCGCTCCTGTTCGCGTACCCCTGGCTGCTGCTCGTGGCCGCCTGCGCCGCACCCTTCGTGGCCGTCAACACCTGGTACGCGTGGCGGAACAAGGAGCGGGCCCTGCTGAACGGCCTGGCCGCTGTGGTCCCCGCCTGCGGCATGCTCCTCGTCACGCTGCGGATGGGCGGCGGCACACTCTCCGACGGCTGGCGCCCGGCCCTCGCCTGCCTGCTGTTCTTCGCGGGCACGGTGCCGTACGTGAAGACGATGATCCGGGAGCGCGACTCACGCGCGTACTACCGGGCGTCGGTGGCGTACCACGCGCTCGCCGTGCCCGCGGCGTACGCGATCGGCCCCTGGCTCGCGGTCCTGTTCGCGGCCTACCTCGCGCGCGCGGTGGTGCTGCCGGGGAAGGGCCTCAAGGTGCCGGTGGTCGGGGCGGTGGAGGTCGTCGGAGCGGCGCTGCTGCTCGCCGTGCTCCTGCTGCTGTTCTGAGGCCGCTCCGGGCGGGTCAGAGCAGCCCCTTCCTCGTCAGGTGGTTGAAGAACAGCCACCCCGGAAGCACCGGAAGCCACAGCGTGAGAAGCCGGTAGAGCAGCACCGCGGGCGCCGCCACGTCCTTGGGCACGCCCACCGCGATCAGACCGAGGGTCAGCGTCGCCTCGACCGCGCCCACACCGCCAGGCGTCGGCGCCGCCGACCCCAGGGCGTTGCCCGCGAGGAAGACCACCGCGACGCTCGCGAGGCTGAGCGAGGTCATCTCCTCGTTGCCGAAGGCCCGCACCGAGGCGTCCAGACAGAGCACGAACATCAGGGTGAGCAGCAGCATCCCGCCGATGCCGGTGAGCAGCTTCTGCGGCCGCTGGAGGACGTCCAGCATGCGCGGCACGACACCGGCGAAAAGCGACCGCACGCGCGTGACGACGAATTTCCGCAGGAACGGGATGGCGGTCACCACGAGGACCAGCACCGCGACCGACAGCAGACCGGCGATGACGGTGCGGGACGGCGTGAACGACGGCGTCTTCTCCGTCCCCGTCAGATAGCCGAAGATCAGCAGCAGCAGGATGTGCGAGCCGAGCCCGAAGAGCTGCGATGCGCCGACGCTCGCCACCGCGAGCCCCGAGCGCACGCCGGACCGCTGCAGGAACCGCGTGTTCAGCGCGACACCGCCGACCGCCGCGGGCGCCACGATCTTCACGAACGACCCGGCGACCTGCGCCGCCACCGCCCGCAGGAACGGCACCCGCTCCGGCACGAAGCCCAGCAGGCTCATCGCGGCGGCGAAGTAGCTCAGCATGGAGAAGCCCACGGCCGCCGCCACCCAGCCCCACTCCGCCTCCTGGAAGAGCGTGCCGAACTCGACGTGCGTGAGCTGCGAGAGCAGGAAGTAGGCGCCGATGGCACCGGCGATGAAGCTGATCAGCGTGCGCGGCCTGATCCGCTCCAACTGCGCGGGCTCGACCGGCGCCGTCGGACGGATGAGCAGCACCTGGTGACGGATCTGCGTGAGCAGGTCCTCCTCGCGGGCCTGGTCCAGGGCGTCGTCTATGGCCTGCTTCTCGGCCTGCCGCTCCTGCTTGGCCGCCTGCTTCTCCTGCTTCGAGGACTGCTTGTCGGCCCGGCCGTCCTCGGTCACCTCCGCGCGCACGCTCTGCCGGGACTTGCGGGAGGCCTCCAGGACGGCCTCGCGCTCGCGCTGGGACCGTTCCCGGGCCAGCTTGCTCAGGGTGGAGCGGGTGGAGCGGGTGAGGGCGATGGGCTGCAGCAGCGGCAGACAGTCGGCCACGGCGTCGGGACCGAGGATCTCGACGGCGGTGGCGACCGCGCGCTCGGCGCCCACCCGCAGGCCGAGGGCGGCCAGGAGCTGGGCGATGTCGATGCGCAGGACCAGGTCGCCCGCGGCGATCTCACCGCCCCGCAGATCCGTGAGGATCACGGTGCCGGAACGATCCACCAGAATCGCGTCCCCCGCGAGCCTGCGGTGGGCGATCCGGCGGGACTGCAGTGCCTGTACCTGCCGCCACGTGTCGCACAGCAGTTCGTCGGTGATGTCGTCGTCCGGCAGCGAGTCCAGGGTGCGGCCGCCCGTGTGCTCGTAGACGAGCATCACGGCGTCGGGGCCGAGCTCGGAGGTGGCGATCAGCTTGGGCGCGTTCGCCCCGGCCGCGATGGCCGCGTACGCGAGGAGGGCCTCCTGCTCCAGCGCCTGGCGCAGGGACTGCAGGCTGCGCCGCTGGGTGATGCCCCGCAGGGTGAGCCTGCGCCAGACGCGGTAGAAGAAGCCCTGCGCCTGCTGTTCGCGGTCGATGACCGTGACGTCCAGCGGAGGCCCGTCCTCCAGGGTGACGAAATAGCGGCGGCCGCGATCACCGTGCTCGCTGTCGGGGGACTCCTCGCGGGAGGCGCTCACGGGGTGGAAGCCGACGTGCCGCAGGCCCGCGAGCAGCGTCTGCCCGGTGGGCCGCACGTTCGGCGAGCCGACCGCGTAGAGCGTTCCGTACGCCACGGCCCAGCCGATGAGCACCGTCAGGATGATCGAGAAGGGCGTCGTGTAGCCGGTGACGAGCATCGTGAACGCGTCGAGCAGCAGCACCACGAACAGCACCAGGCGCCAGCGTGGTCTGCGGGACATGCCGACGGCCGTCATGTACGCGATGACGGGCGCGAGATAGCCGTGCACCGGATCGGTGAACGCGTGGAGGTCGGCGGGGGACGGCTTGGTCAGCGCGTCCTGGATGGAGCCGGGGGCGGCCTTGGCGACCCAGAGGTCGGTGGCGAGCGTCACGCCGTGCGCGAGCACGGCAGCCAGGACGCCGTCGGCGATGCGCAGCCCGTCCCGCTTGATCAGCCGCTCGATCGCGAACGCGACGGGGACGAGCAGTACGCCGATGCTGGCGACCAGGCCCGCGACCTTGATCAGCAGGTCCGGCGCCCGGTCCGTGCCCTTGTCGATGTCCTGTTCGAGACCGGACGTCGTGCCGTGCGCGAACGCGGCGATCGAGAGGAGCACGGCGATCGCGAGGACGCCGACGAGGAGCCGCATGAGGTCGGACGGGCGGTGCACACGAGCGGCGAGGAGCGGTTCGTCGCGCTCCACGCGGTCAGTGTGCGCCCCGTCGCCCGCGGCGCAGTCGGAGCCGTCGTCGAACTCGCCCGGTCCGCTCTGTTCGCTCGGTCCGCTCTGTTCGTTCTTCTCGCTCTGTTCGCTCTTCAGGGCGCGCTCACCGGTGTCCAGGTGTGACTCGGACGCAGAGGTGCCCGCCTTCTCATCGGGATGCACGCCCTGCCGTTCCGTCGTCTCTTCTTGATCTCGTATCACCAGTCACCGCCCGCACGATGGTGGCATGTCCTACCCGTGAAGGGGGGCAGCAGGGGGCAACGCAAGGCTGCGAAGTGGTCACGAAACGACACTTTGCGCCCTGCCGGAGGGGCCGCGGCACACTCCGTGCCGTGCCCGTCACCGTGTCGGTGGGGTACGGCAGGATGGTCCGGATGAGCGAGCTGCCGGAGTACGCGGAACGGGTCCTCGAGGTCGCAGAACTGATTCCTCCGGGCCGGGTGATGACCTACGGGGACATCGCCGAGTGGCTGGAGGAAGGCGGCCCACGACAGGTCGGACGCGTGCTGGCCCTCTACGGAGGGGGCGTTCCGTGGTGGCGTGTCGTCCGCTCGGACGGCGTGCTCCTTCCGGGCCACGAACTGAGGGCCCTGGAGCGGTACCGCGAGGAGGGCACGCCGCTGCGGCAGGCTTCGCGCGCCGCGCAGGGGCACGTCCCGAAGCTCGACATGCGGCAGGCGCGGTGGGACGGCGCGGCTCCGGAGGATCACACCTGACAGCTTCCGGCATCCGGCGGCCCGACGGGGGACCAGTGGCCCGTACGGGGGAAGGCACGCGTCCTCCGTGCCCACTGGCGTAGCGTCGACAGCACGCATCCCCCTCACCCCGCGGCCACCGCGCAGCCGCTCATCGACCAGCACACCCACCAGGACCGGCGACCCACGTGAGTTCCCCTTTTTCCACTCGGCACATCCGGCACCCGTCGCACCACCAGGTACGACAGGGGACCCGAGATGGCTACCGACTGGTGCGTACGCCGCCGGAGCTGATGGATCCCCCTCGCATGGACGCAGGTCAGCGCGGTGTGGTTGACCACGAGGGGGGCCCGCTGCTCGTCCTCGCGGGGCCCGGCACGGGCAAGACCACCACCCTCGTGGAGTCCGTCGCCGCGCGTGTCGCCAAGGGCGGGGACCCCGCGCGGATCCTGGTGCTCACCTTCAGCCGCAAGGCGGCGGTGGAGCTGCGCGACCGCATGGCGCTGCGCATAGGGGCGGCGCGCGCCCCGCAGGCCACCACGTTCCACTCCTTCTGCTACGCCCTCGTCCGCGCCCACCAGGACGCCGAGCTGTTCGTCGAGCCGCTGCGGCTCCTGTCGGGCCCCGAGCAGGACGTGGCGGTACGGGAACTGCTCGCGGGACAGATCGACCTCGCGAAGGAGGGGCACGGCCACATCCGCTGGCCGGACGAGCTCCGTGCCTGCCTCACCACCCGCGGCTTCGCCGACGAAGTGCGCGCGGTGCTGGCCCGCAGCCGTGAGCTAGGTCTCGGCCCGGACGCCCTGGACGCCTTCGCGCGCCGCAGCGGCCGTCCCGACTGGGGCGCGGCGGCGGCCTTCCTCGCCGAGTACCTGGACGTGCTCGACCTCCAAGGAGTGCTCGACTACGCGGAACTGGTGCACCGCGCGGTGCTGCTCGCGCAGCGCCCCGAGGTGGCGCGGGCGCTCGGCGCGCAGTACGACGCGGTCTTCGTGGACGAGTACCAGGACACCGACCCGGCGCAGGTGCGGCTGCTGCACGCGCTCGCCGGGGGCGGCCGCACCCTGGTCGCGTTCGGCGACCCCGACCAGTCGATCTACACCTTCCGGGGTGCCGATGTGAACGGCATCCTGGAGTTCCCCGACGCCTTTCCGCGGGTGGACGGGGCCCCGGCGCCGGTCGAGGTCCTCGCGACCTCCCGCAGGTCGGGAGCCCAGCTCCTCGCCGCCACGCGGCTGCTCACCCGGCGCATGCCGCTGACCCGGCTGCCCGCGGAGAAGGTGCGGGCCCACCGCGAGCCGACGCCGGTCAGGGACGGCGGCGGCGTCGAGGTGTACACGTACCCGACGGCCGGTACGGAGCTCGACAACATCGCGGACATCCTGCGCCGCGCGCACCTGGAGGACGGCGTTCCCTGGGGCGACATGGCGGTCCTGGTCCGCGCGGGCGCCCGCACGATCCCCGCGGTCCGCCGCAGCCTCAGCGCGGCGGGCGTCCCCCTGGAGATCGACGGCGACGACATCGCCCTGCGCCACGAACCGGCGGTGACACCGCTGCTCACGGCGCTGCGGGTGGTGGCGATGGCGGTTGATTCGGAGGCGGCGGGGGCTTCTTCGGAGGGGGTTTCGGGGGCGGCAGCTGCCGAGAGGCTGGCGGAGCAGGAGCAGGAGCAGGAGCAGGAGCAGGAGCAGGAGCCGGAGCCGGAGCCGGAGCCGGAGCCGGAGCTGGGGTCGGAGTCAGAGTCGCACCCGGAGAGGGAAGGGGAGCGGCGGCCCGGAAGCGGAGCGACCGTTCCCGCCTGGCTCGACACCGAGACCGCCCTCACCCTCCTGACGTCCCCGCTGGCCGGTATGGACGCCGCCGACCTGCGCCGCCTCGGCCGCGCCCTGCGCGAGGAGGAGCGCGCGGCGGGCAACCACCTGCCGCCGCCCTCCGACGAGCTGCTGGCCCGCGCCCTCGCCGAGCCGGAGCGGCTCGTCGCGCACGACCCGACGTACGCCCGCGGGGCCCAGCGGCTCGGCGCGCTGCTCCGCAAGGCCCGTGAGCGCCTCGCGGGCGGCGGCACGGCCGAGGAGGCGCTGTGGGAGCTGTGGGACGGCACGCCCTGGCCCAAGCGGCTGGAGCGCACCGCCCGGCGCGGCGGCGCGGCGGGCCGCAACGCCGACCGTGACCTCGACGCCGTGTGCGCCCTGTTCGCGGCCGCGGCCCGCGCGGAGGAGCGCACGGGCGGTCGCGGCGCCCTCAACTTCCTGGAGGAGACCGAGGCGCAGGACATCGCCGCGGACACGCTCACGCGCCGGGTGGCCCGCCCCGACGCCGTACGTCTGATGACGGCACACCGGTCCAAGGGCCTCGAATGGCGGCTCGTCGTGGTCGCGGGCGTCCAGGAGGGGCTCTGGCCCGACCTGCGCCGCCGAGGCTCCCTCCTGGAGGCGGACCGCATCGGGCGCGACGGCCTCGCCGAGCCGCTGACCCCCGGAGCGCTCCTCTCCGAAGAGCGCCGTTTGTTCTACGTCGCCGCCACGCGCGCGCGGGAACGACTCGTCGTGACCGCGGTGAAGGCACCCGCGGAGGACGGCGACCAGCCGTCCCGTTTCCTGACCGAACTCGGCGTCGAGCCCAAGGACATAACGGGCCGCCCGCGCCGTCCGCTGTCCGTCGCGGCGCTCGTCGCCGAGCTGCGCGCCACCACCGTCGACCCGCGCGTCTCCGGCCCCCTGCGCGAGGCGGCGGCCCAGCGCCTGGCCCGCCTCGCCGCGCTCGGCGACACCGACGGCCGCCCCCTGGTGCCTGCCGCGCACCCCTACCGCTGGTGGGGCATGTACGAGCCGACGGCGAGCGAGGTGCCCCTGCGGGACCGCGACAAGCCCGTCGTGCTCTCCGGAAGCGCACTGGACCAGCTAGCCAACACCTGTTCCCTGCAGTGGTTCCTGGGCCGCGAGGTGAAGGCGGACGCGCCCGCGACCACCGCCCAGGGCTTCGGCAACGTGGTGCACGTCCTGGCCGACGAGGTGGCCTCCGGCCGGACCCCCGCCGACCTCGCCGTCCTCATGGAGCGCCTCGACTCGGTGTGGGACGCGCTCGCGTTCGACGCGCCCTGGAAGTCGGCGCAGGAGAAGGAGCACGCGCGCGTGGCGCTGGAGCGCTTCCTCCAGTGGCATGTGATGGACCGCGCGAGCCGCACCCCCGTCGCCAGCGAGCACGGCTTCGACGTGACGCTGGAAGCGGGTCCCTACGAAGTACGGGTACGCGGCTCCATGGACCGCGTCGAACAGGACGCCGAAGGCCGTGCCTACGTAGTCGACTTCAAGACCGGCAAGCAGTCCCCGAGCGCCGCCGAGGTCGCCCGCCATCCGCAGCTCGCGGTCTACCAGCTGGCGGTCCGCGAGGGCGCCGCCGACGAGCTCTTCGAAGGCGTACGTCCCGAGCCGGGCGGTGCCGAACTGGTGCAGCTGCGCCAGGGCGCCGCCAAGAAGAACGGCGGCGAAGCCCTCCCGAAGGTGCAGGCCCAGGAGGCCCTCTCCGGAGAGTGGATCGGCGACCTCCTCGCGACGGCCGCGGGCAAGGTCCTCGACGAACGCTTCGCCCCCACGACCGGCCAGCACTGCACGCACTGCGCCTTCCGCGCCTCGTGCAGTGCACGCCCGGAGGGCCGCCATGTGGTGGACTGACCCGCGGACGACCACCCGTGGCGATTGTCACGTCGCTTCACTCGGGGGCATAGCACCCCCTGAAGCAATCTAAAGTCTCCGTAAAGACACCCTGTGCACTGGCTGAAAGTGCACCTTTTCGAGGAGATGCGCGTATATGGCAGCCAACCGGAAGCTCCTGGCAGTGGCCGTCGCCTGTGCCGCCGCCGTCATCGGCGTGACGGGCTGCAGCAGCGACGGGGACAAGGACCCCTTCGACGGCATGAGCGCCGACAAGATCGCCGACAAGGCCTCCAAGGCTTCCAAGGACGCCGGCTCCTTCACCATGCAGGGAAAGATGGAGCAGAAGGGCGAGGTGAGCAACATCAAGTTCTCCGTCGCCGAGTCGGGCGACTGCAAGGGCACGATGGGCTCGCCGAAGAAGGGCACCGCCGAGTTCCTGGCCTCCGGAAAGACCTCGTACGTCAAGGCCGACGACAAGTTCTGGGAGTCCCAGGGCGGCGGCGGCACGGCCGAACTCCTCAAGGGTCGTTGGGTGAAGTCGCCCAACAAGGGGGAGAGCGTCTGTAACCCGGACGACATGTTCAAGTCCGACAAGCTCAAGAACCTGAAGCGTGAGGACGACGCCGACGTCGACGGCAAGAATGCCGCCGTCCTCACCAAGAAGAAGGGCTCCGAGACGACCACGTTCTACGTCGCCATGGAGGGCAAGCCCTACTTCCTGAAGGTCGTGAACAAGGGCAGCGACGAGCCCGGCACGGTGACCTTCAGCGACTACGGCAAGGCCGTCGACGTGAAGGCCCCGCCGGCCAACGAGGTCGTCGACCCGGCGAAGCTCTCCACGGGCTCCTGACCCCCACGCGTCTCATGAGCGGGCGGTGGCCGCCCGGGCCCGGGCCTGCCCCGGATGTCAGCGGCCACCGCTAGCCTCTCTCACGTGTCACCTCGCATCACCGATCCCGAGCAGCTCAAGGAGCTCCTCGGCATCCCGTTCACCCCGGAGCAGACGGCCTGCATCATCGCGCCGCCCGCCCCGCAGGTGATCGTGGCCGGAGCCGGGTCGGGCAAGACGACGGTGATGGCGGCACGCGTGGTGTGGCTGGTCGGGACCGGCCAGGTCGCCCCCGAGCAGGTCCTCGGCCTGACGTTCACGAACAAGGCGGCGGGCGAGCTCTCCGAGCGGGTGCGCCAGGCCCTCGTCAGGGCGGGCGTCACCGACCCCGACGCGGTCGACCCCGACAACCCACCGGGCGAGCCGGTCATCTCCACGTACCACGCCTTCGCGGGCCGCCTCCTGACCGATCACGGCCTGCGCATCGGCCTGGAGCCGACCTCCCGCCTCCTCGCCGACGCCACCCGCTTCCAGCTCGCCGCACGCGTGCTCCGCGAGGCCCCCGGTCCCTATCCCGCGCTGACCCGCTCCTTCCCCGACCTCGTCAGCGACCTCCTCGCCCTCGACAGCGAGCTCGCCGAGCACCTCGTGCGCCCCGAGCAGCTGCACGCGTACGACACCGGGCTCCTGGCAGCCCTGGACGGCGTGAAGCTCACCAACGCCGACCTGCGCAAGGTGCCCGAGACCGCGGCGGCCCGACTCGAACTGGCCGAGCTCGTCGGCCGGTACCGCGCGGCGAAGCGCTCCCGCGACCTCCTCGACTTCGGCGACCAGATCGCCCTCTCCGCGACGCTGGCCCGCACCCGCCCGGAGGTCGGCGAGATCCTCCGCGACGAATTCCGCGTCGTCCTCCTCGACGAGTACCAGGACACGTCGGTCGCCCAGCGCATCCTCCTGTCCGGCCTCTTCGGCGGCGGCACAGGACACCCGGTGACCGCGGTCGGCGACCCCTGCCAGGCCATCTACGGCTGGCGCGGTGCCTCGGTGGCGAACCTCGACGACTTCCCCGAACACTTCGCGCACACCGACGGCAGCCCCGCGGCCCGCCACGCGCTCAGTGAGAACCGCCGCAGCGGCGGCCGCCTCCTGGAGCTCGCCAACGGCCTCGCGGAGCCCCTGCGCGCCATGCACGCGGGCGTGGAGGCGCTGCGGCCCGCCCCGGGCGCCGAGCGGGACGGCGTGGTGCGCTGCGCCCTGCTGCGCACGCACGCCGAGGAGATCGACTGGCTCGGCGACTCGATCGCCCACCTCGTGCGCACCGGCAAGGCACCCGGCGAGATCGCCGTCCTGTGCCGCACGGCCACGGACTTCGCCGAGATCCAGGCCGCGCTCGTCGCCCGCGACATCCCCGTGGAGGTCGTCGGCCTCTCCGGACTGCTGCACCTCCCCGAGGTCGCCGACCTCGTCGCCGTCTGCGAGGTCCTCCAGGACCCCGGGGCGAACGCCTCCCTGGTGCGCCTCCTGACCGGCCCCCGCTGGCGCATCGGCGCCCGCGACCTCGCCCTCCTCGGCCGCCGCGCCCGCCTCCTCGTGCGCCCCGGGCACGCCGCCCCCGACGACCCGGACCGGCGCCTCGCCGAAGCCGTCGAGGGGGTCGACCCGGCCGAGGTGATATCGCTCGCGGACGCGCTGGACACGTTCCTGGAGTCGCCCCTCGCCCCGGACGACCCCTCCGGAGCGGACGACGGACTGCCCTTCTCGGCGGACGCCAGGGTGCGCTTCGCCCGGCTCGCGGCCGAACTGCGCGAGCTGCGCCGTTCGTTGTCCGACCCGCTGATGGACGTGCTGCACCGGGTGCTCGCCGTGACCGGTCTGGAGGTCGAGCTCTCCGCGTCCCCGGGCGCCCTTGCGGCCCGCCGCCGCGAGACGCTCTCGAACTTCCTGGACGTCGCCGCCTCCTTCGCCGCGAACGACGGCGGCGCGACGCTCCTCGCCTTCCTCGGCTTCCTGCGCACCGCCGCCCAGTACGAGAAGGGCCTGGACAACGCCCTGCCGGGCGGCGAGAACACCGTCAAGGTGCTCACCGCCCACCGGTCCAAGGGCCTGGAGTGGGACGTCGTCGCCGTCCCCGGACTGGTCAACGGCACCTTCCCGAGCGCGCAGGGCCGCGAGAAGTGGACCGCCCAGGCCAAGGTCGTCCCGCACGGGCTGCGCGGCGACACGGCCACGCTGCCCGACGTCGACGCGTGGGACGCCAAGGGCATGAAGGCCTTCCACGAAGCGATGAAGGACCACCAGCGCACCGAGGAACTCCGCCTCGGGTACGTGACGTTCACCCGCCCCCGCTCCCTGCTCCTCGGCTCCGGCCACTGGTGGGGCCCCTCCCAGAAGAAGCCGCGCGGCCCCTCGGACTTCCTCCAGGCCCTGTACGACCACTGCGCGGCGGGCCACGGGGAGATCGAGGCCTGGGCCGACGAGCCCGCGGAGGACGAGGAGAACCCCGCCCTGCACGAGGCGACCGCCGACCAGGCATGGCCGCTCCCGCTGGACGACGCGTCCCTGGCCCGCCGCAGGGCCGCCGCGCAGACCGTCCTCGCCCATCTGGACCGCCTGACGGGGGAGGGCACACCGGAGCCCGCCCGCTCCCACGAAGAGGCCCACCCGTCGGCGCACGACGACGTGCCCCCGGCCGACGACCCCGAATGGCCACCCCCTCCGGAGGACGAAGAAGGCGGCTACGAAGACGCCGATTTCCCCGACACCGACCCCGACGCCGACACCGACGCAGATGTCGGCGTCGACCCGGCGGACTGGGACTCCCTGGCGACGGAACGCCCGACGGTCCCGCACCCCGCGGACGCACCGCACCTCGCGGACGCACCGCACCCCGCGGCCGCGCCGGGCCCCGAATCCGCGCACGTGAAACTCCCCGCACCCCGCCCCGACGCCCGCCCCCACCCCGCCCCGGCGGAGCCCGACCCCCGCCTCACCCCGGAGGAGGCCCGCACCCTCGCCTCCTGGGACCGCGACCTGGACGCGCTGACCGGCGAGCTCCTGCGCGCCCGCGAAGCCGTCAGGGACATCCCCGTGCCGCCCTCGCTCACTGCGTCCGAGCTGATGCACCTGGCCGCCGACCCCGACGGCTTCGCACGGGACCTCGCCCGGCCCATGCCGCGCCCGCCGCAGCCTGCGGCCCGCCGCGGCACCCGCTTCCACGCCTGGATCGAGTCCCGCTTCGAAGAGCTCACCCTGCCGATGCTCTCCCCGGACGACCTGCCGGGCGGCGCCCCCGACGAGTCCGAGATCGCCGACGAGCGCGACCTCGAATCCCTCAAGGAAGCCTTCGAACGCACCGAGTACGCCCACCGCGCGCCCCACCGCGTCGAAGTCCCCTTCCAGTTCGTGATCGCGGGCCGTGTCATCAGGGGCCGCATCGACGCCGTCTACAAGGAGGGCGACGGCGCCGACGCGACGTACGAGATCGTCGACTGGAAGACCAGCCGCACCCGCACGGCCGACCCCCTCCAGCTCGCCGTCTACCGACTCGCCTGGGCCGAGCAGCAGGGCGTCCCCCTGGAATCGGTCAAGGCCGCCTTCCTCTACGTACGCAGCGGCGAGACCGCACGCCCGAGGAACCTGCCGGGCCGCGCCCAGCTCGAACGCCTGCTCCTGGAGGAACCGGCCGAGGACCCGGGGGACGAGCCGCAGGACGAGCCCACCCCGGATGGCGGATAGGCTCGTGACCATGAGCGAGACACCGGACAGCGCCGTCCGCACGTACATCGGGAACCACCGTGCCGCCTTCCTCGACGACCTCGCCGAGTGGCTGCGGATCCCGTCCGTGTCGGCTCAGCCCGACCACGCCGAGGATGTGCGCCGCAGCGCCGACTGGCTCGCCGCGGCCCTGAAGAAGACCGGCTTCCCGACCACCGAGGTCTGGGAGACGCCCGGGGCGCCCGCCGTCTTCGCCGAGTGGCCCTCCGACGATCCCGACGCCCCCACCGTCCTCGTCTACGGCCACCACGACGTCCAGCCCGCGGCCCGCGAGGACGGCTGGGACACCGACCCCTTCGAGCCCGTCCTCAAGGGAAACCGCCTCCACGCGCGCGGAGCGGCCGACGACAAGGGCCAGGTCTTCTTCCACACCCTCGGCGTCCGCGCCCACCTCGCCGCCACCGGCCGCACCGCACCCGCGGTCCACCTCAAGCTGCTCGTCGAGGGCGAGGAGGAGTCAGGCTCCCCGCACTTCCGCGCGCTCATCGAAGCCCGCAAGGACCGCATCGCCGCCGACGCGGTGATCGTCTCGGACACCGGCATGTGGTCCGAGGACACCCCGACCGTCTGCACGGGCATGCGCGGCCTCGCCGAGTGCGAGATCGAACTGCACGGCCCCGACCAGGACATCCACTCGGGATCCTTCGGCGGCGCCGTGCCGAACCCCGCCACCGAGGTCGCCCGCCTCGTCGCCGCCCTCCACGACGAGCACGCGCGCGTGGCGATCCCCGGCTTCTACGAAGGCATCACCGAACTCACCGACCGCGAGCGCGCGCTCTTCGCCGAGCTGCCCTTCGACGAGGGGCGCTGGCTGAGCACGGCGCATTCGCACGGCACCCACGGGGAGGCCGGGCACACCACCCTGGAGCGGATATGGGCCCGCCCCACCGCCGAGGTCAACGGCATCGGCGGCGGCTACCAGGGCGTGGGCAGCAAGACGATCATTCCGTCGTCCGCCCTGGTGAAGCTGTCGTTCCGGCTGGTCGCGGGACAGGACCCGGAGCACATCGAGGACGCCGTCCGTGCCTGGGCCGCCGACCGCATCCCCACCGGCATCCGCCACACGGTCACCTTCGCCGCCGCCACGCGCCCGTGCCTGACGCCGCTCGACCACCCCGCCCTGCAGTCCGTCGTGCGCGCGATGGGCCGTGCCTTCGAGCAGAAGATCCGCTTCACGCGCGAGGGCGGCTCGGGACCTGCCGCCGACCTCCAGGACGTCCTCGGCGCCCCCGTGCTCTTCCTGGGCATCTCCGTCCCCTCCGACGGCTGGCACGCGCCCAACGAGAAGGTCGAGATCGACCTGCTGCTCAAGGGCGTCGAGACGACCGCGCACCTCTGGGGCGACCTCGCGGAGAACTGGCGCGACGAACCGCGATGAACACTGAGATCCGCCCGGCCGCCGAGCACGTCCCGCGCCACGCACCGCCGCACGTCCTGCCGCACGCCCTGCTGAACCACCCATTCCATCGGGGGAGTTGGAAGCACCTGTGACCACCTGGACCGACCGCACCGCAGACCGCCCCGTCTCGCTGACCGCGCCGAGCGGTATCGACCGCGCCGCGCACCACCGCATGGACGAGGCGTGGCTCGCCGCCGCCTGGAGCCACCCCACCACCCGGGTCTTCGTGGTCTCCGGCGGCCAGGTGCTCATCGACGAGACGTCCGAGGGGCACACCGAACTGGTGATGACGCCCGCCTTCGAAGCGCCCCTCACCGAGGAGCACCGCTACTTCCTGGGCACGGACGACGACGGCGTCAGCTACTTCGCGCTCCAGAAGGACACCCTGCCGGGCCGCATGGACCAGTCGGCGCGCCCCGCCGGACTGCGCGAGGCCGGGCTCCTGCTGACGCCCCGGGACGCCGGTCTGATGGTGCACGCCGTGGCCCTGGAGAACTGGCAGCGGCTGCACCGCTTCTGCTCGCGCTGCGGCGAGCGCACCGTCATCGCGGCGGCGGGCCACATCCGCCGCTGCCAGGCCTGCGGCGCCGAGCACTACCCCCGCACGGACCCCGCCGTGATCATGGCGGTCAGGGACAGCGAGGACCGCATCCTCCTCGGCCGCCAGGTGCACTGGCCCGAGGGACGCTTCTCCACCCTCGCGGGCTTCGTCGAGCCGGGGGAGTCCATCGAGCAGTCGGTGCGGCGCGAGGTCTTCGAGGAGGCGGGCGTCACGGTCGGCGACGTCGAGTACGTCGCGAGCCAGCCCTGGCCGTTCCCCTCCAGCCTCATGCTGGGCTTCATGGCCGACGCGACGTCCTCGGAGATCAACGTGGACGGCGAGGAGATCCAGGAGGCCCGCTGGTTCTCCCGGGAAGACCTGCGGGCCGCATTCGAGTCCGGGGAGGTCCTGCCTCCCTACGGCATCTCGATTGCGGCCCGGCTGATCGAGCTCTGGTACGGGAAGCCCCTGCCGAAGCCGGGGACCGTGGGCTGAGCCCCACCCGCACCGTGGGTGCTGTGCCTCAGGCGGCCAGCTTCTGCTTGACCTGGGCCAGCGACGGGTTCGTGAGGGTCGAGCCGTCCGGGAAGAGAACGGTGGGGACCGTCTGGTTTCCGCCGTTCGCCTTCTCGACGAAGTCCGCCGACTCCGGGTCCTGCTCGATGTTGATCTCGGTGTAGGCGATGCCCTCACGGTCCATCTGACCCTTGAGGCGGCGGCAGTAGCCGCACCACGTGGTGCTGTACATCGTCACAGTGCCCGGCATGTCTTTAGCGCTCCTTAGTTGCTCGGGGTGCGTCATCGCAATGGATCGAACGTACGCGACCCGGCCACCATTCCCGTATTAGTACGACCGGCTCCGCCTCCCTGTGGACAACGGACTCACCCGCCCCCTGGGACCTGGCAAGCTGGCTGGGTGACATCAGCAACGCACTCCACCCTCTTCCCGCAGGTCCCGGACTCTCCCGACGCGGTGCTCGACGGGCTCGACCCCGAGCAGCGCGAGGTCGCCACCGCCCTGCACGGGCCGGTGTGCGTCCTCGCCGGTGCCGGTACCGGCAAGACACGGGCGATCACCCACCGGATCGCCTATGGAGTGCGTGCCGGGATGCTGCAGCCCGCCAGCGTGCTCGCCGTCACCTTCACCAACCGCGCCGCCGGTGAGATGCGCGGCCGCCTCCGCCAGCTCGGCGCCTCCGGCGTCCAGGCCCGCACCTTCCACTCCGCGGCCCTGCGCCAGCTCCAGTTCTTCTGGCCGAAAGCGGTCGGTGGCCCGCTGCCCCGGATCGTCGACCGCAAGATCAAGCTCGTCGCGGACGCGGCCGCGGCCTGCCGCATCCGCCTGGACAGGAACGAGCTGCGGGACCTGACCAGCGAGATCGAGTGGTCCAAGGTCACCCAGACCGTCCCCGCGGACTATGCGGCCGCCGCCGCGAAGTCCGGCCGCGACGTCCCCCGCGACCCCGCCGAGATCGCCCAGCTCTACGCGGCGTACGAGGACCTGAAGCGCGACCGCGCCGTCATCGACTTCGAGGACGTGCTGCTGCTCGCCGTCGGCATCCTCCAGGACCGCCACGACATCGCCGAGCAGATCCGGTCCCAGTACCAGCACTTCGTGGTGGACGAGTATCAGGACGTCAGCCCGCTGCAGCAGCGCCTCCTGGAGCTCTGGCTCGGCGACCGGGACAGCCTCTGCGTCGTCGGCGACGCCAGCCAGACGATCTACTCCTTCACCGGCGCGACCCCCGACCACCTGCTGAACTTCCGCACCCGCCACCCGGGGGCCACGGTCGTCAAGCTGGTCCGTGACTACCGCTCCACCCCCCAGGTCGTCCACCTGGCCAACGGCCTGCTCTCCCAGGCCCGCGGCCGGGCCGCCGACCACCGCCTGGAACTCATCTCGCAGCGCGACCCGGGCGTCGAGCCGAGCTACACGGAGTACGCGGACGAACCGGCCGAGGCCGAAGGCGCCGCCCGCCGCATCCGCGCCCTCCTCGCCGACGGCGTCCCCGCCAGCGAGATCGCGATCCTCTTCCGTACGAACTCGCAGTCGGAGATCTACGAGCAGGCTCTCGCCGACGCGAACGTGCCCTATCAGCTGCGCGGCGCCGAGCGGTTCTTCGAGCGCACGGAGGTGCGCGAAGCGGGTGCGGCCCTGCGCGGCGCCGCCCGCTTCGGGGGCAACGACGCGCTCCTGGACGACGTGGTCGACCTCCCCTCCCAGGTGCGGGCGGTGCTCTCCACCAAGGGGTGGACGACGGAGCCCCCCGCGGGGTCCGGGGCGGTGCGCGACCGCTGGGAGTCCCTGGCCGCGCTGGTGCGGCTCGCGGAGGACTTCGCGCGGGCCAGGCCGGAGGCGACCCTCGCCGATCTCGTGGCCGAGCTCGACGAGCGGGCGAACGCCCAGCACGCGCCCACCGTCGAGGGCGTCACGCTGGCCTCGCTGCACGCGGCCAAGGGCCTGGAGTGGGACGCCGTGTTCCTCGTGGGCCTCGCCGAAGGCATGATGCCGATCACGTACGCCAAGACGGACGAGCAGATCGAGGAGGAGCGCCGCCTCCTCTATGTGGGAGTGACCCGCGCAAGGGTCCACCTCTCCCTCTCCTGGGCCCTCTCCCGCTCGCCGGGCGGCCGTCCGGGCCGTCGCCCCAGCCGCTTCCTCGACGGGCTGCGGCCGGGCTCCGGAGCGGGCTCCGCGGCCCGGGCGGCGAGCGGGGGCCCCGGTGGCGTCGAGCGCGGCAGCGGCGGGGCCACGGGCCCCGTGGCAGGCCGTCGGCAGCGAAAGAGCCGTACGCCTGCCCGCTGCCGGGTCTGCGGACGGACCCTGACCGAGGCGGGCGAGATGAAGCTCATGCGGTGCGAGGACTGCCCGTCCGACATGGACGAGGGGCTCTACGAGCGGTTGCGGGAGTGGCGATCCGGCCAGGCGAGGGAGCTGGGACAGCCCGCGTACTGCGTCTTCACGGACAAAACCTTGATCGCCATCGCCGAGGCGGTGCCCGACGACGAGGGCGAGCTGGCCCGGATCCCCGGCGTCGGTGTCCGCAAGTTCCACCGCTTCGGTGCCGACGTACTCGCTATCTGTGCAGGTCAGGAGTGTGTAAGGGGCGCCGACGACGAATGATTCAAACTCGTCGAAAAAATAGTTTGCGCATGCGCAAGGAAGACCCATAGGTTCTTAACACGGAAACAGCGGCTTCTCCGAAGCCGAGGTTCCGTGCTGTACTTGATAGTCCGCAGGATCGGTTCCGGCCGATCCCCTAGACGCCGAGAGGAGGCGAATTCCAGTGATCAGCATCAACGAGAGCTTCATCAGCACCGCGAAAATGACCGATCGCTCGGTCGTCGCTTCCTGCCTGCTCGGCTTCTCGAACCAGGGCACCGGTCTGTCCGGCGGCATCCCCGCCATCCGTCCGATGTCCGCCCCGCTGCCTCTCTCCGGTCTTCCCGTCCGCGAGGCCAATGAGGGCAATGAGCGACCGACCAAGGCACCGGAAGCAGCAGTAGCGGAGGCGCAGGCCAAGGCCTATGCCTTTGCGGCAGCCGGTGCCGGATTCCGGAAGCAGACGACGCAGCACCACACGATGTGGGCCTTCCGTGGGCTCGAACCCTGGAGTGATCCAGTCTGATCTTCGATCAGACCGGCGCCTTCAGGGCCGCGGAACCCCACCCGGGATCCGCGGCCCTTCTGTTTTCCCCAGAACAGGGAGAACAGAGCGAAGGGGCCGACAGCAAGACCCGGTACCAGCCGCCAACCGGCCGACCCAGGCCGGCACGACCAGACGAGGAAAACACCACCGTGCAACTCGAAGCGCACGCCCCGTCCGTACCGCCTTCACAGACGCTCCCCCCGCCCGCACCCACGGAGGACCCGACCTTGACTCCCCTCACCGCGCTCACCGCGCTCGACGACGCCATCGAGAACCTCGGCGTACCCGTTCCCTGCCGTGCCTACGACCCGGAGGTCTTCTTCGCGGAGTCGCCGGCCGACGTCGAGTACGCCAAGTCCCTCTGCCGCACCTGCCCGCTGATGGAGGCCTGCCTCGCGGGTGCCAAGGAGCGGCGTGAGCCGTGGGGCGTCTGGGGCGGCGAGCTGTTCGTCCAGGGCGTCGTCGTTGCCCGCAAGCGGCCGCGTGGTCGCCCGCGCAAGAACCCGGTCGTCGCATGAACGCCGCCGGAACGATCGATCGCCCCCTCACGCACGACCCCAAGAAGCAGGCCCCGATGAAGGCAGCCACCAGCGAGCCCGCCGGCTCCGCCACCCCAGACTTCAGCACTACCGGCGCGTACGTTCCGCGCCAGAACAGGACCCGTGAGATGCAACTCATCCCAGAAGCCATGGCTCGTGCGCATATGCACGAACGCATGCGCGAAGCCGAGGCTCAACGCCCGGCCGAGCGCCTGATGGCGGCCCGCCGTATGCAGCGCCGCGCGGAGCGCGCCTCGCTGCGTGCCCGGCGCGCGCTCGCCATGGCGGTCATGCAGTAAGAACCGCGGAACGCGGTTCGGCACGATGACACAACGCACCGCGGGGGACGGTCCGAACGGACCGTCCCCCGCGGTGCGTTGTGCTCACCGATCGTTCCCCTGCGGCGATATGGTCGCCCGGTGGAACAGCAGAACTCCCAGCCCTCGGAGCCGGAGAATCTCGTGTGCTCCCGCTGCGGCACGGTCGCCGAAGGCACGCCGCCGACCTGGACCTGCTCCGTGGAAAACGGCGTCCGCCGCTACTTCTGCGACGCCTGTGCCCGGGACAACCTCAGAGCCATCGAAGGTCGCCTCGACTCCGCCTGGTGGTGAGCCCCGCGACGCTTCAGGCCTCCGCCGCCGCGCCGCCGTCCTCGGCCAGCTCCGCCTCCTCGGCCTCCTCGGCTTCCTCCGTCTCCTCCACGAAGCCGGGCAGCCACTCCTCCAGCTCGTCCCGCATCCGAACCGTCGCGCCCAGCTGACACAGCACCCCGATGGTGCTCACCGTCACGCGGTGTATCAGGAGATACGCGGGCGGCAGATTCAGATACCGGCCCAACTGGTAGGCAGGGGAGCGGACGTCGGCCAGCCGGGCCGCGTGCTTGCGCATCCAGGCACGCGTGAACGTGTACTCGTCGACCGCCATCGGCTCGATGATCGGCAGCAGATAGTCGAGCACCGCCTGCGGTTCCAGGTCGACGGACTCCTTGACGAAGCCCTCCTCGCGCAACATGTCGTAGACCGCGTCGGCCTCGCCCTCCAGCGTCATCCGCAGGGACCTGCCGATGGTCGGGGGCAGCCCGTCGGGCAGCCGGTCGACCGTGCCGAAGTCCAGGACCCCGAGGCGATAGCCCGCCTTCTCGTCGGGCAGCAGCCGGAAGTTCCCGGGGTGCGGGTCGGCGTGCAGCAGTCCTGTGCGCGTCGGACCGGAGAAGAGGAAGCGGGCCAGGAGCTGGCCCGCCCGGTCGCGCTGCTCCTGCGTGCCGTCCGCGATCACCTCAGAGAGAGGCGTCCCGTCCATCCACTCGGTCACCAGGATCTGGTCGCTCTGGTGCACCACGTGCGGCACCACCACGTCGGGGTCGTCCGCGAACTCGTCGGCGTGCGCCTGCTGGGCCTGGGCCTCCAGGGCATAGTCCAGCTCTTCCGAGACCCGGTCGCGCAGCTCCGCGATGAGCGGCTTGATGTCCATCCCCGGGATCAGCGGCCCCAGCAGGCGGGCGAACCGGCTGAGCTGATTGAGGTCGGACAGCAGCGCCTCGCCTGCCCCCGGGTACTGCACCTTGACCGCGACCTCGCGGCCGTCCGACCACACGGCCCGGTGCACTTGGCCGATCGACGCGGCGGCTGCGGGCTTGTCGTCGAACTCCAGGAAGAGATCGCGCCAGTCGGTGCCGAGCCGCTCCTCCAGGACGGAGTGCACGGTCCGGGTGGGCATCGGCGGCGCCGCTTCCTGCAGCTTCGTCAGCGCCGCGCGATACGGTCCGGCGATCTCCTCGGGCAGCGCGGACTCGAAGACGGACAGGGCCTGTCCGAACTTCATGGCACCGCCCTTCAGCTCGCCGAGGACCTTGAAGAGCTGCTCGGCCGTGCGCTGCTGCAGCTCGCGCCCCACGATCTCCGCGGACTTGCCCCCGATCCGCTTGCCCAGGCCCCAGGTCGCGCGCCCCGCGAAGCCGAGTGGCAGCGCGGCCAGTTTGGCGGTACGGGTGACCGCCTTCCGGGGAAGATCAGACATGCGCCCCTCCAAGTCCCAGACAGCCGCGCCTTCTCAGGCGGTTACCCGGCCATTGTTGCGTGCGGCTTCGTGTCAGCGGTGGGCCGATCCCCCTTAACGGACACGCCCGCCCCACAAGAGCATGATGGATGCGGCCAAATCGGGCTTGAGAGCCACTCGAATCCGGTGATGGAGGCTTTCCAGCGGACCCCCGCGCAGGCCGAAGGGCCGCCGTCCAGGAAGGCCAGGGCGTGCCCCGCCGTCAGCCCGGCGACCGAGGCCGCCAGAGCCAGGTCGCACGCGGGCACGTGCCGCGAGTGGCCCGAGCGCCACTGGGCCAGCATCCGCGGCCAGGTGGGATCGCGGTCCGCGCGCTGCCGGAACAGGCACTCGGCACATGCGGTCGTCCCCGGCAGGACCAAGGGGCCCACCACGCCCGTCCCCTCGATCACTCCGGCGTAGAGATGAGGGGTGCCCGAGGCGAGCAGTTCCTCGGCCGCCGCGGGGGCCGGAGCATACGCATCCAGACCGTCCCTCGGGGCGATGATCACAAGGGAAAGCCCCGCCCCTTCCTGCTCCACGGCCTGCGGAGACCGCCGGGCCGGGCGGCCGGGCGCCGCCTGCCGCACTATGCGGCGAGCTGCGGTGTCCCTGCGCTCCCCGACGGACTCGGCGGGCAGCCCGCCCGGCGCGACGTCCCACGGCCGCACATGCCCGCCGTCCCGCACCTCGACCCGGCCGACGCCCGCGCCCGCCAGCAACGAGGCCACGACGGCGCCCACCCGCCCGGCGCCCTGGACCCGCACCCGCATGGCCCGGCGCGCCGCGACCTTCGCGATCGCATCGCCCGGCTTTCTCGACAGGAGCGACAGCGAGGCCACATCGGCCCGCAGCCGGTCCAGGGTCTCGCCCCGCTCGCGCAGCGCGTCGGCCGCCGGGCCGCCGCCGGTCGAGTCGTCGAGGAGCCCGGCCCGCGACAGCTCTCCCAGCAGCCGGTCCACGTGCCCGTCGGGCAGCCCCATCCGCCGCCCCTCCTCGCGCAGCAGAGGCACCCCGCGAGTGCCGTCCAGCAAGGTCAGAAAACTGCTGGTCGCCGTGTCCATCGGGCCGAGCACCAAAGCGTGCGCGGGCGCCACCCCGAACTGCACGGTGCTCAGGTCCCGCCAGCCACGCCGCAGCGCGGGCTTCAAGATCGGATGCATGGTCGTCCCCCGTCGGCCGGTCGGCGCGGATTCGTCCGCCGCGCTCGATCGAATGCCAGAATGCCCGCCCCACCGAACGCCTGCGTCGCGTTGTCCACAGGCGGTGGATATTCGTCGTACTAATCAAACAGACGGGGAGCGGAACAGCGCCGAACCGTCCCGGAGGCGGGACTTCCCCTATGCCCAGCGGGTAACGTCGGGGCGTGCCCGCCGACCCGTCCCCTCGCGTCGCTGGGGAGTCCTCAGCGCGTCGCGCCGGAGCTCCACAGCGCAGCACGACCAGCCCGTCGCCGTCCGGCGCGGGGGCCAGCACGGTCGAGGTCAGACGGAGCGCCCGCCGCCGCAGAACGGTCTCCGCGTACCGGGAGGGCGACCGCACCGTCGTCCTCATCCCCGCCCGCATGTCCGAGGCGGAGGAGCAGCGCTGGGTCAATGTGATGCTCGACAAGCTCGCGGCCCAGGAGAGCAAACGGCTCCTTGGTGACGCGGAGCTCGCCGAGCGCGCGGGGCAGCTCTCCGATCAGTACTTCGGCGGCAGTGCCAGGCCGGAGTCCGTTCGCTGGGTTACGAACCAGAACACCCGCTGGGGTTCCTGCACCCCGGCGGAGGGCAGCATCCGCCTTTCGCACCGGCTCCAGGGCATGCCCGAGTACGTCGTGGACTACGTCCTCGTCCATGAGCTCGCCCACCTCCTCGTCCCCGGCCACGGCCCCCGCTTCTGGCATCTCCTGGAGGCCTACCCCCGCACGGAGCGGGCCAGGGGGTACCTCGAAGGGGTGGTGGCGGCCGGTCGCCTGCCCCATCTGCCCACCGCCCGCGAGGAGTGAACGTCCGCCGGAACCCGTAGTTGTGTAGCGGGTCTGTACCGGCTTCGCTCGCTGTCGGACTTTGCGGTTAGCCTGACGCGACGCATTCACATTCGGGATGGGGGACGGTCGTTACGTATGGCCAGGGAATTCCAACGCGGCCACAAGGCCAAGGTCAGTGACCTCACCGCAGGGACCGATCTGTACGTCGGCGTACAGATCTCGGCGCCGGGACTGACGTTCGACATCAGCTGCTTCGGCCTGGACGCGAGCGAGCGGCTCTCGGACGACCGTTACTTCATCTTCTTCAACCAGCCCAAGTCGCCCGAGGAGTCGATCCAGCTCCTGGGCTCCCAGGCGGGCGACTCCGAGTCCTTCCGCGTCACGCTCGACCGCATCCCGCAGCAGATCCAGCGCCTCTCGTTCACGGCGACGATCGACGGTGCCGGGCAGATGTCGCAGGTCGCGTCCGGGTACGTCCGCATCGTCGCGGGCGGCGAGGAAGTGGTGCGCTACGCCTTCACCGGCGCGGAGTTCTCCACGGAGCGCGCCGTCATGCTGGGCGACTTCTATCTGAAGGACGTCTGGCGGTTCGCCGCGATCGGCCAGGGCTTCGACGGCGGGCTCGACGCCCTGCTGCGGAACTTCGGCGGCGAGGTCGCCGAGGAGGAGCCCGCAGCCCCGGCGCCGCAGGCCGGTGCGCCCTCCTTCGCGCCGCCCGCCCAGGCCGCCGCGCCGCCCTCGTTCGGCGCCCCGGCCGCTGCCGCGCCGCCGCAGGCACCCGCCCCGGCCCCCGCGCAGCACTTCGCGCCGCCACAGGGCACCACTCCGCCCCCGCCCGCCCCCGTGGACCCGTCGGTGCACGCGGCGCAGACCGTCGTGGCCCCGTTGAGCCAGCCGCCGGGCGGGACCGTGCCGCCTCCGCCGGCCCCCGCGCCGTACGGCCAGCCGGGACAGCCCGCTCCGCAGCAGCCGCAGTTCGGCCAGGTGCCCGGCCAGAGCGCGCCGCCGCCCCCGGGATACGGCCAGCAGCCGCAGCCCCCGATGCCTCCGCCCGGTTACGGTCAGCAGCCCGCAGCCCCGATGCCGCCCGGCTACGGCCAGCAGCCTCCGGGCGGCCAGTTCCCCGGTCAGCCCGCCGCCCCCCAGGGCGCGGCACCCCAGGGCGCCGGTGTGGCCGCGGCCCTCCAGAAGTACCGCGAGGCCCCCACGGGCCAGCGCTGGACGCAGCAGAACGAGAAGCTCGTCCGCGTCGACCTCGGCGTCGCCGAGCAGCCGATCCTCGCCCGCCAGGGCAGCATGGTGCTCTACCAGGGCAAGGTCGAGTTCAGCTACAAGGGCGCGGGCTTCGCAGGACGCATCGTGGGCAACGCCACCGGCCAGGAGATGCAGCTGATGCGCTGCTCCGGCCGCGGTCAGGTCTTCCTCGCCGAGGAGGCCACCCACCTGCACCCCATCGAACTCCAGGGCGACGCGATCTGTGTCTCCGCGGAGAACGTCCTCGCCTTCGACGAGACCCTCCAGCACGAGGTGCGCAGGATCGAGGGCCACGGGATTCCCGGCGGCGCGCTGTTCGTCATGCAGTTCCAGGGCACCGGCACGGTCATCGTGAAGACCCACGGTGTGCCCGTCGTGCTGCCCGTCACGCCGACGACGTTCGCGGACTGCCACGCCGTCGTCGCCTGGTCGGCCGCCGCCCAGGCGATCGTCTCCAGCCAGGTCCGGCTGCGCAGCAACGCGTACGCGGGCTCCACGGGGGAGAGCGTGAACCTCCAGTTCCGTGGCGCGCCCGGCAATTTCATCGTCGTCCAGCCGTACGAGGTCTGAGGGAGCCCGTCATGAATCAGCAGCTCGCGGGCTTTGCTCCCGCACCCGTCGCCGCCCGCATGGAGAACCACGGCCATCACATGGTCAAGGTGGCCATGCAGACCGGCAACGACCTCCTCGCGCGCGTGGGCTCGATGGTCGCCTACGAAGGGTTCGTGCAGTACGAGCCGAATCCGCCCGCCGTCCGTCAGGTCGCGCGCGAGTGGATGACCGGCGAGGGCGCACCCCTGATGAAGTGCTCCGGAGACGGCCTCCTCTACCTCGCCGACTACGGAGCGGACGTCGTCCTGATCAACCTGGCGGGCGACTCCCTCTCGGTGAACGGCACCAACCTGCTCGCCTTCGACGCATCCCTCCAGTGGGGCGTCGAGCGGGTCAAGGGCATGGCCAAGTTCGCCGGACAGGGCCTGTGGAACATCAAGATCTCCGGCCAGGGCTGGGTCGCTCTGACGTCCCGCGGCACGCCGATCGTCGTCGACTGCGGCCGCGGCGACGACGAGACGTACGTCGACCCGGACGCCCTGATCGCCTGGTCCCCGAACCTCAAGGTGAAGGGCAAGCGCAGCTTCAAGGCCGGTTCCCTCATCGGGCGCGGCAGCGGCGAGGCCTACCAGATGGGCTTCTCCGGAGAGGGCATCGTCGTCGTACAGCCCAGCGAGGACAGCACCGACCGCCTCCGAGCACGGGGCTGAGGGGGAGCAACACACCATGCAGAGCCCACTTTTCGCGCACGCCGAACAGCAGACCCAGGAGCGCTACTCCGTCCAGAACCCGCAGCTGCTGCGGGTCGCCCTGGAGGGACACGACGACGTCCTCGCCCGAAAGGGCGCGATGGTCGCCTACCAGGGTCTGATCGAGTTCGACGCCGAGTACCAGAGCCGGGGCAACCAGCGGGCCCGCGCGCACACCGGCGAGGGCCTGGACCTGATGCGCTGCCACGGCCAGGGCACGGTCTACCTCGCCAACCTCGCCCAGTACATCCACGTAGTGGATGTGGAGCAGGACGGGCTGACCGTGGACAGCAGCTACGTCCTCGCGATGGACTCGTCGCTGACCCACCAGGTCATCGCCGTGGACAGCCAGTACGGCATCTCCGGCTCCGGCAAGTACCAGCTCAACATCACCGGCCGCGGCAAGGTCGCCCTGATGACGTCGGGCCAGCCGCTGATGCTGCAGGTCACGCCGGAGCGGTACGTCAACGCGGACGCCGACGCGATCGTCGCGTGGTCCAACGGCCTGCGCGTCCAGATGCAGGCCCAGACCCACTCCTCGGGCGTGTGGCGGCGCCGCGGCAACACCGGTGAGGGCTGGGAGCTCAGCTTCATGGGCCAGGGCTACGCGCTCGTCCAGCCGAGCGAGATGCTGCCGCCGCAGAACGCGGTGGTCGGGCGGGGCGCCCAGGCGCAGTTCGGGATGGGCCAGCAGGGGGCCCGGGGGCAGAACCAGGGCAACGTCTGGAGTTAGCCCCCGCACGGGGTGCCGAAGCAGTGACAGGAGCGTGGGGAACTGCGGACCGGTTGTGGCTGGTCGCGCAGTTCCCCGCGCCCTTTCAGGGGCCCGTTCTACAGGCGCGCCCTTGTTGCCTCGACCAGTCGTACGACCGAGTCGTCCGCCACCCCCGCCACCTCGTCGTACGCGAACCAGCGCAGGTCCAGTGACTCGTCGCTGATCGCCTCGACCGCGTCGGCCGGGGCGAGCGCGGCGTACTGCACGTCCAGGTGCTGTGTGCACGGCCCCGGGATCGGGTGCCGGTCCAGGCGGACGGGTCCGCCCGCGAGCAGCGTCAGGCCGGGCACACCGGACTCCTCGGTGGCCTCGCGCAGCGCGGCGGCGGTCAGCGTCGGGTCGCCCGGCTCGCAGTGGCCGCCCATCTGAAGCCACATCCGCAGCTTCTTGTGCAGGGTCAGCAGGACGCGTCCGCGGGACGGGTCGACCACCAGAGCACTGGCCGTCACATGGCCGTCCGTGCAGGACTTCCACATGCCGCCGTCGCCGTGCGCGGCCAAGTGGTCCAGATAGGCCCGGCGCAGCACGGTCTGGTCCTCGTACCCCTTGAGCGCGAGGACCGTGTCGTCGTACAGACTCACTTGCCGTCGGTGTCCTTGCCCTCTTCGCCCTCTTCGCCCTCGTCCTTGGTGAGGTCCGGCTTCGCGGAGCCGCCGCCCGCTGCCTCGCCGAGCATCTTGTCCAGCTCGGAGAAGTCCAGCTGCTCGTGGTGCACGAAACCGTCCGGGTCGTCCAGGTCGGAGGCCGTCGGCAGCATGTCCGGGTGCTCCCACAGGCCGTCGCGGCCGTCGACACCGCGCGCGTCCGTGAGCGAGGCCCACAGGCGCGAGGCGTCCCGCAGACGGCGCGGGCGCAGCTCGAGGCCGATCAGCGTGGCGAACGTCTGCTCCGCGGGGCCGCCCGTCGCACGGCGGCGGCGCAGCGTCTCCCGAAGGGCGTCGGCGGACGTCAGACGCGGCTTGGCGGCGGCGTGGACCACCGCGTCCACCCAGCCCTCGACGAGCGCCAGAGCGGTCTCCAGACGGGCCAGAGCGGCCTTCTGGGCCGGGGTGTCCTCCGGCTGGAACATGCCCTGCTGGAGTGCTTCCTGCAGCTGCTCCGGGTTCTGCGGGTCGAGCTGGCCGACCACGTCCTCCAACTTGGCCGTGTCGACCTTGATCCCGCGCGCATAGCCCTCGACGGCGCCGAACAGGTGCGAGCGCAGCCACGGGACGTGGGCGAAGAGCCGCTGGTGGGCGGCCTCGCGCAGCGCCAGGTAGAGCCTGACCTCGTTCTTGTCGACGCCCAGGTCCTTGCCGAAGGCCTCGATGTTCACCGGGAGCAGCGCGGCCTTGCCCGCGGGGCCGAGCGGCAGGCCGATGTCGGTGGAGCCCACGACCTCGCCCGCGAGCACGCCCACGGCCTGGCCGATCTGCTGGCCGAACATGGCGCCGCCCATGGAGCGCATCATGCCGATCAGCGGGCCCGCCATGGCCTGCATCTCCTCGGGCAGCACATCGCCCATGGCCAGGCCGACGCGCTCGGCGACCGGGTCGACGAGCTCCTTCCAGACCGGCAGGGTCGCCTCGACCCACTCGGCCCTGCTCCAGGCCACGGCCGTGCCGGACCCGGAAGGCAGCGACGTCGCGTCGTCGAGCCACAGGTCGGCCAGGCGCACGGCCTCCTCCACGGCGGAGCGCTCGGCCGGCCCGACGCTGGCGTCCTTGGTGCCGTCCGCCGTGCCCTGCGACACGGTCTGGCGCGCGATGTCCTTGGCCATGTCCCAGTTCACGGGGCCGCCCTCGTACGAGAGCATCTGGCCCAGCTGCTGGAACGCGGCACCCAGGTCGTTCGGGTTCATGGAACCGAACATCGCGGCGAACGGGTTGTCACCGCCTCCGGCGCCGCCGGCTCCGGGGAAGCCCCCGAAACCGAACGGGTTCGCGGGTCCACCTGCGCCCTGTCCCCCGCGCTGTCCCTCTCCAGGGGATTCCTTCTTCTTGCCCTCGTCGCCGTCTTCCGGCTCCTCCGGCGGAAGGCCGAATCCGAATGGGGTGTCACTCACGGGATTCCTCGGCTCGTCAGGCCGCCGGTTTCGTTCCGACGGCGGCTGCCCTACAACACCACCCAGCGTAGACACCGTGACGGGATCGGGCCTCGGTGCTTCGCCGACTCGTGGCCTGCGGCAGGATGGATGCCACCTGGTACGTACGCGTCATTCGCGTACCTACTGAAGACAACCGCTGGAGACGCCCGGTGAGTTCCCCAGATCCACAGGTTCGCGCAGCGCGAAACCCGTCAACCCCGGCGCCCGTCCGGGGGCCCGTAGTCGCCGTCACCGGCGCCGCCTCCGGTGTGGGCGCGCTGCTGACCGAGCGCCTTGCCACGTCGGAGGCGATCAAGCAGGTCATTGCCATCGACGAGCGCAGGGGCGACTGCTCGCAGGCCCAGTGGCACATCCTGGACGTGCGGGACCCGGCCATCGCCGAGAAGCTGCGCGGCGCGGACGTCGTGGTGCACCTGGCGCTCGATCTCGACCTGGAGACCGACGGCGCGGCCCGCACCGCGTACAACGTGCGCGGCACCCAGACCGTCCTGACCGCTGCCGCCGCCGCGGGCGTCCACCGCGTCGTGCTGTGCACCTCGGCGATGGTCTACGGAGCGCTGCCCGACAACGAACTGCCCCTCTCCGAAGACGCCGAATTGCGCGCCACGGCCGAGGCCACCGGCGTCGGCGACCTCCTGGAGGTGGAGCGGCTCGCCCGCCGGGCGCCCCGCGCGCACCCCGGCCTCAACGTCACCGTCGTACGGCCCGCGACGCTGGTCGGCGGCACGGACACGGCCCTCACGCGCTACTTCGAGTCGCCGCGGCTCCTGGTCGTCGCGGGCTCGCGGCCCGCCTGGCAGTTCTGCCACGTCGAGGACCTGTGCAGCGCTCTGGAGTACGCCGTCCTGGAGAAGGTCGAAGGCGAGCTCGCCGTCGGCTGCGAGGGCTGGCTCGAGCAGGAGGAGGTCGAGGAGCTCAGCGGGATCCGGCGCATGGAGCTGCCCTCGGCGGTCGCGCTCGGCGCCGCAGCCCGGCTGCACCGCATCGGCCTCACCCCGTCACCGGCCGGTGACCTGGCGTACACGATGTACCCCTGGGTGGTCAGCGTCAGCAGGCTGCACGACGCCGGATGGCGGCCGCAGTGGACCAACGAGGAAGTCCTCACGGAACTGCTTGAGGAGGTCTCCGGGCGGCGCACGGTGGCCGGTCGGCGGCTCGGACGCAAGGACGCGACGGCCGCGGGTGCGGCGGGCGCGACGGTCGCCCTGCTGGGCGCGGCGGCGGTCGTGCGCAGGGCGCGGAAGGCCCGCCGGAGGATCTGAGGCGCCCGGCGCCCCCGCCTGTAGGGAGCTCCAAGGGGGGACACGCGCGTGCCGGGGGAAAGGTCTATTCCGTGATGCGCGTGCCGTGCGGCACCATGGCGGCATGGCACGCACCACGATGGACCACCCCGGCGAGCAGGCCGCGCAGGACCCGATCCGCCTGCTCGCGATCCGTGACACCCCGCTCTCCCTGGACGAGGTCTTCCAGGCCGTCGGCGACGACGCGGCAGGTGGCACGGCGCTCTTCGTGGGGACCGTGCGCAACCACGACGGCGGCGCGGACGTCGACGAGCTGGGGTACTCGACCCACCCCAGCGCCGAGGCCGAGATGCGCCGGGTGGCCGAGAAGGTCGTCGCCGAGTACCCCGTGCGCGCCCTGGCCGCCGTGCACCGCGTCGGGGACCTCGCCGTCGGGGACCTCGCGGTGGTCGTGGCCGTCTCCTGCCCGCACCGCGCGGAGGCCTTCGACGCCTGCCGCAAGCTGATCGACGACCTCAAGCACGAGGTGCCGATCTGGAAGCACCAGCGCTTCTCCGACGGCAAGGAGGAGTGGGTCGGGGCCTGTTGAGCCGAGGCCCGGCCCCTGGGGCGCGATTGACCCGTGCGGCTCCGGTTGCGTAACCGGACCCCTGCCGTGAGCGTTGACCATGCGGATGGTTAATCTGCTGATCTGTCAGTTGAGATGGCTCATGGGGTCGGGAGGTCGACATGGCATCACTCGCGTGGTTGCTGATTCCGCTCCTGGCTGCCGTCGGTGCGGGTCTTTGGGGCAGCTGGGCCGCCCGGGCCCGCAAGTCCGGACGGACGGGCGACGTCACCGAACTCAACGGCTACGCGGCGTTCCGCGAGGCGATGGAGAAGTCCCACTCCGGGACGTAACGGGGTTCCGCGCCGGGACGTGACCTCCCCGTACGGCCCGGCCCCGGGGGTGCTCTCACAGGCAGGTCCCGTACTGTCGTTCCATGCCACGCCGCACCGCGACGATGCTCGCCTCCACCTTGATGCTGATCGCGCTGCTCTGCGCCGGAGTCCTCATCAAAGTGCCGTACTCGGAGATGTCTCCCGGACCCACGGTGAACACCCTCGGTGACCACGACGGCGAGCCGGTGCTGCAGATCTCCGGACGCAAGACCTATCCCACGACCGGTCACCTCAACATGACGACGGTCAGGGTCACCAGCGCCGACTACAACATGAACCTCGCGGAGGCCGTCTACGGCTGGCTGGCCCACGACAACATCGTGGTGCCGCACGACACGCTCTACCCGGACGGCAAGACCGAGCAGCAGTCCTCCCAGGAGAACGCCGAGGAGTTCAGCCAGTCCCAGGAGAGCGCCAAGGTCGCGGCGCTCAGGCAGCTGGACATCGAGGTGAAGTCCCAGGTCATCGTCTCCACCGTCTTCAAGGGCGACCCGGCGGAGGGCAAGCTGCACGCGGGCGACGTCATCAAGAAGGTGGACGGCAAGCCCGTCAAGGAGATGACGGACGTCGCGAAGCTCGTCACCCAGCGCAAGCCCGGTGATCCCGTCACGTTCACGATCGTCCCGGTCAAGGCCGCGGCAGCCGCCGAGAAGGCGGGCAAGGAAGCGACCGAGACCGAGGAAATCAAGATCACGACGAAGGCCGCGGAGGGCGACCCCAAGCATGCGGTCGTCGGCATCAAGGCGGGCACCGACCACACGTTCCCGTTCACGATCGACATCAAGCTGGCCGACGTCGGCGGCCCCAGTGCCGGTCTGATGTTCGCACTCGGGATCGTCGACAAGCTGACCCCGGACGACCTCACCGGCGGCAATTTCGTGGCTGGTACCGGCACCATCGAGGACAACGGCAAGGTCGGCCCGATCGGCGGCATCGAGATGAAGACCGTCGGCGCGCGCGAGAAGGGCGCCGAGTACTTCCTCACGCCGAAGGACAACTGCACGGCCGCCGCGCGCGACGTCCCCGACGGCCTGCAGCTCGTCAAGGTGGACACCATCGCCGACGCCGTGAAGTCCCTGAAGAAGATCCGCAAGGGCGACACCGCCCACCTGCCGAAGTGCAGCGCGAGCTAGCGCCTGCCCGACGGACGGCCCCGAAACAGCGGTACGCGGGTGGGGAAGCCCCACCCGCGTACTGAACGGAAAAAGACGTACCGCTAGGCGAACGTGGCCGCGAGCGCCTCGGCCAGGCCGGGCACCAGGTCCGAGCCGGTGAGGACCTCGGTCGCCGAGTCCTTCTCGCGCAGCCGCAGCGCGGACTCGCGGGCACCGTCACGGAGCACCGCGACCGTCATGCGGACCTCTTGGCGGTCCGGGTGCTCGGCCACCCACTTCGCGAGCTGCGACTCACTGAGGCCGTCCGGGACGGACGCCTCGGCGGACGGCGGCAGCATCAGGCGCTCCACCGTGAGGGCGCAGCCCGTCACCGCGTCGGGCCAGGCGATGGTGCCGAGGAACTCGTCCAGCGGCTTGCCCGCGGGAATCTCCTCCTGCTCGATGGGGGTGTAGCCGGCGTGCTCCACGCCGTCGTCGAGGCCGAGCTGTGAGGCGAGGCCGGGTTCCTGGGTGCGCAGTCGCGCCGTGTCGACCAGCGCGAAGAGGCGGGCGGGCCGGTCCCAGCCGAGGCCGGATACGTACTCGTCGATCTCGAGGACCGCCCGAGTGAGGGGGCTCGCTGCCATGGGAGTGTTGGACATAGTCACAATCCTGCCTCGTTAGTCCCGAGAAACGGGAACCGAGTAAAGCGTAGGTAAGTTGCATAGGTGTGGGTCCGCGATCTCGGGGGCCTGACGGACCAACAGCGAATCAACAGCGAACTTCGAGGTGCGCACCTTGGCTTTCCAGATGCCGGACCGCGGCGGAGGCCCGACGGGGCCACGGATCAGAGTGGGCCGACCCTCACGGCGCGTCCGGACCCTGCTCATGACACTGGGGGTGCTGGCCGTACTGGCCATGGCCTTCGTCATGTTCTCCGGGTTCTGGACGGACTGGCTGTGGTATCGGTCGGTCCACTATTCGTCGGTCTTCACGACGACCCTGTGGACCAAGATCGGCCTGTTCTTCGTCTTCGGCCTCCTCATGGCGGCCGCAGTCGGCGTGAACATCTGGCTGGCGCACCGGCTGCGCCCGCCGCTGAGCGCCATGTCGATGGAGCAGCAGAGCCTCGACCGGTACCGCATGGGCATCGCCCCGTACAAGAAGTGGCTGCTCATCGGAGTCACCGCTCTGGTGGGGCTGATCGCGGGCGCATCCGCCGCGGGACAGTGGCGCACCTGGCTCCTGTGGGTCAACGGCGTGTCCTTCGGCCAGAAGGACCCGCAGTTCCACATGGACGTGTCGTTCTTCGCGTTCGACCTGCCCTGGTACCGCTTCCTGCTCGGCTTCGGCTTCGCGGCCACGGTGCTCTCCCTGGTCGCCGCCGCCCTGACGCACTACCTGTACGGCGGGCTGCGGATCACCAGCCCCGGCGCGCGCGCGACCGCCGCGGCCACCGGCCACCTCTCGGTGTTGCTCGGTGTCTTCGTGTCGCTCAAGGCCATCGCGTACTGGCTCGACCGGTACGGCCTCGCGGTGAAGTCCAGCGACTTCAAGGCGACCGGTAACTGGACGGGCCTGCGGTACGTCGACGCGAACGCGTACCTGCCCGCGAAGACGATCCTGTTCTGCATCGCCGTCATCTGCGCGATCCTCTTCTTCGCGACGCTCTGGCGGCGCACCTGGCAGCTGCCGGTGATCGGCTTCGGCCTCATGGTGCTCTCGGCGATCCTCATCGGCGGGCTCTACCCCGCGATCGTCCAGAAGTTCCAGGTCCAGCCGAACGAGCAGGCCAAGGAAGCCCCGTACATCGAGAAGAACATCGAGGCCACCCGCGACGCCTACGGCATCAACGGCGTGAAGCCCGAGGAGTACAAGGGCGGCGGCAGGGTCGACGAGGACCCGAAGAAGAAGCGCGAGAACGCGGACACGGCCGCCAACTACCGGCTGAACGACCCGAACATCGTCTCGCCGACCTTCCAGCAGCTGGAGCAGGAGCGCAGCTACTACCAGTTCCCGAAGACGCTGGACGTGGACCGGTACAACGGCCAGGACACCATCGTCGGCCTCCGCGAGATCGACGTGAACAAGCTCGACAAGCGGAACTGGATCAACGACCACTTCGCCTACACCCACGGCTACGGCATGGTCGCCGCCAAGGGCACGGAGACGAAGAAGGGCTCCAAGGGCGCCCCGGCGTTCACCGAGTCCGGCCTGCCGACCAACGGTGAACTCGGTGAGTACGAGCAGCGGATCTACTACGGCGAGAAGACCAGCCAGTACTCGATCGTGGGCGGGCCCCAGAAGGAGCTCGACTACGAGGAGAACGGCGGCGGTCAGAAGACGTACAGCTACAAGGGCGACAGCGGCGTCAACCTCTCCAACCCGATCAACCGCGCCGCGTACGCGGTGTCCTTCGGAGAGCCACAGATCCTCTACTCCGGAGCCATCGGCGACGGGTCGCGGATCCTGTACAACCGCACCCCCAAGGAGCGAGTCGAGGCGGTAGCCCCCTGGTTGACCATCGACGGCGACGTCTATCCGACGGTGGTCGACGGCCGCATCCAGTGGGTCGTCGACGCCTACACGACGAGCAACGGCTATCCGTACGCCTCGCGGACGACGCTCGGCGACACCACGGCGGACTCCCTGTCGCAGGCCGACAGCCAGCGCACGGTGATCGCCCAGCAGAACCAGGTCAACTACATCCGGAACTCGGTGAAGGCGACCGTCGACGCGTACACCGGTGACGTCAAGCTCTACACCTGGGACGACAAGGACCCGGTCCTGAAGACCTGGAAGAAGGCGTTCCCGGGCACCGTCAAGGACAAGAGCGAGATCCCGCCGAAGCTCATGGACCACCTGCGCTATCCGCAGGACATGTTCAAGGTGCAGCGCGAACTGCTGACGAAGTACCACGTCACGGACCCCGGCCAGTTCTACAACGCGAGTGACGCCTGGCAGGTGCCGAACGACCCGACGAAGAAGGACGACAGTGCGGTCCCGCCGTACTACCTGTCCTTGAAGTCACCGGGACAGGCGCAGCAGCAGTTCTCCCTGACGACGACGTTCACCCCGAGCGAGCGACCCAACCTACGGGCGTTCATGACGGTCGACGCCGATGCCAGAAGCAAGAACTACGGCAAGATGCAGCTGCTCAGAGTCCAGGGCGACGTCGACGGACCAGAACAGGTGCAGAACAAGCTGAACTCCATGACGGAAGTCGGCAACTTCGTCCGTGACATGAAGGGCGCCGACTCCGACGTCCTCTACGGCAATCTGCTGACCGTGCCACTGGACGACGGCTTCCTTTACGTCGAACCCGTCTACGTACAGGGACGCAAGTCGGCGTATCCCCTTCTGAAGAAGGTCGCCGTGTCGTACGGCACGGAGACCGCCTTCGCGGACACCCTCGGTGAGGGCCTCAACCAGGTCTTCAGTACGGAGGGCGCCACCAAGCCACCGGGCGACCAGGACGGCGACGGGACGACCAAGCCACCTAAGTCGAACGACCCGACGGTGCAGGCCGCGCTCGACGACGCCCAGAAGGCGTTCGAGGACGGCGAGAAGGCCATGAAGGAAGGCGACTGGAAGAAGTACGGCGAGGCGCAGGACCGCCTTCAGGAGGCCCTTGAGCGGGCCGAGGAGGCCTCACAGAAGGCCACCGAGAAGAGCGACAAGGCCGCCGACAAGAACGCCGACAAGAACGCCGACAAGGCCGCAGACAAGGCCGCAGACAAGGAAGCGGACAAGGACGCAGGTCAGAAGGGGGATCAGACCGGATAGTGGGTGGTCGGGCAGCCCCCTCGCGCCGTGGTACGGTTTGAACACAACGGCGCGGGGTGGAGCAGCTCGGTAGCTCGCTGGGCTCATAACCCAGAGGTCGCAGGTTCAAATCCTGTCCCCGCTACTGCAAGGTGAAGGCCCGGATCCTTACGGATCCGGGCCTTCGTCGTGTGTGCCGGTGCCTGTCGTGTGCGGGAGGCCTATGCCAACACACGCGAACGGTGTTCAGGCGGGGGAGAGTTGAGGGATCTGTGTTTGACTTATCTCTCTGTGGGCATGTCGACAAAACGCTGAAGTGACCTCACTGGCTGCGGTATACCGGATGTACCCAGGTTGCAGGTGGTGCGACGATGGACGTTATGGGGGACAAGGCAACTCTGTTGGAGACAGGGCGGTTTGTGCAGCCGGCCGACCGGGAGGATCCCGGGGCGGCCGCCGAGGAGATGCGCCACCGGCTGGCCGCCGAGGCCGGCGACGTGGACGCGATGAGCGTTCTCGGAAGTCTTCTGCTGCGCCGCGGTGATCTCGACGGTGCCGAATCTCTGCTGCGCGCGGCGACCGCCGAGGGCGACCGCGCCGCCGCCAACAACCTCGGAGTCCTCCTGCACCAGCGCGGGTACGCCGACGAGGCGGCCGGCTGGTGGCGGGTCGCCGCCGTCGCCGGGTCCGCCGCCGCCGCGCACGCGCTCGGACGGCACCACCGCGAGCGCGGCGACGAGCCCGCCGCCGAGTACTGGCTGCGCCAGTCCGCCGAGCAGGGCCACACCCTCGGGGCGTACGCGCTCGCCGACCTCCTGGAGCACCGCGGCGACGTCGGCGCGGAGCGCTGGCTGCGGGTCGCCGCCGAGCGCGGCCACCGCGAGGCCGCCTACCGCCTGGCACGCGCGCTCGACCGGCGTGCCACCACGGAGCGCACCGAACGCGCCGAGCGCACCGACCGCACCGACCGCACGGCCGCGCCCGCGCGCCCCGACCGCTCCGACGGCGCCGCGCGGTCGCCCGCCGACGAGGCCGAGCAGTGGTACCGCCAGGCGGCCGCCCGCGGTCACCGCAGGGCCGCGCTGCACCTCGGCGCGATCCTGGAGCGGCGCGGCGAGCTGAAGGAAGCAGGCCGCTGGTACCTCAACTCCGCCAAGGACGGGGAGTCCAGGGCGGCCTGCGCCCTCGGGTTCCTGCTCCGGGACGCGGGCGACGAGGAGAGCGCCGCCGTGTGGTGGCTCAAGGCCGCCCAGGACGGCGACGGGAACGCCGCGAACGCGCTGGGCGCGCTGCACGCCGAGCGGGGCGAGACGCAGACCGCCGAGCGCTGGTACCGCGCCGCCATGGACGCGGGCGACGTGAACGGCGCGTACAACCTCGGCCTGCTCTGCGCCGAGCAGGGCCGCACCGCGCACGCCGACCAGTGGTACCGCCGCGCCGCGTACGCCGGACACCGCGAGGCGGCCAACGCGCTCGCCGTGCTGCTGCTCCAGGGCGGCGACGCGGCCGGGGCCGAGCCGTGGTTCTCCAAGGCCGCGGAGGCGGGCAGCGTCGACGCCGCGTTCAACCTCGGGATCCTCTACGCGAGCCGGGGCGACGAGGCCGCGGCCCTGCGGTGGTACGAGCGTGCGGCGGCCGCCGGGCACACCGACGCCGCGCTCCAGGTCGGCACCGTGCGGCTGCGCGAGGGCGACGACCAGGAGGCCGAGCGGCACCTGCGGTGCGCGGCGGGCGGCGGCAGCGCCGAGGCGGCGTACCGCCTCGGGACGGTGCTCGACGCGCGTCGCCCCCCGGCGGGCCCGCCGGTCCTCGGCGAGCCCGCGGCGGAGAAGACCGAGTGCGAGGAGTGGTACGAGCGGGCGGCCGAGATGGGGCACCGCCGCGCGCAGGTCCGGGTCGGCATGCTCGCCTCGGCCCGCGGCGACGTCGTTGAGGCCGCGCGGTGGTACCGCAAGGCCGCGGAGGCGGGCAGCCGCAACGGCGCGTTCAACCTCGGGCTGCTGCTTGCCCGCGAGGGCAGCGAGCCGGAGGCCGCGCTGTGGTGGACCCGGGCCGCCGACGCGGGGCACGGGCGGGCGGCGCTGCGGCTGGCTCTGCTCTACGCCCGGCGCGGGCAGCTGGCGCAGGGGCAGCGGTGGGCCTCGCGCGCGGTCGATCTCGGTCCCGCGGAGGTCTCCGAGCGTGCGGGGCGCTTGCGCGAGGCCCTGCACCAGGAGCTCACCGCGTAGGCACGGACGCCCGCCGGGCGCCGCCTGCCGCGCGTGCCCGGACGACCGTGGGGAACGGATTTGCGCTGGTCGTAGCGCTGACGTAGAGTTGTGTTCACCGACGCGGGGTGGAGCAGCTCGGTAGCTCGCTGGGCTCATAACCCAGAGGTCGCAGGTTCAAATCCTGTCCCCGCTACTGACGGTCGAGGGCCGGAAGCCGATTGGCTTCCGGCCCTCGATTCATTTCTGGCCCGCCGCCGGTTTGTGGCCCACCGCTTCCTCGTACAGCGTGCGGTTCACCGCCTTCTTCTCCGGCACCTTGTCGCCCTTGGAGACGCCCGCCGCGCGGTACGCGTCCTGCAGCCGGTCCGTCGTGCCCGCGCGGATCTCCCAGTCCATGCGGAGCGACGGCGTGGACAGCAGGACCTCCTTGTCCGTGCTGAGCAGCTTGGCGAGCTCCGTCGCGAAGCCCTTGTCGGCCTTGTAGTCGCCCGCGAAGTACGTGTTCACCGTCCTGATGTACGCGCGCAGCAGTGCGACGCCCGCATCGGGGTCCTTCTTAAGGAGGTTGGGTCCGAAGAGGAGGCCGCCGAGCGGTTCGGCCTGCGGCTGGCCGCCCAGGAACGCGAACCGCTTGTCGCCGTCGACCTTGCGCCACACCGGATCGAGCAGCCAGGCCGAGTCGGTGCCGCCGTTCTGGAGCGCGGTGAGGACGTCCGCCGAGCCGAGCTGCTGGAACTGGATCTCGTCGAGCCCGCCGCCGTGCTTCGCCAGCGTCTTGTCCATGGGGTACGCGATGACGGACCCCTTGCCGATCATCGTGCCGAGTCTGCGGCCCGCCATGGGGACGCGGTCCGCGCTCTCGCCCTTCTTCAGGCGCACCCACAGGCCGCTCTTGGAGCGGGGGTCGGGGGAGAAGTTGCCTGCCGTCCACTTGATGTCGAACCCGCTGGTGATGCCGTTCATCACGGCGGCCTCCGGGGCGGCCCACTGGGCGTCGATGTCGCCCTTGGCGAGGAGCGGGAGCGCGTCGGGGGTGGGCAGCACCTTCAGGGCGACGTCCAGGCCTTCCTTCTTGAACTCGCCCTTCTCCACGGCCATCTGGAGGGGCGCCGCGTATTCGGCGCTCAGGGTGCCGGTCGCGATGGTGAGCTCGCGCTTCTCGCGGAGCGGCTCGGGCGCCGGGGTGCCCGGGTCGCAGCGCGCCGGTTCGCGGTCGGGGGCGAGGTCGGCGGGGTCGGTCCAGCTTCCCTTGCCGCAGCCTGCCACCGGGCTGACGGCGCGGGGCTTCGTGGGTTCGGCGGGCGGCGCGTCGTCCTCCTTGGCGCAGCCCGCCGCCGCGAGCAGCGAGCCCGCCATGAGCAGAGCGAGAGCGGTGGTGCGGGTACGCATGGGGCCTCCCGGGGGCAGCTTGGTCACGACTGGCTCCTGCCCCGGTCCCGCGGGGCCCACGGCGTCAGGAACCGGCCCGCGATCCGCACCAGTTCGGAGAAGACGACGCCGAGCACCGCGACGCACACGATGCCGACGAACATCACGTCGTTCTGGAAGAGCGCGCGCGAGTCGAAGATGAGGTGTCCGAGGCCGTCGGCCGCCGCGATCTGCTCCGAGGCGACGATCACGAGAACCGCGACCCCCGCGGCGATCCGCGCGCCGACCAGGACGGCGGGCAGGGACGCGGGCAGCAGTACGTGGCGGAACATCTGCCAGGGCGAGGCGCCGAAGACCTGGCCCGCGTCGCGGTGTCCGGAAGGGACGGCGAGGACCGCCGCCATCGTGGAGATCCAGACGAAGAAGAAGACCGTGGCGACGACGAGCGCGATCTGCGGGCCCTCGCCGAGGCCGAACATGTTGAGGAAGACCGGCAGGAGCGCCAGCTTGGGGACGACGTACAGGGCGTCGAGCGTGGGCTCCAGTGCGGCTCGTACGACGGAGAGGGAGCCCATCAGGAGGCCGAGCGCGTAACCGGCGACCGTGCCGATCGCGTATCCGGCGAGCACGCGCTTCAGCGTGGCCCACACGTCCGGCCAGAGCTCGCCGTCGGCGGCCCGGTGCCAGCCGTCCTCCAGGATCGTCTGCGGCGCGGGATAGACGCGGTCGTCGATCCAGCCCTGGACGGCGGCCAGTTGCCAGAGCAGGACCAGGGCGGCGGGCACGCCGACGGCGAGCGACAGCTCCAGGGCGCGGCGGCGGCGATGGGTGCGGACGGGGTGCAGTTCCTGCGGGCCCGGCCTTCTGACCAGTACGTCCTCTCGGGAGGCGGCCCCCGAGTACTCCCCGCCCCCAGAGGCGTCCTGCGGGGATGGGCTCTTGCCGGTAGTGGTGGTCATGCCGCCGCCTCCGTGCCGACCTCGGCCCGCAGCAGTTCCCACAGCTCGCTCTTGAGCGCGGTGAACTCGAGGGCCGCCCGGACCTCTCCGCTGCGGGGACGCGGGAACGGCGGGCGGCGCTCGGCGATGAAGCGGCCGGGCCTGGCCGACATCACCAGGACGCGGTCGCCAAGGACGATCGCCTCTTCGAGACTGTGCGTGATGAACAGGGTCGTGGTCCGGGTGGTCTGCGTGAGGGTGAGCAGCTCATCCTGAAGGATGGTGCGGAGCTGGGCGTCGAGGGCCGCGAAGGGCTCATCCATCAGGAGGACCTCGGGCTCCACCGCCAGGGCGCGGGCGATCGCGACGCGCTGGCGCATGCCTCCGGAGAGGGCTGCGGGATAGGCCCCGGCGAACTCGGCGAGTCCCATGCGGGTCAGCCAGTCCTTGGCCCGGGCGTTGGCCTCTCTGCGGGGGACGCGCTGGATGTCCAGGCCGAACCGCACGTTGGCCTGCACGGTCTTCCAGTCGTAGATGCCGTAGTCCTGGAAGATCATCGCGACGGGCCGCTGGGCGGCCGTGCGGATGCTCAGCTCACCGGAGCTGGGGCGCAGCAGGCCCGCGGCGATGCGCAGGAGGGTCGACTTTCCGCAGCCCGATGGGCCGACGATGCAGGTGAACTCGCCGGGGGCGATGTCCAGGTCGATGGGGCCGAGGGCGTGCACCGCCCCGGCGGCCCGGCCGAAGGTTCTGGTGACTGCGCGGGCATGGAGTTTGGGGTGGGGCGGGGTCGGAGGGCTCGGCGGGTGTGACGGGTGCGGATCTCCCACGGCTTCTCCTTGCGGAGGGCAGGCGGATGTCGGGCGCCGCAGAGAATATGACGGGCCGTCAGATCATGGAAGGGGTGCGAGGGGTGTGCCGTGGCCGAGACTCGCCGTCGCCCGCGGCATGCCGAAGGGGCCCGGCACCGTTCTCGGCGCCGGACCCCTTCGAGCCGTACGGAAAGTGCTCGACGTACGGAAAAACGCTTACGCGGCCGCGCAGCTCGGGCACACGCCCCGGTACGTGACCTCGACGCCCTCGACCATGAAGCCGAAGCGCTCCGAGTCGGGGAGGTCGGACAGGGGGTTGCCCGTGGGGTGCACGTCGCGGATCGTGCCGCAGCGGGCGCAGACCAGGTGCTGGTGGGGGCGGTGCGCGTTCGGGTCGTACCGCTTGGCGCGGCGGTCGGTCGCGACCTCGAGGATCTCGCCGAGGGTCACCAGCTCGCCCAGGGTGTTGTAGACCGTCGCCCGGGAGATCTCGGGCAGCTTGTCCGTGGCGCGGGCGTGCACCTCGTCCGCCGTGAGGTGGACGTGGTCCCCGTCGAGGACCTCGGCCACGACTCGCCGCTGCGCCGTCATGCGCCAACCGCGTCCGCGCAGTCGTTCCAACAGGTCACTCATGCAAGCCAGCCTAACAGGCGGGGGACCTAAATCCCGAACGGGTGTGACTTTGGATGCTCACTTGACTTAGACAAAGTCCATCGTAGGATCGAGTACGGCAGATGCCAAGGACAGGACTTGCAGGTATGACGCAGGAGGCGCACGTGACGCAGGGACCGCTCACCACGGAGGCCGGCGCGCCGGTCGCCGACAATCAGAACAGCGAGACCGCTGGTGCAGGCGGTCCGGTCCTGGTGCAGGACCAGGCGCTGCTGGAGAAGCTCGCCCACTTCAACCGCGAGCGGATCCCAGAGCGGATCGTCCACGCGCGCGGCGCGGGTGCGTACGGCACCTTCACCCTGACCCGGGACGTCTCGCAGTGGACGCGGGCCAAGTTCCTCTCCGAGGTCGGCAAGCAGACCGAGACGTTCCTGCGCTTCTCCACCGTGGCGGGCAACCTCGGCTCGGCCGACGCCGTGCGCGACCCGCGCGGCTTCGCGCTGAAGTTCTACACGGAGGAGGGGAACTACGACCTCGTCGGGAACAACACCCCCGTCTTCTTCATCAAGGACGCCATCAAGTTCCCCGACTTCATCCACACGCAGAAGCGCGACCCGTACACGGGCTCGCAGGAAGCCGACAACGTGTGGGACTTCTGGGGCCTGAGCCCCGAGTCCACGCACCAGGTGACCTGGCTCTTCGGCGACCGCGGCATCCCGGCGACGCTGCGCCACATGAACGGGTACGGCTCGCACACGTACCAGTGGAACAACGAGGCCGGTGAGGTCTTCTGGGTCAAGTACCACTTCAAGACCGACCAGGGCATCAAGAACCTCACCCAGAGCGAGGCCGACAAGCTCGCCGGTGAGGACCCCGACTCCCACCAGCGCGACCTGCGCGAGGCCATCGAGCGCGGCGAGTTCCCGTCCTGGACCGTGCAGGTGCAGATCATGCCCGCGGCCGAGGCGGCCGAGTACCGCTTCAACCCGTTCGACCTCACCAAGGTGTGGCCGCACGAGGACTACCCGCCGATCGAGATCGGCAAGCTGGAGCTCAACCGCAACCCGGAGAACATCTTCGCCGAGGTCGAGCAGAGCATCTTCTCGCCCGCGCACTTCGTTCCCGGCATCGGCCCGTCCCCGGACAAGATGCTCCAGGGCCGCCTCTTCGCCTACGGCGACGCCCACCGCTACCGCGTCGGCATCAACGCCGACCACCTGCCGGTGAACCGCCCGCACGCCACCGAGGCGCGCACCAACTCCCGCGACGGCTACCTGTACGACGGCCGCCACAAGGGCGCGAAGAACTACGAGCCGAACAGCTTCGGCGGCCCCTTCCAGACGGACCGGCCGCTGTGGCAGTCCGTCCCGGTCACGGGCGGCACCGGCAACCACGAGGCGCCCTCGCACGCCGAGGACAACGACTTCGTGCAGGCGGGCACCCTCTACCGGCTGATGTCGGAGGACGAGAAGGGCCGCCTGGTCGAGAACCTGGCGGGCTTCATCTCCAAGGTCTCGCGCGACGACATCGCGGAGCGCGCGATCAACAACTTCCGTCAGGCCGACGGTGACTTCGGCAAGCGGCTGGAAGCCGCGGTCCAGGCCCTGCGCGGCTGACCAGCACCACTTGTCGTAGGAGAGCGGCGGGCCGGTTCCCTCGGGGGGACCGGCCCGCCGCCGCGTCTCACCCCGCCATCGTGGTCGCCGCGGCGCGTCGTGACGGGGCCCAGCTGCGGATGATGTCGCGGACGGAGACGATGCCTGCCGGTTCGCCGCCGTCCATGACGACCAGGTGCCGGAAGCCGCCGTGCGCCATGGCGTCGGCGGCGTCCTCCAGCGTCCAGGACGGTGTGGCGAAGACGACCTCCGTCGTCGTGTGGGTGCCTGCCGTCTCCAGGTCGGGGTTCTGGCCGAGGCCCAGTGAGTTGAGGATGTCGCGCTCGGTGAGGATGCCGAGGCCACAGGTGTCGGGGTCCAGGACGACGGCGGCGCCGACGCGGCGGGCCGCCATCAGCCGGGCCGCCTGCCGGAGGGTGTGGGTGGGGCCGATGGTGAGTACCACCGAGCTCATGGCGTCGCGGACGAGCATGGGCGTGAGCCACCTCCTTGGTGAAACCGAGGCCCCCCGGTGGGCGAAGGATTGCCTCCGCTACCTGCTGGAGAACGGATTCACAAGTTCACAAGTGGGGGGACTCATAGAGTCGCAGCCATGCAGGGGGCCAGCAAGGGGGCGCGTGCGGTCAGTTCGGGTCCGGCGCTTTCTGGCAGTAGCGCGCCAGTTCTAGTAGCGCTGGTTCAGGTAACCGAGCAGCTCGTCGTGGAGCAGGCCGTTCGACGCCGCCGCGTTGCCGCTGTGCGGACCCGGCCTGCCGTCCAGGCCGGTGAAGGTGCCGCCCGCCTCCGCCACCACGATCGCGGTCGCCGCCATGTCCCAGAGCGAGAGCTCCGGCTCCGCGCAGATGTCGACCGAGCCCTCGGCGACCATCATGTACGGCCAGAAGTCGCCGTAGCCGCGCGTGCGCCAGACGGACCGCGTGAGGTCGAGGAAGCCGTCGAGACGGCCCTGCTCCTCCCAGCCGGAGAGCGAGGAGTACGCCAGCGAGGCGTCCGAGAGCCGCGAGACCTTGGAGACCTGGAGCCGCGTCGCGGAGGTGAGGGAACGGCCCGTGTAGGCGCCGCCGCCCTTCGCCGCCCACCAGCGACGGCCGAGCGCGGGCGCCGAGACGACGCCCACCACCGGCTGATAGCCGCCCTCGCCCGCTTCCGTCAGGGAGATCAGGGTGGCCCACACCGGCACACCGCGTACGTAGTTCTTGGTGCCGTCGATCGGGTCGATCACCCAGCGGCGCGGTCCCGTGCCCTCGACGCCGTACTCCTCGCCGAGGATCGCGTCGCGCGGCCTGGCCCGCTGGAGGTTGCCACGGATCAGCTCCTCGGCGGCCTTGTCGGCCTCGCTCACCGGCGTCATGTCCGGCTTGGTCTCGACCTTCAGGTCGAGGGCCTTGAACCGGTCCATGGTCGCGGCGTCGGCGGCGTCGGCGAGGACGTGGGCGAGACGCAGATCATCGTGGTAGTCGGACATGGAAGAACAGTATCGATCTCGATCGACGCGATCCACAGCCCCGTGTCGCCCGCCCACCGTTGACATGCTCGACATGCTGCCGGAGCTATTGACAGTGCTGCTGAGCGCGTCAACTCTGGCACGGGAGCCGCTCTGACCCGGAGGCGACGATGCCTGCAGCACGGGAATCCTTATTGGACGCGGCGTACACAGCGCTCGCACGACGGCCGTGGCCCGGCGTCCGCATGGTCGATGTGGCGGCCACCGCCGGGGTGTCCCGGCAGACCCTCTACAACGAGTTCGGCAGCAAGGACGGCCTCGCCCGCGCCCTGCTGCGGCGCGAGACCGACGGCTATCTGCACGGTGTCGAGCGCGCCCTCGCCGAGGAGCGCGAGCCCGCCGACCGGCTTGCCGCCGTGGCCGCGTGGACGGTGGGCGCCGCCCGCACCAACGTGCTCGTGCGGGCCGCCCTCACCGGCTGCTGGAGCGAGCGGCTGCCCGCGCCGAGCCGGGCCGCCGGGTCCACCTCGTCGGTGCCCGCACAGCGCCGCGCGGACGCGGGGGTGCCCTCGGCGGGGGAGCTGCTCGCCCTCGTGCGGGACCGGACGGTGCTGGCGCTCGGCGGCCGGGGCCGGGTCAGGGACCCCGACCTCGCCCGTGCCTGCGAGAGCGCGGTCCGCCTCGCCCTGTCCTACGTCGTCGCACCCGCCGGAAACGGCGACGACCCCGCGGAGCTGGTCCGCGGGGCCATCGGGCGCTGGGTGGCCGCCAAATAGCGGCCGCCACAGAGGCGTACGTCAGAAGGTGCAGCTCAGTGCGCGGAGCCGGACAGCTGCAGTCCGATCACGCCGATGACGACGAAGGAGATGGAGACGAGCTTGAGCGTGGAGACCAGGTCACCGAGGAAGACCATGCCGTAGATGGCGGTGCCCGCGGCCCCGATGCCCGTCCAGACCGCGTACGCGGGCCCCACGTCCAGCTTCCGCAGCGCGAGCGTCAGCAGACCGAAGCTGCCGAGGGCGAAGCAGGCGAACGCGATCGTGGGCCAGAGCCTGGTGAAGCCGTGCGACAGCTTGAGACAGACGGCGAAGCCGGTCTCGAGGATCCCCGCGACGATGACCAGCAGCCACGCCATGTCCTTGCCTCCCGTACTCGCCCACGTCCCGCGGCCGCTTCGTCTGGCTTGAATCCGGCTTGGTGCGATTATGCATTTACCTTTGCCGTCCCGGCCCAAACACCGAAGAGGTCAGTCGCCCTCGCGCCGCTCCCGCGTGGCGAGCAGCCTGCGCAGGGAGTAGAGGCGGGACGGATCCGCGTGCCCCTCGGCCACCCAGGCGTCCAGCGCGCAGTCCTTCTCGTCGTGGCTGCAGCCGCGCGGGCACTCCGCCGTCCCCGGCTCCAGGTCGGGGAAGGCCAGGATGACGCGGGACGGATCCACGTGGTGGAGCCCGAACGAGCGAACGCCGGGGGTGTCGATCACCCAGCCGCCGGAGCCCTCCAGGGGGAGCGCGAGGGCGGAGGTGGTGGTGTGCCTGCCGCGGCCCGTGACCGCGTTGACATGCCCGGTCGTACGCCGCCGCTCCTCCGGTACGAGCGCGTTGACGAGCGTCGTCTTGCCCACCCCGGAGTGCCCGACGAAGGCGGTGACCTTGCCGTCGAGCAGCTCGTGGACGCGCGCGAGCTCCGCGCCGTCGGTGAACTCCTCGCGGCTGGTGACCACATAGGGGATGTCGAGGGCGGCGTACGTCTCCAGGAGCTTGTCGGCGGAGGCCAGGTCCGACTTGGTGAGTACGAGGATCGGCTCCAGACCGCCGTCGTACGCCGCCACGACGCACCGGTCGATCAGCCGCGGCCGCGGCTCGGGGTCGGCGAGGGCCGTGACGATGGCGAGCTGGTCGGCGTTGGCGACGACCACCCGCTCGTACGGGTCGTCGTCGTCGGCGGTGCGCCGCAGGACGGACGAGCGCTCCGAGATCCGCACGATCCGCGCGAGGGTGTCCTTCTTGCCGGACAGGTCCCCGACGACCGAGACCCTGTCACCCACCACGGCGGCCTTGCGGCCCAGCTCGCGGGCCTTCATCGCCATCACGATGCGGTCGTCGACCAGGACGGTGAGACGCCCTCGGTCGACGGTGAGGACCATTCCCTCGGCCGCGTCCTCGTGCTTGGGCCTGATGTGGGTGCGGGGGCGGTTGCCCTTGCGGTTGGGGCGGACGCGGATGTCGTCCTCGTCGGGGTTCTTGCCGTAGCGACGCATGGTTCTCGATCCGCCCGTCAGTTCCCGAGCATTCCGGTCCAGAGCTCGGGGAAGTCCGGGAGCGTCTTCGCCGTCGTCGCGACGTTCTCGATCTGCACGCCGTCCACCGCGAGGCCGATGATCGCGCCCGCGGTCGCCATGCGGTGGTCGTCGTACGTGTGGAAGATGCCGCCGTGCAGCCGCCGCGGCCGGATGTGCAGGCCGTCGGCGGTCTCGGTGACGTCACCGCCCAGCTCGTTGATCTCCTTGGTGAGCGCGGCGAGTCGGTCCGTCTCGTGCAGGCGCAGATGGGCGACGCCGCGCAGCGTCGAGGGGGAGTCGGCGAGGGCCGCGACCGCCGCGATGCCGGGGGTGAGCTCGCCGACCTCGCTCAGGTCCACGTCGATGCCGTGGACCGAGCCCGACCCGGTGAACACCAGGCCCTGCTCGGTCAGCTCGCAGGAGCCGCCCATCTCGGTGAAGATCTCGCGCAGTGCGTCGCCGGGCTGCGTGGTGTGCGCGGGCCAGTCGGGGATCGTGACCGTGCCGCCGGTGATCAGGGCGGCGGCCAGGAACGGCTGGGCGTTCGACAGGTCGGGCTCGACGGTCAGATCGCGGCCGAGCAGGGCGCCGGGGGCGACCCGCCACACGTTCGGCTCGCCGCCCGCCTCGGGGGTGTCGACCTGGGCGCCGACCGAGCGCAGCATGTCGACGGTCATCCGGATGTGCGGCATGGACGGCAGGGCGCCGCCCACGTGCCGGACCTCCACGCCCTGGTTGAAGCCGGGACCCGAGAGCAGCAGGGCGCTCACGAACTGGGAGGACGACGAGGCGTCGATCTCGACCCGGCCGCCTTCCAGGGCGCCGCCGCCGTGCACGGTCAGCGGCAGCGCGCCGGGGCTGCCCTGCGTGTCGTCGATGCGGGCGCCGAGCACGCGCAGCGCGTCGATGACGCCGTGCAGGGGGCGCTCGTACGAACGGGGGTCGCCGTCGAAGTGGATGGGGCCGTCGGCGAGGGCGGCGACCGGCGGCAGGAAGCGCATGACCGTGCCCGCGTTGCCGACGTCGACCGTGGCCGGGCCGTGCAGGCCCGAGGGGATCACGCGCCATGCCTCGCCGGTGCCGTTCTGACCGCCCGCGACGGAGGAGCTCGACGACACCGTCTCCTCGATGCCGACGCCCATCGCGCGCAGGGCGCCCGCCATCAGCAGCGTGTCGCGGGAGCGCAGCGGGCGGCGCAGCCAGCCGGGCTCGGCGGCCAGCGCGGCCAGGACCAGCGCCCGGTTGGTGACCGATTTCGAACCGGGGACGTGGACCGTCGCGGTGACGGCTCCGCTTGCGTGCGGGGCGGGCCAGAGGGCGGTGTGCGCCGGGGTTTCGGTCATGCCCTCACTTTAGTGGCTGGCAGGGACGCCGCTCAGACGTCAAGGAGCCAGCGGGCCCCGCCCATCAGGGAGCAGAGCGAGACGGCGTGGAAGAGGAAGAGCCACATCCCCGCCGGGACGTGCGTGAGCCGCGAGAGCTGGTCCGCGTCCGAGTCGCCCGCGCCCCCGCGCCTGCGCTTGGACTGCAGCTCGAAGGCGGGACGTACGCCGCCCAGGAGCAGGAACCACACCACCGCGTACGCGAACGCCGCCTGCACGTCCGTATTGGCCAGCCAGGAGACGATCAGGAACGTGCCGCCGGTGAGGATCACCGTCAGGGCGCCGTACGCGTTGCGGATCATCACCAGCATCACGACGAGCAGGGCGGTCGCGATCCACAGGAACGCCGTGATGCGCCCCGAGTCGAGCAGCGCCGCGCCGCCGAGGCCGAGGAGCGGGGGCGCGGTGTACCCGGCGGCCGCGGTGAGGATCATGCCGAGCCCGGTGGGCTTGCCGCGCGAGACGGTGAGGCCCGAGGTGTCCGAGTGGAGCCGGATGCCGTCGAGGCGCCGCCCGGTGAGCAGGGCGACCAGACCGTGGCCGCCCTCGTGCGCGATGGTGATGGCGTTGCGGGCGAGGCGCCATATGTTGTGCGGGACGACGACCGCCAGGGCGACGACGCCCGCCGCGATCACCAGCCACTGCTCGGGCGCGGCCTGTGTGCCGAAGACGCGGTCCCAGAGGTCGGTCAGGCTGGCGTTGGCGGTGCTTTCCATTCCGTGGGCCATTGTCTGGACCGGCTCCTCTGGTTGTACGGGGTCTGGCAGTCTGGCACGTATGTGCGGACGGTATGCATCCAGTCGTGGGCCCGAGGATCTCGCGGGCGTCTTCGAGATCGAGAAGTGGGATTCCGCGGAGGCCCTGGCTCCCGATTTCAACGTGGCGCCGACGAAAGAGGTCTACGCGGTCCTCGACCGCCCTCTCAAAGACGCCGAGGACCCCGCTCCGGTTCGCCAGCTGCGCACGCTGAAGTGGGGCCTCGTGCCCTCCTGGTCCAAGACGCCCGAGGGCGGCGCGCGGATGATCAACGCCCGCGCGGAGACCGTCCACGAGAAGCCCTCCTACCGCCGCGCCTTCACCTCCCGCCGCTGTGTCATCCCGGCCGACGGCTATTACGAGTGGGTGACCGCCCCCGATGAGCGGCAGCTGGAGGTCGAGGGCAAGAAGAAGCGGCCGCGCAAGCAGCCTTACTTCGTGACGCCCGCCGACGGCTCGGTCTTCGCCATGGCGGGGCTCTACGAGTTCTGGCGGGACAAGACCCTGCCCGACGAGCACCCCCTCGCCTGGTGGGTGACGTGCACGGTGATCACCACGGAGGCGGAGACCACGCCCCTCGCGGTCGCCCCCGACGAGGGCCCCGGCACGCTCGCCGAGATCCACCCGCGCATGCCGCTCATGCTGACGCCGGAGCGCTGGGACGCCTGGCTCGACCCGTCCCGCACCGACGTCGAGGACCTGCGCGGCCTCCTGGAGCCGCCGCCGCAGGGTCTGATGCGGGCCTATCCGGTGTCCACCGCCGTCAGCAACGTACGCAACAACGGACCGGAGCTCCTGAAGGAGCTGGAGGGTCCCGAAGAAGGCACGCTCTTCTGACACCCTGCTCAGGTGACCAAGAGCGCCGTGCCCAAGAGCGAGCCCGTCAAGCCCGTCAAGCCCGTCGAGATCGTCGAGCCTGTCGAGACCGACGCCGGTGAGGCGCGGATCACCTGGCACCCGGCCCCCGGCAGGAGCGCCCGCCTCCTCCTCGCCGTCAGCCACGGCGCCGGTGGCGGCATCGAGGCCCGCGACCTCCAGGCCATCGCCGCCGCGCTGCCCGCGCACGGCGTGAGCGTCGCCCTCGTCGAGCAGCCCTGGCGCGTCGCGGGCAAGAAGCTCGCACCCGCGCCGAAGACGCTGGACACCGGGTGGCGCGGCATCTGGCCCGCGCTGGAGAAGCGGGGGCTCCCGGTGATCGCGGGCGGCCGCAGCGCGGGCGCCCGCGTCGCCTGCCGCACGGCCACCGAGTTGGGCGCCGCCGCCGTGCTCGCCCTCAGCTTCCCGTTGCACCCCCCGGGCAAGCCCGAGAAGTCCCGCGCCGACGAGCTGCTCGGCGCCGGTGTGCCCACCCTCGTCGTGCAGGGCGGCAACGACCCCTTCGGCAAGCCCGCCGAGTTCCCCGACGGCGCGTACGACCTGGTGGAGATCCCGTCCGGCGACCACGGGTTCGCCGTGCCCAAGCGCGCGGACATCGGGCAGGACGAGGCAGTGAAGCGCATCACGGACGCAGTCGTCCGCTGGACGGGAATGTTGGGCGGGTGACGTCTGTTGTGGCGGACAGACGGTAAACGCCGTCGGTAGCTGTTCGTACGAGAGGGAGTCCGCCGCATGGGTTCGACCATCTGCCCGAACCGCTCCAGCGCCTCTGACCTGGAGTGGACGGTGCTGAGCGCACCCAAAACCGCATCTATTCGGGCGGCGCGGGGTACGGGTCGTCGTCTATCCTCCGATTCGAGTGGGGCTGCTTTCGGCCTCACCACGTCGTTGGAGGAGGTGGGTCCGGTCACTGGGACCGACGCAGGGACCGAGCACGGCCAGGCGGAGCAGCCCCGAGAGAGCTCGGAGAAGTCCGAGACGGCCGCGGAGCGCACGGCCCGCTTCGAGCGGGACGCGCTGACATTCCTCGACCAGATGTACTCGGCGGCGCTGCGCATGACGCGCAACCCGGCGGACGCGGAGGACCTGGTGCAGGAGACCTACGCGAAGGCGTACGCGTCGTTCCACCAGTTCCGCGAGGGCACCAACCTCAAGGCGTGGCTGTACCGCATCCTCACGAACACGTTCATCAACTCGTACCGCAAGAAGCAGCGCGAGCCCCAGCGCAGTGCCGCCGAGGAGATCGAGGACTGGCAGCTCGCGCGCGCCGAGTCGCACATGTCCACCGGTCTGCGCTCGGCCGAGTCGCAGGCGCTGGACCACCTGCCCGACACGGACGTGAAGCGGGCGCTGCAGGCGATCCCCGAGGAATTCCGCATCGCCGTCTATTTGGCGGACGTAGAGGGCTTTGCGTACAAGGAGATCGCGGACATTATGGGGACACCCATCGGTACGGTGATGTCCCGACTGCACCGGGGCCGTCGCCAACTGCGCGGCATGCTGGAGGACTACGCCCGTGAGCGCGGGCTCGTCCCGGCGGGTGCCGGGGAGTCGAACGGAACGAAAGGCTCGGGCTCATGAGCTGCGGAGAGCCGCACGAGACTGACTGCAGTGAAGTCCTGGACCATCTCTATGAGTTCCTTGACCACGAGATGCCGGACAGCGACTGCACCAAGTTCGAGACGCACTTCGAGGAGTGCTCTCCGTGCCTGGAGAAGTACGGCCTGGAGCAGGCGGTCAAGAAGCTGGTGAAGCGCTGCTGCGGCCAGGACGACGTGCCGGTCGACCTGCGGGCCAAGGTGATGGGCCGCATCGACCTCATCCGCTCCGGGCAGGCCGTGCCCGAGCAGGACATCACGCAGGACACCACGGCCGCCTCCGAGGCCTGAGCACTTCACTCGGGTTCCGCGCGGCCCGTTCTCCCCTCCCATCACTCGAACGTGCTAATTAACGGCGCCCGGGCGCTGGCAGGGGGAGCGCCGTTCTAGTCTCCGGACCGGAACGGGGAGGAGAACTCCATGCGGTCGGTGCCGGTGCGGGCCCGCGTCTACATCCTGTGCGTCGCCCTGGCCGGCGTGGCCTGCGCGGTGCCCGCCCCCGGCGCGCGCCCCTCCTGGCCCGCCGTCGCGTTCCTCGCCGTCCTCTACGCCGGGTGCGAGCAGATCACCCGCTGCCGCCTGGTCGGCCGCCGCGTCCCGCGCGGCCTCGGCACCTTCTTTCCCGTGCTGCTCGCCGGGGTGTTCCTGCTGCCGCCGTCGGCCGCCGCCCTCGTCGCCGTGCCCGGCGCCTTGGTCGCTCGCGTCGACCGGCACCCCCGGTGGGTGCGCCGCATCTGGCGCGCCTCCCAACTCGCCCTGGCCGCCTGGGCGTCGGCGCGCGTGTACGTCGCGCTCGGCGGGCCCGCGGCCACCTCCGGCCCCGACTTCCCGTACGTACTCGGACCCGCCGGGGCCGCCGTCCTCGTCTTCTCCGCGGTGCTCACCGTGCTGGACGGCGGCGTCCTCGTGACCGCCGAACGCGTCCCCGCGCGGACCGCCTGGCGGGGCCTCTTCGCGCGCTCGCTCGCGCCCGTCACCGTCCACGGACTCGCCGGTCTCATGATGGCCGTGCTCTGGACCAGTCCGTACGGCCCCACATCCGCCCTGCTCGTGCTCCTGCCGATGGGCGTCTCCTGCTGGGCCTTCGCGCAGTACCACCGCGAGCGGGCCGCCCACCAGGCCACCATCCGGGCGCTCGTCCAGGCCGTCGACATCAAGGACAAGTACACCCGCGGGCACAGCGAGCGCGTCGGCCGCGCCTCCGTGCTGATCGCGCGCGAGCTGGGCATGGACGACGAGCGCGTCGAGGTGCTCCGGTTCGCCGGGATCCTGCACGACGTCGGCAAACTCGGCGTACCCACAAGGCTGTTGAGGAAGGACGGGCCGCTGACGCCCGAGGAGCGGCGCATCATCGAGCTGCATCCCGAGTACGGCCACGAGATGGTGCGCGGCATCGGGTTCCTCGGCGAGGCGCGGGCGGCGATCCTGCACCACCACGAGCGGATCGACGGCAGCGGATACCCCTACGGGCTCACCGGGCCGCAGATCCCGGAGTGCGCGCGGGTGGTGGCGGTCGCCGACGCCTTCGACGCCATGACGTCCACCCGGTCCTACCGGCGGGCCAGGCCCGTCGAGGTCGCCGTCGCCGAGCTCAACCGGTGCGCGGGCGCGCAGTTCGACCCCGAGATGGTCGGGGCGCTGGCCCGCGCCCTCGACCGGTACGGCTGGCACCCCGAGGTCACGGCGGACGTGCCCGACCAGGGCGCCCCTGACCAGGGCACGGCCGTGCCGTCCCCCGCCCTGCCCGCGCCCGCGGCGGCCCGCCCGGCGGCCCGGTGAGGGCCCCGTCGCGCCTGCCCGCCGCGGTCGCCTGCCTGGCCGGACTGCTCGCCCTCACCTCCCTCGTCTGGACCCTCTGGCACGGCATCACCGAAGGCCGGGCCGCCCTCGCCTTCGGCGTCCTGATCACTCTCGGTGAGCTGGTCAGGTGGGGGAGCGGCAGAGACAGGGAGCCCGCGCCGCTCGGCGCCGCGGGAGCCCTCGCGTACGCCCTGCTGGGCGAGAACTCCGGGCAGGCCACGCACCACGGGGTGCTGCAGGTGCTCGCCGTGGTCGTCGCGGCGGCCCTCGTCGGCGCGGTGCCGAACGTGGCGCTGGGCCGGGGCCCCACGCTCGACCACATGGCGCGGCGCGTGCTGACCGTCGGGTTCGCCGCCGCCTGCTTCCAACCCCTGTACAACTCCGGGAAGTTCGGCGAGTGGGTGGGGCACGGGCCGTACTTCGCGCTCGTCATCGTCGCCCTGCTCGTCCTCACCGCGCTCTGCGACGCCGTCCTCGCCGCCGTGACGGCGCACGCCCGCACCCGGTGGCCGTTCGGGCCGCTGCTGCGGGAGGAGCTGCGGGCGATGCTCGGCATCGGCTCCGCGGTGTGCGCGAGCGGTGCCGTGATGGCGCTCGCGGTGGCCGTGGCGGGGCTGTGGGCGCTGCCCGTGTTCAGCCTCCCGCTGCTGCTCACCCAGCTCTCCTTCCGGCGGTACGCGGCGGTCAGGGCGACCTACCGGCAGACCATCGCCTCGCTGGCCAGGGCCACCGAGATCGCCGGATACACCCCGCAGGGCCACGCGCACCGCGTGGCCGGGCTCAGCCGGGCCGTGGGGCGTGACCTCGGTCTCGGGGAGTCGGACCTCACCGTCCTGGAGCACGCGGCGCTCATGCACGACATCGGCCAGCTCTCCCTGGTCGACCCCGTCCCCGCGGGCGCCACCGCCGCGCTCTCCGAGGCGGAACAGCGCCGAATAGCCCTGCTCGGGGGCGCCGTCGTCCGCCAGACCGGGGTGGACGCCGCCGTCGCCGTCGTCGTGGAGCGGCAGGCCGACCCGTACCGCGAACAGCCGCTCACCGCACGTATTGTGCGCACGGCGAACGCGTACGACGAGATGGCGCGGGGAGAAGGCCCCTCAGGGGCGCTGGGCGGCCCGCTCAACGCCTTGGAGAGGCTCCGCCTGGCCACGGGCCACGACTACCAGCCGGAAGTCGTGGAGTCCCTGGCGAGGGTCCTGTCGAGGGACGGCCTCACCCACGGCCTTACCTCGCGCCCTGCTGGGTAACCCATGGGTAATGAGCGGCCGTCCGACCGTCCGTGGTTGGATGCGAAGAAGACAGGAAAAGGGGCGCACGGGGGTACGGCCCCCGACGCCGCGCCCCGACGAGAAGCTACCTACGGAATACGTGGCAGGCGGGAATCAGGCGGGAATCGTGAGGATCTTCGGCAAGGGACGGCACCGGCCCTCCGCCTCATGGCGGCAGGCGACCGACCGCGCGTTCACGCTGATCGGCGACGGCCGGTACGAGGACGCGGGGGCACTGCTCACGCGTGCGGCGGATCTCGAACCCTGGCTGTCCGAGTCCTGGTTCAACCTGGCCCTGCTGCACAAGTTCCGGCACGACTGGGAGCAGGCGCGGGCCGCCGGGCTGCGCGCCGTCGCGCTCCTCGACCGCTCCGCGGGCGCCCCCGACTGGTGGAACGTCGGCATCGCGGCGACCGCGCTGCAGGACTGGCCCCTGGCCCGCCGCGCCTGGCAGGCGTACGGCCTGCGGGTGCCCGGCGGTGTGGCCGCCTCCGGCGAGCCCACGGGCATGGAGCTCGGCAGCGCGGCCGTGCGGCTCTCCCCGGAGGGCGAGGCCGAGGTCGTGTGGGGCCGCCGCCTTGACCCGGCCCGCATGGAGGTCCTGTCCATTCCGCTGCCCTCATCGGGCCGCCGCTGGGGTGAGGTCGTGTTGCACGACGGCGTCCCGCACGGCGAGCGGACGACGGGGGACGGGCATTCGTACCCCGTCTTCGACGAGATCGAGCTGTGGGCGCCCTCACCCGTGCCGACCTGGGTGGTCCTCCTGGAGGCCGCCACCGAGGACGACAGGGACGCCCTGGAGCGGCTCGCGGCCGACGCGGGCTTCGCCGCGGAGGACTGGTCGTCCTCCGTGCGGCTGCTCTGCCGGATGTGCTCCGAGTCCCGCATGCCGAGCGACGAGGGCGACGGGGAACACCTCGATCCGCACGACCACAGCGAGCCGGGGCACCCGGGCCCGCTCGGCCACCGCAGCCCGGGCGCGCTCTGGGTGCCGGAGCGCGAGTGCGGTCTCGCGGCGCCCGCGGCCCTGGTCCGGGGCCTCCTGGACGGCTGGGTGGCGGACAGCCCGGACTCCCGTGACTGGCGGGATCTCGAAGAGGTCTGCTGACACTTCGCCGTAGGCTGTACCGGCACAAACTCTTGAGGGTTCCAAGGAAGGCGTACGGCGGACATGGCGCAGGACACTGAGCAGCAGGCCATCGACGGGGACGGGGTGCTCCCCGTCGACGACGAGGGCTTCGTCATCGACACCGAGGACTGCGAGGAGCGGGAGACGGCCCACCGCGAGCGCGGCACGTCCCGGCCGATCACGGTCGTCGGCAACCCCGTGCTGCACAAGGAGTGCAAGGACGTCACCGCCTTCGACGACGAGCTCGCCGCGCTGATCGACGACATGTTCGCGACCCAGCGGGTGGCGAACGGCGTGGGTGTGGCCGCCAACCAGGTCGGCGTCGACCTGAAGGCCTTCGTCTACGACTGCATGGACGACGACGGCGTGCGCCACGTCGGAGCGATCTGCAACCCGGTGCTCCGGGACCTGCCCGCCGACATGCGCCGCCTGGACGACTCGGGCGAGGGCTGCCTCTCGGTCCCGACGGCGTACGCCCCGCTGGCCCGCCCGGACTACGCCGAGGTGACCGGCCAGGACGCGAAGGGCAACCCGATCAAGGTCCGCGGCACCGGCTACTTCGCGCGCTGCCTGCAGCACGAGACGGACCACCTGTACGGCTACCTGTACATCGACCGCCTCTCCAAGAGGGAGCGCAAGGACGCACTGCGGCAGATGGAAGAGGGCACCCCGCGCTACCCCGTGGTGGCCAATGACTGACCTCCGCGGCGCCTGAGAGGCGCGGGAACCGTGTGACGCGAGCGGCCCCTGGCACAGGAACTCATCCCTGACCAGGGGCCGTTGGCATGACCGCTCGCGTGTGCGAGCAAATCAAGCTGCCGGTGATCCATATTCAGTCACGTAAGGGGATGTTCTCGGCACTGGGGGGTAGTGAATGGCGCAAATCTGTTCCCTGAACGGTCAGTTGTGGTGCTGAATGGAAAGCGCGGGGATACGCAACGGCGCGCGCCCGGCACGGCGGGAGGGGCGCGTGTCCTCAGGCGGCTGAAAGGGGTTTGTTCGTGCGTGCATATTCCGGGAGCACTTCACAGACACATCCGCACACGCGACCACGTTCACCGGCGGTATCCGTACCACCGGCACTGGCCGTTCCCATGATCGAAGCCGCGTTCCCTCGTCGGCTCCATCCGTATTGGCCAAAGCTTCAGGAGAAGTCCAGGACCTGGCTGCGCGAAATGCGGCTCATGCCGCCGGACAAGGTCGAGCGGTACGCGGACAGCCTCTGCTACACGGATCTGGTGGCGGGCTACTACATTGGCGCGCCGGACGAGTTGCTGACCGCGATAGCGGACCTCAGCAGCTGGTTCTTCGCGTGGGACGACCGGCACGACCGGGACTCGGTGCACGGCAGGGCGCCACAGTGGCGGCGGCTCTGCCGGGGCCTGCACGGCACCCTCAACGAACCCCGGCAGTACCTGCACCACAAGGACCCGTTGGTCGCGGGGTTCGCGGACTGCGTGCTGCGCCTGTACTCGTTCCTCGGTCCCAGCTGGAACGCCAGGTTCGCCCGGCACTTCCACCCGGTGATCGACGCGTACGACCAGGAGTTCAGAAACCGGCGCTGCGGCACCGTGCCGACGGTCGAGGCGTACATCGAACTGCGCCGGCTCACGTTCGCGCACTGGGCGTGGATCGACCTCCTGGAGCCCACCGCGCGGTACGAGCTGCCGGACCCGGTGCGCAAGCACCCCGCGTACCGCAGGGCGGCCCGGGCGACCCAGGACTTCTCGGCCTGGTACAACGACCTGTGCTCACTCCCGAAAGAACTTGCGGGAGACGAACTGCACAATCTCGGAATCAGCCTCATCCAGCACGAGGGAATGACGCTCGAAGAGGCAGTGCGGGAAGTGCACAGGCGCGTCAGTGATTGCGTCACTGAATTCATGCAGGCGGAAAGAGAAGTGCTGCATTTCGCCGATGAATTGGCGGACGCAAGTGAGCGTGACAGGGAACTCGCGGACGCGGTGAAGTCATGCGTCTTCAACATGCGGAACTGGTTCTCTTCCGTTTACTGGTTCCATCACGAATCCGGGCGCTATCGGGTGGACAGCTGGGACGACAGGTCCATGCCCCCGTATGTGACGGAAGAAGCCCTGGCGGAAAACGAACTGGTAGGTGAGGAATGAGCGTCGAATCCGCAATACCCGCGCCCCCCACGTCGGGCCCCGACCCGTTGCGCAATCCACCGCTCGTCCGCGGCGGCGCCCCCTTGCTCGGCCACGCATGGAACCTGGTGCGTGATCCGCTCGGCTTCCTCTCCGCCCTGCGCGACCATGGGGATCTCGTCCGGATCAGGCTGGGACCCAGGACGGCGTATGTGGTGTGCGATCCGGAACTGGTCGGCGCCCTGCTCAAGAACCCCGAGTACGTCGTCGGCGGGCCGCTCTGGGACACCCTCGAAGTGCTCCTCGGCAAGGGCGTGGCGACCAGCAACGGCAAGCTGCACCGGCGCCAGCGCCGCATGATGCAGCCCGCGTTCAGGCCCGAGCGGATCGCCGACTACGCCAAGGTGATGGAGGAGGAGGCCCGCGCCACGGCGGCCCGCTGGCAGCCGGGCGCCACGGTCGACGTGAGCGCCGAGATGTTCCGCACGGCCGTGCGCATCGTCTCGCGCTCGCTCCTTGAGGTCGACTCGATAGCGGACAAGGCGGACCGGATCGCCGACTCGCTGCACACCGTGTTCGACGGGCTCTACCGCCGGATGGTGCTCTCGGTCGGCCCGCTCCACCGCGTGCCGACCCCCGCCAACCGGCGCTTCGAGAGCGCGCTCGCCGACCTGCACGCACTCGTCGACGAGATCATCGCGGAGCGCCGCGCGGCCGGGCCCGGCGGGCCGGACGACCTGCTCGCCGAATTGCTGCGGGCCAGGGACGAATCCGGGGAGCTCATAGCCGACCAGGAGATCCACGACAACGTGGTTTCGCTCGTCGTGGCGGGTGCGGAGAATGTGGCGTCGACGCTGGCCTGGACGTTCCATCTGATGACCGAACACCCGGCGCAGGAAAGGAGGTTGGTTGAAGAGGTAAATGCCGTGGCCCCGGATCGCGCGATCACATTCGCCGATCTCAAGGATCTGCCGCACCTCCGCAATGTCGTCACCGAGGCGATGCGCATACGGCCGGCCGCTTGGATATTCACGCGCCGGTCCGTGGCCGAAACCGAACTGGGCGGCTATCGCATTCCGGCGGACGCCGACATCGTCTACAGCGTGTACGCGATGCAGCGCGACCCGCGTTCCTTCGAGCGGAACCTGGAGTTCGACCCCGACCGCTGGAATCCGGAGCGGGCCCGTGACGTGCCGGAGTTCGCGATGATGCCGTTCAGCGTGGGCAACAGGAAGTGCCCCGGCGACCACTTCAGCCTGGCCGAACTCGCCCTGATCCTCGGGACGGTGGTCCCCAAGTGGCGCCTGGAGCGCGTCGAGGAGACCGACGCCCGCACCCAGGTCGGCATCACCCTGCACCCCAAGCGGCTCGTCCTGCGGGTCACGCCGCGCTGAGCGTCCCGGGACAGCAAGGCGCCCGGCCGCCCCGTCCGGCAGAACGGGGCGGGCGGGCGCAGGCGTCCGGAACTCGTCCGGAACTCGCCCAGAGCTCGCCTAGAACTCGTCGTCGAAGGAGACCGAGCCCTCGACTGCGACCTGGTACGCAGAGGGCCGCCGCTCGAAGAAGTTGGTCAGCTCCTGGACGCCCTGCAGCTCCATGAAGGAGAACGGGTTCTCCGAGCCGTAGACCGGCGCGAAGCCGAGACGCTGCAGCCGCTGGTCGGCGACGCACTGCAGGTACTCGCGCATCGAGTCGGTGTTCATGCCGGGCAGGCCGTCACCGCACAGGTCGCGGGCGAACTGCAGCTCGGCCTCGACGGCCTCCTTCAGCATGTCCGTGACCTGCTGCTGGAGCGCGTCGTCGAAGAGCTCGGGCTCCTCCTTGCGGACCGTGTCCACCACGTCGAAGGCGAAGCTCATGTGCATCGTCTCGTCGCGGAACACCCAGTTGGTGCCGGTGGCCAGGCCGTGCAGCAGACCGCGGCTGCGGAACCAGTAGACGTACGCGAAGGCACCGTAGAAGAAGAGCCCCTCGATGCACGCGGCGAAGCAGATGAGGTTCAGCAGGAAGCGACGGCGGTCGGCCTTCGACTCCAGCCGGTCCATCTTCTCGACGGAGTCCATCCACTTGAAGCAGAACTCCGCCTTCTCGCGGATGGAGGGGATCTCCTCGACCGCGTCGAAGGCCGCCGCGCGGTCCTCGGGATCGGGCAGATAGGTGTCGAGCAGCGTCAGATAGAACTGGACGTGCACGGCCTCCTCGAAGAGCTGACGGCTCAGGTAGAGCCGCGCCTCGGGGGAGTTGATGTGCTTGTAGAGCGTCAGTACCAGGTTGTTCGAGACGATCGAGTCGCCGGTCGCGAAGAACGCGACCAGACGGCCGATCATGTGCTGCTCGCCGGGCGAGAGCTTGGCGAGGTCGGCGACGTCCGAGTGGAGGTCGACCTCCTCGACGGTCCAGGTGTTCTTGATCGCGTCCCGGTAGCGCTCGTAGAAGTCGGGGTAGCGCATGGGGCGCAGGGTCAGCTCGAAGCCCGGGTCGAGCAGGTTCTTCTCGGTGGAGCTCATTACTGGCAGGCCTCGCAGGACTCGGGGTTTTCCAGGGAGCAGGCGACGGCGTCTTCGGCCGTGACCTGCGCGGGGACGGGGGCCGCGGCGGCGGTGTTCGAGCTCCCGGCCGCGCGGGCGATGCGCGTCGCGGGGCGCGAACGCAGGTAGTACGTGGTCTTCAGGCCGCGCTGCCAGGCGTACGCGTACATCGAGGAGAGCTTGCCGATGGTCGGCGTCTCCAGGAAGAGGTTGAGCGACTGCGCCTGGTCGAGGAACGGGGTGCGGTCCGCGGCCATGTCGATCAGGCCGCGCTGCGGGATCTCCCACGCCGTGCGGTACAGCGCGCGGATGTCCGCGGGCACCCAGTCGAAGCCCTGCACCGAGCCGTTGGACTCGCGCAGCGCCTCACGGGTCTTCGCGTCCCACAGGCCGTGCCGCTTCAACTCCTCCACCAGGTAGGAGTTGACCTGGAGGAACTCGCCGGAGAGCGTCTCGCGCTTGAAGAGGTTGGAGACCTGCGGCTCGATGCACTCGTAGACACCGGCGATGGACGCGATGGTCGCGGTCGGCGCGATGGCGAGGAGCAGCGAATTGCGCATGCCGGTCGCGGCGATGCGTTCCCGCAGCGCCGCCCAGCGCTCCGGCCACGTCAGCTCGGCCACGGCCTTCGGATAGTGGTCCGGGTGCAGCACGCCGCGCGCGGTGCGGGTCTTCTCCCAGGCGGGCAGGGGACCGTGGCGCTCGGCGAGGTCCGCGGACGCCTCGTAGGAGGCGAGCATGATGCGCTCGGCGATGCGGGTGGACAGGGCGCGCGCCTCGGGGGAGTCGAAGGCCAGCTTCAGCTGGAAGAAGACGTCCTGGAGGCCCATCGCGCCGAGGCCCACGGGGCGCCACTTGGCGTTGGAGCGCCCGGCCTGCTCGGTCGGGTAGAAGTTGATGTCGACGACGCGGTCGAGGAAGGTCACCGCGGTGCGGACGGTCTCGTCGAGCCGCTCCCAGTCGATGTCCTGCGTGGCCGGGTCGACGAAGGCGCCGAGGTTCACCGAGCCGAGGTTGCAGACGGCGGTCTCCCCGTCGTCCGTCACCTCCAGGATCTCCGTGCAGAGGTTGGAGGAGTGCACGGTGTGGCCGGGCTCCGCCGTCTGGTTGGCGGTGCGGTTGGCCGCGTCCTTGAAGGTCATCCAGCCGTTGCCGGTCTGCGCGAGGGTGCGCATCATGCGGCCGTAGAGGTCCCGGGCCGACATGGTCTTCTTGGCGAGCCCGGCGGCCTCGGCCTTGCGGTAGGCGGCGTCGAACTCCTCGCCCCACAGGTCGACGAGCTCGGGCACGTCGGCCGGTGAGAACAGCGACCACTCCTGGTCGGTGGCGACGCGGCGCATGAACTCGTCGGGGATCCAGTGCGCGAGGTTGAGGTTGTGCGTGCGGCGCGCGTCCTCACCGGTGTTGTCGCGCAGCTCCAGGAACTCCTCGATGTCGGAGTGCCAGGTCTCCAGGTAGACGGCGGCCGCGCCCTTGCGCCGACCGCCCTGGTTCACGGCGGCGACGGAGGCGTCCAGGGTCTTCAGGAACGGCACGATGCCGTTGGAGTGCCCGTTCGTGCCGCGGATGAGGGAGCCGCGGGAACGGATGCGGGAGTAGGAGAGCCCGATGCCGCCCGCGTGCTTGGAGAGCCGCGCGACCTGGTGGTAGCGGTCGTAGATGGAGTCGAGCTCGTCCAGCGGTGAGTCGAGGAGGTAGCAGGACGACATCTGCGGGTGGCGGGTGCCGGAGTTGAAGAGCGTCGGCGAGGACGGCAGGTAGTCCAGTCGGCTCATCAGGCCGTACAGCGCGGCGACTTCGTCGAGGGCGCGGGCGCTCTCGTCCTCCGCAAGACCGGCCGCCACGCGCAGCATGAAGTGCTGCGGGGTCTCGATGACCTGGCGGGTGATCGGGTGGCGCAGCAGGTAGCGGCTGTGCAGGGTGCGCAGGCCGAAGTAGCCGAAGCGGAAGTCGGCGCCGTCGGCGAGCGCGGTGTCCACGAGCGCGTCGAGCCGGGCCGCGTGGGCGCCCACGAAGTCGGCGGTGCGGTCGGCGATCAGGCCCTCGCGGTGGCCGACGACGATCGACTCGGTGAAGGAGCGCACGCCCTGGGAGGCGGCCTCGGCGGCGATGGAGAGGGTGAGCAGCCTGGCCGCGAGCTTCGAGTACGTGGGGTCCTCGGAGATGAGCCCCGCGGCCGCCTCGGTCGCGAGCGTCCGGAGCTCCGCCTCGTCGGCCCTGGCCGAACGGCCGCGCAGCGCCGCGGCGGCGACCCGGCCGGGATCGGCGTCGGGAAGGTCGGCGGTGAGGTCGGTCAGGGTGCGCAGCAGCGCGGTCCCTGGCGCGTCGGTACCCTCGGTGCTGTCGATGGGCTGCGGTGACAGCGCTGACGCAGGTTCGGCAGGCGCGATGGTCACGTGGAGCTCTCCCTCGCTCGGCTCTGGGCCTGGGGGAGGGGATGGCACACACGGGCGCACCCGGGCAGGGCGGCGTACCGCGTCCACCGGCCCATTCCACGAGGCCCGGACGGTCGGCACCCGGGTCGGTCGACACGGGTGCACTGCCGGCAGGTCTTCGGACTCCGCGTACGACAAATGCGTACACGTCTACCGTTGCGGGACAGTTCCGGACTTGCACCGGATTCCCCTGCGGCGACAGCGAGCACGAGCATACATCTTGTGTTGGCTTACTGAAGCAGGCCCACATCTTGTGTCGGATCGCAGAGCTGTACGACGAAGGGCCGCCGGTTTCCCGGCGGCCCTTCGTCGTACGCTGTGCCGTGCGGCAGACGTGCGGCAGACGTACGGCAGACGTGCGGCAGCGGTCGGCTCAGTGGCCGGAGCCCGCTGTCGCCTTCGGCAGTTCCTCCATGACACCGGCGTCACCGGCGTCCGCCGTGTAGTCCTCCGGAGACGTCTCGTCGACGCCGTCGGGGGCCTTCAGCGCCTTCAGGGCGAAGGTGAGGACCACGGTCACGACCACGTTCAGGACGAACGCGGTGAGGCCGATGTAGCCGATCTCGCCGATGCCGGGGATCTCGTCGGACGAGCCGCCGAAGTGCTTCTGCGTGGGCGACGCGACGCCGTACGCGGCGACCGTGCCGTAGACCATGCCGACCGCCCAGCCCGCAAGCAGCGCCCAGCGGTGGAACCACCGCGTGAACAGGCCGCCGACCAGGGCGGGCATCGTCTGCAGGATCCAGATGCCGCCGAGCAGCTGGAAGTTGATCGCTACCGTCTTGTCCATGGTGAGGACGAAGGCGAGCGCGCCCACCTTCACCAGGAGCGAGACCAGCTTGGAGACCTTGAACTCCTGTGCGGGTGTCGCGTCCGGCTTGAGGAAGTCCTTGTAGATGTTCCGCGTGAAGAGGTTCGCGGCCGCGATCGACATGATCGCCGCGGGCACGAGCGCGCCGATGCCGATGGCGGCGAAGGCGACGCCGGTGAACCAGTCGGGGAACATGTTCTCGAACAGTTGCGGGATCGCCAGCTGCCCGTTCTCGACCTTGACCCCGGCCGCGATCGCCATGAAGCCGAGCAGCGCGAGCAGGCCCAGCATCAGCGAGTAGAGCGGCAGGATCGTGGTGTTGCGGCGGATCACGTTGCGGCTCTTGGAGGAGAGCGTCGCCGTGATCGAGTGCGGGTACATGAACAGCGCGAGCGCGGAGCCGAGCGCGAGCGTGGCGTAGGTCCACTGCCCCGTCTCGCCCGGTGCGAGACCCGCGACGGGCTTGCCCGCCGCGTCGTTCGCCGCTGAGAACTTCTCGTTCGCGGCCTGGAAGATCTCGTCGAAGCCGCCGAGCTTGATCGGGATGTAGATGATCGCGACGGCGATGACGAGATAGATCAGACCGTCCTTCACGAACGCGATCAGCGCGGGCGCGCGCAGACCCGACGAGTAGGTGTACGCGGCGAGCACCGCGAACGCGATCAGCAGCGGCAGGTCCTTGATGAACCAGTTGGTGTCCGGGCCGCCGCCGATCCCCATGACGTCGAGGACGGCCTGGATGCCCACCAGCTGGAGCGCGATGTACGGCATCGTGGCGAGGATGCCGGTGACGGCGACCGCGAGCGAGAGGCCCTTGGAGCCGAAGCGCCCGCGCACGAAGTCGGACGTCGTCACGTAGCCGTGCTTGTGCGAGACGGACCACAGGCGCGGCAGGAACGTGAAGATCAGGGGATAGACGAGGATCGTGTACGGCACGGCGAAGAAGCCCGCCGCGCCCGCCGCGTAGATCGCCGCGGGGACGGCCACGAACGTGTAAGCGGTGTAGAGGTCGCCGCCGAGCAGGAACCAGGTGACCCAGGTGCCGAACGAGCGGCCGCCGAGGCCCCATTCGTCCAGGCTCTCCTCGTTGTCCGCCTTGCGCCAGCGGGCGGCCAGGAAGCCCATGACCGTGACGGCGACGAAGAAGAAGATGAAGACCGCGAGGGCGACGCCGTTGACTCCGTCGTTCATGACCGCGCCTCTTCCTTGCGAGCGCGCTGGTCACGCTGCCACAGCTTGTACGCGATCATCGTGAGCGCCGTGGAGATGAGCACCCAGAGCATCTGGTACCAGTAGAAGAACGGGATGCCGATGAAGGTGGGATCGATCTTCGCGTAGGAGCCCACCCAGAGCATTGCCACGAAGGGCGCGACAAGGCAGGCTGCGATGACCACGCGGACCGGCGTGACCACCGGTCTGCTCACTTCAGGCGCATCTGACATATCGCGGCTCCGTTCCCTCACTTATCCCATGCTTAACGTGCGGGAAATCTAAGCCACAGTCTCGCTGTATGGAACCCCCGTCCGGATAACGGACGTGACAAGTTGCCTGTTCAGCAGCAGCGGAACCCCTGACGGGGGTCTGACTCCGCCCGGTCTGTCCGCATGCGTTCAAATGCGCGGCGGCTGGGAACAGTTGCCGCCGGATGCTCCTTGCGCACGTGCGCCACATACCGGTCGTACGCCGACTCGTCCGTCAGCTCGTGGACGTACCACCGCATCCACCGCATCCCGCGCAGCACCCAGGTCACGGCGCCACCTCCCGTCGCTCCGTCCGACTCTCCTCCTGCTTCTCCTCCCGGGTCGCGAAGAGCCCGGCCGGAGCGGTCAACTTCGACTCCACGTACGGCGCTTCGCTCAGCCGCGAGGCACCGGGATTGCGGACGTGCTGCACGCACACCCGTGCCGCGTCCACGATCACGACGACGATGAGCAGGGCGAGTGCCGCCGAAAGGACGCCGTCCACCGTGGAGTTGGTGACGACGGTGTGCATGTCGTCCATCGTCTTGGCGGGCGGCAGGATCTTGCCCTCGTCGATGGCGTCCTGGTAGTTCGCGCGCTGCTGGAAGAAGCCGACGCGCGGGTTGTCGGAGAACACCTTCTGCCAGCTCGCGGTGAGCGTCACCGTCGCGTCCCAGACGAGCGGAATCCCGGTGATCCAGGCCCACTTGAGCCGCCCGGACTTCACGAGCAGCGTGGTGCAGACGGCGAGGGCGACGGCGGCGAGGAGCTGGTTGGCGATGCCGAAGATCGGGAAGAGCTGGTTGATCCCGCCGAGCGGCTCGTGCACGCCCACCCAGAGGAAGTAGCCCCAGAGCCCGGTGACGGCGGCGCTGGTGAGCACGAGCCCCGGCTTCCAGCTCATCCGCCGGAAGGGCTTGTAGATGTTCCCGAGCATGTCTTGCAGCATGAAGCGGCCCACGCGCGTGCCCGCGTCGAGCGCGGTCAGGATGAACAGCGCCTCGAACATGATCGCGAAGTGGTACCAGAGGGCCCGCATCGAGCCCCCCGTGACCTTCGAGAAGATCTCCGAGACGCCGACCGCGAGCGTGGGCGCGCCGCCGGTGCGCGAGAGCAGCGAGGACTCTTCGACGTTCTGGGCGGCCTGCGCGAGGTCGGCCGGTGAGATGGAGTACCCGAAACCCGCGACGGCCCTCGACGCCTCCTGGACGGTGTCGCCGACGACTCCGGCCGGGGCGTTCATCGCGAAGTACAGCCCGGGGTCGATGATCGATGCCGCGACGAGCGCCATCACCGCGACGGACGACTCCATCAGCATGGAGCCGTAGCCGATCATCCGGACCTGCGTCTCCTTCTGGATCATCTTCGGCGTCGTGCCCGAGGAGATCAGCGCGTGGAAGCCGGACAGTGCGCCGCAGGCGATGGTGATGAAGACGAAGGGGAAGAGCGAGCCCGCGAAGACCGGTCCGTCGCCGCGCGAGGCGAAGTCGGTCACCGGGTCCATCTTCAGCGTCGGCAGGGTGACGACGACACCGACCGCGAGGAGCACGATGGTGCCGATCTTCATGAACGTGGAGAGGTAGTCGCGCGGCGCGAGCAGCATCCACACCGGCAGGATCGAGGCGATGAATCCGTACGCCACCAGCCAGATGACCAGCGTCGACGGCGCGAGCGTGAAGGTGTCCGCGAGCGAGGACTCGGCGACCCAGCGCCCGCCGACGAGCGCGAGCAGCAGCAGCGCGATGCCGATCAGCGAGACCTCGCTGACCCGTCCCGGCCGCAGCACCCGCAGGTAGAAGCCCATCAGCAGGGCGATCGGGATGGTCATCGCGATGGAGAAGGTGCCCCACGGCGACTCGGCGAGCGCGTTGACGACGACCAGCGCGAGCACCCCGAGCAGGATGATCATGATGGCGAAGGTGGCGAGCAGCGCGGCGGCCCCGCCGAACGGGCCGATCTCCTCGCGCGCCATCTGCCCCAGCGACTTGCCGTCGCGCCGCGTCGAGAAGAACAGCACGACCATGTCCTGCACGGCGCCCGCGAAGATCACGCCGACGATGATCCAGATGGTGCCGGGCAGGTACCCCATCTGAGCTGCGAGGACCGGCCCCACCAGCGGTCCCGCGCCCGCGATCGCCGCGAAGTGGTGGCCGAGCAGCACCCGGCGGTCGGTCGGGTGGAAGTCGATGCCGTTGTCGAGCCGCTCGGCCGGGGTGGCCCGCTTCTTGTCGACCTTCAGGACCTTGTACGCGATGAACCTGGAGTAGAAGCGGTACGCGACGGCGTACGAGCCGAGGGCCGCCGCCACCATCCAGGCGGCCGACACCTCCTCGTCGCGTGCGAGGGCCAGGACGGTCCAGCCCGCGGCGCCGATCAGCGCGACGAGGGACCAGATGACGATGGATCGGGGGTTCGCTCTGCGCACCGGGTCGTCCTCCCGTTCACCATGCGATGAGATTCATCGTGCGATGAGCTGCGTCGTGCGGTGACGGGAGGAACGTAGAGCAGCGCGGTGGCCCCGCGCCAGACCTCGGGCGGGTGTCAGTCCGTGGGCCGCTTGAGGCGGGCGACGAACTTGTACCGGTCGCCGCGGTAGACCGAGCGCACCCACTCCACCGGCTGGCCGTTCCCGTCAAGCGAGTGGCGGGACAGGAGCAGCATCGGCAGGCCGACGTCGGTGCCGAGCAGGCCCGCCTCGCGCGGGGTCGCCAGGGAGGTCTCGATGGTCTCCTCGGCCTCCGCGAGGTGCACGTCGTACACCTCGGCGAGTGCGGTGTAGAGCGAGGTGTACTTGACCAGGGAGCGGCGCAGCGCGGGGAAGCGCTTGGCCGAGAGGTGCGTGGTCTCGATGGCCATCGCCTCGCCGTTGGCCAGCCGGAGCCGCTCGATGCGGAGCACCCGGCCGCCCGTGGTGATGTCGAGCAGGTCGGCGAGGCGGTCGTCGGCGGTGATGTAGCCGATGTCCAGGAGCTGCGAGGTGGGCTCCAGGCCCTGGGCCCGCATGTCCTCCGTGTACGAGGTGAGTTGCAGGGCCTGCGACACCTTGGGCTTCGCGACGAACGTGCCCTTGCCCTGGATGCGCTCCAGACGGCCCTCGACGACCAGCTCCTGGAGGGCCTGGCGCACCGTGGTGCGGGAGGTGTCGAACTCGGCGGCGAGCGTGCGCTCCGGGGGGACCGGGGTGCCCGGCGGCAGCGTTTCGGTGATGTCCAGCAAGTGCCGCTTCAGGCGGTAGTACTTGGGCACGCGCGCGGTTCGGCCGACGCTCGGGCCTTCCGAAGGCGCGCCCACATCGGTCCCCGTGCTCCCCGCTTCGGTGCCCATGGCTTGCCTTCCCGGCTCCTGTGCTGCTGCCGTCACCGGCTCCTCCGTCTGTCGCGGCTCACATCGTGGCACGGTACGGGCCGAGCAGACTCTGCCTGCTCAGGTGTCGGTCCGATAACGGAGGCGACAGCCCTTCTTATACACCCTTGACACCCCTAAAGGTCTAGGCCAAGCTCCCCGTACTGGTCTACACCATTAAAGACCAGGTTCCAGTCCCACGGGCAGATCTCGGTCCATTTGGTCGCTGCGGGTGGGGGGTTGACTGGCATCCCTTGAGGAGGGTGACGTGAAGCGCAAGCTCATAGCGGCCATCGGTGTCGCGGGCATGTTGGTCTCGATCGCGGCCTGTGGCAGTGACGACGACGACAAGAAGTCCGGGGGAGCCGACGGCTTCAAGGGTGAGACCCTGACGCTCTGGGCGATGGACGGTTCGACGCCCGACAAGTGGCAGAAGGACGTCACGGCCGCCTTCGAGAAGAAGACCGGCGCGAAGCTGAAGTTCGAAGTCCAGCAGTGGAACGGCATCCAGCAGAAGCTGACCACCGCCCTCTCCGAGGAGAACCCGCCGGACGTCTTCGAGATCGGCAACACCCAGACCGCCGCGTACGCCAAGACCGGCGGCCTCGCCGAGCTCGGCGACCTCAAGGAGACGCTCGGCGCCGACTGGACCGAGTCGATGAACAAGGCCTCGGTCATCGACGGCAAGCAGTACGCCGCCCCGTGGTTCGTCCTCAACCGCGTCGTGATCTACAACAAGAAGATCTGGGCCGACGCCGGGATCAAGGACACCCCGAAGACCCGCGACGAGTTCCTCAAGGACCTCAAGCAGATCGGCGCGAAGACCGACGCCGAGCCGCTCTACATGCCGGGCCAGTTCTGGTACCACTTCGTCGGCCTGACCATCGGTGAGGGCGCCGAGCTGGTCAAGAAGGACGGCGACAAGTACGTCTCCAACCTGACGGACCCGAAGGTCACGAAGGCCATGAAGACGTACCAGGAGTTCCAGAAGCTCTCCAAGGCCCCCAAGAACAAGGACGAGGCCACGCCGCAGCAGGGCGAGGTCTTCGGCAAGGGCAAGACCGCCGCGATGATCGCCATGCCGTGGGAGGCCGCCCTGGCCATCAAGACGGACAAGAAGATCGAGAAGGACATCGGCTACTTCACGATCCCGGGCGCCACGGCGGAGAAGCCCGAGGGCGTCTTCCTCGGCGGCTCCAACCTCGCCGTCGCCGCGACCAGCAAGAAGCAGGAGCTCGCCAAGGAGTTCCTGAAGATCGCGCTGTCCGACAAGTTCGAGGGTCAGTTCGCCAAGGAAGGCGGCGTCATCCCGAACAAGAAGTCGCTGGAGTCCTCCCTCGCGGGCAACCCGGCCGCCAAGGCCATGACGCCCGCCACCCCCGGCGGCGGCATCACCCCGCTGATCCCGGAGTGGGGCGCGGTCGAGAACCCGCCGAACCCGATCAAGAACTACATGACCGCGGTGCTCAACGGTAAGTCTCCCGAGGCGGCCGCGAAGCAGGTCGAGGGCGAGCTCAACAAGCGCCTGTCGCAGAAGCAGTAAAGACGCGTCCTCTGGCCGGGGGTGGCGGGTGACGTGACCCCGCCGCCCCCGGCGTACCCATGAGTTCTCCGCGTCCTCCGCGCTGACCTCTGCGTTCTCGGCGCTTTCCAGAGCGCTTCGCGTTGCCCACGAAAGAGATGGCGAGCATGACCGTGCAGAAGACCGAACGGCCGCCCTCCGGCCCGACGGAGGTGCAGACGAAGCAGGACGGCGGGCCACGACGCGACGGCCCGCACACATCCGCGGGACGTCTCGCAGGCCTGACGCCTTATCTGCTCCTTGCCCCCGCGATCATCGCCACCCTGCTGCTGCTCGGCTGGCCGCTGGTCAACAACGGGATCCTGTCGTTCCAGAACCTCAACATGCGGCAGTTCATTCTGCACTTGACCGAGTGGAACGGATTCGACAACTACAAGGAGATCCTCACCGGCGAGGACTTCTGGCGGGTCACCGGCCGCTCGGTCGCCTTCACCGCCGTCAACGTCGTGCTGATCATGTTCCTCGGCACGCTGGTCGGACTGCTCCTGGCGCGCCTCGGCCGGAAGATGCGCACGTTCCTCATGGTCGGGCTCGTCCTCGCCTGGGCGATGCCGGTCGTCGCGTCGACCACCGTCTACCAGTGGCTGTTCGCGCAGCGCTACGGCGTCATCAACTGGGTGCTCGCCAAGATCGGCTTCGAGTCGATGGCCGACCACGACTGGCTCGCCTCGCAGTACTCGACCTTCTTCGTGGTCCTGCTGCTGATCGTCTGGCAGTCGATCCCCTTCGTGGCGATCAACCTCTTCGCCGCCACCACGACCATTCCCAAGGAGCTGTACGAGGCCGCGGCCCTGGACGGCGCCGGTGCCTGGAAGCAGTTCACCCAGGTCACGCTGCCGTACCTGCGGCCCTTCCTCTACGCCACGACGTTCCTGGAGATCATCTGGGTCTTCAAGGCGTTCGTGCAGGTCTTCACCCTCAACGAGGGCGGGCCCGAGCGGCTCACCGAGATCCTTCCCGTCTACGCCTACATCGAGGGCATGGGCAACCAGCACTTCGGGATGGGCGCCGCGATCGCGATGCTCACCATCGTCATCCTGCTGGCCATCACCTCGTACTACCTGCGGATCGTGCTCAAGCAAGAGGAGGACGAGCTGTGAAGCGCTCGCTGCTGGGCCGGCTGTGGCCCAACCTGACCGCGGTCGTTCTCTTCGTCCTCTCGGTCTTCCCCGTCTACTGGATGTTCGCGACGGCCTTCAAGCCGTCCGGCGACATCATCGCCGAGGACCCGGTCTGGTTCCCGACCGACGCCACTCTTGAACACTTCAAGAAGGCGATGAACGCCGACCACTTCTGGACCATGGTCGGCAACTCGGTGACCGTCACGGTCCTCGCCGTGGTCTTCTCGCTCATCATCGGCGTGACCGCGGCGTTCGCCCTCGCGCGCATGCGCTTCAAGGGCCGCCGCGGCTTCATCATCGGCTTCATGCTCGCCCAGATGGCGCCCTGGGAAGTCATGGTCATCGCGATCTACATCATCGTGCGCGACGCGGACATGCTGAACAGCCTGGTCCCGCTGACCCTCTTCTACATGGTGATGATCCTGCCCTTCACCCTCCTCACGCTGCGCGGCTTCGTCGCCGCCGTGCCCAAGGAGCTGGAGGAGTCCGCCATGGTCGACGGCTGCACCCGTATGCAGGCGTTCCGCCGGGTGATCCTGCCGCTGCTCGCGCCGGGCCTGATGTCGACCTCGCTCTTCGGCTTCATCACCGCCTGGAACGAGTTCCCGATGGTCCTCGTGCTGAACAAGGAAGCAGACTCCAAGACCCTGCCGGTGTGGCTGTCCAGCTTCCAGACCGCCTTCGGCGACGACTGGGGTGCCACCATGGCGGCCGCCTCGCTCTTTGCCATCCCGATCCTGATCCTCTTCGTCTTCCTGCAGCGCAGGGCCGTCAGCGGCCTGACCGACGGCGCAGTGAAGGGATAACTCCGCACATGACGACTCTTACGCACGCCGGTGACACGCTCACCCGCAACGCCCTCGCCGTCCTGCAGCCCGGCTTCGACGGCACCACCACCGCACCGGACTGGCTGCGCCGCCGGATCGGCGAAGGCCTCGCCTCCGTCAGCCTGTTCGGCCGCAACGTGCAGACCGCGGAGCAGGTGGCCGCGCTCACCGCGCAGCTGCGCGCCGAGAGCGACGACCTGCTGATCGCCATCGACGAGGAGAGCGGCGACGTCACCCGCCTGGAGGTGCGCACCGGCTCCTCCTACCCGGGCAACCACGCACTCGGCGCCGTCGACGACCCCGCGCTGACCCGCGAGGTCGCCGCGGACCTCGGCCGCCGCCTGGCCGCCTGCGGCATCAACTTCAACTGGGCGCCGTCGGCCGACGTCAACGCCAACCCGGACAACCCGGTTATCGGCGTACGCTCCTTCGGTTCGGACCCCGACCTGGTCGCCCGGCACACCGCCGCCTACGTCGAGGGCATGCAGTCGGCGGGCGTCGCCACCTCCGCCAAGCACTTCCCGGGGCACGGCGACACGGCGATCGACTCGCACCACTCCGTGCCGGTCATCGACGTCGACCGGGACGTCCTGAACTCCCGTGATCTGGCGCCGTTCCGCGCGGCGCTCGCCGCGGGCACGCGGGCCGTGATGAGCGCCCACGTCCTGGCCCCGGCCCTGGACCCGGACAACCCCGGAACGCTCTCCCGCCGCATCCTGACCGGCCTGCTCCGCGAGGAGTTCGGCTACGAGGGACTCATCGTCACCGACGGCATGGACATGCAGGCCATCGCAGGCACGTACGGCTTCGAGCGAGGCTGTGTCCTCGCCATCGCCGCGGGCGCCGACGCGATCTGCACGGGCGGCGGCCCCTCCGACGAGGGGACCGTGCTGCGGCTCCGGGACGCCTTCATCGCGGCGGTGCGCTCCGGCGAGCTGCCCGAGGAGCGGCTCGCCGACGCGGCCGACCGCGTACGGTCTCTCGCCGGCTGGGCCGTGGCGGCGAGGGGGTCGGGCGCGGCCGAGCGTTCGGGGGGCGCGCCCGACACCGGCATCGGTCTGATCGGCGCCCGCCGTGCGCTGACGGTCACCCGCGGCGAGACGTACGCGGCCCCGGTCACCGAGGCCCCCTACGTCGCCACCTTCTCCCCGCTCCCGAACATCGCCGTCGGCAACGAGACACCCTGGGGCGTCACCGACGAGCTGGCGCGCCGCTTCCCCGGCACCGAGTCGGCCACCTACTCCGGCGAAGGCTCGGGCAGCAAGGCCCTCGCGGCGGCGGGCACGCGACGCATCGTGGCCGTCGTCCGCGACGCACACCGCCACGCGTGGATGGCCGAGGCCCTGCAGACCATCGTCTCGGCCCGCCCCGACACGGTCGTGGTCGAGATGGGCGTCCCCCAGTCCGCCCCGATCGGCGGCCTCCACATCGCGACGCGCGGCGCGGCACGAGTGTGCGGCCAGGCGGCGGCAGAGGTCATCGTCGCGGGCTGACCCGCCCACCAAGCAAGAGCCCACCAAGTGAAAGGGGCGCCCCCGGTCGGGGGCGCCCCTTTCACTGTTCGTCGCGTCTGCAGAGTGCCTCTACAGGTTCCTTCTACAGACCCTGCCAGTCCGGCTTGTTCGCATACGTGTGCCGGAAGTAGTCCGCGAGCTTCAGCTTCGACGCCGCCGCCTCGTCCACGACGACCGTGGCGTGCGGGTGCAGCTGCAGCGCGGAGGCGGGCACGACCGAGGCGATCGGTCCCTCTACCGTCGCGGCCACCGCATCCGCCTTGCCCTCACCCGTGGCGAGCAGCACCAGGTGCCGCGCCTCCAGGATCGTCCCGATGCCCTGGGTGATGACGTGGTGGGGGACCTGCTCGATGTCCCCGTCGAAGAAGCGCGCGTTGTCCACCCGCGTCTGCTCGGTCAGGGTCTTGATGCGCGTACGGGAAGCGATCGACGAGCATGGCTCGTTGAACCCGATGTGCCCGTCCGTGCCGATCCCGAGCAGCTGGAGGTCGACACCTCCGGCCTCGGCGAGCGCCTTGTCGTACGCCACGCACGCCGCCTGCACGTCCTCGGCGCTGCCGTCCGGACCCATGAAGGAGGCCTCGCTCAGCCCGAGGGGCTCGACGACCTCACGGAGGACCACGGAGCGATACGACTCGGGGTGCCCGGCGGGCAGCCCCACGTACTCGTCGAGCTGGCAGATGCGCGCCCGCGAGGCATCCACGGAACCGGCCGCGACCTTGGCCGCCAGCGCTTCGTAGATGGGCAGCGGGGTGGAGCCGGTGGCGACACCGAGCAGGGCGTCAGGCTTGCGACGCACCAGGGCGGCCATGGCCTCCGCGATGAGCTCGCCGCCTGCCGTGGCGTCCGGGACGATGACAACTTCCACGCTGGGCCTGCCGATCTGGAGAGGGGCTCAAGAGTGTTGGTGGTATAGACCAATCTAGCAGAGCTGCGCCGCCAGAACAGCAGTGCTGCACCGCCAGAACGGCCGATTCCACCGCTCTCCGATCCATGCTCGGCTCTCGTCCCCGCCTCCGCCCGTCGAACCGTCCGCGGCGCCCGCGAAGCCCCTGGTCACACGCCCAGGACCGACCCTCCCGTCGCGTCGATGTACTGACCGGTGATCCACCGGGCGTCCTCCGAGGCCACGAAGGAGACGATGTCCGCCACGTCGGCGGGCTGGCCTATCCGGTCGAAGGTCGAGTACCCCGCCATGTCCGCCTGCTGGGCCTCGGGGATTCCGTCCATCATTTCGGTCTGGATGATGCCCGGCGCGACGGCGTTGACCGTGATCCCGCGCGGGCCGAGCTCCTGCGCCAGCGTGTGCGTCAGCACGTTCACCGCGCCCTTCGTCATCGAATACGCCACGGTGACCGGGAACGCGATGCGTGTGACGCCCGACGAGATGTTGATGATCCGGCCGCCGTCGCGGAGCCGGTCGAGTCCCTTCTGGACGACGAAGAACAGTGCCTTCGCATTGACCGCGAACACACGGTCGTAATCCGCCTCCGTCACCTCTCCCACGTGGCTGTACAGGCCGATGCCCGCGTTGTTCACCAGGATGTCCAGGCCGTCCGCGTGCCGGTCGAACTCCGCCCAGAGCGCCTCGGCGTCTCCGGGCACCCCCAGCTCGGCGCCGAACGCGAAGGCGGAGCCGCCCGCGGCCTCGATCGCCGCCACCGTCTCCTTCGCGGCCACCTCATTGCTGCCGAAGTGCACGGCGACCCGTGCGCCGTCCCGCCCGAGACGCTCGGCGATGCCTCGCCCGATGCCCCTGCTGCCGCCTGTGACCAGCGCCGTCTTCCCCGCGAGCCTGCCCGTGACTGCATCCATGCCGGACGCCCCCTCTTTCTCTAGTGGTCGCTACAGAAAGAACGCTACCCCACCCCCGAGCTCTTTTTCTAGTGCCCGCTATACAATTCACTCCATGGCGACGAAACAGCGCGGGCGCCCCCGCTCCTTCGACCGTGAGACGGCCCTCGAACAGGCGATCCGCACGTTCTGGGAGAACGGGTACGAGGGGACGTCCGTCTCCGACCTCACGCGCGTCATGGGCATCGGCGCCCCGAGCCTCTATGCGGCCTTCGGCGACAAGCGGACCCTCTTCGACGAGGTCGTCGTGCGGTACGGAGCGACCCACGGAGTCTTCGGCCCCCGCGCCTTCGACGAGGAGCCGACCGCTCGCGCCGCCGTGTCGCGGATGCTGCACGAGGCCGCGGCCGAGTTCACCGACCCCAGCCACCCCCGCGGCTGCCTCGTCATCACCGCGGCCACCAACTGCACGACGCCGGAGGTGGAAGAGGCCCTGCGGGAGCGTCGGAACGCGAACGTGGCGGACATCGAGTCCCGGGTCCGCGCGTCCGTCGCGGCGGGGGAGCTGCCCGACCGCACCGATCCCGCCGCCCTCGCGCGCTACACGGGGGCGGTCTTCCAGGGAATGTCGCAACAGGCCAGGGACGGCGCCACCAGGGAAGATCTGGAGGCGGTGGCCGATCTCGCCATGCTGGCGTGGCCGCAGGCCCGGCCGACCGGGAGCGAGGACTGACCGTCGGCTCCAAAAAGTGGAGGACGTCGGCTCCGAATGTCGGAGAAAGAGACAACAACAAACATCTGTAGACGCATAGACATGGGAGAATGGTCTAGTCCACAATGCGTGGGTAAAGCCTCCGCTCTTCCCGCACAGAAGAGCGGACCGAGGAACCGGCGCTCTCTGCCCTGACCGCGTCGGATCCTCAAGATCGGCTGTTCAGTACCGCACATTCTGGCGGCCGATGCACCTGAAGGGCTGCGGTGCCGTGGGCGGGCTGAGGGTCCCGCCCTGGCGCCGCGGCTCGACGGGAGCCGCCGGACGCGAAAGGTACGCTCCACACGTGCCCTCCATGAACGACCTCGTACGCCAGCACACCGCTCTCGGTGACTCCGATCTCGAGTGGCTGCATCTGCTGGTCTCGGAGTGGCAGCTGCTCTCCGACCTCTCCTTCGCCGACCTGGTGCTCTGGGTTCCCACCCTCGACGGCACCCGCTATGTCTCCGTGGCGCAGATGCGGCCCAACACCGGCCCCACCTCCTACCAGGACGACATGGTCGGCCACCTCGTCCCGCGTGGCCGCCGCCCCCTCCTCGACGCGGCCCTGGACGAGGGGCGCATCGTGCGCGAGGGCGACCCGGAGTGGCGCGAAGAGGTTCCGGTGCGCGTCGAGTCCATCCCCGTACGCAGGGAAGGCCGCGTCCTCGGCGTCATCGCCCGCAACACGAACCTGTTGACGGTCCGCACCCCTTCGCGGCTTGAGCTGACCTACCTCCAGTCGGCGTCCGACCTGGCGCAGATGATCGCCGCCGGGTCGTTTCCGTTCCCGGGCCAGCAGGTCGACATGGACGCCTCCCCGCGCGTGGGTGACGGTCTGCTGCGACTCGATGCCGACGGCGTCGTGCAGTACGCGTCGCCGAACGCGCTCTCCGCGTACCACCGCCTCGGCCTCGCCTCCGACCTCGTGGGGCACCACCTGGGCCGGGCGACGGCCGAACTCGCCCCGTCCCGCGGCCCGGTGGACGAGGCGTTGGCGAAGGTGGCGAGCGGCTGGGCGCCGCGCGAGTTCGAGATCGAGGGCGGCGACGGGGTGATCCAGCTGCGCGCGATCCCGCTCAAGCCCAAGGGGCCGCGCATCGGTTCGCTCGTACTCCTGCGCGACGTCACCGAACTGCGCCGCCGCGAGCGGGAGTTGATCACCAAGGACGCCACCATCCGGGAGATCCACCACCGGGTGAAGAACAACCTCCAGACGGTCGCTGCGCTGCTGCGGCTGCAGGCCCGGCGCATCGACTCGGCCAAGGGCCGCGAGGCGCTCGAAGAGGCCGTGCGGCGCGTGGGTTCCATCGCCATCGTCCACGAGACGCTCTCCCAGAACCTGGACGAGCGCGTGGAGTTCGACGAGATCGCCGACCGGGTGCTCGCGATGGTCGCGGAGATCTCGCCCGGCAAGGTCATCGGCCGGCGCACCGGCCGCTTCGGGATTCTGGACGCCGAGGTCGCGACGCCGCTGTCGATGGTCCTCACGGAGGTTCTGCAGAACGCCCTGGAGCACGGCTTCCGCGAGGGGGACACCGGCACGGTCGAGGTGTCGGCGGTGCGCGGCGGCACCACCAAGGAGGCGCGGCTGCTGATCACCGTCCAGGACGACGGGGTCGGCCTGCCCGAGGACTTCGATCCGCACCGCTCCGGCAATCTCGGCCTGCAGATCGTCCGTACCCTCGTCGAGGGCGAGCTGAGCGGCACTTTCGACATGGTCCGGGCGCCGGAGCGCGGCACGCGGGTGATCCTGGACATCCCGGTTCGCGGCGACAAGTAGCGGCGGAAATCGCGAGGGGCCCGGCGGCGACGGAAAAGGTCGCGGCGGCAGACAGACGAAAGCAGTGAGCCCCGGACCGATTGGTTGGTCCGGGGCTCACTGCTCACGTTGCGTTGCGCATCGGGGGTACTGCGCGGCTGCGGCTCGGGGGCGGGAGTTGCGTACTCGCTGTACGCGCCGCCAAGCTCAGGCTCGTGGGGGGTGTGGGTGTCAGGCGCTGGCCTGGCGTGCACGGTTGCGAGCGGCGCGGCGCTTCATTGCACGGCGCTCGTCCTCGCTGAGGCCACCCCAGACGCCGGAGTCCTGGCCGGACTCGAGCGCCCACTGCAGGCACTGCTCCATGACGGGGCAGCGGCGGCAGACGGCCTTGGCTTCCTCGATCTGCAGCAGCGCAGGACCGGTGTTGCCGATGGGGAAGAAGAGCTCGGGGTCTTCCTCGCGGCAAACGGCGTTGTGACGCCAGTCCATGGCTGCTACCTCTCCTTGGTATTACATGCAGGTTGCTTGTGAATGTGAACGCTTTCACGAATCCCCCCGCACGGGAAGGGCCGACGCCCAGTTACCTGGTGTGGACCTGTGGTGGAGGAGGGGTTCTGGCTCTCTGTGGGGCCGATGTTGCGGGCCGTCCCGATCGCCATGTAGAGATTCGCAAACCTCGGCGGCGGATACAACCCCTTCAGGAAAGTTTTTTTTGATTCCTCAGTGTCGGCTGGGTCACAGCCGTACTTCTATGGGGTGGACCCTGGCCTAAACGTTCGAGTGAAAGGACTTTAGGCCCTTCCACTCACACAATCACACGCAGTGCCCGGCGTACGCCTGTGAACGTCACGCTCGTCCGTAGCCCCAAGTGGTCACCGTCCATCTGGAGGGGCAGAGGAACCTTTGAATGCAAGGTGAAGTCTGTGAGGTCGTGGAGCGTAACTGCGTGCTTACCGTGCGGTCCCCGCTCCGGCGTGGACGTCAGGAGCTGGGTGCCGTACCGGGCCACCGCGGCCGTGGAGAGCTTCTTCAGGCCCAGCACGTCCAGGGCCGTGTCGAAGGAGGCCTGCGGGGATGCGTACAGCGGGCGATTGCCCAGGTAGGAGTACGGAGAGGTGTTGCAGACTATCGACATCACCAGGTCGGTCACCGGGTCCTCGCCGGGCCGCTCCAGGGTGATCATTCCGTGCCTGCGGTGGGGCTCGTCGATGAACTGGCGCAGCACCTGGCGCACATAAAGGGCGTGTGTCGAGCGTCGGCCGAGCTCGCGCTGCTGTTCGACCCTGCCCACCACGCCGCCGTCGAAGCCGAGGCCCGCGCAGAACGTGAACCAGCGCGAGGGCACGGCCTCGTCCTCGGTGCCCGGTGTGCCGCCCGCGATGCCAAGGCCCACCGTGCGCTCACTGCCCTCGCGCAGGGCGTCCAGGAGGGCCCCGGTGGCCTCCACGGCGTCGTTGGGCAGCCCCAGGGCGCGCGCGAAGACGTTGGTGGAGCCGCCGGGGACGACGGCGAGGCGGGGGAGGCGGTCCGGGTCGGGTCCGTGGTGCAGCAGGCCGTTGACGACCTCGTTGACGGTGCCGTCGCCGCCGAGGGCGACGACCAGCTCGATGTCCTTGCTCTCCGCGGCCTGCCGACCGAGGTCCCTGGCGTGCCCGCGGTACTCGGTCGTGACCGCGTCGAGCTTCATCTCGCTCGCCAGCGCGTGGACCAGCACATCACGCGTACGCGCACTGGTGGTGGTTGCCGCCGGGTTGACCACGAGAAGTGCACGCATGCGAAGCAGACTACCTAGCGCTCTTTACACGGCCTAGACCGAGGTGCCGGGGCGGACGCACCCGGAGCTACTCTGCTGGGGTGAGTACTGAGCGGAAAACCACCCCCGAAGCCCCGGAGTCGCCCGAGCCGGGCCCGCGACCCGCGCGGGTGACCGCCGCCGCGGCCCTGGTTGCGCTGGAGGGCCTCGCCCTCGTCGCCGGGGGCGTGTACATGCTCGTGCTGGGCATCACCGGATCGCCCGACGACGCCAAGCAGGCCTGGACGGGTGGCATCACGCTGATCGTCCTCGCGCTGCTCCCGCTGCTCGCCGCGCGCGGGCTGCTGAAGCTGCGCCGGTGGAGCCGCGGTCCCGCGATCATCACGCAGATCATGGCGCTTCCGGTGGCCTGGCAGATGCTGCAGGCCGACAGCGCGGCGATCCCGGCCGGGATCGTGCTCGCGATCTGCGCGGTCGTCTCGCTCGTCCTCGTGATCAATCCGGCGACGACCGAGGCCCTCGGCATCCAGGGCCCCGGCAACGTCCAGGATCAGAAGTAGTACGGCTCAAAAGCGCTGGTACCACTCAAAAACGGCCACTACGGAGAGTGATCACTCCTCGACGAGGAGCTTCTCCCGCAGCTGCGCCAGCGTGCGCGCCAGCAGACGCGAGACGTGCATCTGGGAGATGCCGACCTCCTGCGCGATCTGCGACTGGGTCATGTTGCCGAAGAAGCGCAGCAGCAGGATGCGCTTCTCCCGCGGGGGCAGGTCCTCCAGGAGCGGCTTGAGCGACTCGCGGTACTCGACGCCCTCCAGCGCCTCGTCCTCGGCGCCCAGGGTGTCCGCGACGGCCGGGGACTCGTCGTCCGTGTCGGGGACGTCCAGGGACAGCGTGGAGTACGCGTTGGCGGACTCCAGGCCCTCCAGGACCTCCTCCTCGGAGATGGCCAGCTTCTCGGCCAGCTCGTGCACGGTGGGGGAGCGGCCGTGCAGCTGGGACAGCTCGGCCGTCGCCGTCGTCAGCGCGAGCCGCAGCTCCTGGAGGCGCCGCGGGACGCGGACCGCCCACCCCTTGTCGCGGAAGTGCCGCTTGATCTCGCCGACGACCGTCGGGGTCGCGTACGTGGAGAACTCCACGCCGCGCTCCGGGTCGAAGCGGTCGACGGACTTGATCAGGCCGATCGTGGCGACCTGGGTGAGGTCGTCCAGCGGCTCGCCGCGGTTGCGGAAGCGGCGGGCCAGGTGCTCGACGAGCGGCAGGTGCATGCGGACCAGTTGGTTGCGCAGCTCCGCGTACTCCCGACTGCCGCCGTCCAGGGTGCGCAGCTCGATGAACATCGCGCGTGCGCCGCTGCGGTCCTGCGGATCGTGCCGACCGTGCTCGCTCATGTTTCCCGCCCGTCGCCCGCCGCCCCGGCCGGAGAGCTGCTTCAGCTCGTCCTTGGCGGTCGGCTCTGCCTGCTCCGACACATCGGCCACCCTCAGCGGACCTGACCGGTCCGGCTCCTCCGGGTGCGGTTTGGCCTGCTGTTCGGGGATTCCGGTGGTCATACGGCGCAACCCCTCCCTGCCGTCGGCGGGCAGACCTCGTGTGCCGCGCTCTTCGTCCCGCACCGGCCCGTCCCCGTCCCTCACGCCGGCCCGGGTCCCGCGCCGCGCTTCTTGTAGAGGCTGATCGAGACGGTCTTGTCCTCGGCGACGGTCGAGTCCACCTGGCCCGCGAGGGCCGACAGCACCGTCCAGGCGAAGGTGTCCCGCTCCGGGGCCCGGCCGTCGGTCGTGGGCGCCGAAACCGTCACCTCCAACGAGTCGTCGACGAGGCGGAAGACGCAGCTGAGCACCGAGCCGGGCACGGCCTGCTGGAGCAGGATCGCGCAGGCCTCGTCGACCGCGATGCGGAGGTCCTCGATCTCGTCGAGAGTGAAGTCCAAACGCGCTGCAAGGCCGGCCGTGGCCGTCCGCAGCACCGACAGGTAGGCACCCGCAGCCGGAAGGCGGACCTCCACGAAGTCCTGATTCCCGGGCTCGCCTGCGATCTGGGACACCCTCACCTCCAAGGTGGTACAAGCACTTTCGGGGTTCCGGAGCCGCCGTCCAGCGGCGGTCCGGGCTGCGTCACACGGGTAACGCCCCACGTCGTTCTGCGGTGACGCTACCGCGCTCCCCAGCTCCGTGTCCCGGGGACCCCGGCCTGATGCTGTCACTCATAGTAAGCCTATGAGTACGGACAGTGGCTAGGGGTCGCGCAGGCCCAATTGGAAAGAACGGGCGCCGGGTTGACGTACCCAAACGTCAGACGATCGAACCGTCCACGAAGCACCAGCGCCAGCTCTCGCCCGGCTCGAAGGTCCTCATCACAGGGTGTGAGCTCTCCCTGAAATGTGCCGTCGCGTGCTGGAAAGGGGAAGAGTCGCAACAGCCCACGTGCCCGCACTCCAGGCACAGCCGCAACTGGACGGGGTGGCTGCCGACGGCCTGGCACTCGAGACACGTTTCGCTCAGCGGGGGCACCTCGGGGTGCGGCAGCGCTGTGACGTGCGGGCACTCGTTCATGATTGCCAGGTTACGACGGGAACGCGGAGGGCGGAGGGGTCTGCCGATGGATGTATTGCCGCTGGTGGCACTGATCGCGGCGAGTGCCGTGGTGGCCGGGGCAGCACGCAGGACCCCGGTGCCGGCGCCGCTGCTCCTGGTCGGGGTCGGGCTCATCGCCTCGAACCTCCCCGGCGTGCCCGACTACCACCTCGACCCGCACATCGTGCTGCCGCTGATCCTGCCCCCGCTGCTGCACACGGCCGCCCTGGAGAGCTCCTACCTGGACCTGCGGGCCAACATCAGACCCGTCGCGCTCCTCTCGGTCGGTTACGTTCTGTTCGCCACGGTCGCCGTCGGCTGGCTCGCCTACCTGCTCATCCCCGACCTGCCACTCACCGCCGCGCTCGTCCTCGGCGCCGTGATCGCGCCACCGGACGCGGTCGCCGCGACGGCCATCGCGCGCAAGGTGGGCCTCCCGTCGAGGATCACCACGATCCTCCAGGGCGAGTCCCTGGTGAACGACGCGACCGCGATCACCGCCTACAAGGTGGCCATCGCGGCGGCGGTCGGCGAGGGCGCGAGCTGGTCGGGCGGTGTCCGGGAGTTCCTGGTGGCCGCGGTCGGCGGGGTCGGCGTCGGGCTGCTGCTCATGGTGCCGATCCACTGGCTGCGCACCCACCTGAAGGAGGCGATGCTGCAGAACACGCTGTCCCTGCTCATCCCCTTCGTCGCGTACGCCGCCGCGGAACAGGTCGGCGCCTCCGGAGTGCTCGCCGTGGTCGTCGTCGCGCTGTACCTGGGGCACCGCTCCTGGCAGGTCGACTTCGAGACGCGGCTGCAGGAGGCCGCGGTGTGGAAGGTCGTCGCGTTCATCCTGGAGTCGGCGGTCTTCGCGCTGATCGGGCTGCAGCTGCCCGTCGTGCTCAAGGGGCTTGGCGAGTACAGCGTGGCGCAGGCCGTCTGGTACGCGTTCGGGGTGTTCGTCTTCGTCGTGGTGGCGCGCTTCGTGTGGTCGTATCCGGCGACGTACCTGCCGCGCGGGCTCTCGGCGCGGATCAAGGAGCGCGAGGCCGACATGGACTGGCGGCGGCCGCTGATCGTCAGCTGGGCGGGCATGCGGGGTGTGGTCTCGCTGGCCATCGCCTTCTCGATCCCGCTCGTCACGGACGACGGGGAGCCGTTCCCGGCGCGCAATCTTGTCCTGTTTCTGACGTTCACCACGGTGATCGGAACGCTCGTCGTGCAGGGGCTCTCGCTGCCGTGGCTGATCCGTTTCCTGAAACTGCCGGGCCGTGACGCGCAGGCGGAGACGCTCGCAGAGGCGCAGGCGCAGAACGCCGCCTCGCAGGCCGCGGAGGCCCGGTTGGAGGAACTCATGCAGGACGAGCGCAACCGCCTCCCACAGCCCCTCCAGGACCGTCTGCGCACCGTCCTGGAGCGCCGCCGCAACTCCGTGTGGGAGCGGCTCGGTCAGGCCAACCCGGTGACGGGGGAGTCGGCGGACGGCACCTACCGGCGGCTGGCGCGCGAGGCGATCGCCGCGGAGCGCGAGGTGTTCGTGAAGATGCGGGACGAGCGGCGCATCGACGACGAGATGATGCGGACGCTGCTGCGCAAGCTCGATCTGGAGGAGGCGGCCGCCCATCACGAGATCGAGGACTGAGGCGCCTACCCGCGCGTGCCGGTGATGACCGCGGTGAGTCGGGTGCCGGGCCGGAAAGCGCCCTCTTCGGAGAGGACGGTCAGGGCGTACAGCAGTTTGGCGACGTAGAGGTGTTCGACCAAGAGGCCGGTCGAGGGCCCGTGCCGCTGCTCGAAGTCCTCGGCGAAGGCGATGAGTTCCGGCGGGGTGCGGGCGTAGCCGCCCCAGTGGAAGCGCTCGTCCAGGCGCCAGTTGGCGGTCGGTTCGCCGAACGTGCGCCGTTGCAGGGCGGCTATGTCGTCGCCCAGGAAGCCGCCTTTGAGGACCGGTATGCCGAGGGCCTGCTGTTCCGGGCCGAGCCCCGCGGCGAGGCCCGCGAGGGTGCCGCCGGTGCCGCACGCCACGGCCGCCACGTCGGTGTGCCCGCGCAGTTCCTCGCCGAGCGCCGTGCAGCCCTGGACGGCGAGGGGGTTGCTGCCGCCCTCCGGGATCACGTACGCGTCCTGGCAGCCCGTCTCGCCCAGGAGCGCGGCCAGCGTGCCGGGCTCGGTCTTGCTCCGGTACGTCGACCGGTCGACGAAGTGCAGGCGCATGCCGTCGGCCGCGCAGCGGGCCAGCGAGGGGTTCAGCGGGCGCCCCGCGAGTTCGTCGCCGCGGACGACGCCGACCGTGGCGAGGCCCAGGAGGCGGCCCGCCGCGGCGGTGGCACGCAGGTGGTTGGAGTAGGCGCCGCCGAACGTGAGCAGGGTGTCGTGGCCCGCGTCGGCGGCCTTGCGCAGGTTGAGGACGAGCTTGCGGTACTTGTTGCCCGGCAGGTCCGGGTGGATCAGGTCGTCCCGCTTGAGCGACAGCTCCACGCCATGGCGGCCGAAACGGTCGTCCGCCACGCGCTGCAGCGGCGACGGCAGCCGCGGGAGCGGTTCGAGCGGGGCGGGCGGGGTGTGGTGCACCCCGCCATTGTCACTTGAGGCGCTCCTCGATGCGGTCCCGCATCGAGTCCATCGTGAAGCCGCGCGGGTCGACCTTGCCCGGCTGCCACTCCAGGTGGCCGATGACCGAACGCTCCGTCCAGCCGTGGTGGCGGCAGATCGCCGCCGAGACCTTCTCGATGGCCTCCAGCTGCTCGTCGGGCCACGGGTCCTCGCCGTCGCCGAGGTTCTCGCACTCGAAGCCGTAGAAGTGACGGTTGCCGTCGGTGTTCGCCTCGTTGTCCGGGGGCAGGCGCTTCTCCGCGATGACCGCGCGGAGCACGTCGTCGTCGCCCAGGCCCGCGTGGTTGGCGCGGCCGTACCCGACGAGGTGGACGTGGCCGTCCTTGGTGATGACGCCGTGGCAGAGCGGCCCGGGGAGCGAGGCGAAGCCGTCCCGGCAGATCTCCACCGTGCGCTCGCTGCCCTTGGTCACGGTGTGGTGGATCACCACGCCGTGAACGGGGCCCCAGGGGCCTTTGTGGTTGCGGTTGTGGTGCTCCCAGTCGCCGACTTCGACGACGGTCACGCCTTCGTCTCGCAGGATGTCGAGGAACCGGCCTGCGGACATGGGTGGGGCCATGACCGCCTCCTTTGCAGGGCACGACGGCCGCTGGTCGCGGGCCGTCTCGTATGCCCTGCTTGTACCGGAACTCCGGTGCCCGGACCAGCCGTTCGGAAGCGATCCGTGGCCTGTTCGGGCACCGTGCGAGCCGATCCGGTCAATTGCCGTGCAGGAATCCGTCCCCGTTCGTCGCGATGTGGGACTCCAGGGCCTGCAGCGCCTGCTGGGTGGCCTGCGAGGAGCCGGTGCCCCGGCGCTCGGCGTAATAGGCGGCGCCGAGCTTCTTCAGGAGAGCGTCGCCCGCGCGCTTCTCCTGGACCTCGTCGATCTTCTGCTTGCCCTGGGTGAGGCCCCGCTGGGCCTGCTCTTTGGCGCGATCCAGGAAGCCTGCCATTGCTCTCTCCTGCCGGTTGGTACCAAGGGTTCTGGTGGTGCGGTGTTCCGTATCGGTTCAACGGTCGTGCGGATCTTGTGGTTCCCCGGCCGCCGGGGGCTAGCCGGTCAGCTTGCGCATCAGGCGCACTCCCTGGGACGGCTTCATGTGCGGGAGGTAGGCCTTGCCGATCGCCCGGGTGATGCTGGGAAGGGCCGCCGGGTCGGGGTAGCACATGTACATGGGCCGGTATTCGGGCTGGAACTTCGCCTTGAAGTTGAGCAGCGAACGGAAGCCGTAGACCGGCTCCAGGGTGCGGCCCGCGTAGTCGAGGAGGCGCTGCAGCGCGGCGGGCGGTTCGCCCGTGTCGGAGCGGGCGAGTGGCGCCCCGGAGAGGCTGAGGAACTGGGCGCCCTCCTCCTTGAAGCCGAGTGCCGCGGACGCGATCAGGAACTCCATGGAGCCGCGGAACCCGTCGGAGCGGCGCCGCATGAAGTCCAGGGTCCAGCCCACCGGCCGGGCCGCCACCCCGTCGGCGGCCTCTCCCTCCTCTCCGTCCTCTCCCTCCTTCCTCTCCTCGGCGTGTGCGGAGTCTCCGTAGACCGGCATCCAGCTCGTGATGCCGTGCACGGTGCGGTCCCCGTCGACCGCGAGGAGACACCGCACATGCGGGTCGTCGAGCTCGTCCAGGCCGCCTAGCGTGAAGCCCATCTCGGGGAGCCCCTTGTCGGCGACCCACTCCTCGGAGATCGAGCGGACCTGGTCGGTGAGCGCGATCGGGGCCTTCGGGAAGACGTGCCACTCCGCCGTGATGCCCTCCTTCTTGGCCTTGTTCAGGGCGGTGCGGACGTCCTGCCACTTCTTGCCCGTGAAGGCCAGCTCCGGGAGAGGCACGACCGTGTCCTCGGCGACCTGCACCGAGCTCCAGCCCAGCGCGTCCGTGCGGGCCTTGGCGTCGGCCGTCACGCTGTAGAAGCAGGGCGTCCAGCCGCGCCGGTCGCAGTACGCGGCGAAGCCGTCGATCGCGTCCCCGCGCGCGGACGGCTCCCCGAAGGGGTCGCCCGTGGTGAGCGCGACCGTCGAATGCACGCGGTAGGCGACCGCCGCCCGGCCGTCCGCCGAGAACCAGTAGTGGTTGCCCGGCCACGTCGTCAGATACGAGAGCGTGGCGCCCCCGTGTGCGGCCAGCAGGGCACGCGCGCGTGCGGCGGCGCCGGGGTCCGCGTGCAGCAGGGGCCGCCGGAACGCCACGAAGAGCGCGATCAGAGTGACCACCCAGAAGAGCATCCCGCAGTACTCGTACAGGGCCAGGGCGGTGCCGCCGACCGGCACGGGGGCCCGGCCCTGGAAGAAGAACGGCTCGTAACTCGGCGGCAGGAACAGCGTCGGCAGGCCCGAGACCAGCTTCGCGAACGTCGCGTCGGGCGTGTACTGGTCGCGCACCGCGTACCCGACGCCCACGTACGCGACGCAGGCCAGCAGCAGCGCCCCGCCGACGGTCCCCGCCAGCCACGTCACGGTGGTGCGCGGCAGGACCTCCGCGAAGAGCCTCCGGGTGAGGAAGAGCAGCACCAGGACGAGCAGCGGAAGCAGCATCTGCTCGACGACCGCCTGGATCATCGCCGCCTTCTGGTCGGACAGGTCGCTGCCCTCCAGGACGTACCGGTCCGGGTGCGAGGCGATGTCGCTCAGCAGATACGCCATGAGTCCCAGCCACACCAGCTGCGCGGCCACCGTGATCCGCCAGGACAGCCGCAGCCCGCGCCGCAGCCCCTCGGCGAGCACGAGCAGCAGCAGCGGGATCGCGATCCCCATGAGCATCGCGGGGGAGCCGTAGAAGTGGTCCTGCGCGTGGACTCGGGCGCACTCGGAGCTGCCTGCCTCGGCGCAGGCGTCCGCGATGTCCTGCGGGCTCGGCCCGCCGGAGACGTACAGATCGAGGACGTTGAACGGGCCGAGCGAGTCCTTGTAGAGGGTGGCGATGAGCGGACCGATGGCGGAGGCGGCCACCACCAGGGCCACCAGGACGCGCCCCTCGGCGTGTGAGGCGTGCGGCATCCGCATGCGGTGCGTGTCCCCGTGCGCGAGGGCGCCGAGCGCCAGGCCCACTACGACACCGGCCAGGCGCAGCACCCCTTGCAGGTGTCCGACGTACAGCATGAGCATCAGCGGGAACACGATCAGGCCCAGCTGCAGCCTGCGCCGCCACAGGGCGTCGAGGCGGTAGCTGAGGAAGGCGCCGACGGCGCAGGCGCCGATGCCGGGCGTCGCCGTCAGATTCCGTGAGAGGTCGTCCAGCCAGTCCTCGCCGGCCAGCGCGCCCAGCTTCACGATCCCGGAGCCGAGCAGCGACCCCAGCACCTGGCCGAGGAACAGGACGACCGCCGTGCGCAGGGAGCCCATGCGCTGCTCGGCGGCCGAGCCCAGGAGCAGCAACAGCAGTGTGGAGCCGATGTAGTTGCCGATCCCCGGGCACCACAGGACGGAGGTGAGCGGGGTCCACCAGCGGCCGTCCGCGAGCGCGGGCACGCCCACGCCTATGTCGCTGAGGAGCGTGCCGGACGGACCGGAACCGAGGCTCCCGGTGAAGGCGCCGACGGCCCACAGCGCGACGACGACGAACACGGTCACCGGCGCGCGGCGGACCGGCTCGAACGCCCGGCCGACGGCACGCAACAGCCGCACCGGACCGCGCTCGCCCGGCGGCGCGAGCGGAGCCGCCGGGTCCGGCCCCTGCGCACCGGTGCCGGGAGGGGCCGCGGAGGTGGTCATCTCCCGAGCCCACCAGGCAGCGGAGCCCGACACCTCCCGGGTTGGGCCGAACGAGTGGAAACGCCCCTCCTGCCCCGCCGGAGCGTGATCCATTCCCGCTCGTTTGTGTAATGGCGCCGACACGTTCCGTGCTGGAAGGGTTGGGCGCGCAGATGACCGCTGGTATCCGGGAGGGCATAGCCAATGTCGGTAGGCGAAGAGATCCGTTCTGAGTCGGAGCAGCCGCAGCAGAGTCTCGGTACTTCCGCCGCACGGAATCTGGCCACCACCACCAAGTCCGCGCCACAGATGCAGGAGATCAGCTCGCGCTGGCTGCTGCGGATGCTGCCCTGGGTCCAGGTGCAGGGTGGTACGTACCGGGTGAACCGAAGGCTGAGCTACTCGGTCGGCGACGGCCGGGTGACCTTCGTGAAGACAGCCGACCGCGTGCAGGTCATCCCGGCGGAGCTCGGCGAGCTGCCGGTGCTGCGGGACTTCGAGGACCAGGAGGTCCTCGGCGAGCTAGCGCAGCGCTGCAGGCAGCGGGAGTTCGCCGCGGGAGAGGTCCTGACCTCCTTCGGCAGTCCGGCGGACGAGGTGTTCCTGCTCGCGCACGGCCGCGTCGAGAAGATCGGCACGGGGCCGTACGGGGACGACACCGTCCTCGAGACCCTCGCCGACGGCGCGTACTTCGGCGACCAGGCGCTCGTCGACTCCGAGGCCATCTGGGAGTACACCGCCCGTGCGGTCACCGCATGCACGGTCCTCGCCCTGCCCCGCCAGGACCTCGAACAGGTCGCGGAGCGCAGCGAATCCCTCCAGAGCCACCTCGAGCGCCTGCGGTCGCTCCCGACGCAGCGCACCAACACCTTCGGCGAGTCACCCATCGACCTGTCCGCCGGTCACGTCGGCGAAGCCGTGCTCCCCGGCACCTTCGTGGACTACGAATCGGCGCCGCGTGAGTACGAACTGAGCGTCGCCCAGACCGTCCTGCGCATCCACACGCGCGTGGCGGACCTCTACAACCAGCCGATGAACCAGACCGAGCAGCAGCTGCGGCTCACGGTCGAGGCGCTCAAGGAGCGCCAGGAGCACGAGCTCATCAACCACCGCGAGTTCGGCCTCCTCAACAACTGCGAGTACGACCAGCGGATCCAGCCGCACGACGGCGCGCCCAGCCCGGACGACCTGGACGAACTGCTCAGCCGCAGGCGCGGATCCAAGCTCTTCCTCGCCCACCCGCGCGCGATCTCCGCGTTCGGCCGCGAGCTGAACAAGCGGGGGCTCGTCCCCGAGACCATCGACATGAACGGCAACAGGATCCCCACCTGGCGCGGCGTGCCGATCTTCCCGTGCAACAAGATCCCGGTCACCGAGGCCAGCACGACATCCATCATCTGTATGCGTACGGGCGTGGAGGAGCAGGGCGTCGTCGGCCTGCACCAGACCGGCATCCCGGACGAGATCGAACCGAGCCTGTCCGTCCGCTTCATGGGCATCAGCGAGCAGGCGATCATCTCCTACCTGGTGTCTACTTACTACTCCGCCGCGGTGCTCGTGCCCGACGCGCTCGGCGTCCTGGAGAACGTGGAGATCGGCCGCTGGTGACCCCGCGGCCGTGTCCCCGGTCGTGGCACGGGGTACACCCCCTCCGTACGCGCCCACACGCCGAGGAACAGCCACCGTCCGCATCCTTCCCGGGGTGAGTCCATGACGGACACGACGACGGACACGGCAGGCACAGTGCACATGGAGGGGCGCACCCCGGAGCCCGCTGACGGGCTGGAGGCCACGGACATCCTGGCGTCGACCCGGACGCTCGTCGATCCGGAGCTGCGCAGGGCGATCGACACACTGCCCGGGTCCCTGCGCAGGGTCGCGCGCTACCACTTCGGATGGGAGCACGCGAACGGCACACCGGCCGCGGGGGACGCGGGCAAGGCCATCAGGCCCGCGCTCGTGCTCACCGCGGTGCGTGCGCTCGGCGGGGACCCCACGGGGGCGGTGCGGGCGGCGGCCGCCGTGGAGTTGGTGCACAACTTCACGCTCCTGCACGACGACGTGATGGACCGCGACACCACGCGAAGGCACCGGCCCACCGTCTGGACCGTGTTCGGCGACGCCGACGCGATCCTCGCCGGTGACGCGTTGCAGGCACTGGCGCAGCGGATGCTCGCCGAGGACCCCCACCCGGGGGCCCCGGCGGCGTCCGCCCGCCTCGCCAGCTGTGTCATGGAGCTCTGCGCGGGCCAGCACGCGGACTGCGCACTGGAGCGCCGCGGCCCGGACGAGGTCACGCTGGACGAGTGTCTCGCCATGGCCGAGGCCAAGACGGGGGCGCTGCTCGGCTGCGCCTGCGCGCTCGGGGCGGTGTACGCGGGCGCGGGCCTCGACGAGGTCGACTCGCTCGACGGCTTCGGCCGCGAGGCAGGGCTCGCCTTCCAGCTCATCGACGACGTCATCGGCATCTGGGGCGATCCGGGGCACACCGGCAAACCGGCGGGCGCCGACCTCGCCGCCCGCAAGAAGTCCTTGCCGGTCGTCGCGGCCCTGGCCTCGGGCACACCGGCCGCGGCCGAGCTGGCCGAGCTGTACGAAACCCCGCCCGACAGGACGGAGAGCGCGCCGGAGCAAGCGGCGCGCGCGGCCCGTGCCGTGGAGAGCGCGGGCGGCCGCGACTGGGCGCAGGTGCACGCGGCCGACCGGATGTCCCTGGCGATCGGTCAGCTCGCGAGGGCGGTGCCGGACCCGGAGTCGGCGGGCGGCCTGCTGGCCCTCGCCGAGTTCGTGACGCGGCGTACGCACTGAAGGGCACGACGGAAACAGGTCACTCGAAAGCCGCCACAAGCGGCTCGGCAGAGGCCTGCGATCGGTCGCCGCGCCCTCGCAACGACAAGCTCAGCCGGACCGTGGGCGCCGAGCGGGGCAGCACCGCCCGCAGGGCCCACACGTCCCCGCGATCCGGCCACGCTGCGGGGCTCTCCTGTGCATATGAAGGCGATCACCTACGCTGCAACCCGGCGATGCGCGGCACAGAGTTGGCACATCGGTGGGCGCGCGGTCGGAAGTGGACAAGTGATTAGGGGCGGGCTGTGGGTGTGGCGATCCGGAGAGCCGGGGAGGGCGACCGGGCGGACGTGGTCCGGCTGCTCGACGCGGCGTTGGTGCACGATCCGGTCAGCAGCTGGGTCTTCCCCGACGCGGGGCACCGCCTGCGTACGCACCGTGCCCTGATGTCCGCCTTCCTCGACATCGCGCTCGATGAGGGGTACGTCGACATCACCGAGGACGGCGCGGCCGTGGCCCTGTGGTGGTCCGTTCCCGCGGGCCCGCACGAGGACGGCGGGGGCGACGCAGCGGACGCGGCGAGCGCGGAGGACGGGCCGGTGCTGCTGCGCCGGGCCGTCGACCCGGACAACGAACGGGTCGAACTGATCGGCCGGTTGACCGAAGCGATCCACCCCACCGACCGCGCGCACGAGTACCTGCACCTCATCGCCGTGCACCCGGACCGCCAGGGCGAAGGACTCGGCACGGCACTCGTCTCCGCCGTGCTCGACCGCTGCGACCGCGACGGCCTGCACGCCTATCTGGAGGCAAGCAACGCGCGCAGCCGCGATCTGTACGCGCGCCTCGGCTTCGCCTTCATGGGGACGACGCTCGACCTGCCGGACGGGCCGCCGATGTGGCCGATGTGGCGCGAGCCGCGGCAGGCAGGGGCGGACGGCCGGTGAGCCCGCGAAGCTGACGTAATCGTTCACGACCGGGGAGCGCTGTGGAGTTACTGCAGGACCTGACCGTTCGTTGCGCGGACCTGCTCGGGGTCTCCGCCGCTGCCGTGCTGCTCATCGGTGACCGCGGGGGCGCGGTCGCTGCGGGTGTGACGGCCGTTGTCGAGGCGTCGGACGAGCGGACGAGGGAGATCGAGCTGGCCGCCTTCCTCCGGGGCGCGAGCCCGAGCCGGGACACCTGTCTGTCGGGCACGGCCCTGCCGCACATCGACCTCGACGGGGCGGAGGCGGCCGCGCGGTGGCCCTGGTTCGCGCAGGAGGCGCGGGCCGCGGGGTTCGTGGCCGTGTGCGTGGTGCCGTTGCGGCAGGAGCCGTCGGGCGATGAGCAGGCGGTGGGCTCCGGGTGGGCGGTGGGTGCGGCGCCGGTGGTGGGCGCGCTCGGCCTGTTCGGCGCCAGCCGCGAGGAGCCGCTGAGCGACGAACAGCTGGCGTGCGCGCAGATGTTCGCCGATCTCGCGGCTGCCGCGGTCGCGCGCCAGCGGTCCCTGGAGCGGAGCATCGTGGAGTGCGGCCAACTGCAGGCGGCGCTCACCAGCCGGATCGCCATCGAGCAGGCCAAGGGCGTGCTCGCCGAGCGGTGGCAGTGCTCGGTTGACGAGGCGTTCGGCGCGCTGCGCAAGCACGCGCGGCACCGGCGCCTGCGGCTCGGGGATTTCGCGCGGCAGGTGGTGGCGGGCGAGGTCGACACGACGGAGATCCGCCAGCGGTGACCGGAGGCGGGAGCCGTGGCGGGGGCCGCCGCAGGACTGCCGGGACCGGTTGAACCGGAATAACCTGGAGCCATGGGCAGCGAAGGGCCACGTGAAGGGCCACGGCCCGGCCCCGCCCCGCAGGACGAGCCCGTGTGCGCGGCCTGCGGAGGGCCGGTGGGTACGGCGATCCGGCGGCGCAAGGTGCTCGGGGTGTTCGTCCCCGTGTGGGGCCCCGGGCCGTGCCGCAACGCGCAGTGCGAGGCGTGTGTCGCCGAGGCGGACGAGGACGCGGCAGCGGGCGCACGGGGCGGCGGCAGTGGGAGCGGGCGCGCCATGCGGTCCCGCTCACGGAACGACAAGAGGCATGCGCAGCCCGGTGGCGAGGGGCCTGCGCAGCCCGGTGGTGAGGGGCATGCGCCGCCCGGTGGCGAGAGCAAGTGACGTACTCCGGGCCGCCGGGCCGTCCCTTCGACCGCGGCGGTAAGGTCCCACGGATCGGCGCCACGGCCGTCCGGGAGGGGTCCGATGAAGGTGCGGTGGGGCGTACTCGCCCTGACGGGTGCGGTGTTGGCGGGGTGCGGGTCGGGATCCGGTGCGGGCTCGGAGGGCTCCTCGCTGCCCGGGTACGCGCGGGAGCCCGGCGTGCCGCGAGTGAAGAGCGTGGACGACCTTCCTGAACTCCCCTTGGACCGATACGAGTTCAGCGGCAAGGAGGAGAAGCGCCTGCGGGAGGCGGAGAACCGGTTGCAGCGGGAGTGCATGCGGAGCTTCGGGTTCGACGACTTCCCGCTCGAACCCGACACTTGGATCGGCGGAACCGAGATGGCGAACAGCTTCACCTCGACGCTCGTCTACGTGTCCCCGTACGGGACGCTCGACCTCGACCAGGCCCGCCGCTGGGGCTACGGCAGCGACCCCGACCGTACCGACTCCATGACCGCGGAGCTGCTGCCGAAGGGGCGGGAGGTGACCGCCCGCGAGGACTCCGTGCTGAACGGGACCGAGACGGGTGAAGGCGGCCGTTCGGTGGTGCACGGCCGCAGGGTCCCGGCGGGCGGCTGCTCCGCGGAGGCGACGCGGCGCACCATGGCGACGGTGGGCGACGAGACGCGCCTGTGGACCTACGTCCCCGAGCGCACCGAGAAGATCAACACGGCCGTCGCCAAGGACGAGCGGGTCCGCAGGGCGTTCGCCGACTGGTCGCGCTGCGTCGAGGACAAGGGCTTCGAGCGGTACGCGAGCCCGGCGCAGGCATTCCGCGACAAGGCGTGGCGCAAGGGGCGCGAAGACGGCAGCACCCACCGTACGAAGCGGGAGCTGGGCACGGCCGTCGCCGACGTCGAGTGCAACCGCGACCTGAACGTCGCAGGGGTGTGGTGGGCGGTCGCCGACGAGAAACAGCGCGACGACCTGCGCCGCAACAAGTCCCGGTACGAGGCCGTGCGCAAGGACCAGAACCGGGTGCGGGCGGAGATCCGGAAGGTGCTCGGGTAGGCGAGGGCGGCGGGCAAGCGGTGGGCGGAGGGAGCCGTCCGCTGTCCCGCAGGCGCGTGATAGACACATGGGATGACGATCCGCGGCCGGGCGTTCGACGCCGTACTCACTGACCTCGACGGCGTGATTCGTTTCTACGACATGGCGGAACTGGAGCAGGCGGAGCACTCGGCAGGTCTGCCTGCGGGCAGCACGGCCGAGGTGGCCTTCCGGCCCGAGACCGACCTGCCGCTGATGCGCGGCGAGATCACCAAGGAGCGGTGGATCGAGTCGATCGCCGACGGGCTTGCCGACCGGGTGCCGTGGGCGCGCGGCCACGAGCTCGGGACGACGCTCGCCGAGACGAAGTTCCGGGCCGACGACGTCGTGGTGGGGCTGCTCCGAGGGGTCCGCGCGGCCGGGCTGCCCGTCCTGCTCGTCACGAACGCGACGCCGTGGCTCGCCGACGACCTCGCCCTGCTCGGGCTGACCGGCCCCGACGGCATCCTGGACGATGTGATCAGCAGCGCCGACCTCGGCATCGCCAAGCCGGACCGGCGCATCTACGAGACGGCGGCGGAGCGGGCCGGTGTCGCCCCCGGCCGCTGCCTCTTCGTGGACGACCGCGGGGAGAACGTGGACGCCGCGGTCGCGATCGGGATGAGCGGGCTGCTCTACCGTGAACCGGCGGATCTGCGGGGGGCGTTGGAGGCGTCGGGCTGACCGCAAAGGCCACGGGCGGACCTCAGCAGGAGTCCTCCAGATACGTGCGGGCCAGGGCCGCGGCGCCGGTGAGCCAGTCGGTGATCACCGCGAGCTCGTCCGCCGAGTACTTCGCGCAGAGCTCGGTGAGCAGCGCGGAGTACGGGCCGTAGACGGCCTGCACCCGCTCGGCGGCGGCCGGTTCCGCGGTGACGTGCACCCGGCGCCGGTCGGTGGGGTCGGGCCTGCGCGCCACGAACCCGCCGCGCTCCAGACGGTTGAGGATGCCGGTGACCGCGCCCGTCGTCACGTGCGCGCGGTCGGCCAGGTCGCCCGCGGTGACCGGGGCGTCCGCCTCCAGGACGTGCGCGAAGCAGACCAGGTCCTTGACGCTCAGGTCGAGGTTGCGGGCCAGCTCCTGACGGCCGATGAGGTTCGTGGCGACGAGATCGTCCAGTGCACCGATGGCGTCCGCGGCGGAGGCGGCGGGGTGGGCCTTCCCCTGCATGGAATGCATTGAACTCCCTTACTGCCTAAGATAAATTCCTTACTTGCTAAGACATCGTACGGCGTGCACAGGCAAGAAGGAGGCAGGGACGTGAGTGGACACCACGACGAAGGCCACACCGCCGCGGGGTGGACGGGATCCCTCATCGCGATGCTCGGGACCGTGGCCGTGGGTGTGGGCGTCGTCGGCTGGCGCCCGGGGATCTGGCTGGGGCTGATACTCCTGGTGGCGTCGGTGCTGGTCACATGGGTTCTGCACCTGGCGGGCTGGGGCAAGCCGCCGACGCCGCGCAGCCCCGATCAGTGGCGGTTGTCGACGCGGGACCTCTCCGTGCGGGCCGGGCACGTGAACTGCCTCGGCTGCCGAATGGCTGGTCGGTCCGGCCGGTCCGGCGGGTCCGTCCGGGAGGCCGAGGCGTCCTGAAAGGCTGACGCCTGACGGGCCGCCGAGGGGGCTGAACTCGGGCGGGGCGAGGCCTGACCGCTTGAGGCCCGGTGGAGTCCGGCCACATGAACGTCCGCCTCTGATGCGCCGCCTACCTCCGGCCCACCGCGTCCAGTGCCGGTGCGATGACGGCGAAGACCCGGTCGGTCAGCACGGCCGGGTCCTCCGCCCCGTCGCCCGCGCTCCACCTCTGCAGTACGGCCCCGAAGGCGGACAGGGCGATGCGGGCGGCCAGTTGGGGATAGAGATCCGTGCGCGGATCCAGACCGAGGCGGTGGGCGAGCTCCTCGGTGAGCTCGTCGCCCCACTGCGCCTGGCGCTCCAGGAAGCGGGCGTGCAGGGCGGGGCTCTCCAGTATCAACTGCGCCACGCGCAGCGCCTGTTGGCTCGGCCCGGCGCAGGCGCTCACCGAGACCCAGACGGTGTGGCGCAGCGCCACCGACGGTGGCTCGTCGGCCGGGCGGGACGCCAGCTCCGCGCGCATGCCGGTGCCCACGTCGGCCAGGAACTGGATCACCACGTCCTCTTTGGACGCGAAGTACCGGAAAAAGGTCCGCTTGGACACTCCCGCGACGGCCGCGATCTCGTCGGCCGTGACCGCGTCGAACCCCCTCCGGGTCAGCAGCCGCAGCGCGGCCGACGTCAGCTCGTCCGAGACGAGCTGGCGCTTGCGTTGGGCGAGGCTCACTTCCGGGTGGGTACTCACTGCCTCAGTGTACATTTCGTGCCCTGTTCGGCATCAAGAGTACGTTTCGGCATCGAGGGAACTGCTTGACACCGAGTGCCACATCGGGCAGCTTGTGTCGTATGAGTAATCAGCGTGGCTGGACCGCCGAGCAGATCCCTGACCAGAGCAACCGAGTCATCGTCGTCACCGGGGCCAACAGCGGCCTGGGTCTCGCGACCACCCGGGCCTTGGCGCGCAAGGGTGCGCGCGTGATCCTGGCCGTGCGGGACGAGGCCAAGGGGCGGGCGGCGGTCGAGCAGATCACCGCCGAGGTCCCGGGCGCCGCCCTGGAGGTGCGCCGGGTCGACCTGGCGGACCTGGACTCCGTCCGCGCCTTCTCCGAGGATCTGCACGCGGATCACTCGCGCCTGGACGTGCTCGTGAACAACGCCGGTCTGATGGCGCCGCCGAAGCGCCTCCTCAGCCCGCAGGGCCACGAGGTGCAGTTCGCGGCCAACCACCTCGGCCACTTCGCGCTCACCGGGCTGCTGCTCGACCTCCTCGAGGCCGGGGAGGACCCCCGCGTGGTGACGGTGAGCTCGCCCAACCACCGCCAGGCCGACCTGTTCTTCGACGACATCAACGGCGAGCGCAAGTACTCGCCCATGGGCTACTACAACCAGTCGAAGCTGGCGAACGCCGTCTTCGGCTGGCAGCTCCACCAGAAGCTGACCGCGACCGGCAGCCCGGTGCGCAGCGTGCTGGCCCACCCCGGTTACACGTCCACCAACCTGCAGACGAGCTCGCCTGCGGGCATGGTGAAGTTCCTGTTCGGGCGGCTGCTGCTGCCGCTCGCCCAGACCCCGGCCCAGGGCGCGCTGCCCACGCTCTTCGCGGCGACCGACCCGAGCGTGACGGGCGGTCAGTTCATCGGCCCCGACGGCATGGGCGAGCTGCGCGGCGCGCCGAAGACGGTGGAGCTCGCGCCGCGGGCCTCGGACGCGGACAGCGGCCGCAGGCTGTGGGACCTGTCGGAGGAACTCACCTCCGTGTACTTCGCGTTCCCGGCCGCCGCCTGACCGGCGCAGGACGAGCGACGATGACTGCGAAGACCGCCGGGAGCAGCGCCTGGATCCGCCGGTACCGACCGGCCGAGCAGGCGCGGGCGAGGCTGCTCTGTCTGCCGCACGCCGGCGGCTCCGCTTCGTTCTACCTCCCGTTCGCCCGCGCGTTCGGGCCCGAGATCGACGTGCTGACCGTGCAGTATCCGGGGCGTCAGGACCGCTGGCACGAGCCGTGCGTGGACTCCGTCACCGGCCTCGCCGACGCGCTGGTCGACGAGGTACTGCCGTGGGCCGACCGGCCGTTGGCAGTCTTCGGGCACAGCATGGGCGCGATGGTCGGCTACGAACTGGCCGTCCGCCTGGAGCGGGCCGGGTCGCCGCCGCTCGCGGTGTTCGCCTCCGGCAGGCGCGCGCCGTCCCGGCTGCGCGACAACCCCTCGCCCATCCACCTGCGCGACGACCGCGGCCTGATCGACGAACTGCGGTCGCTCAGTGGCACCGACGCCCGGGTCTTCGAGGACGAGGAACTGCTGCGCAGGGCGCTGCCCGCGATCCGCAGCGACTACAAGGCGGCCGAAACCTACCGGTACGTTCCGCGCCCCCGGCTTTCGGCGCCCGTCCACGTGATCGTCGGCGCCGATGACGGCCGGGTCACGCCGGAGGAGGCGCGCGCCTGGGCCGACCACACCGCGGGCGGCTTCGGGATGGAGACCCGTCCCGGCGGGCATTTCTATCTCACGGAACAGATGTCAAGTGTGGCGGAAGCCGTTTCGAGCCGGATTCTAGCGGGACTTTTGCCGTAATCGAGCGGCGCTATTGCGGAATTGCATTTATGATGTGATCTCGATCACGACAAAATGTATTCCGGTAAACCGCCTTGTTTGAGCCAACCACCTTGTTAGGCTGAATTCCTCTTTCGGATGCGAGTCGTGCGAGGTGCAGGAAAACATGGGGGAAGTGGCCGAGGTAGACATTGCCGGCCTGCCGGCATATCCGTTCATTGGTCCGGACGACAATCCATTCATCCCGGTCACGGGGTCGGACCTGGAACGGCTCGAAGGGCCCGTGGGGAAGGTCAGGCTGCCCTTCGGGGGGTGGGCGTGGCTCGTCACCCGGCACGAGGACGTGCGGCAGCTGCTGCGGCACCCGGGCTTCAGTTCCGATCAGTACAAGCCCGGGTTCCCGGTGCTCAACCCGATCCCGCCGAAGCAGGACGACGCGTCGGGCCTGTTCATCTTCATGGACGGCGACGCGCACAGCCGGTTCCGCAAGATGCTCACCGCCGAGTTCATGATCAAGAACATCCGGCGGATCGAGCCACTCATCGAGGAGACGGTCGTCGAGGCGCTGGAGCGCCTGCAGTCGCTCGGCGCGCCCGCGGACCTGATGGCCGAGTTCGCGCTGCCCGTGCCGTCGATGACGATCTGCCACCTGCTCGGTGTCCCGTACGCCGATCACGACTTCTTCCAGGACCACAGCCGCGTCATCATGGACCGGAACTCGGGCCCCGCGGAGGTCGAGGCGGCCCTCGGCGCCCTGGCCGGTCTCCTCGGCGACCTGGTCGACGCCAAGCGGAAGGATCCGGGCGAGGACCTCCTCAGCAGGCTCACGCTGGAGCGGGTGGACACCGGCGAGCTGCGCAAGGACGAGCTCGTCAGTCTGGCCATGCTCCTGCTGGTGGCGGGACACGAGACCACCGCGAACATGATCGGCCTCTCGGCCCTGGTGCTCCTGCAGCACCCCGAGCACCTCGAAGCCCTGCGCGACGACCCGGAGCTGGCGCCGGGCATGGTCGAGGAGCTGCTGCGCTACCTCACCGTCGTGCGCACCGGGCTGCCGCGCCTGGCCATGGAGGACGCCGAGATCGGCGGTCAGCAGATCCGCGCGGGCGAGGGCGTCGTGGCGATGCTCGCGATGTCCAACCGCGACGAGTCGGTCTTCTCCGACGCCGATACGTTCGATCCGCAGCGGCGCGAGGCGCACCGCCACATGGCGTTCGGCTTCGGCCTCCACCAGTGCATCGGCCAGCCGCTGGCCCGCGCGGAGCTGCGGGTGGCACTCGTCGAGCTGGCCCGCCGCTTCCCGAAGCTGCGCTCCGAGCTCACCCTCGCCGACGTCCCGCAGCGTCCCATGGCGGTGACGTTCGGCGTGGCCGAGCTGCCGGTGACGTGGTGACGTGACGATGCGGATCACGGTGAACAGGGAGCTGTGCGCGGGCGCGGGCAACTGCGTGGCGACGGTGTCGGAAGTGTTCGACCAGGACGAGAAGGAGGGGCTCGTGCTGCTGCAGATCGCGGAACCGCCCCAGGACCTTTACGAACTGGTCGAGACGGCGGCCCAGATGTGTCCGGTGGGTGCGATCGAGATCGAGGAGCGCGTGCCCGCGTCATGACATCCGGCGCCCGCCGGGCGGCACGGCGACCGGCGCCCGCCGGGTGCCGCCCGGCGGGCCGCCGTCTCACGTTTTGGAAAATCTAAATAGGCCGGTTCGTTCTTTTCCGCTGGGTGAAATATGCGCAACGAAAAGAGGGGCCGATCAACGGGGGGTCTTCCACTTGAACCGGGGAATTCAGGCACGAATCATCATTTGTGATCCACACCCTTATGCGCGTCTCGGTATTCGAAGATCGCTGGAGAAGGATCCCACACTGTCCGTCGTGGCCGAGGTCGCCGAGCTCTCGGAGCTCCTTTCGGCGGCGGAATTGTACGATCCGGATGCCGTGGTTCTCGACGGGCAACTGCACATCGGCCACGCCCAGGAACTCGCCGGTGTCGACGCCGCCCTGGTCGTCGTGGGGGACAAGGATTCGGCCACCCGCTGGATCGGCCTCACGCAGGTCAACGTGGGTGCGCTGGTGCACTGCTACGACCCCGTGGAGGACCTCGCCGTGGCGGTCCGCAAGGCGGTCGACGGCACGGGCTACGTCTCGCCGGGCCTCAGCGGCGTACTGCTCAAGCTCACCCGCGCCATGGCCCCGCGCCACCTGTCGGCGGTGCCCACACATGCGCCGCTCACCTCCCGCGAGTCCGAGGTGCTGCAACTGGTGCGCAGGGGGCTCGCGAACAAGGAGATCGCCCGGCGTCTCGGCCTGAGTGAGAAGACGATCAAATTCCACGTCTCCAATGTGCTCGCCAAGGCCCATGTGGCCTCCCGGGCGCAGCTGATCGCGTTGGCTCCTGCCATGTGAGCGCGACGCGCTGCGCCTTGTGAACGGGGGTGCCCGCACGGTTCGTCCGTGCGGGCACCTTCGTCGTTGTACGGGGGCGGGATCCCCGTCGTTGTACGGGGTGGGGACCTGGCCGAAAGTCCAGGTTCCGCCGCCCGTACCTGCACCTAAGCCTGGTCGACGACCACCGTCCTCTGGCCGAAGTCCATACCCGGGTCCGAAACAGATACTCGCCGTATGAAGGCATCCAGGTCAGACGAGCAGAGGACGGGCGAGCCCCGCGACACCGCGATAGCAGTGATCGGAGCCTCCTGCCGAGTGCCCTCGGCGTCGACTCCGGCGGAGTTCTGGCGACTGCTCTCGGAGGGGACCGACGCCGTCTCCGCCTGGCCCCAGGAGCGCGGTCCCGGCAGCCGGTCCTGGCGCGGCGGCTTCCTCGACGACGTCGCCTCCTTCGACGCCGCCTTCTTCGGCATCGGCCCCGACGAGGCGGCCGCCATGGACCCCCAGCAGCGCCTCGCGCTGGAGCTGGTGTGGGAGGCCATGGAGGACGCCGGTGTCCGCGACGAGCGGCTGCGCGGCTCCCGCACCGGTGTCTTCGTCGGCGTCTCCTCCGACGACTACGCGGGCCTCGCCGCCCGCGGCGGTACGCAGGGACCCGGCGGCGCGCACGAGTTCACCGGCCGCCACCGCGCCGTCATCGCCAACCGCGTCTCCTGGCACCTCGGCCTGCGGGGCCCCAGCCTCGCCGTCGACGCCGCACAGGCCTCGTCGCTGGTCGCCGTCCACCTGGCCTGCGAGAGCATCCGCAGCGGGGACGCCGACCTCGCCTTCGCGGCCGGGGTGAACCTGATCCTCTCGCCGGACAGCATGCGGACCACCGCGGCGCTCGGCGCGCTCTCCGCCAAGGGGCGCTGCGCCACCTTCGACGAGGGCGCCGACGGGTTCGTACGCGGGGAGGGCGGGGGAGTCGTCCTCCTCAAGCCCCTGGACCGCGCCCTGGCGGACGGCGACCGCATCTACTGCGTCATCGAGGGCAGCGCCGTCAACAACGACGGCGGCGGCGAGCGCCTCACCGACCCCGACGCCGACGGCCAGCGCGACGTCCTGCGCCGGGCCTACGCGGATGCCGGGGTCAGCCCCGACGCCGTCCAGTACGTCGAACTCCACGGCACCGGCACGCCGGTCGGCGACCCGGTCGAGGCGCAGGCCGTCGCCGACGTCATCGCGCGCGGTGGCGCGGATGGCGACGCGGTCGGTGACGCGGTGGGTGGCCCTGGCGGCGGCGTGGGCCGGGAACCGCTGCGGGTCGGCTCGGTCAAGACGAACCTCGGTCACCTGGAGGCCGCCGCGGGCATCGTCGGCCTGCTCAAGGCCGCGCTGTCCCTGCGCCACCGGCAGCTGCCGCCCACCCTGCACTTCACCGCCCCCAACCCGGCGATCCCGCTGGCCGACCTGAACCTGAGCGTGCAGACCGCGCTGGCCGACTGGCCCGCGCCCGACGAGCAACTCGTCGCGGGTGTCAGCTCGTTCGGGATCGGCGGTACCAACTGCCACGTCGTCCTGACGGAGGCGCCCGAGACGCCCGAGGTGCCTGAGGCCGCGCGCCGCGACGCGCCGGAGCACCGCCCCACGGCCGCCCGCCCCCAGCCCTGGGTCCTGTCCGCCCGCACCGGCGAGGCCCTCGACGCCCAGGCCGCACGCCTGCTCGCCCACATCGAGCAGCACCCGGCCGCCGAAGCGACCGAAGCCGCCGAAGCGACCGAAGCCACTGATGTCGCCGAAGCCACCGAAGCCGCCGAAGCCGCCCATGTAGCCGACATCGCCAAGTCGCTCGCGGCCGGACGGTCCACGTTCGAGCACCGTGCCGTCGTCGTCGGCAAGGACCGGGACGACTTCACGGCGGCTCTGGCGCGCCTGCACGAGCAGGCCGTGAGCGGTGTCGCCGAGCCGGGCCGGACGGCGTTCCTGTTCTCCGGCGTCGGCTCCCACCGCGTCGGCATGGGGCGTGAACTGTACGAGACGTACCCGGTGTTCGCGGCGGCCCTCGACGAGGTGCTCGACCACTTCGTCCCCGGCCTCGACCTGCGCGCGGTGCTGCTCGGCGACGACGGCGACGACGGCGACGACGGCGCGGCGGCCGCGGAGGCGCTCGACGGCATGCGGTACATGCAGCCCGCCCTCTTCGCCTTCCAGGTCGCCCTGTACCGCCTGGTCACCTCCTGGGGCGTCACCCCCGACCTGCTCGTCGGCCACTCCTTCGGCGAGATCGTCGCCGCCCACGTCTCCGGCGCCCTGCCGCTCGCCCACGCCGCCGCGCTCGTCGCCGCCCGCGGTGAACTCATGGAGCAACTGCCGCCCGGTGGCGCCATGATCGCGGTCGAGGCGACCGAGGAGGAGCTGCTCACCGCCCTCGAAGGCGTCGACGACGTCTCGGTCGGCGTCATCAACGGGCCCCGCGCCGTGGTGCTCTCCGGCGCCGACGAGTCGGTCACCCGGATCGCCGGGGTGCTCGCCGCCCGCGGCCACCGCACCAGCAGGCTGCGGGTCAAGAACGCCGCCCACTCGCCGCTGATGGCCCCCATGCTGGACGAGTTCGCCCGCCGCATCCACGGCCTCGACGTCTCCGAGCCCGCCATCCCCATCGTCTCCACCGTCACCGGACAGACCGGCGCCGCGCTCACGGAGGAGTACTGGATCGGGCACCTCAGTGCCACCGTCCGCTTCCACGACGCGCTCACCGCCTGCCGCGCGCAGGGCGTGACCCGGTTCGTCGAACTCGGCCCCGGCAGCGTGCTCACCCCGCTCGTCGCGACGACCGAGACGGAACTCGCGGTGGCGCTGCAGCACCGCGACCACCCCGAACCGCAGGCGCTGCTGACCGGCCTCGCCACGGCCTGGACCGCAGGCACCCCCGTCGACTGGGCGTCGGTCGTCGGCGACGCCCGCACCGTCGACCTGCCCACGTACGCCTTCCGGCGCCGCCGCCACTGGCTCGACGAACGCCCCGCCGCCGAAGAGGCCGAACAGCACCTCAGCTCTGCGACGCTCGCCCTGCGCGACAGCATCCGCAGCGAGCCCGACGGCTTCCTGGTCCGCCGCCTCGCCGACCACCTGACGGACCTCACCGGCACCGCGGCCGTCGACCCCGACGCGACCTTCCGCGACCTCGGCCTGGACTCCGTGCTCTCCGTCGAGCTGCGCAACCGCCTCGTCTCGGCGACCGGACTGCGGCTGCCCGCGAGCATCCTCTTCGACTACCCGACGCTGCGCGACCTCGCCGACCACCTGCACGAACGCATCGTCGGCGCCCTGGACACGGCTCTGGACACCCCGGCCACCGCGACCCCGGGCGTCACCGCCCCGACCGCGGCCGACGACGACCCCGTCGCGATCGTCGGCATGGCCTGCCGACTGCCCGGCGGCATCGACTCCCCGCAGCGGCTGTGGGAGGCGCTCGCCGACGGCGTGGACGCCACGTCCGACTTCCCCGACGACCGCGGCTGGGACCTGGCGAACCTCTACGACCCGGACCCGGCCCACCCCGGCACGACGTACACGCGTCGCGGCGGATTCCTGGCCGGTGCGGGGGACTTCGACGCGGAGTTCTTCGGGATCAGTCCGCGGGAGGCCGCGGCGATGGACCCGCAGCAGCGGCTCCTCCTGGAGACGGCGTGGGAGGCCCTGGAGCGCACCGGCATCGATCCGGACTCCCTGCGCCGCAGCAGGACCGGCGTCTTCGTCGGCGCCACGAACATGGAGTACGGGCCGCATCTCGACGCCCCGACCGACGGCACGGAGGGCTTCCGCCTCACCGGAAACACCTCCAGCGTGGCGTCGGGCCGCATCTCCTACCAGTTGGGTCTTGAGGGCCCGGCGATGACGATCGACACGGCCTGCTCGTCCTCGCTGGTCGCGCTGCACCTCGCCGTGCAGTCGGTGCGCAACGGCGAGTGCTCGATGGCCCTGGCGGGCGGTGCGACGGTGCTGTCCACGCCGGGCATGTTCGTCGAGTTCTCCCGCCAGCGCGGCCTCGCCGCCGACGGCCGCTGCAAGCCGTTCTCCGACGACGCGGACGGCACCGGCTGGGCCGAGGGCGTGGGCATGCTGGTCGTCGAGCGGCTCTCGGAGGCGCGCCGCCTCGGACATGACGTTCTGGCCGTGGTGCGGGGCAGTGCGGTGAACCAGGACGGCGGCAGCAATGGCCTGACGGCACCGAACGGCCCCTCGCAGCAGCGCGTCATCCGTGACGCCCTGGCCAGTGCGCACCTGACGTCCGCGGACGTGGACGTGGTCGAGGCGCACGGCACGGGCACGTCCCTGGGCGACCCGATCGAGGCGCAGGCGCTGCTGGCTACGTACGGTCAAGGGCGGGACAGCGAGCGGCCGTTGTGGCTGGGTTCCGTGAAGTCCAACATCGGGCACACGCAGGCCGCCGCCGGTGTCTCCGGTGTCATCAAGATGGTGCAGGCGATGCGCAACGGCGTCATGCCGCGCTCGCTGAACGTCTCCACGCCGTCCCGGCACGTCGACTGGGAGTCCGGTGCCGTCAGCGTGCTGGAGACCCGCCAGGAGTGGCCCGAGCTGGAGCGGCCGCGCCGCTCGGCCGTGTCGTCCTTCGGCATCAGTGGCACGAATGCGCACGTGATCCTGGAGGCGGCTCCTGCGCCCGAAGGGGCCGTGTCTGAGGGTGAGTTGGGTCCCTCGGGTGAGGGTTCCGCGGTGGTGCCGTGGGTGTTGTCGGCGCGGAGTGAGGCGGCTCTGGCGGAGCAGGCGGAGCGGTTGCTTGCGCGGCTTGATGAGGGCGGGGCGCTGGGTCTGCGTGATGTGGGGTTCACGTTGGCGGGTGGGCGTGCGGTGTTGGAGCACCGTGCTGTCGTACTCGGCTCGGATCTTGATGAACTGAGCACTTCATTGCGTGAGTTGGCCGCTAGCCGTGAGGTTTCCGGGGTGGTGGCTGGGCGCGCGGGTGCGGGTGCTGCTGCTGGCGGTGCGGTGTTCGTGTTCCCGGGGCAGGGCTCGCAGTGGGTGGGCATGGCTCGGGAGCTGTTGGAGTTCTCGCCGGTGTTTGCGGCGCGGATGGCTGAGTGTGGGGCTGCGCTTGAGCCGTTCGTGGACGGCTGGGGTTTGTTGGAGGTCGTCCGGGAGGGCGATGAGGAGTTGCTGCGCCGGGTGGATGTGGTGCAGCCGGTGTTGTTCGCGGTGATGGTGTCGCTGGCGGAGTTGTGGCGTTCGCTGGGGGTGCGTCCTGCTGCTGTGGTGGGGCATTCGCAGGGTGAGATTGCTGCCGCGTGTGTCGCGGGGGCGTTGTCGCTGGAGGATGCGGCGCGTGTGGTGGCTCTGCGGTCGCGGGCGATTGTGCGGCTGGCTGGGCGGGGCGGGATGGTGTCCGTTCTGGCGCCTGAGGCTCAGGTTGTGGGGCGGTTGACCGACGGTCTTCAGGTGGCTGTGGTCAACGGTCCTGAGCAGGTCGTGGTGTCGGGTTCGCCGGGCGAGCTGGATGCGTTCATGGCCGCCTGTGAGGCCGATGGTGTGCAGGTGCGGCGGATCGCGGTGGATTACGCCTCGCACTCTCCCCAGGTCGAGGACTTGCGGGATGAGTTGCTGGAGGTTCTTGGGGAGATCGAGCCGCGCAGTGGTCAGGTTCCGCTGTTCTCGACCGTCACTGGCGACGTGATTGATACGGCGGTGATGGACGCGGAGTACTGGTTCACGAATCTGCGTCAGACCGTCCGGTTCGACTCCGCCCTGCACCGCCTCCTGGAGGCCGGGCACCGCGTCTTCGTCGAGTCGAGTCCGCATCCCGTGCTGGTCGGGGCAGTGACCCAGGCCGCCGAGGGCGACGGGGTTGCCGGTGTGGCGGCCGTGGGGACGCTGCGGCGGGGTGAGGGGGGCCCGGCTCGGCTGTTGCAGAGTCTGGCCGAGGTGTTCGTCGCGGGTGTCGACGTGGACTGGTCGCCGTGGGTGGCGGGTGGTCGGCTGGTGGAGTTGCCGACGTACGCCTTCCAGCGTCGTCGTCACTGGCTGCCCGCGGGGCGGTCCGTGGTGGACGCGGCCGGACTGGGGCTGCGGCCCGCCGGGCACCCGCTGCTCGGCGCCGCCGTGGCCCTCGCGCCGCAGGAAGGTCTCGTCCTCACCGGTCAGCTGTCGCTGAACACGTACCCGTGGCTGGCGGACCACGCCGTCTACGGCACGGTCATCCTGCCCGGCACCGCCTTCGTCGAGCTGGCGCTGCACGCCGGGAGCGAGGTCGGCTGCGCTGTCGTCGAGGAGCTGACGCTTGAGCGGCCGCTCGTGCTGTCGCGGGGCGCGTCGACCTCCGTACAGGTGTCGGTGGGTGCGCCGGACGAGGCGGGCCACCGGGCGATCTCCGTGCACTCGTACGTCCAGAACGCCGACGGGGACCTGGACGCCGGGACGGAGTGGGTCCGGCATGCCGTGGGCGTGCTGGCCGATGGGGCGTCGGCCGGGGTGGAGCGGCTGGAGGGCGTGTGGCCGCCGGTCGGTGCCGAGCGGGTCGACGTCGCGGATGCGTACGAGGCGCTGGCCGGGCTTGGATACGGCTATGGGCCGGTGTTCCAGGGGCTGCGCGCGCTGTGGCGCGACGGCGACGACCTGTTCGCCGATGTGCAGCTTCCGACGGAGGCCGATGAGTTCGGCGTCCACCCCGCGCTGCTGGACGCCGCGCTGCACCCGCTGCTCGCCGGGGAGATCGTCGTCCCCTTCTCGTGGAGCGGGGTGCGGCTGCATTCGGTCGGTGCCTCTGCGCTGCGGGTGCGGTTGTCGCGTGACGCGGATGGTGCCGTGCGGTTGGCGGCGTTCGACGGTGCGGGTCTGCCGGTGGTGTCGGTGGACGAGCTGCGGTTGCAGAAGATGTCGCAGGAGCAGTTGGGTGCGGCGGTCGCCGCCGGGGACCCGCTGTTCGAGGTGCGGTGGGCCGACGTGCCTGGACCGGTCTCAGGGGCGGGGGCGGATGCTTCCGACGTCGTCGTTGCTCATGTCGAGCCCGGCGGGGATGCCGGTGCACGGGTCACCGAGGTGCTGGAGACGGTTCAGCGGTTCCTCGCCGAGTCGGCGGAGGAAGCCCGGCTCGTCGTGGTCACACATGGCGGGATGACGGGCGGCACACCGGATCCGGCGACGGCCGCGGTGTGGGGCCTGCTGCGTTCGGCGCAGGCGGAGCAGCCCGGACGGATCGTGGTCGTCGATGTGCCGGACGGCGCCGAGCGTGAGGCGGCCGTCGCTTCGGCGCTGTCGAGTGGTGAGCCCCAACTCGCCGTAGAAGGCACCAGGTTGCTGGCGCCTCGGGTCATGACTGTCTCCACGGAGGCAGTCAACGCGCCGGAGTGGGACCTGGACGGCACCGTCCTGATCACGGGTGCGAGTGGCGCTCTGGGTGGGCTGTTCGCTCGGCATCTCGTGGCCGAGTACGGCGTACGTCACCTGCTGCTGGTCAGCCGTCGCGGCGCCGAGGGCTCTGAGGAGCTGGCCGCCGAACTGGCCGCGGCCGGTGCGACGGTGACCTTCGCCGCGTGTGACGTGGCGGACCGGGACGGTCTTGCGGCAGCCCTGGCGGGGATAGCGGACGATCACCCGCTCACCGCCGTGATTCACGCCGCGGGCGTGCTGGACGACGGCGTCGTCACCGCGCTCACCGCTGAGCGGGTCGACACCGTGATGCGCCCGAAGGCCGAGGGCGCCAGGCTGCTCGACGAGCTGACGCGGGGCGCCGACCTGGCCGCGTTCGTACTGTTCTCGTCCGCCGCCGGTGTGATGGGCACGGCAGGACAGGGCAACTACGCCGCCGCGAACGCCTACTTGGACGCGCTGGCCCTTGCCCGCCGTGCCGACGGGCTGGCGGCGACGTCGCTGGCCTGGGGTCTGTGGGCCAGCGACAGCGCGATGACCGCGCACCTCGACGAGGCCGACATCGCGCGGCTCTCCCGCAGCGGCCTGGGGGCCATGTCGACGTCCCAGGGCCTCGCCCTGTTCGACGCCGCGCTGGCGGCCGACCGGGCGACCATCGTCCCGGCCCGTTTCGACATGCCCGCGCTGCGCAGCCAGGCGGCCCAGGACCGGCTGCCCGCCGTGTTCAAGTCGGTCGTCCGCGCTCCCGTACGCCGGGCCGTCGCGCCCACCGCGGAGGAAGCGTCGTCGTGGGCCGCCGGGATGGCGGCGCTGGACGACGACGAGCGCCAGGAGGCACTCCTCGAAGTCGTGCGTGGGCAGGTGTCGTTGGTCCTTGGACTCGGTTCGGGTGGGTCGGTGGAGGCGGATCGTGCCTTCCGCGATCTGGGCTTCGATTCGCTGACAGGGCTTGAGCTGCGGCAGCGGTTGCAGACGGTGACGGGGCTGCGGCTGCCGTCGACGCTGGTGTTCGACTATCCGACGCCCACCGCGCTCGTCGGCTTTCTTGAGGAGGAGGTCGGGGGGACGGACGCGGGTCCGGTGGCGCCGGTCGTGTCGGCGGGAGCGGCCGCGGACGACGATCCGATCGTGATCGTGGGCATGGCCTGCCGTTTCCCGGGTGGCATCCGCTCCCCGCAGGAGCTGTGGCAGGCGACTCTCGACGGAGTCGACGGCATCTCCGACTTCCCCGACGACCGCGGCTGGGACCTGGCGAACCTCTTCGACCCGGACCCCGGTCACGTCGGTACGAGCTACTCCCGCCGGGGTGGATTCCTGTCCGGAGTGGGGGACTTCGACGCGGAGTTCTTCGGGATCAGTCCGCGGGAGGCCGCGGCGATGGACCCGCAGCAGCGGCTCCTCCTGGAGACGGCGTGGGAGGCCCTTGAGCGGACCGGTATCGATCCGGACTCCCTGCGCGGCAGCAGGACCGGCGTCTTCACCGGTCTCATGTACCACGACTACGGGACCTGGCTCGGCGAGGCGACCGAGGACGTCGAGGGCCTGATGATCACCGGCAACAGCGGTGGTGTGGCGTCGGGCCGTATCTCGTACCAGCTGGGTCTTGAGGGCCCCGCGATGACGATCGACACGGCCTGCTCGTCGTCGCTGGTGGCGCTGCACCTTGCGGTGCAGGCGTTGCGCAACGGTGAGTGCTCGCTGGCTCTGGCGGGCGGTGTCACGGTGATGTCGACGCCCACGACGTTCGTGGAGTTCTCGCGGCAGCGGGCGATGTCGGTGGACGGCCGGTGCAAGGCCTTCTCCGACGATGCCGATGGGGCGGGCTGGGCCGAAGGCGTCGGTCTGCTGGTCGTCGAGCGGCTCTCGGAGGCGCGTCGCCTCGGGCACCACGTTCTGGCCGTGGTGCGCGGCAGTGCGGTGAACCAGGACGGCGGCAGCAATGGCCTGACGGCACCGAACGGTCCCTCGCAGCAGCGCGTCATCCGTGACGCGCTGGCGGGCGCACGGCTGACCACGGCCGACGTCGACGCCGTCGAGGCGCACGGCACCGGCACCGCACTCGGCGATCCGATCGAGGCGCAGGCGCTGCTCGCTACGTACGGTCAAGGGCGGGACGAGGAGCGGCCGTTGTGGCTTGGCTCCATCAAGTCCAACATCGGGCACACCCAGGCCGCGGCCGGTGTCGCGGGCATCATCAAGATGGTGCAGGCCATGCGGCACGGCGTCATGCCGCGCACCCTGCACGCCGACACTCCCTCCCACCACGTCGACTGGACGTCCGGGCAGGTCAGGCTCCTCACCGAGAACCAGGAATGGCCGGAGCTCGACCGCCCGCGCCGCTCCGGTGTGTCGTCCTTCGGCATCGGCGGGACGAACGCGCACGTGATCCTGGAGGCGGCCCCGGCCGAGGAGACCGTGCCGACCGCGCCCCCGGCTCTGCCCGAGGCGCCCGCGGTCATGGCCGCTCCGGTGGTGCCGTGGATGCTGTCGGCCCGGAGCGAGGCGGCTCTGGCGGAGCAGGCGGCCCGCGTACAGGCACACCTTGATGAGGGTGGGGCGCCGAGTCTTCGGGATGTCGGGTTCACGTTGGCGGGTGGGCGCGCGGTGTTGGAGCACCGGGCGGTCGTGCTCGGCTCGGAGCTTGGTGAACTGTCCTCCGCCCTGGGCGAGTTGGCGGCGGGCCGCGAGGCTTCGGGTGTGGTGACCGGGCGTGCCGGGGCCAATGCCTCCGGCGGTGCGGTGTTCGTCTTCCCGGGGCAGGGCTCGCAGTGGCTGGGCATGGCCCGCGAGCTGTTGGAGTCGTCGCCGGTCTTTGCGGCGCGGATGGCTGAGTGTGGGGCTGCGCTGGAGCCGTTCGTGGACGGCTGGGGTTTGTTGGAGGTCGTCCGGGAGGGCGATGAGGAGTTGCTGCGCCGGGTGGATGTGGTGCAGCCGGTGTTGTTCGCGGTGATGGTGTCGCTGGCGGAGTTGTGGCGTTCGCTGGGGGTGCGTCCTGCCGCTGTCGTCGGGCATTCGCAGGGTGAGATCGCCGCCGCGTGTGTCGCGGGCGCGCTGAGCCTGGGTGATGCGGCGCGTGTGGTGGCTCTGCGGTCGCGGGCGATTGTGCGGCTGGCTGGGCGGGGCGGGATGGTGTCCGTTCTGGCGCCCGAGGCTCAGGTCGTGGGGCGGTTGACTGACGGTCTTCAGGTGGCTGTGGTCAACGGTCCTGAGCAGGTCGTGGTGTCGGGTTCGCCGGGCGAGCTGGATGCGTTCATGGCCGCCTGTGAGGCCGATGGTGTGCAGGTGCGGCGGATCGCGGTGGATTACGCCTCGCACTCTCCCCAGGTCGAGGACTTGCGGGATGAGTTGCTGGAGGTTCTTGGGGAGATCGAGCCGCGCAGTGGTCAGGTTCCGCTGTTCTCGACCGTCACTGGCGACGTGATTGATACGGCGGTGATGGACGCGGAGTACTGGTTCACGAACCTGCGTCAGACCGTCCGGTTCGACTCCGCCCTGCACCGCCTCCTGGAGGCCGGACACCGCGTCTTCGTCGAGTCCAGCCCCCACCCCGTGCTGGTCGGGGCAGTGACCCAGGCCGCCGAGGGCGAAGGCGTGCCCCAGGTGACCGCCGTGGGGACGCTGCGCCGCAATGAAGGGGGTCCGGCCCGGCTGCTGCAGAGTCTGGCCGAGGTGTTCGTGGCCGGTGTCGACGTGGACTGGTCGCCTTGGGTGGCGGGCGGTGAACTCGTCGAGTTGCCGACGTACGCCTTCCAGCGTCGTCGTCACTGGCTGCCCGCGGGGCGGTCCGTGGTGGACGCGGCCGGGCTGGGGCTGCGGCCCGCCGGGCACCCGCTGCTCGGCGCCGCCGTCCGGCTCGCCGGTGGCGATGACGTCGTCCTCACCGGGCGCCTGTCCCGCTCCACTCACCCGTGGCTCGACGACCACGGAGTCTTCGGCACGGTCCTGCTCCCGGGTACCGCGTTCATCGAGATGACGCTCCGCGCCGCCGACGAGGTGGGCTGCGATGTCATCGAGGAGCTGACTCTTGAGCGGCCGCTCGTGCTGTCGGCGGACGCGCAGGTGTCGGTGCAGGTGTCGGTGGGGGCGCCGGACGGCGACGGGCGCCGGACGGTTTCCGTGCACTCGCAGGTCCAGGACGTCGACGACGACGTGACCGGGGGAGCGGACTGGGTGCGGCACGCCGTCGGGGTGCTCGCGGAGGCCGGTCCCGTCCCGTCGGAGGAGCGGCTGGGGGGCGTGTGGCCGCCGGTCGGTGCCGAGCGGGTCGATGTCGCGGATGCGTACGAGGCGCTGGCCGGGCTTGGATACGGCTACGGGCCGGTGTTCCAGGGGCTGCGCGCGCTGTGGCGCGACGGCGGGGATCTGCTGGCCGAGGTCCAGTTGCCCGTGGACGCCGATGAGTTCGGCATCCATCCGGCACTCCTCGACGCCGCCCTGCATCCGCTGCCCTCGGGCGACCTGTGGGTGCCCTTCTCGTGGAGCGGGGTGCGGCTGTACTCGGTCGGCGCCTCTGCTCTGCGGGTGCGGTTGTCGCGTGACGCGGATGGTGCCGTGCGGTTGGCGGCGTTCGACGGTGCGGGTCTGCCGGTGGTGTCGGTGGACGAGCTGCGGTTGCAGAAGATGTCGCAGGAGCAGTTGGGTGCGGCGGTCGCCGCCGGGGACCCGCTGTTCGAGGTGCGGTGGGCCGACGTACCGGTGCCGAACCCGGCTTCGGGGTCGGACGCTTCCGTTGGGCTTCCGTCCGACGTCGTCGTCGCCCATGTCGAGCCCGGCGGGGATGTCCGGACGAGCGTGGCCGGAGTACTGGAGACGGTCCAGGACTTCCTCGCCGCGTCGGCCGACGACGAGGGCTCCCGGCTCGCCGTCGTCACCCGGGGCGACATCGCCACCCGGCCCGACCCGGCCACCGCGGCCGTATGGGGCCTGCTGCGCTCGGCGCAGACCGAGCACCCCGGACGCATCGTGGTCGTCGACGTACCCGCGAAGAGCGAGCCGGAGTCGGCACTCACCACCGCCCTGGCCTCCGGCGAGCCGCAACTCGCTTACAGCGAGGACAAGTTGACCGCGCCACGACTGGTGACGGTCGAGTCCGAAGCAGCGGCGTCTGCATCGTCTGCGTCGTCGGCACCGCCCACGCCGCCTGCCCCCGAGTGGAACCCGGACGGCACAGCCCTGATCACCGGAGCCGGTGGATCCCTGGGCCGACTCGTCGCCCGGCACCTCGTGGTCGAGTACGGCGTACGCAACCTGCTGCTCGTCAGCCGTCGCGGCGCCGAGGGTTCCGAGGAGCTGGCCGCCGAACTGGCCGCGATCGGCGCCACGGTGACCTTCGCCGCCTGCGACGTCGCGGACCGGGACGGTCTTGCGGCGGCCCTTGCGGGCATCGCGGACGACCACCCGCTGACCGCCGTGGTCCACGCCGCCGGTGTCCTCGACGACGGCGTACTCACCGCCCTGACCCCCGACCGCCTCGACACCGTCATGCGCCCGAAGGTCGAAGGAGCCCGCCTCCTGGACGAGCTGACGCGGGGCGCCGACCTGGCCGCGTTCGTACTGTTCTCGTCCGCCGCCGGTGTGATGGGCACGGCAGGCCAGGCCAACTACGCGGCCGCCAACGCCTACTTGGACGCCCTCGCCCACGCGCGCCGCGCCGAAGGACTGACGGCGACCTCGCTGGCCTGGGGCCTGTGGGCAGGCGGCGACAGCGCGATGACCGCGCACCTCGACGAGGCCGACATCGCCCGGCTCACCCGGGGCGGGCTCGCCCCGATGTCCGCCGCGCAGGGGCTCGCCCTGTTCGACGCGGCACTCGCCGCCGACCGCGCCAACCTGTTCCCGGCCCGCCTCGACCTGCCCGCGCTGCGCAGCCAGGCGGCGCAGGACCGGCTGCCCGCCGTGTTCAAGTCGCTCGTCCGCGCCCCGGCGCGTCGCGCGGCGGCCGCCGTCGGGGCCGGGCAGTCCTCGTCGTGGGTCGCCGACATGGCGGCGCTGGACAGCGCGAAGAGGGCCGAGGCGCTGCTCGAACTCGTCCGTGGGCAGGTGTCGTTGGTTCTCGGGCTCGGTTCGGGTGGGTCGGTGGAGGCGGATCGTGCCTTCCGCGATCTGGGCTTCGACTCACTCACAGGGCTTGAGCTGCGGCAGCGGTTGCAGACGGTGACGGGGCTGCGGTTGCCGTCGACGTTGGTGTTCGACTATCCGACGCCCACCGCGCTCGTCGGCTTCCTCCAGGAGGAGGTCGGAGGGACGGACCCGGGTCCGGTGACGCCGGTCCCCGTGGCCGGAGCCGCCGCGGACGACGACCCGATCGTGATCGTGGGCATGGCCTGCCGCTTCCCGGGCGACATCCGTTCTCCGCAGGAGCTGTGGCAGGCGACCCTCGACGGCCTCGACGCCATCTCGGACTTCCCCGTCGACCGCGGCTGGGACATCGCCGACCTCTACGACCCCGACCCCGACCGGGCCGGGAAGACGTACTCGCGACGCGGCGGCTTCCTGCACGACGCAGCCGTGTTCGAGGCCGAGTTCTTCGGGATCAGTCCGCGGGAGGCCGCGGCGATGGACCCGCAGCAGCGGCTGCTCCTGGAGACGGCGTGGGAGGCCCTTGAGCGGACCGGCATCGACCCGGACTCCCTGCGCGGCAGCAGGACCGGTGTCTTCACCGGACTGATGCCGATGGAGTACGGCCCGCCGCTGCACGAGCCCGTCGAGGGCATGGACGGCTTCCGCATGCTGGGCAGCGCGTCCAGCGTGGCATCGGGCCGCATCTCGTACCAGCTGGGTCTCGAAGGCCCGGCGATGACGATCGACACGGCCTGCTCGTCGTCGCTGGTGGCGCTGCACCTGGCCGTGCAGGCACTGCGCAACGGCGAGTGCACCCTTGCCCTGGCGGGCGGTGTGACCGTGATGTCGACGCCCACCACGTTCGTGGAGTTCTCGCGGCAGCGGGCGATGTCGGTGGACGGCCGGTGCAAGGCCTTCTCCGATGACGCCGATGGTGCGGGCTGGGCCGAAGGCGTCGGTCTGCTGGTCGTCGAGCGGCTCTCCGATGCGCGTCGCCTCGGGCATCAAGTCCTGTCGGTCGTACGAGGTTCCGCGGTGAACCAGGACGGCGGCAGCAATGGCATGACCGCCCCCAACGGCCCGTCGCAGCAGCGCGTCATCCGTGACGCGCTCGCCAGTGCGCGCCTGACGTCCGCGGACGTGGACGTCGTCGAGGCGCACGGCACCGGCACCTCGCTGGGCGATCCGATCGAGGCGCAGGCGCTGCTCGCTACGTACGGTCAAGGGCGGGACGAGGAGCGGCCGTTGTGGCTTGGCTCCATCAAGTCCAACATCGGGCACACCCAGGCCGCGGCCGGTGTCGCGGGCATCATCAAGATGGTGCAGGCCATGCGGCACGGCGTCATGCCGCGCACCCTGCACGCCGACACCCCCTCCCGGCACGTCGACTGGGAGTCCGGTGCCGTCAGCGTGCTGGCGTCCCAGCAGGAGTGGCCCGAGCTGGCGCGGCCCCGTCGCTCGGCCGTGTCGTCCTTCGGCATCAGCGGGACGAACGCGCACGTCATCCTCGAAGCGGCACCCGAGGAGGCCTCGGCCCAGGACGACGGGCAGGCCCCGCACGACGGACAGGCTTTGGGCGACGGGCAGGCCCCGGGTACCGAGCTGGCTCAGGAAGCCCCGGTCACCCCCTGGACCCTGTCGGCCAGGACCGCCGACGGACTGCGCCGACAGGCCGCACGCCTGCTCGACCGGGTCGCCGGGGACGACGCCGTCGACCCGCGCGACGTCGGCCACACCCTGGCCACGGGCCGGGCGTTGATGGACCACCGTGCCGTCGTCCTGGGCGCCGGACGCGACGACCTGACCGAGGCGCTGGCCGCCCTCGCCCGTGGCGAGGACACCCCCGCCGCCGTCACCGGGGCCGTTCCGGCCGTCGGGGCGGGCGGGCTCGCGCTGGTCTTCTCGGGGCAGGGCTCCCAACGGGCCGGTATGGGGCAGGAGCTGTATGAGCGGTACCCCGTCTTCGCGGAGGCCTTCGACGCCGTGTGCGCCGCGGTCGACACGCACCTCGACGGGTACGCCGAACACCCCCTGCGTGACGTCGTGTTCGCGCCCGATGACTCGCCGCTCGCGCCGCTGCTGCAGCAGAGCATGTACACCCAGACCGGCCTGTTCGCCCTTGAGGTCGGCCTTCTCGAACTGCTCAGGGACTGGGGAGTCACCCCCGGACACGTCATGGGCCACTCCCTCGGCGAGATCACCGCGGCGTACGCGGCGGAGGTGCTGTCGCTGTCCGACGCCTGCGCCCTCGTCGCGGCGCGCGGACGGCTGATGCAGGCCCTGCCGGAGGGCGGGGCGATGGTGGCCGTCGCGGCGGACGAGGAGGCGACCCGGGCGTACATCGAGCGGGCCGGGCTGACCGACTCCGTCGGGATCGCCGCCGTCAACGGCCCGGAGGCCGTCGTCGTCTCGGGCGACGAGGCAGCCGCCCTCGCCGTCGCCGACCACTTCCGGGCCGCGGGCCACCGCGTGCACCGCCTCGCGGTCTCGCACGCCTTCCACTCGCACCGCATGGACGCCATGCTCGACGAGTTCGCCGAGGCGATCTCCGGTCTGTCGTTCAACGCGCCCCGGATACCCGTGATCTCGAACGTCACCGGCGGTCCTGTCGACGCCGAACGCCTGTGCACCGCCCGGTACTGGGTGGAGCACGTCCGCGGTGCCGTCCGCTTCGCCGACGGTGTGCGCGCCCTCGCCGACCAGGGCGTCCGCGCCTTCCTGGAGGTCGGCGCCGACGCCGCGGTGACCCCGATGGCGCACGCCACGCTCGACGAGTGCCTCGGGGACGACGGATACGTCGCCGTGGCGGCCCTCAAGTCCGGTCAGGACGAGCCCTTCGCCCTGACCCGGGCCGTCGCCGAGACGTTCGTGGCCGGTACGCCGGTGCAGTGGCACCAGCTGCTGCCGGGCGGCCGCCGCACCGACCTGCCGGGCTACGCCTTCGCGGGGCAGCGTTACTGGCAGGACGCCACCACGTCGACGGTCGGCATCCGGGCCGCGGGCCTCACCGGCACCCGGCACCCGCTGCTCGGCGCCGCCGTGCACCTGCCCGACGGGCAGACGGTGCTGACCGGCCGCATCCTGCCCGGCGCCCACCCCTGGCTCGCCGACCACGCGATCGGCGGCACGGTACTGCTGCCCGGCACCGCCTTCCTCGATCTGGCGCTGCACGCGGGCGCCGAGACGGGCTGCCCCGTCGTCGAGGAACTGACCCTCCAGGCACCGCTGGTGCTGCCCGCCGACACCGCCGTCTACCTCCAGGTCGTCGTCGGCGCCCCCGACACGACCGGCCGCCGCACGGTCACCGTCCACTCCTCGGCCGCCCCGGCCTCCGGCACCGAGCCGCAGGTCCAGCACGCGACGGGCACCCTGGCCGACACGCCCGCGGAGCCCGGCGAGGGGTGGGACGCGCCGCCCGCCGACGCCGAGCGGATACCCGTCGACGGCCTCTACGCCGACCTGGCCGCGCGCGGCTACGGCTACGGGCCCGTCTTCCAGGGCCTGCGGACGGCTTGGCGCACGGCGGACGCCCTCTATGCGGAGGCGGAACTGCCCGCGCAGCCGGGCGCGTTCGGGATCCACCCGGCGCTTCTCGACGCGGCGCTGCACGCCGTCACGCTCGGCGTGCCGTCACTGTCCGGTCCCGGGGCCGGGTCCGGGTCCGGGTCCGGAGCCGACGGGTCGAGGCCGTTGCTGCCCTTCTCGTGGACGGGTGTGACGCTGCACGCGGCCGGGGCAGGAGCGGTACGGGTCCGGCTCACCGCCACCGCCGACGGGGCCGTCTCCCTGACCGCCGTCGACAGCGCGGGGCAGCCCGTCGTCACCGTGGAAGCGCTGCTGCTGCGGCCGATGTCCGCGGCCACGGCGCCCGGCAGTGACGGCGGGCTCCACCTGCGCTGGCGTCCGCTGACCGTTCCGGAGACGGGGGCGGGGGCGATCGCGTCCGGCACGCCCGCGTCCGGCGCGCCCGTGCCCGGGGTCACCGTTGTCGGCGTCGAGCCCGGCGGCGACGTACACGCCCGCCTGACCGAGGTGCTCGGACGCGTCCAGCGCTTCTTCGCCGACACGGCCGACGCCGACCACGGCGAAGGACGGCTCGTCGTGGTCACCCGGGGCGACATGACGGGCCGCCCCGACCCGGCCACCGCCGCCGTGTGGGGCCTGATCCGGGCGGCCAGGGCCGAACACCCCGGACGTCTGCTGCTCGTCGATCTCGTCGACGCGGACACCCGGTCCGCCGACGCCGTCGCGGCGGCCGTCGCCACCGGCGAGCCCGAGCTCGCCTGGCGCGACGGGCAGGCGTACGTGCCCCGGCTCAGCCGGACCGCTCCCGACCTGCTCCCACTGCCGGACGACGCGTCCGAGTGGCGGCTTGAGGCGACGACCGGCGAAGGCGAAGCCGGGAATCCCGCAGGCCTCGGTGGTCCCGGTGGTCCCGGTGGGCTCGCCCTCGTACCGGCCCCCGCCGCGCCCCTCGGCCCGCAGGAGATCCGAGTGGCGATGCGCGCCGCCGCCATCGGCCCCGACGACCTGACCGACGGCGACCGGACGCCCGGCGTCGAAGGCGCCGGTGTCGTGACCGAACTCGGCGCGGCGGTCACGGGAGCGGCCGTGGGCGACCGTGTCTGGGGCGTCTTCCCTGAGGGCGGCGCCCTCGCCCGTACCGCGGTCACCGACCACCGGTCCGTCGCCCCCCTGCCGCGGGCCCTGACGTTCGCCGAGGCCGCCGCGGCGGCCACCCCGTACCTCGCCGCCTGGCACGCCCTGGTGGACGAGGGCGGACTACGGGCGGGGGAGCGGGTGCTGGTCCACGCGGCCGCCGACCCCGTCGGCCTCGCCGCGGTCCAGATCGCCCGGCACCTGGGCGCCGAGGTGTTCGCCGCAGCGCCGCAGGCCGCCCACGACGTCCTGCGCGGCCTCGGCCTCGACGGCACCCACCTCACCGGGCCCGAGCCCGGCGACATCGCGCAGAGGGTGCCGGCAGGGCTCGACCTCGTAATGGACCCGCACCGCAGCACCGGCGCCGAGGTGTCGGCCGCCCTGCTGCTCGCCGCCGGAGGACGGTTCGTGGCCGCCGACGCGCGCGCCGCGCTCACCGTCCCGGACGCCGGGCGGCGGCAGGCGGTCCTCGCCGAACTCTCCGGCCTGCTCGACTCCGGGGCGCTGCGGGCGCTGCCGGTCACGGCCCACGACATACGGTCGGCCGAGACGGCGTACCGAAGCTTGTCCGAGGGCCTGTCCGAGGCCACGGACGGCGATGTGAACCACCCCCTCGGCCGCACCGTCCTGACCGTCCCCCGCCCGATCGACCCGGACGGCACCGTCGTCGTCACCGGCGCGAGCGGCACCCTCGGACGGCTCGTCCTGCGGCGTCTGGTCGCCGAACACGGCGTGCGCAACGTCCTGTTGCTCAGCCGCAGCGGCACCGAGGCGCCCCGTGACCTCCTGGACGTCCTCGACGCCCTGGAGGTCGGGGACGACGGCATCCGGATCCGTTCCGTCGCCTGCGACGTGGCGGACCGCGAGCAACTCGCCGCGGCCCTCGCGGCGATCCCCGAGGAGCATCCGCTGACCGCGGTGGTGCACACCGCGGGCGTCCTGGACGACGGGGTCCTCGCGGCCCTCACACCGGAGCGCCTCGCCACAGTGCTGCGGCCGAAGGCGGACGCGGTGCGTGCCCTGCACGACCTGACCGCCGACGCGGACCTCGCGGCCTTCGTGGTGTTCTCCTCGGTCGCCGGAGTGTTCGGCTCGGCGGGACAGGCCAACTACGCCGCCGCCAACGCCTATCTGGACGCGTACGCCGCCCGCAGGCACGCGGCGGGCGCCCCCGCGGTCTCCGTCGCCTGGGGCATGTGGGCGCAGACCAGCTCGATGACGGCCGGTCTGGGCGCCGCCGACCTCGGCCGGATCGCCCGCACCGGGCTGCTGCCCACCTCCACCGAGGAGGGCCTTGCCGCCTTCGACCTGGCGCTGACCGCGGCCACCCCCAACCTGGTCCCGGTACGCGTCGACACCGCCGCGCTCCGGACGGCGGACACCGTGCCGCCGCTGCTGCGGGACCTGGCGCCCGCCCCGCAGCGCAGGACCGCGACGAGTGCGCCGACGGCACCCGCCGAGTCGCTGGAGAGCAGGCTGCGCGGCCTCCCGGCCGAGCAGCGCACCGCGCTCCTGCTCGATCTCGTCCTGGCGGACGTCGCCCAGGTGCTCGGGCACGGCGACCCGCGCGGCCTCTCCGCCGACGGGGCGTTCCGCGACCTCGGGTTCGACTCGCTGACCGCGGTGGAACTCCGTAACAAGATCAGCGGCCGGGTCGGCGTGAAGCTCACCGCGACCGCGGTGTTCGACCACCCGAGCCCGCGCGCCCTGGTCGACCACATCGCCGCCCGGCTCACCCCGGCCCCGGCCCCGGCACCAGCGCAGGAAGCGGCTCCGGACACCGAACAGCCCGGCTACGAAGGGATCCTGGCCGACCTGGCCAGGATCGGGACCAGGCTCAACGGGCTGCACCTCACCGGCGGCCAGCGTGCCGCCCTGGCCGAGACCGTCCGCTGCCTGACCGAACCCCCGGCGCAGGGGTACCCCGCCCCGGCCGACGACGAGCCGGACCCCGCGGACCTGGAAGCCGCCACGGCCGCGGAGGTCCTCGACTTCGTCACCAAGAACCTCGGCATCTCCATCACCGGGGAGTCCACGCCCGACACACCCGCCACACCTGCCGTATCCGGCACATCGGCCAAACCCGCCATACCCGCCATAGACCAGAGTTGAGAGTGAGTTCATGCCCACCGAAAGCGAACTGCTCCAATACCTCAAGGCGGTCTCGCAGGAACTGCACGCCACACGAGGGCGGTTGCAGACCCTCGAGGACCGTCGCAGCGAACCCGTGGCGATCGTCGGGATGAGCTGTCGGCTGCCCGGCGGGGTGTCCTCGCCGGACCACCTGTGGGACGTCGTCCTCAAGGGCGAGGACATGATCGGGAACTTCCCGGCCGACCGCGGCTGGGACGTCGAGGCCCTCTACGACCCGGAGCCCGGCAACCCCGGCAAGACCTACACCCGCTCCGGCGGATTCCTGCACGACGCGGCGGACTTCGACCCGGCGTTCTTCGGCATCACGCCCCGCGAGGCCCACGGGATGGACCCGCAGCACCGCCTCATGCTGGAGGCGTCGTGGCAGGCCCTGGAGAGTGCGGGCATCAACCCGCAGACCCTCAAGGACACCGCCACCGGCGTCTTCGCAGGGTCCTTCCACCACGACTACGACCCCGGCGGCGGCAGCGTCGGCAGCCTCGTGTCCGGACGCGTCTCCTACGCGCTGGGGTTGCAGGGCCCCGCCGTCACCGTCGACACGGCCTGCTCGTCCTCGCTGGTCGCGCTGCACCAGGCCGTGCAGTCGCTGCGCGAGGGCGAGTGCTCGCTCGCCCTGGCGGGCGGTGTGACGGTGCTGTCCACGCCCGGCGTCTTCATCGAGTTCTCCCGCCAGCGCGGCCTCGCCGCCGACGGCCGCTGCAAGTCCTACGCCACCGCCGCCGACGGCACCGGCTGGGGCGAGGGCGTCGCCGTCCTGGCCCTGGAGCGCCTGTCCGACGCGGAACGCAACGGCCACCGGGTCCTGGCGGTCGTGCGGGGCAGCGCGGTGAACCAGGACGGCGCGTCCAACGGCCAGACCGCGCCCAACGGCCCCGCCCAGCAGCGCGTGATCCAGGACGCCCTGGCCGCCGCGCAGCTCGGCTCCGCGGACGTCGACGTCGTCGAGGGCCACGGCACCGGCACGACCCTCGGCGACCCGATCGAGGCGCAGGCGCTGCTGGCCACGTACGGCCAAGGGCGGGACGTGGAACGGCCGTTGTGGCTGGGTTCCGTGAAGTCCAACATCGGGCACACGCAGGCCGCGGCAGGTGTCGCGGGCATCATCAAGATGGTGCAGGCGATGCGGCACGGCGTCATGCCCAGCACCCTCCACGTGGACGAGCCCTCGCACCACGTCGACTGGACCGAGGGCCAGGTCCGCCTCCTCACGGAGAACCGCCCGTGGCCCGAGGGCGACCGGCCCCGCCGGGCCGGGGTGTCGTCCTTCGGCTACAGCGGGACGAACGCGCACGTGATCCTGGAGGCGGCTCCTGCGCCCGAAGGGGCCGTGTCTGAGGGTGAGTTGGTCCCCTCGGGTGAGGGTTCCGCGGTGGTGCCGTGGGTGTTGTCGGCGCGGAGTGAGGCGGCTCTGGCGGAGCAGGCGGAGCGGTTGCTTGCGCGGCTCGATGAGGGCGGGGCGCTGGGTCTGCGGGACGTGGGCTTCACGTTGGCGAGTGGGCGTGCGGTGTTGGAGCACCGTGCGGTCGTACTCGGCTCGGACCTTGGTGAACTGACCTCGGCTCTGGAGGAGTTGGCGGCCGGACGTCAGGCTTCGAGCGTGGTCTCGGGGCGTGCCGGGGCGAATGCCTCCGGTGGTGCGGTGCTCGTGTTCCCGGGGCAGGGCTCGCAGTGGGTGGGCATGGCTCGGGAGCTGTTGGAGTTCTCGCCGGTGTTTGCGGCGCGGATGGCTGAGTGTGGGGCTGCGCTTGAGCCGTTTGTGGATGGCTGGGGTTTGTTGGATGTCGTCCGGGAGGGCGATGAGGAGTTGCTGCGCCGGGTGGATGTGGTGCAGCCGGTGTTGTTCGCGGTGATGGTGTCGCTGGCGGAGCTGTGGCGTTCGCTGGGGGTGCGTCCTGCCGCTGTCGTCGGGCATTCGCAGGGTGAGATCGCCGCCGCGTGTGTCGCGGGCGCGCTGAGCCTGGGTGATGCGGCGCGTGTGGTCGCTCTTCGCTCGCGGGCGATTGTGCGGCTGGCTGGGCGGGGCGGGATGGTGTCCGTTCTGGCGCCTGAGGCTCAGGTTGTGGGGCGGTTGACTGACGGTCTTCAGGTGGCTGTGGTCAATGGGCCTGAGCAGGTTGTGGTGTCGGGTTCGCCGGGCGAGCTGGATGCGTTCATGGCCGCCTGTGAGGCCGATGGTGTGCAGGTGCGGCGGATCGCGGTGGATTACGCCTCGCACTCGCCGCAGGTCGAGGACCTTCGGGATGAACTGCTTGAGGTCCTCGCGGAGATTCAGCCGAAGAGCAGCCAGGTCCCGCTGTTCTCCACGGTCACCGGTGACGTGATTGATACGGCGGTGATGGACGCGGAGTACTGGTTCACGAATCTGCGTCAGACCGTCCGGTTCGACTCCGCCCTGCACCGCCTCCTGGAAGCCGGACACCGCGTCTTCGTCGAGTCCAGCCCCCACCCCGTCCTGCTCGGCGCCGTCGCGCAGTACGCCGACCACCTTCGTACGACGGGCGTGACCGCCGTCGGAACGCTCCGCCGCAACGAGGACGAGAAGGCCCAACTGCTGCGCGCTCTGGCCGAGGTGTTCGTGGCCGGAGCCGACGTGGACTGGGCGCCGTGGCTGGCGGGCGGTGAACTCGTCGAGCTGCCGACGTACGCCTTCCAGCGCCGCCGGTACTGGCAGCCCGCCGCGGCCGCCTCCGCCGACCTCGGCTCCGCGGGCCTGGAAGCCGTGCGGCATCCGCTGCTCGGCGCGGCCGTCCGCCTCGCCGACAGCGACGACGTCGTCCTCACCGGGCGCCTGTCCCGCGCCGCACAGCCGTGGCTCTCGGACCACGCGGTCTTCGGCACGGTGATCCTGCCGGGTACCGCCTTCGTCGAGATGGCCCTGCGCGCCGCCGACGAGGTCGGCTGCGACACGGTGCGGGACCTGACGCTGACCGCGCCGCTGCGGTTGCCCGAGCAGGGCGAGGTCGACATCCAGGTGCAGATCGGCGGCGCGGACGGCGCCGGGCGCCCGCTCGACGTCTACGCCCGCCCCCGCCGCTCCGACGGCACCGGACAGTGGACCCGGCACGCGAGCGCCCTCCTGGCCGACGCCGGGTCGCCGCGCGACGGCGCGTCGGCCGACAACCCTCTGTACGGCGCCGCATGGCCGCCCGCGGGGGCCGAACGGCTGGACGCCGCCACGCACTACGACACGATGGCCGACGCAGGTCTGGAGTACGGGCCCGCCTTCCAGGGCCTGTCCGACGTGTGGCGGCTCGACGGCGAGATCCTCGCGCAGGTCGCCCTGCCCGGGCGGCAGGCGGAGGAGGCGCGGCGCTTCGGCGCGCACCCCGCCCTCCTCGACGCCGCACTGCAGGCCGCGGCCGTGGACGGCCTCGACGGCGCCACACCGCTGCCCTTCTCCTTCGGCACGGTCACGCTGCACAGCCGGGGCGCGAGCGAGGTGCGCGTACGCATCGTGCCCACCGGCGACGACACGTTCACGGTGGAGGCGGCCGATCCGTCCGGCACGCCGGTCGCGCGGATCGACTCCCTCCTCGTACGACCGGTGGCTGCCGGTGATCTCGCCACCCCGGACAACAGCACGCAGTCGCTGCTGTCCCTCACCTGGTCGCCGTACGCGCCGGGTGACGGTGACGGGGAGAAGGCCGCGGGTCCGGAGACCTCGGACGCAACGATCCTCGACGTCGCCGCCTTCACCGCTGCCGGAGACGACGACGCCGCCCGTGCGCGGGCCGTCCTCCACGACACCCTGGGCCGGATCCAGGAGTGGCTGGCGCAGGACCGGCCCGCCTCGGCGCGGCTGGTCGTGCTGACCCGTCGCGCGGTGCTCACCGGAGCCGAGGCGCCCGACACCGCGCTCGACCTCGCCCACGCCCCCGTCTGGGGTCTGGCCAGGGCCGCACGCGCCGAGAACCCCGGCCGCGTACTCCTCGTGGACACCGAAACCGACACCGACGGGCTGGACCCGCAAACACTGTCGGACGTCCTGCGCTCCAAGTCGCACGAACTCGCCGTCAGAGACGGGAAGTTGTACGTACCCGTCCTCCGCGCCCAAGACGCGCAGACGGCCCCCGGGGCCGCGCCCGCCGCCGCACTCGGCACGGGCACCGTCCTGATCACCGGCGGCACGAGCGGCCTCGGCGCGCAGGTGGCCCGGCACGCCGCCCGGCTCGGCGCCCGGCACCTCCTCCTGCTGTCCCGCCGCGGCCCCACCGGCGACGGCGTCGCCGCCCTGAGCGACGAACTCACCGCCGCGGGAGCCCGCGTCACCGTCGTCGCCTGCGACGCGGCCGACCGCGAGCAGCTGGCCCGCGTCCTGCGCCACCTGCCCCAGGAGTATCCGCTGACCGCCGTCGTCCATGCCGCGGGCGTGCTCCGCGACGCCGTCGTCGAGTCCATCGACGCGGACGGCCTTGACGCCGTGCTGCGGCCGAAGACCGACGGCGTCTGGAACCTGCACACGCTGACCGCAGGGGCGGAGCTGTCCTCCTTCGTGGTCTTCTCCTCCCTCGCGGGCGTCCTCGGCGGCGCGGGCCAGGGCAGTTACGCGGCCGCCAACGCGTTCCTCGACGCGCTGATGCAGCAGCGCCGCAGGGCCGGACTGCCCGGACTCTCCCTGGCCTGGGGCCTGTGGGCCGAGGCGACCGGCATGACCGGGCACCTCGGCGACGCCGATCTGGAGCGGATCAACCGCGGGGGCATCGCCGCACTCTCCACCGAGCAGGGGCTCGCGCTCCTGGACGCGGCGCTCACCCGGGACGCGGACGACGCGCTGCTCCTGGCGGCGGCCCTCAACGAACCCGTCCTGCGCACCACCGAACCGGCGCTGCTGCCCCCGCTCCTCGTCGGCCTGTTCCCGCCGCGCCGCCGCCTCGCGGGGTCCCGTGAGGGGCGCCGGGCGGACGCGGGCGGACGGCTCTCGCTCGACTCGCGGGACGCGGTCGTGGACCGGCTGCGGTACCGGTTCGCCGCGACGATGGGCTTCGACACCGCGGAGCTCGACACCGGCGCGGCACTCGTCGGGCAGGGCCTGGACTCCGTGATGGCCATGCAGATCCGCAGCCTGATCGAGGCGGACTTCGGCCGGTCCGTGCCGATCGCCTCGCTGTTCAACGGCGCCAGCGTGGACTCCATCGCCGACGAGCTGATCGCGGGAGCGGAAGGCGCGGAGGGAGCGGTAGGTACATCTGAGGCGGCGTCGCCGGACGAGGCCGTCGAAGAGACCGTCGGCGAAGTCGTACGCCACCCGGCCACCCGCGACGTCGTCCGGCTCCTCCGTGCCGAGCAGCACGGCACGCCGGGCGTCACGCACCACATCGGACTCGCCGTCCGGCTCACCGCGCCGACGACCCCGGAGCGGCTCGCCGAGGTCGTCTCCTCGCTCGCCGCCCGACACGCCGCGCTGCGCACCGCGATCGTCCCGGACGCCGACGGCGGCCAGGAGTTGGAGGTGCGTCGCTCGCTCGACGGCGACCTGGTGCGCTGGTCGGACGTCGCCGAGGACACCGACGTCGACGAGCGGCTGTGCGCGCTGATGGAGCCGCCGTTCGACCTGGCCACCGCCCCGCTGTGGCGCTTCGAGCTGCTCGCCCGTCCGTCCGGCGAACAGATCCTCGTGTTCGGCGCGCACCACGCCGTCTCCGACCTGGCCTCGCTCATGCTCGTGGCGCACGGCCTGGGCGCCGGACTCGCCGGTGCCGAGCCGCCCGCCACGGTCACCAACCGCGACATCGACCTGCTGCTGCGGGCCCAGGGCGGGACCGACGCGCAGTCCGGGGCCCAGTCCGGGCCCGGGGCGTCGGGCGACTGGCGTGCGGACTTCGTGGGCGCCCGCAGGCTCGACCTGGAACTGGCCGCCCCGCGCCCCGCGCAGCGGTCGTTCCGCTCGGCCATGCACCTGGCGGACCTGCCGAAGGACCTCCAGGAGCAGGTGGAGGGCCGGGCCAGGGCGCTCGGCATCACGCCCGCCGCGTTCTGGCTCGGCGCGCTCACCGCGCACCTCGCCCGGGTGCGCGACCGCGACCGGTTCGTCCTCGCGGTCCCCGTGGACACCCGCATGCACGTGTCCGCCCTCGACGCCGTCGGATACTTCGGGCTGCCGATCCCGTACGCCGCCCAGGTCGACGCCACGGACACCGCCGAGGACGTGCTGCGGCGCACCGACAGTCGGCTCAGCAGGGTCCTGGAGCGCGGCGTCACGTTCTTCGACGCGATGTCCGCCCTCGTCCAGGAAGGCCTGTACCGGCAGGACGCGCCCCTCGTCGAGGTCTACTTCAACTACATGCCGCCGCAGGCCGGAGCCGCGGAGGGGCTGCGCATCGTCCCCGCGGGCACGGGCTACTCCGACCTGGACCTGATGGTCACGGTGATGCCGGGCCTCGGGAAGGTCGGCCTCGAATACAACACCGACGTACTCGACGACGCGGCCTGCGCGTCCCTGGCCGAGGAATTCCTCGTCCTCGCCGGGCAGTTCGCGGCGGACGCGACCATGTCTGCGACCCAGCCGACCGTCACCGCCCCCACGGGCGAGACCGAAGCCCTACCTACCCCCGTCCCCGCCCCCGAGGCCAACCCCACCCCCACCCCCCAGATCGCCCTCGCCGCGACCTTCGCCCTCGGCAACCTCCCCGCCATGCTGTCCTTCGCCGTGCAGGACGCCGGAGCCGATGACGGGCCCCTCGACGTGGCGGAGGCGCCGTACCACCAGGTCCTCGCGAGCCTGCACGACCCGGGCAGCGTGTTCGTCCAGGCCTCGACGGCCGTCGGCCTCGTCCTGCTGCGGCCCGGCGACCTGACCCGGTTCACGGACGCCGGGAGCGGGCCGGAGCACGTGCTGCTCGACCAGCTCGCCGACGAGTACCCGGCCGCACTGCGCTCCCTCGCGGAGCGCACCCGCAAGCCACTCGTCGTCGCCTTCCTCCCGGAGAGCGCCGACGACGGCCGCCCCCGCGACTGGGAACGGCAGGTCACGCGGCGACTCACGGACGTGCCCGGCATCGCCGTCCTGCCCTCGGACTCGTGGACCGACGACGACTACCCGGTGGCGGACGTGTTCGACGCCCACACCGACGCCATGGCCCACCTGCCCTTCCAGGACGAGTTCCAGGCACTGGTGGCGCTGCGCCTCGCCGACGTCCTCCAGCAGGTCCGCCGCCGGGCGCCCAAGGTGATCGTCGTCGACGGCGACGAGACGCTGTGGAGCGGCATCGCCGGTGAGGTCGGCCCCGAGAACGTCGACTTCACCGGGGCCCGCGCGCTGCTCGCCGCCCGGCTGCTGCAGTGGCGGGAGGCGGGCGTCCTGCTCGCCATGGTCTCCAACAACGACGAGGAGACCGTGCACCGCATCCTCGACCGCCCCGACAGCCCGCTGCGCCGCGAGCACTTCGCCGCGATCTCCGCCGCCTGGGAACCCAAGTGGACACGGATCGTCAGGATCGCCGACGAGCTGCGGCTCGGCCTCGACAGCTTCCTCTTCCTCGACGACAACCCCGTCGAGATCGCCGGGGTCCGCGCACAGCTCCCGGAGGTGCTCTGCCTCACCTGCCCGAGCGCGGACGAGCTCGCCGACTTCGTCGCCAGGCTCTGGCCGATGGTGCCGCGGGCCGCGACGGCGGAGGACTCCGCACGGGCCGACTTCTACCGTCAGGAGCAGGTGCGCGACGAGGCCCGCGCCCAGCTCGGCTTCGCCGACTTCCTGGAGAACCTCCGGCTCGAACTCGACATCGATCCGGTGACCGAGGAGACGGCCGAGCGCACCGTCCAGCTCAGCAGGCGCACCAACCAGTTCAACCTGCGGCCCCGTCCCCTGGACCCCGCCGAACTGGCGCGGCTGCAGCAGAGCGGCGAGGTGTGGACGGCGACCGCGCGGGACCGCTTCGGCGCGTACGGGCAGATCGGCGTCCTGGCCGTCACCGTCGACGGCGACGCGCTCGAAGTCGTCGCCTGGATGATGAGCTGCCGGGTGCTCGGCCGGGGCGTCGAGGACCGGCTGCTGCAGTGGCTGGCCGACCGGGCCGAGGCCCACGGCTGCACCACGGTGCGCCTGATCGCCGACCACACGCCCCGCAACATTCCCGCCCGACGCCTGGTGTCCCGCCTGGGCGGCGGCGACGTCGAAGCGCCCCGTCTGGAGACGGCGGTGGGGCTCGCACAACTTCGGGAGTTCCGTTCCTGGGACTCCGCATCCGATCACGCAGCGGAGGACAGCAATGCCTGAGGCGGCCAGCGGCACGAGTCGCAACCGCAGTGTCAACCGGCGTCCCGAGGAGGAGGCGATCGAGCGGCGCGGCCCCGGAAGGGCCGCCGCGTCCGATCTCCTCGCGCATTTCCGGAAGCCGCCGGCCGGACCTGCCGCCGCGCAGCCGTCCGCGCCATCCGAGCCGTCCGCGCCGCCTGCCGGAACGACGACGCCAACGAATCCCACGAACCCCAATAACCCCACAGCGGCACGCCCGGGCCGAGGCGTTGCGGAGGTCGCCGCGGACATCGCGGCCCGCGCCGCCCGCTTCCTGCCCGGCGGCGCGCCCGACTCCGAGACGGACCTGTTCGACGCCGGTCTGTCCTCCGTCGACGCCGTCGAGCTCGTCGCGCTGATGGCGCGGGAGCTGGACGTACAGCTGACGCTCGACGACGTCTTCGCCGACGCCAGGCCGCGGCGCCTGGCCCAACGCTGGGCCAAGGCCCTCGGCCTGCCCACGACGGCCTCCGCGGCGGCTCCCGCGCAGACGCCCGCGCCGACGCCCGCCGTGCTCCCCGCCACCCCGGCGAGCACACCGGCCCGCCCGAACACGTCTTACACGCCGACCACCTCCATCGCCCCGGTCGTCGTCCGCGCATCGGACGACGGCGCGAACGAGGACCTGGAGGCGATCCTCGCCGACCTCGCGCTCGCCGACCGGCTGCCGTTCAGCCGCCAGGCCGACCCCGTGCCGCCCCGCCGCATCCTGCTGACCGGCGCCACCGGCTACCTCGGCAGCCACCTCCTGCTCGACCTGCTGCGGCAGGGCGACGCCCACGTGGTGTGCCTGGTGCGCGCGGCCGACGACGCGGCGGCCGAACGGCGCATCGGCGACGCCCTGGCCAGCTTCGACCAGCCGTGGACCGCCGAGGTGCGGCGCCGCGTCACCGTCCTCGCGGCCGACCTCAGGCAGCCGTGCCTGGGGCTGTCGCAGGAGGTCTGGGACGGTCTCGCCCAGGACGTCGACTCGATCGTCAACGTCGCCGCCGCCGTCGACTTCCTGCGCGGCTACCCCTCGCTGCGCCAGACCAACGTCCTCGGCCCGCTGGCCCTCGCCGAACTGGCGATGACGGGCCGCGCCAAGCCGCTGCACCACATCTCCTCGGTCGCCGTCTTCAACGAGGTCGGCATCGAGAAGATGGGCGAGGACGACCCGGTCGCGCACATCGACCGGCTCTTCGCCGGTTACGACAAGTCCAAGTGGGCCGCGGAGGCGGTGCTGCGGCGCGCCCGCGAGCACGGTCTCACCGTCACGTTCCTGCGGCCCGGCGCGATCGGCGGCCACACCCGCACCGGCGTGTACAACCCGCACGACCTCAGCACGGGACTGATCGGCGCGTTCTCCCGCTACCGGACCGTGCCCGCCTTCAAGTTCATGAACCTCGCGCCGGTGGACTGGATCAGCAAGGTGACGGCGGCCGTGGTCTTCGACCCCGCCGCGTGGGGCCAGAACTACAACGTCACCGGCCGCGCGGAGACCCTGCCCCAGCTGGTCAAGGACATGAAGCTGGCCGGGATGAACGTACGGGTGGCCAACTGGCGCGACTGGCGCGACGACCTGCTCGCGCGGCACGCCTCCGAGCCGGTGCCGGAACTCGACTTCCTGATCCGCATCCTGCGCAGCCCCACCGCCATGAAGCTCTTCGAGGCGCTGATGTTCGGCCCGGAGGCGGGCTCGGAGCGCACCGACCGCTTCGTCGCGCGCCACCGGCTCCCGGAGGCCGAACGGTACGGATCGCAGGCGCAGTTGAAGGCCTTCGAGCGGATGGCGAAGGACGGCGTCGCCCGGCTGCCCAGCCGCGAAGACCCGCCCTACCTGTCGTTCCGCGAGCGGACCAAGGGCCGGGTGGGCCCGGTCGGCGGGGAGCGCGACGCCAAGTGCAGGATGGCGCTCACCCTGTCGATCGCCAGCATGTACCAGGTCGTACGTCACCGGAAGATCGACGTCCGCGGTGAGGTGTTCTGCGAGCGGCTGCACCCGGAGCCGCTGACCGTGGAGGCGGGCGAGATCTGGGTCCGCCCCGACGAGGGCGTCCCGCTGCGGCACGGCAGCGACCACCCGCTGCTGCGCTACCGGCTGGTCCTGGTGGACCGTGACGGCGGCCGCTGGTGGCTGGAGGGCTGGAAGACGGCCCGCGCCAGCCGCGACTTCTGGAAGCAGACCAGGACCATCGAGGTCACCATCGGCCGCGAGAACGAACCGGCGACCCTGGCCGGTGTCGTCAAGGTCCCCGGCAAGAGCTACGTGCCGGACCAGATCGACGGCATCGAGGTCGACCCGAGGCTGTCGTCGCAGGAGCGGCGGCTCGCCAAGCTGGCCTGGCTCTCCTGGTTCTTCGTCCAGGTCGGCATGGGCCTCGCGGAGCCTTCCCTGCGCGCCGTCGCCGAACTCCTCGACCTGCGCAAGGACGCCATCGACCGGGACCAGGACAAGCTGCAACGCAAGATCAGGAAGCTGATGATCAAAAGGGAGCAGACCCGATGACGACGCTGAGGCCCCTCCACCACGCACTCGGCGACCGCGTCGAGGACATCCCCTTCACCGCATCCGACGGCACCCGGCTCGGCCTCACCCGGGTCGCCCCCGAGGACGGCTCCACCGACCGCCCGGTCGTCCTGGTCCTGCACGGACTGACCGCGTCGGCGGACATGTTCACGCTGCCCGAGACCCGCAACCTGGTGGACGTCCTGCTCGACTCGGGCTACGAGCCCTGGCTCCTGGACTGGCGGGGCAGCTGCCGGCTGCCCTACAACGAGGGCCGCATCCGGTACACCTTCGACGACGTGGCGCTCTACGACATCCCCGAGGCCGTGTCCCTGATCAAGGAGCGCATCGAAGGGCGCGAACTCCTCGTCGTGGCGCACTGCATCGGGGCGATGTGCCTGTCGCTGAGCATGGCGGCGGGCCTGGTGCCGGGCCTGTCCGGCGTCGTCGCGCAGGGCGTGTTCCTCACCCCGAAGATGTCCTGGAAGACGCGGGCGCGCCTGCACTTCGGCGGGGAGCTGCTGCGCTCCCGCTTCGTCAACATCCCCACCGACTTCAAGAAGGTCGGCATGTGGTCGAAGCACTCGCTGATCTTCGCCGAGGTGTCGCTGGGCGCCGAGTGCAAGGACCCCAACTGCCAGATCCTGCACAACGACTCGTGGGGCGTGGGCGGTTCGCTCTTCGAACACGACAACCTCGACGAGGTCACCCACGACCGCCTCGCCGACCTGTACGGCACGGTCCCGATGTGGATCCTGCCGCATCTGCGCAGCATCGAACTGGCCCACACGATGATGCGGTACAACGACAGCGACGGCCGCTACGACGCACTGCCGAAGAACGCCCTCGACGAGGCTGGTTCGTTCGGGACCCCGCTGATGCTCCTCTCCGGCAGCGACAACCGCTTCTGGTACGACTCGAACGAGATCTGCCACGACGTCCTCAAGCGCCGGTATCCCGAGATGGACGTCAGATACGTGGAGGTGCCGGGCTACGGCCACCTGGACGCGTTCATCGGCCGCAACGCCGCGCTGGACGTGTTCGGACACATCGTCGACTTCCTCGACGAGTGCCGCGTGTCCGCCGCCGATGAGCTCCACGCGTGAGCGGCCGGGCGCTTCGGCGCCCGGCACGCGCCTGCTCATGCCCGTCATCCTGCTCGCCATCTTCACGGTCCCGCTGTCGGTGTCCGGCACCGCGGTGTCCCTGGGCGACATCGCCGACGACCTGGGCAGTTCGTCGGTGGGCGAGCAGTGGGTCCTCAACGGGTACAACCTGACGTTCGCCTGCTCGACCCTCGTGTGGGGCTCCGTCGCCGACATCATCGGGCGCTGGCAGGCGCTGCTCTTCGGGCTCCTCACGTTCGGCGCGGGCTCCGCGCTCAGCCTCGTCGCGGGCAACTACTGGGTCCTGGACGGGGCCCGGCTGGTGGCGGGGGCGGGGGCCGGGGCCGTCTTCTCGGTGGGGTCGGCCGTCGTGTCGTCGAACTTCGAGGGCGAACAGCGCACCCGCGCCTTCGCCTTCCTCGGTTCGGTCGCCGGTCTCTCCCTGGCGTTCGGCCCGTCCCTGTGCGGACTGCTCACCCAGCTCTCCGGCTGGCGCCTCGTCTACGGCTTCCAGCTGGCCTGCCTGGTCGTCGCGTGCGCGGGCATGCCGCTGATCCGCCGGGCCGCCGCCCACGAGAAGCGGCGCGCCGCCCGCATCGACTGGGCGGGAGCGGCGCTCTTCTGCACGGCGACCACCGTCACGCTCGGCGGCCTCGCGCTCGGCTCGGCGACGGGCTGGGCCTCGCCGCCCTTCCTGCTCTGCACGGCCGTCGGCATCGGCTGTTACGGCCTCTTCGCCTGGCGGGAGTCCACCGCGCCCAACCCGCTGCTGAGCCTGGGCACCCTGCGCAGCAGGCGCTTCTCCGGCATCACGCTGGTGGTCGCGGTGGCGTCGTTCACCTTCACCAACGCGGTCGCCTATCTGCCGGTGTTCTTCCAGGGCGCGTACGGCGCCTCGGCGGGGGCCAGCGGCGCGTACCTGATGTTCCTGACGCTGCCCGTCCTCGTCGCCCCGCTGATCGCCGCCCGGATGACCGCCCGCGGCACACCGGCCCACACCATCTTCACGTGGAGCATCGGTCTGCTGGTCGCGGGTCTGGTGCTGGCGGGCGCGACCGCCGCTCCGGGGCTCGCCTGGATGGCGCTGCCGATGGTGGTCGTCGGCATCGGGTTCGGGCTGCAGGCGGGTCTCGTCGACGGCGAGGCGCTCGCGCACGTCCCGGCGGACGAGGCGGGCATGGGGGCGGGCTGGATCAACACGGTCCGCCTCGGCAGCGAGGCCATCGCGGTGTCGCTCTTCGGCTCGCTGTTCGCCAGCTTCGCGGGCGACGCCGACGACGCCTCACGCAGCGGGTTCGCCGCCATCACGATCGGCTCCACCCTGTGCGCGGCGGTGCTCGGGGTCGTCTCTGTCCTGCTCATGCGGCGGCCCGGACCGGTGGCCCCCGCGGAGGATCCCAGGGCGGCGGACCGCGTCGGCTGAGGCTCCTGTTCAATTGAAGGATGAACGAGAACGGATCGGCTCAAGTCGCCCTCGCGGCGCGGTTCGAGGAGCACAGAACCCGGCTGAACGCGGTGGCGTACCGCATGCTCGGCTCGCTGAGCGAGTCGGAGGACGCGGTGCAGGAGGCGTGGTTCCGGCTGAGCCGCACGGAGGGCGCCCCGGACGCGGAGGAGGTGCGGAACCTGGGCGGCTGGCTGACCACCGTCGTCGGCCGCATCTGCCTCGACCTGCTGCGCACCCGGCAGTCCCGGCGCGAGGACTCCCTCGACGCGTCCGTGCGGGCCTTCGGCGAGACCCACATCCCGGACCCGGTCGTGACCCGCGCCGACGCGGCCGACCCCGAGCAGGAGGTGCTGCTCGCCGACTCGGTGGGCCTCGCGCTCCTCGTCGTACTCGAAACGCTGGCGCCCGCCGAGCGGTTGGCGTTCGTGCTGCACGACATGTTCGCCGTGCCCTTCGAGGAGATCGCGCCCATCGTGGAGCGTTCGGCGGCCACGACCCGGCAGCTGGCCAGCCGGGCCCGCCGCCGCGTGCAGGGCTCCACGCCCGTGGCGGAGACCGACGTCGCCAGGCAGCGCGAGGTCGTCGAGGCCTGGATGGCCGCCACGCGCGCCGGTGACTTCGACGCGCTCCTCGAACTCCTCGACCCGGACGTCGTGCTGCGCGCGGACACCGGCGAGCTGTCGTCCGGGCTCTCCAAGGTGGTGCGCGGCGCCGCGGAAGTGGCCGGACAGGCAGCGATGTTCGCGCGGGTCGCCGCGGACCAGCACCTGGTGTTCCTCAACGGCATGCCGGGCCTGGTCGCGCTCCCCGGCGGCGAGGCGGTCTCGCTCGGGTCCTTCACGGTCGTGGACGGCCGGATCGTGGAGATCAACATCATCGCGGACCGCGAGCGGCTGCAGGTCCTGACGCGTCCGCTGCGGGACGCCTGAGGCCTCTGCGCACCTCAGCGGGTTGTAGTGGCGGCGGTCCCCTCCCGTCCGCCGCCACTCGTCCTGCGCACCACCCGCAGCAGGTACTCCTTGCGGTGCAGCGGATCGTGATCGGTCCGCTCACGCGTCGGTACGGCGCCGCCGCGCACCCGCTCGTAGTGGTCGAAGGCGGACTCCAACTCGCCCTCGCCGCGGGTCAGTCCGGGCAGCTGCTGCTCCAGCGCGTGCACCTGCTGCGCGGGGATGTCCCCTTCCAGGTGGTACGACGCCCCGCTCGTCGTCGGCGTGTGCGGGACGGCGCGCAGCCGGGCGAGGACGGGCAGGACCGCCCCGACCGTGTCGGCCGGTACGTCGAGCCGGAACCGGTGCATCGGCTCGTGCACCGCCGTGCCCGCCGCCCGCAGCGCGTCCATCAGGACCAGCGGCGTCAGGTTCCGGAAGTCCCCCGCGGTGCTCGACATGCTCTTGTCGAACGTGCCGTGGGCGTGGCTCTGCCGCGGCCAGTAGCCGCAGTGCGTCATCGTCACCGTGCAGTCGGGGATGCGCCAGCCGTGGACCCCCTGGTGGAGCGTCTCCCTGACCGTGTCCTCGACGGCCCGGAAGAACGCGTACGGCATCGAGCCGAGCTCTACCCCGAGGCGGAACTCCACCCCGGCGCCCACCGGCGCGGGCGCCACCCGCAGCCCCACCGTGGCCAGGAACGGATTGGGGTCCTTGTCGATGATCTCGTACGCCGAACCGGTCCCGACGACCCGCTCCACACAGATCGTCGTGGTCTCCCGGAAGGAGACGTCGAGCCCGAAGTCCTCGGCGAGCGTCGCCTGGACGACCTCCTTCTGTACCTCTCCGTAGAGCGAGACCGAGACCTCCTGGCGGACGGCGTCCTGCCGCAGGCCGATCAGCGGGTCCTGCTCGGCGAGCTGGGTCAGCGCGAGGTGCAGGGCGCCGCGGTCGGCGGCGCGCACCGGGGTGACGACCGTCTCCAGGGTGGGCGGCGCGAAGAAGCGCGCGCCGTACTCGACTCCCTCACGGGGTACGCCGATCACGTCCCCGATCCGTACGTCCCCGAGCCCGCGCAGCTTGCCGATCTGCCCCGCGCGGACCTCCGTGCGCGGTACGTCCGTGCCCGCCTCGAAGACGCCGACGCCCGTGACCTTGGCCTCGCGGGCCGCCCCGCCCCCGCCGTCGCCGATGTCCAGGCGGTCGCGCGTGCGGACGGTGCCGGAGAACATGCGGACGTACGCGATCTTCTCCCCGGCCGCGCCCCGCTCCACCTTGAACACGCTGCCGGACACCGGCCCTTCGGCGTCCCCGGCGACGGCGGGCAGCAACTCGCGGATCCCGTCCGTCAGTTCACGCACCCCCACACCGGTGGCCGCCGACCCGAAGAACACCGGGTGCACGAGGGCGCCCCGGGTCTGCCGGGCCAGTTCCGTGCGCAGCCGGTCGTACGAGAGGGACGCCGGGTCGTCGACGTACGCGGCCAGGAGCGTGTCGTCGTGCCCGGCGAGCAGCTCGGTCAGCCGGGCGGTGAAGCCGCCGGACCCGGCGCTGCGGGCGGTGAACGGGACGAAGCGCGCCTCGCGCGTGCCGATGCCGGAGACCGTGCCCATCGGGACGACGTCCGGGGTGAGCCGCTCGGCGATGTGCCGCAGCACGCCGTCGTAACGGGCGCCGCCGCGGTCCGTCTTGTTCACGAAGATCAGCGTGGGGATGCGCAGCCGCCGCAGCGTCCGCAGCAGGACGCGGGTCTGCGCCTGCACGCCCTCCACGGCGGAGACCACGAGCACGGCGCCGTCGAGCACGCTGAGGACCCGCTCCACCTCGGCGATGAAGTCCGGGTGGCCGGGGGTGTCGATCAGATTGACCGTCGTGCCGTCGACGGCGAAGGAGACGACCGCGGATTTGATGGTGATGCCGCGCTGCCGCTCCAGGGCGAGCGAATCGGTCTGCGTGTTTCCGTCGTCGACGCGGCCGACCTCGTCGATGACACCCGCGGCATGCAGGAGCCGCTCGGTCAGGCTGGTCTTACCGGCATCGATGTGGGCCAGAATGCCCAGGTTCAGTGTGCGCGGAAGGCGCGGGGCAGATGAATGCACGTACCGTCATGTCCTTTGGGGAAGTGGGAATTCCTTTCGCGTGGGACATGCACGAACGCCGCATTTCCTGCTCCTTCGCAGACTCCACCGGGCTCGCCCCGGCTGCCGCAAGTCCAGCAGCGCGGGGCGGGGCGGGGCAACTGATTAAGAGCCTGTGTCATCACCCCGGCCGGGTGGGGTGATGACACAGGCTCTAAGTACGCACCTCGCGGGACCGGCTCAGCGCGAGACCCATACCGGTGGGGCCGGGGCGGGAGCGGGCGCGGGGAAGGACGCGGGGTCGGAGACCGCGGTGATCCGGCGCCGTGCCGCGAGGCGCAGCACGATCGCCGCGTACCCGAGCAGCATCACCACGTCGACGCCCACCGACATCCAGTCCATGTCCGCGGCCGTCTCGTCGGAGGCGAGGGCCCCGGCGATCGCGGCCGAGACGCCCATCGCCAGCAGGTTGTTGACCACGTGCAGCCCGATCGCCGCCTCAAGGCCGCCGGTACGGACCGTCAGCACACCCGCCACCAGGCCGAACACCACGAGGTCCGCGAAGCCCCACGGCGTGCCCCAGCCGTGGGCCGAGGCGAACAGCAGCGCCTGCGGCACGATCGCCACCCACGGCGAACGGCACCAGGCGCCGACCGCCTGGGTGAGCCAGCCCCGGAACGCGTACTCCTCCGCCGACGCCTGGAACGGCACGAGCACGCACACCAGCGCGAGGCCGAGCAGGAAGTCGGGCCACCCGGCCCACTCCGTGCCGCCCGCGGTGCTCTCCGCGCCGCCGCCCGCCGACTCGGGCAGCAGCAGCATGATCCCCAGCGACGCGACGACCAGCGGCAGCGCGACCACGAGACAGCGCCCCAGCCAGCGCCACCGCAGCCGCCCCGTCACCGAGGAGAGCGTGCCCGCCGGACGCCGCTGGGCCCAGTGCGCGGCCGCGAACACCACCGGCGTGAGCACCGCGAGCGACAGCAGCGCCACCCCCGTCTCCCCGATGCCGCCCCAGACGCGGAAGCCGTCCTTGCCGACGGGCCGGTTCAGGAGCGCGCCCGCGATCTCACCGGCCAGCAGCACCACGAGCGTCGCGGCGACGGCGCCCGCCAGCAGCAGCGCGGTTCCGGCCAGCGGACGCCACCAGCGGTGCCGTCCGGTGACCAGGGCGAGGCGGTGGTAGGGGAGCGGCGGGACGGGGGAGGGGGGAGCGGGACGGGCGGGGTAGGCGGGGTACGCGGGGGAGGGTGTCGCGGTCATGCCCACCAGCATTCCTGCCGCGCCCGGCCGAAGCGTCGGCCGCCCGCACGATCACGCTCTCCAACCACGGATAGAGAGCCCCTCCGTATCATCGAGCCCGATATGGAGCGAATACGTAACTGGCTGCTGCCCGTCCTGCTGGCGGTCCAGCAACTGGCCTACTGGCCGGGGCGCACCCTGCGCGAGGACGATCCGGTGGGCCCGGGCCAGCTGATGGCGGCGCTCGCCGCCGCGGTCGTGGTCACCGCGGCGCTCGGCGTACGCCGCCGACGCCCCGTCGCCGCGGCGCTCACCGTCGAGGCCGTCCTGCTCGCCTGCCTGCCCCTGCCGGAGGACGCGACGCTCCTGCACGCGCTGAGCCTGCTGGTCGCCCTGTACTCGGTCGCGGTGCGCAGCCCCGGGCGGACGGCCGCCGTCGTCGCGACCGGCCTTGCGCTCTGCGAGGCGGGCCGCTCGGCGGTGCTGTTCGACTCGGCCACCGAGGCGGTCGGTGAGGGCGCGGTCAACTGCGTGCTCTTCCTGGTCGTCGTGGGCCTCGGCCGCAGCCGCCGTCGCTGGCTCGCCGGACGGCGGTCCGCCGCGCGGGAGCTTGCGCGGGCCGAGTCCGAGCGCGCCCGCGCCGCCGTCACCGAGCGCGAGCGCCTCGCCCGCGAACTGCACGACGTGAGCGCCCACCACCTCACCTCGGTCGTGGTCACCGCGGACGCCGCACTGCGGCTCGGCGACCGCAAGCCGGAACTGGCCGCGCAGGCGCTGGAGTTCGCTGCGGACACCGGCCGCGAGACCGCGGCGGCACTCCACCGGCTTGTGGCGCTGATGCGGACCGCGGCGGCGGACGACGAGAGCGCCCTGGAGGACCGCGTCACCGAACTGGCCGCGGGCTTCGCACGCCTGGGCCTGCGCCCCGCCGTGACCGTGGCACCGGAGGCGGCACGGCTGGCGGGCCCGGTGGCCGAAGCGGCCTTCGGCATCATCCGCGAGGCCCTCACGAACGCGCTGCGCTACGCCCCCGGTGCGACGGTACGCATCCACATCCTGTCCAAGGCTCCCGACGACACCGTCCACGTCACGGTCGAGGACGACGGGGCGGCGGGCGGGACGCCGGGTGGCGGGCTCGCGGGGCGGCAGCGGCTCGGGTCGGGGCGGGGGACCGCGGGGATGCGGGAGCGGGCCGGTGCGCTCGGCGGCACGCTCGTGGCCGGGGCGCGGCAGGACGGGCCCGGGTGGTCGGTGCGGGCCGGGCTGCCGGGCGCCACAGGGGTGCTGGGCCACCGGGCCGTACGCCACCGTGCCCTGAGCCACCGTGCCCTGCGCGGCCTGGACCTGTCCGACGGGGCGGTCGCCGTCGCCGTCGCCACGCTCCCGGTCTTCGCGGTCCTCGTCGAGGAACCCACCGCCGTCGCCCTGGCCTGCGGCCCCGCCGTCGCGCACGCGCTCCCGCTGCTGTGGCGGCGCCGGGCACCCTGGGCGGTGCTCTGCGCGGTCCTCGTCACCGCCTGGTTCGCGCCGCTCGGCCTCGCGTTCGGGCTGCTGTCGCCCGATGTGGCCCTGTGCCTGGCGGCGGCGGGCGGTATCGCGGAGTGCGTCGCCGTGTACGCCGTGGGGGCGTTCGCGGGCCCCGCGGGGGTCACCTGGCCCGCGATGGGCGTGGCGGCCACCGGGCTGTGCCTGTCCACCCTGGCCCTCGCGTCGGCCGACGGCATCGCGGACCTGGAGAAGGACGGCGGCTTTGGGCTCATGCTCTTCCTGGTGGCCGTCGTCGGCGGGGTGTTCCTGCTGCCGATGGCCGCGCTCTGGGGCCTCGGCGCGGGCGTACGGACGCGGCGCGAACGCGTCAGGGCCTGGGAGGACCACGCGCTGACGGCCACGGTGTGGTCGGCGGTCGCCGAGGCGCACGAGGAGCGCCGCCGCATCGCCGTGGAACTGCGCGGCGAAGTCCTGCGGCACGCCGACGCGGTGGTCGCGCGGGCCGAGGCGGGTGACCTGAGCGGCGTGGCGGACGCGGCGAGGGCGGGCCTGTCGGCGATGCGCGACCTGCTGGCCGCGCTGCGCGAGGTGACGGCCCCGGGCGACGTAGCCGCAGATGCCGTAGCCGCAGATGACGCAGACGCAGACGAACCACGGCCGCTCCCACAGCCGGTGGCGCCCTAGCCGAGGAGGCACCCCATCACCACCGAGCACGCCACCGATCATCACCCCACCGGCGATACCCCCGTCCGAGTGATGGTCGTCGACGACCAGGCCGTGGTCCGCGCGGGATTCGCGGCGATCGTCGACGCGGAACCGGACCTCCGGGTGGTGGCCGAGGCCGAGGACGGCGCCCGTGCCGTGCGGCTGGCGTCCGATCTCGCCCCGGACGTCGTCCTGATGGACATCCGCATGCCGGGCATGGACGGCCTGACGGCGACCCGGCTGCTCACCGCGGCGCCCGGCGTGACCGCACCCCCGCGCGTGCTGGTCCTGACCACCTTCGACCAGGACGCCTACGTCCACGACGCCCTGCGCGCCGGAGCCTCCGGTTTCCTCCTGAAGGACGCGCTGCCCGAGGAACTCCTCGCGGGCATCCGCATCGTCGCCTCCGGCGAGGCGATGCTGGCCCCCACGGTCACGCGCCGCCTCATCGACGCCTTCGCGGGCACGGCCCCCGCCCCGGACCCCGCGCTCCTGGAGTCCCTCACGCCCCGTGAGCGCGAGGTCCTGACCCTGGTGGCCGCGGGCCACACGAACGCGGAGATCGCCGGGGCGCTCGGCGTCACGACCGGCACGGTGAAGTCGCACGTCAACGCCCTGCTGGGCAAGCTGGGCCTGCGCGACCGCGTCCAGGCCACGATCCTCGCGTACGACCTGGGCCTGGCCAGGCCACGGAGCCTGTGAAACGACGACAGCACCCGGCTCCGCGCGGATGCCGGGTGCTGTCGGTGGAACGCGTGACGCGGGGCGTCAGGCCTTCTTGGTCTCCCAGAAGATCTTGTCGATCTGGGCGATGTAGTCCAGCGCCTTCTGGCCCGTGGCCGGGTCGGTCGAGCCCTTCGCGGCCGAGAGGGCCTTCAGGGTGTCGTTGACCAGCTGGTGCAGCTCCGGGTACTTCTCGAAGTGCGGGGGCTTGAAGTAGTCGCTCCACAGCACCGAGACGTGGTGCTTGGCGAGCTCGGCACGCTGCTCCTTGATGACCACGGCGCGCGCCTGGAAGTGCGCGTCGTCGTTGGCGGCCATCTTCTCCTGCACGGCCTTCACCGACTCCGCCTCGATGCGGGCCTGGGCCGGGTCGTACACGCCGCAGGGCAGGTCGCAGTGCGCGCTGACCTTCACCTTGGGGGCAAACAGGCGGGTGAGCATGTTGCTGTCCTCCTCGTGATCGTCTTCTCAGGTGGGACATTACTCCGTGAGTGACGGGTTTTCGCGAGTGCCCCCATGGGCTTAGGACAAAAGTCCAGGGTCAGACTGGGACTCGTGGAGGATAGGACCGGGGAGGTGCCGGTGATGCCGGAGCTGTCGCAGGAGAGCGAGCAGGGAAGGGCCGTCCTGCCGTGGGGTGCCGCGGAGGTGACGGGCCCTTCGATGGTGCCGACGCTGCACCACGGGGACCGGCTGCTCGTGCACTGGGGGGCCCGGGTGCGCCCCGGTGACGTGGTGGTCCTGCGCCACCCCTTCCAGCAGGACCTGTTGGTGGTCAAGCGGGCCAAGGAGCGGCGCGGGGGCGGCTGGTGGGTGCTCGGCGACAACGCGTTCGCGGGCGGCGACAGCACGGACTACGGAGTGGTTCCCGAGGAACTCGTCCTCGGGAAGGTCCGGTTCCGCTACCGGCCGCCCGCGCCGGGCCGCCGCTCGCCGTTCGCGCTGGCGCGCTGGGCGCTGGGCGCGGTGCGCCCGGTGCTTGCGGAACGCTCCGTCTCCAGGCGCTTGCGGGCGCGGTAGGCGGCGACGTTGGCCCGGGTCGCGCAGCGGTCCGAGCAGTAGCGCCGGGAGCGGTTCGTGGATGTGTCCAGATAGGCGTTCCTGCACGGCGTCGCCTCGCACAGGCCGAGGCGGTCCACGCCGTGCTCGGTGAGGTGGAAGGCGAGGCCCATCGCGGCGATCGCGGCGTACCCGGCCGTCGCGTTCGAGGGGTGGTCCGCCAGGTGCAGGTGCCACAGCGGGCGGCCGTCGTCGTCCCGGTGGTCGTGGCCCGAGATCTGCGGGCTGACGGGGAACTCCAGGAGCAGTGAGTTCAGCAGGTCGACCGCGAGCGTCTCGTCGCCGCCGTCGGCCGCCTCGAAGACCGCCCGCAGCCTGGCCCGCACGGACCGGAAGCGCGTGACGTCGGAGTCCGTGGCGCGGCGGGCCATCTGCGTGCTCGGCCCGAACAGCTCCCTGATCGCCTCGACGGTCGTCAGCGCGTCCTTGTTGCGGCCCGGTTCCTCGCTGTTGACCAGGCGTACGGCGTAGTCCGAGTAATAGGCCAGTTCCACTTGTAGTCCTTACGAGGGCGGGCTATGGTCATCTCGTCGGCCGGTAATGGCCGCTTGCGGTACCAGGGTATTACGTAGTGGAGGGGTTCTGATGACGGAAACGGGGACCGGCACCGAGGCCGAAGCCGCGCTCGGCACCGACTGGCGCGCCTGGCAGGACAGCTGGGACCGGCAGCAGCAGTGGTACCTGCCCGACCGCGAGGAGCGATTCCGGATCATGCTCGACATGGTCGAGGCCGTGGTCGGAACCGCACCGCGCGTCCTGGATCTGGCATGCGGTACGGGAAGTATTACGGACCGGCTGCTCAAGAGGTTCCCGGACGCGACCAGCGTCGGCGTCGACCTCGACCCCGCGCTGCTCACCATCGCCGAGGGCACCTTCGCCGGGGACGACCGGGTCACCTTCGTCACCGCGGACCTGAAGGACCCCGACTGGACCGCCGCGCTGCCGCACGACTCGTACGACGCCGTGCTGACCGCCACCGCGCTGCACTGGCTCTTCAGCGAGCCGCTCGCCACGCTCTACGGCCAGGTCGCCACAGTCGTCAGGGACGGCGGCGTCTTCATGAACGCCGACCACATGCCCGACCCCGCGACCCCGCGCATCAACGCCGCCGAGAGCGCCCACCGCCACCGGCAGATGGACCGCGCCAAGGCCGAGGGCGTCCTGGACTGGAAGGAGTGGTGGCAGCTCGCCGCTGAGGACCCGGTCCTCGCCGCGCCCACCGCCAAGCGGTTCGAGATCTACGGCGAGCACGCGGACGGCGACATGCCCTCGGCCGAGTGGCACGCCCGCGCCCTGCGCGAGGCCGGGTTCGCGGAGGCCCGCCCGGTGTGGGGCTCGCCCTCGGACGCGGTGATCCTGGGTCTGAAGTAGGGCGCCGCGCACCCGGGCAGAGCGCGCCGAAGGGGCCGGTACGGAATCCGTACCGGCCCCTTCGGCAATCGACGCACCAAGCGCTACAGGACCTTCGACAGGAACGACTGCGTCCGCTCGTGCCGCGGGTTCGTCAGCACCTCGCGCGGGTGGCCCGACTCGACCACCACGCCCTCGTCCATGAAGACGAGGCTGTCGCCGACCTCGCGGGCGAAGCCCATCTCGTGCGTGACGACGATCATCGTCATGCCGGACTCCGCGAGGTCGCGCATCACGTCGAGGACGTCACCGACCAGCTCGGGGTCGAGCGCCGACGTCGGCTCGTCGAACAGCATCAGCTTCGGGTCCATCGCCAGCGCGCGGGCGATCGCCACGCGCTGCTGCTGGCCGCCGGAGAGCTGCGAGGGGTAGTTGCCCGCCTTGTCGGCGAGGCCGACGCGCTCAAGGAGCTGACCGGCGCGCTCCCGCGCCTGGGCCTTGGCGATGCCCTTGACCTGGACCGGCGCCTCCATGACGTTCTCCAGCGCCGTCATGTGCGGGAACAGGTTGAAGCGCTGGAAGACCATGCCGATGTCCCGGCGCTTCAGGGCGACTTCGCTGTCCTTGAGCTCGTACAGCTTGTCCCCCTTCTGCCGGTAGCCGACCAGCTCCCCGTCGACGTACAGCCGCCCGGCGTTGATCTTCTCCAGGTGGTTGATACAGCGCAGGAAGGTCGACTTGCCGGACCCGGAAGGGCCGATCAGGCAGAAGACCTCACCCGACTTGACCTCGAGGTCGATGCCCTTGAGCACCTCGACACTGCCGAAGGACTTGTGCACGCCCTCGGACTTCACCATGGCGGTCATCAGCGGACACCTCCCGCGCGGTTGCCCAGCGACAACATATTGGCCTTGATCTTCTGGAAGGGGGTGTCCGGCAGGGTGCGGGACGAGCCTCGGGAGTAGTACCGCTCCAGGTAGTACTGCCCGACGCTGAGGATCGACGTCATGATCAGGTACCAGCAGGCGGCGAGCAGCAGCGTCTCGACGGTGGCGCCGGACGAGGTACCGATGTCCTGGGCGTACTTGAGGAGCTCGTAGTACTGGACGGCGGCGACCAGCGACGTCGTCTTCAGCATGTTGATGAACTCGTTGCCCGTCGGCGGCACGACGACGCGCATCGCCTGCGGCAGCACGACCCGGCGCAGCGTCTTGCCGTGGCTCATGCCGAGCGCGTGCGACGCCTCGGTCTGGCCCTCGTCGACCGAGAGCAGACCGGCGCGGCAGATCTCCGCCATGTACGCGGCCTCGTTGAGGCCAAGACCCAGCAGCGCCGTCAGGAACGGCGTCATGAAGTCCGACCACTCGTCCTTGTAGATCGGACCGAGGTTGATGTAGTCGAAGACGAAGCCGAGGTTGAACCAGACGAAGAGCTGGACCAGGACCGGCGTGCCGCGGAAGAACCAGATGTAGAACCAGGCGATCGACGAGGTCACCGGGTTCTTCGACAGGCGCATGATCGAGAGGAGCACACCGCCGACGACGCCGATGAGCATCGAGAGGAAGGTGAGGATCAGCGTCTCGCGGACACCCTTGAGGATGCGCTCGTCGAAGAAGTTGTCGGGGATCGCGCCCCAGTTGATGTCGCCCTGCGAGAAGGCGTAGACGATCGCGGCGAGCACGCCGATCGTCAGGACCGCGGCGATGTAGCGGCCGAAGTGCCGGACCGGGATGGCCTTGATGGCCTCCGCCGGGCGGGCCGTGGGGACGTCGTCCTCCGGGCCCTTCTTGGAGATGTCGGGGGTCACGTGAGTGGCCTTTCAGCGACTGGGAGGGAAGGGGGAGGGGGTCACTTGCCGCCGTTGATCACGGCTTCCTTGACCGCGCCTTCCTCGACGCCCCACTTCTTGGTGATCTTTTCGTAGTCGCCGTTCTTGATGATCGCGTCGAGGGCCGCCTTGATCGCGTCACGCAGCTCGGGGTTCTTCTTGGAGACGGCGATGCCGTACGGCGCCGCCTCGACCTGCTCGCCGACCAGCTGGAAGTCCTTGCCGCCGCCCGAGGTCTTCACCGCGTACGCGGCCACGGGGAAGTCGGACGAACCCGCGTCGGCGCCGCCGGAGCGCAGTCGGGTCTGGGCCTGCTGGTCGTTGTCGAACTGCTCGATCGCGATCTTCTTGCCGCCCTTGCACTTCTTCGACTCGGCCTTGGCCAGGTCGTGCGAGACGGTGCCGCGCTGGACGACGATCTTCTTGCCGCAGAGGTCCGCCCAGGTCTTGATCCCCTGGTCGTCGCCCTTCTTGGTGTAGATCGAGACGCCCGCCGTGAAGTAGTCGACGAAGTCGACGCCGGTGCCGACCTTCTTGCCGTTCTCCTCGTCGATGCCTTCCTGACGGTTCTTGGTGTCCGTCATGGCCGACATCGCGACCTGGTAGCGCTTGGAGCGCAGGCCGCCGAGGAGGGTGTCGAAGGTGCCGTTCTCGAACTCGAACTCCACGCCGAGTTGCTTGCCCAGCGCCTCGCCCAGGTCGGGGTCGATACCGACGGTGTTGCCGGACTTGTCCTTGAACTCGACCGGCGGGTAGGCGATGTCGGACCCGACCTTGATGACGCCCTGGGCGCGGATGTCATCGGGCAGCTTGTCGGCGAGCGGGGCGTTGCTGACCGAGTCGCTCTCCTTGTCGTTGGTCTGGTCGCCGCAGCCGGAAAGCAGCAGCGAGCCGACGACCGCGATCGTGCCGACCGCGGCAATCCGGGACTTCGCGGACTTGCCTGCGGTCTTACGACAAATGGAGCTGGCGGTCATGGTGGGTCCTCCGGCGGATGAGGGAGTTGCCGATGGGTCGGGCACACACCTTCGGGTGTCGCGACCTCGTGTGATGACGGCATCTTGCCATTCGGACCGTCCGATTCTGGGTGCCGGAGATGTCAAAATCGGATAACGGGCGAGCCTCGAATCGCACCATCCCGGTACGGCAAGGGCGTAAAGGGGTCGGAGCGAATCGTCGTCAACCGAGGGATTTCCGGTGAATCTCGCGATGTGGACCGTTCGGTTCCTGAATGCGCCATGAAATGCGCTATCCGGAGAATACGGACATCCGGTTGTTCGGGGAAGATCCACGAACGGTTCGGGCGGCGCCGAATGGATCTCTTTCCCTCCGCTTTCCCCCAGTGACACTCGTCCCGCCCTCCAGGGACTTCTGCTGAGCATGCTGCAACCAATGTCACTCGCCCGTGCCCACCGCCTTCGGGTACAAAGGTTGGCTACACCCCTCATCCGGGGCCCAGGGCGCGTGTGCGGCGCGCCCGCGTGTCCGTACCTCCCCCCGCCGACAGGTGGGGCACGGACGCGGTGCCCGCCCACTTCTCAACCGGGAGTGGACACCCTCAACTGATGAATAAGACTTAAGGGGTCAGACAAGTGGCAGCGGAGATCATCAATCCTCGCAGCGACAGCAGTACGGATCACGAGGGCCCCGCGGGTGCGGCCGAGCCCTTCGATCCGGCGTTTGCGCTGCACCGTGGCGGCAAGATGGCCGTGCAGGCCACCGTGCCGGTCCGCGACAAGGACGACCTGTCCCTGGCGTACACGCCCGGCGTCGCGAAAGTGTGCAGCGCGATCGCCGAGCAGCCGGAGCTCGTCCACGACTACACGTGGAAGTCGAACGTCGTCGCCGTGGTGACCGACGGGACCGCCGTGCTCGGTCTCGGGGACATCGGGCCCGAGGCCTCCCTCCCCGTGATGGAGGGCAAGGCCATTCTGTTCAAGCAGTTCGGCGGCGTGGACGCGGTGCCGATCGCGCTCGCGACGACGGACGCCGACGAGATCGTCGAGACGGTGGTGCGCCTCGCCCCGTCGTTCGGCGGCGTCAACCTGGAGGACATCTCGGCGCCGCGGTGCTTCGAGATCGAGCGCAAGCTCCAGGAGCGGCTCGACATCCCCGTCTTCCACGACGACCAGCACGGCACCGCCGTCGTGACGCTGGCCGCGCTGCGGAACGCGGCGAAGCTGACCGGGCGCACGCTCGGTGAGCTGCGGGCCGTCATCTCCGGTGCCGGTGCGGCCGGGGTCGCCATCGCCAAGTTCCTCCTCGAGGCGGGGCTCGGCGACGTGGCGGTCGCGGACCGCAAGGGCATCGTGAGCCGGGACCGGGACGACCTCACCCCGGTCAAGCGGGAGCTCGCCGAGCTGACCAACAAGGCCGGGATCAGCGGCTCGCTGGAGGCCGCGCTCGACGGCGCCGACGTGTTCATCGGCGTCTCCGGCGGCACCGTCCCGGAGCCGGCCGTCGCCTCCATGGCGCCGAACGCGTTCGTGTTCGCCATGGCCAACCCGAACCCCGAGGTCCACCCCGACATCGCGCACAAGTACGCGGCCGTGGTGGCGACCGGGCGCTCGGACTACCCGAACCAGATCAACAACGTGCTCGCCTTCCCCGGCATCTTCGCGGGCGCGCTGCAGGTGCGGGCCTCCCGCATCACCGAGGGCATGAAGATCGCCGCCGCCGACGCCCTCGCGGACGTCGTCGGGGACGAGCTCTCCGCGGAGTACGTGATCCCCTCACCGTTCGACGAGCGGGTCGCCCCGGCCGTGACGGCGGCGGTCGCCGCCGCCGCCCGCGCGGAGGGTGTCGCCCGGAGCTGATCCGGGCCCACACGGGCCGATCCGGGCCCATGCGAACCGACGCGCCCCCTGCCGTGCACACCGTGCGGCAGGGGGCGCGGTGCGTGTGGTGCGTGCGCGCGGTGCGTGTCACAGCCGTCCCTGGTTCCGCCGGGGTACCGGTCGCGCCTAGGGTCGCCTCATGTTCGCTGCCTACGCTGCCCGTATCGACCGTGACCAGCCGCTCGACGGCCTTGAGTTGGGGGAGCGGCCCGCCCCAGAGGCGCGCTCCGGCTGGTCGACCGTGAACGTCAAGGCTGCCTCCCTCAACCACCACGACCTGTGGTCGCTGCGCGGGGTCGGCCTCGGCGAGGACAAGCTGCCCATGATCCTCGGCTGCGATGCCGCCGGGATCGACGAGGACGGGAACGAGGTGGTGCTCCACTCCGTCATCGGGCAGTCGGGGCACGGCGTCGGGCCGCGTGAGGGCCGCTCCATCCTCACGGAGAAGTACCAGGGCACCTTCGCCGAGCGCGTGGCCGTCCCCACCTGGAACGTGCTGCCCAAGCCGAAGGAGCTGTCCTTCGCGGAGGCGGCCTGCCTGCCGACCGCATGGCTGACCGCGTACCGCATGCTGTTCACCAACGCCGGTGTACGGCCCGGTGACTCGGTCCTCGTGCAGGGCGCGGGCGGCGGTGTCGCCACGGCCGCGATCGTGCTCGGCAAGGCGGCGGGCCTGCGGGTCTTCGCGACCAGCCGGGACGAGGCCAAGCGGAAGCGGGCGCTGGAGCTGGGCGCGGTGGAGGCGGTCGAGGCGGGCGCGCGGCTCCCGCAGCGGGTGGACGCGGTCATCGAGACGGTGGGCGCGGCGACCTGGTCCCACTCGGTGAAGTCGCTGAAGCCCGGCGGCTCGCTGGTCATCTCCGGGGCGACCAGCGGTGACCGCCCCTCGCACGCGGAGCTCACCCGCATCTTCTTCCTGGAGCTGAAGATCGTCGGCTCGACCATGGGCACCAAGGACGAGCTGGAGGACCTGCTGGCCTTCTGTGCGGCCACGGGCGTGCGGCCCGTGGTCGACGAGATCCTGCCCCTGGACCGGGCCCGGGAGGGCTTCGAGCGCCTGGAGTCCGGCGAGCAGTTCGGCAAGATCGTGCTGGAGGTCTGACCTTCGCGCGTCGGCGTCGGCTCCCCGGGGCCCGGGCTCAGCTCCTCGGGGCCCGGGCTCAGCTCCCCTGGGCCGGGGCGCGCAGGGCCGCGCCGATGTGCGCCGCCGCCTGGGAGAGATGGCGGCGCGCCTCACGGAGCTGGGCTTCCGTCACTCCGTTGTCCCGGGCCGCGTCGCGGATGTCGTCGCGGAAGCGGTCCAGGAGGCGGTCCAGGTCGCGGCCGGGGTCACCGGTGGCGTCCTCGTGGGCCCAGTCCGGCGCGTAGTCCACGGGGAGGTCCTCGCGGGCGGGGCTGAAGGCGGGCTCGTCGGTGGCGGTGGCGGTGGCGGTGGCGGTGGCCGTTCCGGTGTCCGCGGCCGGTGTGGCGGCTCCGGTGTCCGGTCCCGTGCTGGTCCCGGGGGCGGCGGCGGTGTTCTCGGGGCGGGTGCCGAAGCCCGTGCCGAAGTCCTTCCCGAACCGCGTGCCGAACTCGCCGAACTCCTTGGCCAGTTCGGAGAGGCCCTCCCGCAGGCCCGTCGGCCAGTCACCGCGCGTGAAGTGGTCCTGCACCTGGTCCTGCACGCGCTTGACGATGCGCTGGGCCTCCGCCTGGGCCTGCCGGGCCTGGGCGTTCGCCTGGTCAGTTGCGTCCTTGGCCTGGCGGCGGGCGCGCTGGGCCTCCTCGCGGGCCCGGCGGCTCTCGTCCTTCGCACGCCTGGCCTGCTCCTTCCAGCCCTGCTTGGCGCGCTTGAACTCCTCCTTCGTCTGGTGCCAGTTCTCCGAACCGTCCGGGGCCAGGGCCTCCTTGGCGGCGGCCCGCATCTCGCGGCGCAGCTCGCCCGCGGCGCCCTGCACTCCGTCGCGGATCTCGGCGGCGAGCTCGGCGACCGACTCGCGGATCTCCAGCTCGAGGTCGGCCAGCTCGCCGCTGCGTCCGGCCAGCTCGGCGCGGCCCGCTTCCGTGATGGCGTAGACCTTGCGGCCGCCCTCGGTGGTGTGGGTGACCAGGCCCTCGGCCTCCAGCTTGGCGAGGCGGGGGTAGACGGTGCCCGCGGAGGGTGCGTACAGCCCGTGGAAGCGCTCTTCCAGGAGCCTGATCACCTCGTAGCCGTGGCGGGGGGCCTCGTCGAGCAGCTTGAGCAGGTACAGGCGCAGGCGGCCGTGGGCGAACACGGGGGGCATTTCAGAGCACCTTCTTGTCGGTCGGGTCGGCGTCAGCCGGGGGGACGTCCAGGGGGACCTCGGGGATTCCGGGGGCCTTGTCGGCCTCGGCGGCGCTGTCGGCCCTGTCGGCCCCGTCGTCATAGAGGGGATCCTCCTCCATCTGCGGCCTGCGCAGGAGCGCGATGGATCCGGAGACCGTCGTCGCCCTGAGCCGTCCGCGGCCCGCGCCAAGGCGTCCCGTGATCCGCTTGGCGCCCCACTGGCCCCCGACCCGCAGGTCCTCGAAGGCGTTCGACACCGATCCGCTCGCCGTGTCCACCTCGACCTCCGCGTCCGCCGGATGCGGGAGCCGGATCGCGATCTCGCCCGAGACGCTCGTCAGGGCGAGCTCGGTTGGGGCGGCCGTCGGATCGAGGTCCACGATCATCGAGCCGCTGACGGAGTCGGCCCGCACACAGGGGCCCGCGGCCTCGACGACCGTGAGGCCGCCGGACACGGAGCTGAAGCGGAGGTCGCCGGTGACGCCCTGTGCCTCGACGTTCCCGGAGACCGTGTCCGCGCGGACCGTGCCCGCGAGGCCGAGCAGTGTCGTGTCGCCGGTGACGCCCTTCACCTCCGTGCGTCCCTCGACGCCGGAGACCACGGCGCCCGCGCCGACGACGCCCACCTCGACGCGGGTCGTGGCGGGCACGGCGAGGGAGACGACCGCGCTGCGGCGCCAGCCCTTGCGGTCGAGCCACTTGAGGAAGCCCTTCCAGGGCAGGTCCTCATAGGCGACGGTGAGCGTGCCGTCCTCCTGGGTCACCCGCAGGGGCGGCCCGTCGATCTCGGTGACCTCCAGACGGGCGGAACCCTCGTCCGTGCCCACCACGTTCACCGTTCCGTTGACTATGCGGACGTGGAGCGCGGTCACGGGGGCGTCGAACGTGAGCTTCACGGGCTCGGCGACGGACCACTCCGACATGAGCTGACCTCCTGGGCGGGCCGGGTGGGACGCGCCATATCGCGTCCTCTCTCATTCACGATATATCGCGGATCCAGGAAGTCAAGAAGTCCGCCGAGAAGGTGGATTATGAGCCGATTGGGCAGATCTGTCCTAGCGTGGGGCTCATGTCGTCCGATGCTTCCTCCGGTGCGCTGCTGCTCTGCCGGGCCGAGCCCGATGTCGTCGAGATCGCGGTCCAACTGCTCCGCGAGCGGATGCTCCTCGCGGAGGCCGGTCCCGGCTGGAGCGTGCTGGTGCCCGAGAGCAAGCCGTGGCTGCACGGCGGGGAGCCCGTCGACCGGGTGCTGACCGGGTGGGCCACCGCGCTCGCCGTCGGCTCGGCATGGCCCGTGCTCGCGCTCTGGTGGGACGGTGACCGCTCCGGCTACACCCTCGCGGCGGGGTTCCGGCGGACGGTCGGATACGAATGGCTCGCGAACGGGACGCCTCTCGGCGAGGACGAGGCGATGCGCACGTTCGCCGCCCGGCTCGGCCTCGACCCCGTACTGGACATGCAGTCCCTGGAGGCGCTGGCCCGCCCCGACACGGAGGCGGACGCGCGCGCCAGGATGCTCGGACTCCTCGCCGTCCTCACCCGCACGGGCCTCACCCTGCCGCCCGGCCTGAGCCCCGGCGAACCGGCGGACCGCCTGCGCGAGGTGGCCCGCATCCAGCAGGGCGTGCGGTCGGTCGAGTGGCCCGGATGGCGGGACGCGGTCCGCGCGGAGTTCGAAGCGGTCGACAAGGGCCCGCTCGGCCCTTGGGTGCGCGGCCCCAGAGCAAGGGCCCTGGCCGCGGCCCAGCTCGCCGCGGGCCTGCCCCTGGCGGCGTGGGCGCTGCGGCGGCGCAGCGCGGGCTGGGGTGCGGCGGCGGCGCTGCTCGTGGTGCAGGGGGCGGCGGGGCTTGCGTACGACCGGGTGCGGGGCGTCTGAGGTCAGCGGGGGCGTACCGCGTCAAGGACGAGGGCCAGGAGTCGGCCCGGCTGGGCAGGGTCCGCTCCGGTGCGTGTCGTCGACAGGGCGATGCCCACCACCAGCTGGATCAGGTCGGCCGCCGTGAGGTCGCGTCGCGCGGCGCCCGCGTGTTGGGCTCGCGCAAGGAGGCGGCGGGCCGAGTCCTGGATGCGCCGGTGGCAGTCGTCCGGGTGCAGGGCGTCCGGGTCCGCCGCCCCCTCCACCAGCAGCGCGCTGCCAAGGCCCTGGTTCACGCGTGCATGGGCGAGGAAGGCGTGCAGCCACTCGGTCAGCGCCTGGCCGGGGGAGTCGGCGGCGAGCAGGGTCTCCGCGTGGCCGCACAGGGTGTCGATGCGGTCCTGCAGTACCGCGGTCACGAGCGCGGGACGGTTGGGGAAGTGGCGGTAGAGCGTGCCGGGGCCCACGCCCGCGCGGCGCGCGATCTCGTTGAGCGAGGCCTCGGGGCCCGACTCGTCGAACGCCGCGCGTGCGGTGGCGACGATCCGCTCCCGGTTGCGCCGTGCGTCCGCGCGGGGGCGGCGGCCTGCGGAGGGCTCGGTGTCCTCGGGATTCCTCACCGGCCCATCTTCGCTCCCTGCCCGTCCGGGGGCTAGCCATGCGGAGAGGTTCTCCGTATCGTGGTCGCCGATTAAGCGGAGAGCCTCTCCGGAAATGTGGGAGGCCGTGCAGGCAGGGGTGGGTACATGAGGGGCGATTCGGTGCGGGACGGACTGGGGGCGGCCGGGGTGTGGACCCTCGCCTTCGAGGGGCATCCGGCGGGGCGCGTGCGCGAGGCCGCCGCGGAGATCGAGGAGCTGGGGTACGGCGCACTCTGGTACGGCGAGGCCTTCGGGCGGGACACCGTCGGCCAGGCCTGGCTGCTGCTGTCCGCGACGCGACGCATGGTCGTCGCCTCCGGCATCGCCAACATCGCCTTCCGGGAACCGCTCACCCTGGCCGCCGCGGAGCGCACCCTGGGCGAAGCCTTCCCGGGGCGTTACGTGCTCGGCCTCGGCGGCCACCGGGTCGACGACACCGTCTCCGAGATCGACGGCTACCCCGTCCCCACCCGCGGCAAGGCGCTGTCGACGATGCGCAGGTACCTGGACTCCATGGACGCGGCCCCGGCCCACGGTCCAGTGCCGGACCCCGCCCCGCACCGCGTCGTCGCCGCGCTCGGGCCGAAGATGCTGGCGCTGGCCGCCGAGCGGACCTGGGGCGCCCACCCCTACTTCGTGCCCGTCGCACACACCGCGCTCGCCCGCGGAATCATGGGGCCGGACGCGTTCCTCGGCGTCGAGCAGGCCGTCGTCCTCGACACGGACATCGAACGGGCGCGTGAGGTCGCCACGCGGCACGTGGCGGATTACGTCACGAGAGCACCTCACCAGGCGGCGAACATGCGGCGCATGGGATTCGGCGACGAGGATCTCGCGGGCGGACGCCCGAGCCGCCGCCTGGTCGACGCGATCGTCGCCTACGGAGACGTCGACGTGCTCCACGCACGCGTGCGCGAACATCTCGACGCGGGCGCCGACCACGTCTGCGTACAGGTACTGACCGCCGATCCCGGCGACCTGCCCCTGCCGCAGTGGCGGGAGCTGGCCCCCGCCCTGCTCGGCAGGTGACGGTGACTACTCGTCCTCGTCCTCGTCGTCCAGCCGCGCCAGCCACGTCGCCAGGCGCTCGACCGGGACCTCGAAGTCGGGGTTGAGGTCCACGAACGTACGGAGCTGCTCGGCGAGCCACTCGAAAGTGACCTCTTCCTCGCCGCGCCGCTTCTCCAGCTCCTCGATGCCACGGTCGGTGAAGTACAACTCAAGCTCCTGAAGACGGTCCGTGGGGGCGGCTGCTCCCGCTTCATCGTATTCGGTGCGCGGACGCCTCCGACCTGGCCGGTTTCGTGCGCCGTTCGGGGGTCGCCTGCAACCATGCGGGCCACTAACCTCGTCGCAGATCAAGTGACGAGGGCGAAGGGTGAGTTCAGCGGAGAGCGGGGGGACCGTGGCGGGACACGTCCAGCAGATCGAACTGCCCGGCGGGAAGATCGTGCACGCGCGCATCGGTGCGTCCGGCGCCCACGGTGAGGACGACGAGGACGTCGGCGTGTTCGACACCGCCGTCGCCAGGGTCGAGGAGCTCGGGGAGCTGATCCGCGGGGTCGGCGCCTCCGTGCTCGACGCGGCCGCCGCAGCCAGGCCCGACGAGGCCAGCGTCACCTTCGGCGTGGAGCTCAGCGCCAAACCCGGCAAGGTGATCGCCGTGCTCGCCGAGGGCGAGGCCAAGGCGTCGGTGCAGGTCACGCTCACCTGGCAGTGGGAGCGCCGGGACAGCGGGGCCGACCCGGCCGCCCCCGTCCCTGATGCGACTTCGGGCCCCCGCCCCGACGGACAGCACACCACACCCCCGCATGTCTGAGCCCGCCCCCCGCCTCGACGCCCTCGCGCAGGCCGCCACCGTCCACCTCCTGGCGGCGGACGGCGCCGACGGCACGGACGGCCGGGACGGGGGCGAAAGCACCATGTGGGGCAGCGGGTTCTTCGTCGCGCCCGGCTGGGTGCTGACCTGCGCCCACGTCCTGCGGCCCCATCTCGCCAGGGACCGCGAGCGGACGTTCGCCGTGCGCGGCACCGACCTCAACGACGGCATCCCCGTCGCCGCCCGCATGGCGCACTGGCTCATCGGCGACCACGAGCGGTCCGTGGTGCCGCCCGAGGAGGACCTCGCCCTGGTCCGGCTCCTCGACGACACCGTCGAGCACGAGTGCGTGTGGCTCGCCGAACGTGCCGTACGCCCGTTCGGCGACGTCGTCGCGTACGGCTACCGGCCCGATGAGAACGAGGGCAGCGCGGGCGCCAAGCCCTGGAGCGCCGACGCCGAGATCAACGTCCGCGACGACGGCGCGGGCCTGCGCTTCGCGCCCGACATCGCCTTCCCCAAAGGGGTCTCGGGCGGCCCGCTGCTCGACCCGCGTACCGGCGCCGTCGTCGGCCTGATCAAGTCGCGGCGCAGGGAGCGCGACGGCGGCATGGCCGTCGCGACGCTCGCGCTGCGCCAGTTCGGCGAGGCCTACCGCACGGTGACCGCCGCCCACGACCGCTGGCACGGCACGGCCCCGCGCGTCATCACCGGCGACAACTGGATCGACGAACAGCAGCACCTGCTGGGCGCGGAGCGGCGGCCGGGGCCCGACCAGTGGTCCCCCAGGGACCGCCGCAGGGCGCTGGCCCTGCTCGCCCGGCTGCCCGACCCGGGCGCCGCGCCGTCCGTCGCCAAGATCGTGCGCAAGGTACGGGGACGCAAGCCGCCCGGCGCCGCGCCCGCGCTGCTCACCTGGCGCGACGGCCACGGGCTGCTGTACGACAGCGCCCTGCCCGAGGACGCGCTGACGTTCCTGCACTACCTGCGGCTCGTCGCCGCGTACGTGCGCAGCCGCGGCGGCGACGCCGAACGGCTGGAGGAGTGGGTCGCCGAGCGGCTCAGGGAGGACGACCGCACGCATCTGCACGCCCTGGTCACCGAGGCCCGGCTGCCCGACGGGCTGCTCCCCGGGCCCGAGGGTCCGGACCGCGCGGCCGTGCCCTACCCCGGCCCCGGCGAGGGCCCCACGGTCACCGTGCTGCTCGACCCGGTCATCAGCGTGACGCCCGCCCGCTTCCACTGGCAGATCTGGGTCACCCACGGCGACCACGCGGACGAGGAGACGTACGAAGGGGACTTCGGGCGCTGTGACATGGAGATGGCCGCCGAGGACTACTCGGGGGAAGGCTTCCTGCCCAGGGAGCTCGTCCAGGCCCTGCGCGCGCCCCTGAACAGGACCCTGCACCGGCTGGACGGCGAGGGCCCGCCCGTGCCGCTCGAATTCGCCCTGCCCGCCGAGCACTTCGACACCCAGGTGCACCGCTGGCAGTTCGACGACATCGCGAAGCTCTACGCCACCGAGCGGCTCGGCACCCAGCGCCGCGTCGTCCTGCGCGATCTCGCGCGCCGGGCGGATCCGGACAACCCCGACTGGCACGACCGGTGGCGGTCGGTGGCCGCCGCCCACGAGCTGGCACCCGCCCGCGTCCCCGAGCGGGACAGCAGGCCGCACGTCCGGCACTTCCAGAAGCTGCCGCACACCGCGATCCCCGTGATGTGCCGCCCCGCGGGGCGCGGCGTGGGGCGCGACGCCATGAAACTGGCCCTCGGCAGCGGGCACGGCGTCGTCCTGTGGCACATCGAGGGGCACGCCACCCGCGGCTGCCAGGACACCTGCGAGGACCTGCACGCAGGCGTGGCACAACTGCTCGGCAGGCTCGGCTCGGTGGCCGAACTCCCGGACCGCATCCGGCACATCAGGCAGGACATCAGCAGCGGCAGGGACGACCGGCACTGGGCGGAACCCCTCGCACTCCTGTACGACGACCCGCGGCGGCCGCTGCCGCCCGAGGACACGATGCCGGCGGACTCGCCGTGAGGGCGGTCCGCGCGGTCGTACTCCGCCGCCCAACTCCCTGGCCGGAAAGCACTGTTCAACCGCCCGTGCGTGGGTACATTCCCAACGGCCCGTTGTGGGCGCACGCCGCCCCCGTCGGCCAGGCCGTGGTCAGTCGTTCCAGCCACCGACCGTCGACGAGGAGCACGCAGTGAGCGGATGGTTCATCTACGAAGGCGTCGGGGGTCCGGATCCGGACAAGATCCGTCGGCTGCCGGGACCGCCGCCCTGGCGCGCCTTCGACGCCGCACCGGTGCCCTACGACGTCCCTGACGTCGACTCCGCGACGCGCCGCAGGCTCGGCGACGCGGACGTCCCCATGTCCGTGCAGGGCGCCGAGACCCTCGAACTCATCAACGCCGCGCTCTATCTGCGCCGCCCCCTCCTCGTCACCGGCGAACCCGGCTCCGGCAAGAGCACCCTCGCGCACTCCCTCGCGTACGAACTGGGGCTCGGCCGCGTCCTGCAATGGGCCATCGTCAGCCGCAGCGAGCTCAAGGACGGGCTCTACACGTACGACGCGATCGGCCGCCTCCAGGACAACCAGCTGGGCCGCGACCACTCCGAGGACATCGGCCGCTATCTGCGGCTCGGCCCGCTCGGTACCGCACTCATCGCCTCCGACCGGCCGCGCGTGCTGCTCATCGACGAGCTCGACAAGAGCGACATCGACCTGCCCAACGACCTCCTGAACGTCCTGGAGGAGGGCGAGTTCGGCATCCCCGAGCTGGAGCGGATCGCCGACCGGCCGGGACAGGAGACCGTGCAGGTCCTCACCGACGACGGCCGCCGCGTGCCCGTCACCCGCGGCCGGGTGCGCTGCCGGGCCTTTCCCGTCGTCGTCCTGACCAGCAACCGCGAGCGCGAGTTCCCGGGACCGCTGCTGCGCCGCTGTGTCCCCCTCGACCTCGAACCGCCCCGCGACCAGCGGCTCGCCGCGATGGTCCTCGCGCACTTCGGGACGGGGGCGTACGACACGAACATCGACCTCGTCGACCAGTTCACGGACGCCGAGGCGGACGGTGCGCTGCGCCCCACCGACCAGCTCCTGAACGCGATCTTCCTCGCCCAGCATGCCGCGCGGCAGCAACCCGAGCGGCGCGAGGAGATCGCCGGGCTGCTCATGCGGCCCCTGGACCGCGGGCCCCGGTGACGCCGTGACCGCCGCCCCGCACCGCGCCGACGCCGTGAGCGATGCGCTCGCGGCGCTCGTCGCGCGGCTGCGGGACGCCGAACTCTCCCCGTCCATCCCGGAGCTCGCGGACTCGCTGTGGCTCGCCGCTCAGCTCGCGGCGCGCGACGAGGGGACGGACGGGGACGGCCGGGCCGAACCGGAGCGGCCCCGGCCCACCGGGTCCGTCGGCACGTCGCAAGAAGCCGCGCCGCACCCCGCACCCGCCCCGCCCGCCCCCGCACCGCGCAAGCCGCCCGCGCTCGCGCCCCGGGCCCGCCTCGTCGTGCCCGTCCAGGACGGCGGCGGCCCCGAACGGCCGGGCGGCGTCCCCGTGCAGGTGCCCGCCGCCGCCGTGCTGCCCGACCCGCTCGCCCTGCAGCGCGCGCTGCGGCCCCTGCAGCGGTACCGGCCGCCGGTGCGTCCCGTGCCCCGCGACCTCGACGAACCGGCCACGGCAGAGCGGGCCGCCGACACCGGCCTCGTCGTCCCCGTGCTGCGGCACGCCCGGCGGCGCGAGGCCCGGCTCCTGCTCGTGATGGACCTGTCGACCTCGACGGTCGTGTGGGAGCAGGCACTCGGCGAATTACGCCACGTGTGCGAGCGGTCCGGGGCGTTCCGCGAGGTGCAGGTGCAGTTCCTCCACGAGGGCGACGACGGGCTCCCCGGATACGCGGCGACGGCCCGCCCGGGCGCCGCCCTCCAGAACCCCGGACGCCTGAGCGACCCCACGGGCAGTCGGCTCACCCTCGTCCTCAGCGACTGCGCGGGGCCGATGTGGCGTGCCGGGCGGATGCAGCGGCTCCTGTACCGGTGGGGCTCGCTCGCGCCGGTCGCCGTGGTGCAGCCGCTGCCCCAGCGGATGTGGCGGCGTACGCACCTGCCCGCCGGTCGCGGCCGTCTGCACCGGTGGGAAGGGCCCGCCGGGCACCTGGAGTTCGAACCGGCGGGCGCCGGTCCCGCCGCCCGGCAGCGGCGGCACATCCCCGTGCCGGTGCTCGCCCTGCGGCGGTCCTCCGTCGAGGGCTGGGCCCGGCTGGTGTCGGGCGCGACCGGTCAGTCCCTGGAGGCGGCGGCGGGCCTCGCCGAGGCCGAGCACGGGCCGTCATCGGCGCCCGTGCGGGCCCGGCAGGAGGTCGGCGGGGCGGAGCGGGTGCGGGCGTTCCGGCGCTCCGCGTCGCCCGCGGCCTGGCAGCTCGCCGTGTATCTGTCGGCGGTGCCGACGATCCTGCCGGTGATGCAGCTCGTGCAGCGCGCCATGCTGGCGGGCAGCGGGCCCGAGGTCCTCGCGGAGGTGCTCCTCGGCGGGCTCCTGAAGCGCAGCGAGCGGACCGACGACCCCGAGGTGCTCGCCTACCAGTTCCTGGACGGCGTCGAGGAGGAGCTCATCGGGCACCTCGCGCAGGACGACGCGCGGCTGCTGCAGAAGCACTGTTCGGACTACCTGGAGCGGCGGTTCGGCCGCAGCGTGCACAACTTCCCCGCCACGGCGGTCGCGCTCCTCGGTGACGCGGGCGAGCCCGTGCAGCCCGCGAGCCCCCGCGCCGAGGCCGACCACCCCGGGCTCCGGGCGTTCGCCGAGGTGTCGGGCGAGGTCCTGCGACGTTTCCTGCCGAAGGACCTCGCGGGAGACGGGCAGGCCCCCGAGGGCGGCGACGCGGCCGCGCTGCGGGCGGCGGCCCGGGCGGCCCGCGAGCGGTACGCGCGGCAGCGGCAGGCGCGTGAACTCGACCGCGCGGTGGACCTGCTGGAGGCGGCGGTCGCGGCGTCGCACGGCGGTCCCGGGCGCGACGGCATCCTCGCCGAGCTGGGCGAGACGCTGTTCCTGCGGTGGACGGCGCGGCGGAGCGTCGCGGACCTGCGCGAGGGGCTGCGGGCCGCGGTGACGGTCGCGGAACGGCCGCCGCAGACGCGGCTGCTGCTCGGCGCGGTGCTCATGGAGATCGCCGAGGAGGTCGAGCGCTCGGGCACGGCGGCGGCCGCGCTGCCGGACGAGGTGCGGGCGCGGGCGGCCCGCCTCGCGGGCGAGGCGCCCCGTGGCCCCCGCGGGACGCGCGGCGCGCTCTGGGCCGAGTACCTCCTCCTGAACGACGCGGTGACCGAACTCCTCCCGATCCCCGCCCACATCGGCGACGACAACGCCCACCCGGGCTGGCCCGCCCAGCGCGCCCTGGCAGAGGTACTGGGGCGCTTGGCGGTGGTGGCGGCCCGCTTGGTCGAGGCGGGGGTGCGGGTCGAGGGCGGCGGGGGCGGGGGAGCGGGCCGTGGGGCGAGGGCCGGTGGTGGGGCGGGCTCGGGGGCGCGTCCTGGGACGGGTGCGGGGCCGGGGGTGAGCGGCAGTGGTGCGGGGGCGGACGTGGGCGGGCAGTCGGGGCAGGGTGCCGGTCGGGACCGGAACCGCGGCTCGGAGTACGGGAGTGGTGCGGGGGCGGACTTGGGCGGGCAGTCGGGGCCGGGTGCCGGTCAGGGCCGGGACCGTGGTGCGGGGGCGGACTTGGGCGGGCGGTCTGGGCCGGGTGCCGGTCAAGGCCGGGGTCGTGGTTCGGAGTACGGGAGTGGTGCGGGGGCGGATCCGGGTGGGCGGCCGGGAGTGGGGCCGGATGCGGGGGCGGGCGTCTCCCCGGGTTCGGAAACTGCTGCGGGGCGAAGCCCGGTCCGGGGGACGAGTCCGGGCGGCGGTATGGGTGAGGGCGTACCCGCACTGCCTCCGGGATCCGGGCTTCCACCCGAACCGGCGCCGGAGCCTGCACCGCCGTCCGGGCTGACGGCAGAATCCGAGCCCTCGGAGGGAGCGCCGCCGAGGCCCGGGAGTGCGGGCTCCGGGGCCGTGCCCCGGTCCCGGCGCGGCGCGTCCGGCGGGCAGAGCGGTGGGGCCTTCGGGGGGCGTGTCGTGCAGGGCGGGCCCGGGCGGGGCGGGCTCGCGGACACCTTCGGGGGCGCGTCCGGCGGCGCGCCGCGCGTCGACTTCAGCGACGGGGTGTTCCGCGGCCCGGTCAGGAGCGGCGCCACGGGCACCCCGGCCCGCGCGGCCCACCTCGACCTCGGCGACGCCGCCTTCTACGGCAGCACGCTGGGCGGGCCCCGCCACGGCGCGGGCGGCCCCCGCCCCCAGGACGTCTACGTCGACTTCATGCGCCGCGCCGTCGACACCACCGGCGTCCTGACGACGGGCCCGGACCCGGCCGACGGACTCCTGCTCCGGGGGCGGCTGCGCAAGCGGCTCGCACGGCACTGCACGGGGCGCGGCGAGATCGCGCGGGACGGCGTCGACCGGAGCGCGCCGGACGGCACCGCCATCGCCGCCGACGCCTGCGACGACCTCCAGGAGGCCCTCGCGCGGGGCATGTTCGCCGCCGACGAGCGCAGCCTCGCCTGGCTCGACCTCGCGGAGGCCCTGCAGCTCGCCTGGTGCCACGACGCCGACGAGGGCGGGCAGCTGCTGATCCGCACCGCCCTGGAGGAGGCGCTCGAAGCGGCCGACGGGGACCACGACCTGACCCTCGCCTGCCATGTGCGCGGCGCCGACGTGCACTGGGCGCGCCATCTGGCCACCGGCCTGGCCGACCACCGCCAACTGGCCATCGAGGGCTGGGCGAAGGCCCTGCCCCTGACCTCGCGGGACGACCCGAGCCAGGTCGTGCTGATGTCGCGGCTCGGCGCGGCCCTGGCCCAGCGCGGTGTCGCCACAGGATCCGCCGCGGACACCGACGCCGCCGTGCGCCATCTGCGTGAGGCGGTCGAGGCGACGCCCTCGCTCGACCCGGGCAGGGACGAGCGCCGGATGCACCTCGCCGCCGCGTACATCGCGCGGTTCCAAGTGCAGCAGGTGCTCGCCGACCTCCACGAGGCCGAGTGGCTCCTCGGCGCCGTCGCGCGCAGCGTCACCGACGGCGTGCTCGCCGCGTACTGCTGGCTGCGGCGCGGCGAGGTGGCCGCGCAGATCTACGCGCGCACCGACCTCCTGGTCCAGCTCCACTGGGCGGCCGAGTACTACCGCAGGTCGGCCGAGGCGGCCGTGGCCGCAGGTGAACCGTCGCTCGCCGCAGAGGCGTACCAGTCGCATGCCGAGGCGCTGGAGGAACTCGACGACCCCGAGCGGGCGTTGACGGAGTACCGCAAGGCCGGGCAGCTGCTGCCCGAGTACGGCCCGGACGCGGCGGCGTACGTGAGGGCTGACGAGATCCGCGACGCCATCACCCGCCTAGAGACCCTGCTGGGCGGAGCGTGACCGCCCCCGCCGCGGAGAGCGGCATACCCCTGTCCGACCGGCAGCCCCTGCCCGACCTCCCCCCGCTCGCCGCCCTCACGCCCCACGCGGACCACCCCGGCCACCCCGTCTACGCCGCCCTGCTCGCCGACCTCGCGGAGCGCGCCGCCGCCAAAGGACCGGTCGTCGCCCGGTACGAGGACGCCCCGTGAACCGCCCGGCCGGACCCGCCCCCGCCGGGCCGCACCCCGCCCCCGTCTGGCCCCACGCCACCCTCGACACATCCGCCCACCACCCCGTCCCCTTCCACCAGTTCGTCCTGAAAGTCCACGGCCGCTGCAACCTGGACTGCGCGTACTGCTACATCTACCGCTCCCCGGACACCAGTTGGCGCGACCGCCCGGCCCGCGCGAGCGCCACCGTCATGCGCAGGACCGCCGCCCGCATCGCCGAGCACGTCACCCGGCACCGGCTGCCGCGGATCCGGGTGGAACTGCACGGCGGCGAACCGCTCCTGACGGGTCCGGACGCGGTCGTCTCGTACGTCCGAGAGGTACGCGCCGCCGTCCCCGCCGCCTGCGAGGTGACCGCCACCGTCCAGACCAACGGCACCCTCCTCACCCGCCCCACCCTCGACCGCCTGACCGCCGCCGGTGTCCGCGTCGGCCTCAGCCTCGATGGCGGACGGGCCGACCTCAACGCCCGCAGGACCGACCACGCGGGCCGCCCCTCCTGGCCCGCGGCAGAAGCGGCCGCAAGGCTCCTCGCCGCGCACCCGGCCCCGTACGCCGGAATCCTGTGCACCATCGACGTCACCACCGACCCCCTGGACGTCTACGAGTCGCTGCTCGAACTGCGCCCGCCGGGCGTCGACTTCCTGCTGCCGCACGCCCACTGGGGCGCGCCGCCGCCCGGCACCGCGCGCGAGGAGCGCCCCGGCAGACACCGGCCGCGCCCCACCCCCTACGGCGACTGGCTCGCCGCCGTCTTCGACGCCTGGTGGGACGCGGGACGGCTGCGCACCCGCGTCCGGCTCTTCCGGGAGATCGCGGCCCTGCTGCTCGGCCTGCCGAGCACCGCGGAGGCCGTCGGCCTGTCACCGCTCGCGGCGGTCGTCGTCGACACGGACGGCGCGATCGAACAGGTCGACTCGCTGAAGTCCGCCTACCCGGGCGCCCCCGCCACCGGCCTCGACGTCTTCCGGCACGGCTTCGACGAAGCCCTGCGCCACCCCGGCATCGCCGCCCGCCAACTCGGCCTGGAGGGACGGGCCGCGGAGTGCCGGAGCTGCCCCGTCGTCCGGGTCTGCGGCGGCGGCAACTACGTCCACCGCTACGCACCGGGCAGCGGATTCCTGCACCCCAGCGTCTACTGCGCCGACCTGGAACGCCTCGTCCGGCACATGGCGGACCGCCTTGCCACCGTCACATCCGGATCAGAGGCGTCAACTCGGCTACTCTGACGCCTCTTTGGCGCACAATTGACTTCCCTGTGCACGCACGTGCCAGCATCGCCACCACTCCACCGGACAAGGAGGCCGCGCATGACCGGACCGCAGGACGCCGAGCGCCCCCACGTCACCGTGGTCTTCGCGGGCCAGAGCGAGTCCTGGGCCAAGTGGATCGAGCACCAGATCCGCGCCGCGGGCCGCGGCACCACCCTGGTGCGCTGGAACCCGCTGCAGCGCCCGCCCACCGCCGACGCCCTCACCGACCTCCTCGAAGCCCCCGGCCGCATCCTGCTGCTCATCGACGACTGGTACGAGAAGCTCGGCACCGGACGCTTCGAGGCATGGGCCGCCGCCCTGCGCCAGGTGCTGCCCGCGCACCGCGAACGGATCGCCGCCGTCAGCATCACCGCCAAGGCGCTGCCCGACGCGGTCATCGCGCTGGCCCCCGTCGAACTGCGCGGCCTGCGCCCCGAGGCCGCCCGCAGCCGCGTCCTGGAGTGCGCGGGCATCGCCGCCCCGATGACCCTCGTCGCCCTGGCGCCCGGCCCCCGGTTCCCCGACGACCTGCCCGAGGTGTGGAACGCCCAGCGCCGCAACCGCCGCTTCACGGGCCGCACCCGGCTCCTGGAGACGATCCACGACACGTTCGCGGCGGCCGGCACCGACGGCTGCTCGCTCGCCCTGCACGGCCCCGGCGGCATGGGCAAGACCCAGCTCGCCCTGGAGTACGTCCACCGGTTCGCGGGCGACTACGACATCGTGTGGTGGGTCACCGCAGCGGGCCGCATCACACCCCGTGAGCAGTTCGCGGCCCTCGCGCCCCGGCTCGGCATCGAGGTGTCCGGGCAGCTCGACACGGTCATCGACGCCGTGCGGCGCGAGCTGACCCGCACGCCACGCCCCTGGCTGCTCGTCCTGGACGGCGCGGAGGCACCCGACAAGGTGCGCGACCTCATCCCGGAGGGGCGCGGCCACGTCCTGGTGACCACGCTCAGCGCCGACTGGGCCGCGCACACCGAGGCGGCCGTGCCGATCCCGCCCTTCGAGCGCACCGAGAGCGTCGCCTTCGTCGGCCGCAGGGCCGCCCGGCTCGCCGAGGAGGACGCCGAGCGCCTCGCCGAGGCCGTCGAGGACATGCCGCTGCTCCTCGACCAGATGGCGGCCTGGCTCGACGTCACCCCGACCGCCGACGTGCCCGGCTACATCAAGGACATCCGCGGCGGCAGGCCCGACCGCTTCGGCGTCGTGGAGTCCCGCGACTACCCCGAGTCCTTCCAGGTCGCCTGGGCCAAGACCCTCAACACCCTGCGCGAGGGCGCCGCGACGGCCTGGCAGCTCCTGAACCTCCTCGCCTGCTTCTCCCCGGACGTCGTGCCGGTCCGGCTCCTGCAGACCGCGCGCCGCGGTGACCTGCCGCGCCCCCTCGCCGAGCTGGTGTCGGAGCCGAGCAGCTGGAACACCGCCCTGCGCAGGCTCTCCGAGATCACCTCCATGCGCGTCGAGTACGAGCCGGGGCGGATGGACATCCAGCGCGTCAGCACCCTGCGCATGCACCGCCTCTTCCACCGCTACGTCGTGGGCATCCAGTCCCCGCACGACCGCAAGCGCTACTCCGAGGCCGCCCGCAAGATCCTGGTCACCGCCGACCCGCGCGACCCCGGCTCCCGCGCCAACTGGGCGCGGTACGCCGACCTGATCCCGCACCTGGAGCCGTCCGGCGCCCTCGCCTCCACCGACGACGACGTACGCGAACTGGTCCTCAACTGCATCGAGTACCTGCGCATGCGCGGCGAGGAGAACGACGGCTGGTGGTTCAGCAGGGAAGCCGTGCGGCACTGGCGCGCCGCCTCAGGACCCACCGACCGTGCCGTCCTCGTCGCCGTCCACCAGCAGGCCAACATGTTGCGCAGCCTCGGCCGCAGCGCCGAGGCCGAGGCCGTGGGCCGCGACATCCTGGACCGCCTCACCGCCACCGGGAGCGCCCGACCCATCGAGGTGATCCGCGCCAAGGACGGCCTTGCGGGCACCCTCCTGGCGATGGGCCGCTACGACGAGGCGCGCGGGCTCTTCGAGGAGGCCGCGAGCCAGGCGTCGGCCGAGCTGGGCGGCGAGAGCGTGCCCCGCACCCTCAGCCTGCGCAGCAACCTCGCCGTCGCCCTCGGCCTCCAGGGGCACTACGGCGGCGCCCTCGCCCTGCACCGCAGGATCCTGGAGGACCGCGTCCAGCTCCTGGGCGGCAAGAACCCGCTGACGCTGCACTCCGCGCTGCGCACCGCCTGGATGCTGCGCCTCCTCGGAAACTACGCGGAGGCGCGGCAGATCCAGGGCCACAACTCCCGGCTGCACGCGCAGGTCCTCGACCACCGCCACAGCCAGACGCTGTACGCCGAGCACAACCTCGCCCTGTGCGACCGGCGCTCCGGCGACCTGGCGTCCGCGCGGGAGGGGATGGGCCGGGTGCACGAGAAGGTGCTGCTCAGGCGCGGCGAGGGCCACCCCGACTCGCTGATGGTCTCCTGCGACTACGCGATGCTCCTGCGCCAGCTGGGCCGCGCCGCGGAGGCCCGCGAGCTGGCCGGGCGCACCGCGGAGGCGTACGCGCACCAGCTCGGGCAGGCTCATCCGTACGCCGTGGGCGCCCGGGACAACGTGGCGGGGCTGCTGCGGGACGCGGGCGAGACGGAGGCGGCGCTCGCCCTGTCCGGGCGGGTCCGCGTGGAGATGGAGCGGGCGGTGGGGCCCTGGCACCCATGGGCGCTCGGCTGCACCCTCAACGGGGCCATCACGCTCCTCCTGGCGGGCGACACCGACGGTGCGACGGCCATCGCCGGGTCCGCCGCCAAGCGGTCCGCCCACACCCTCGGCGAGTCCCACGTCCTCACCCGCGACCTCCGGTCGGTCCTCACCCTGGGCCCCGGCCTGCTCACGGGCGGCGTCCCGCACTGGGACTTCGAGCCCCAGCCGATCTGACGGACCCCGCACACGCCGGTGGGCCCGGCCCCGAGTCGGAAGACTCGGGGCCGGGCCCACCGGCACGTACAACCTCCGGGGCTAGGCCTCGAAGACCTCGCTGATCAGCTGCTCCTGCTCGGCCTGGTGACGCTTGGCCGAACCGACCGCCGGGGACGAGCCGTGCGGCCGCGAGATGCGGCGCAGGCGCTCGCCGTGCGGGATGTCCGCGCCGACGGCCAGGTCCAGGTGGTCGATGAGGTTGAGGGCGATGAAGGGCCATGCGCCCTGGTTCGCCGGCTCCTCCTGCGCCCACAGGTACTTCTCGGCGTTGGGGTACTTGGCGATCTCGGCCTGGAGCTCCGCACCCGGGAGGGGGTACAGGCGCTCGATGCGGATGATCGCCGTATCCGTGGCGCCGCGCTTCTGCCGCTCGGCCTCCAGGTCGTAGTACAGCTTGCCCGCGCAGAAGACGACCTTGCGGACCGCCGACGCCTCGACGTGGCTGTCACCGATGACCGGGCGGAAGCCGCCCGTCGTGAACTCCTCCGTCTTCGAGGCCGCCGCCTTGAGGCGCAGCATCGACTTCGGGGTGAAGACCACCAGCGGCTTGTGGTGCGGGTTGTGCACCTGCCACCGCAGGAGGTGGAAGTAGTTCGACGGGAGGGTCGGCATGGCGACCGTCATGTTCTTCTGCGCACAGAGCTGCAGGAACCGCTCGATGCGGGCCGAGGAGTGGTCCGGGCCCTGGCCCTCGTAACCGTGCGGCAGGAGCAGCGTGACACCGGAGTGCTGGTTCCACTTCTGCTCGGCGGCGGAGATGTACTCGTCCACCACCGTCTGCGCGCCGTTGACGAAGTCGCCGAACTGCGCCTCCCACATCACCAGCGACTCGGGGCGGGCCAGCGAGTAGCCGTACTCGAAGCCCATCACCGCGTACTCGGAGAGCAGCGAGTCGTAGACGTTGTAGCGCGCCTGGTCCTCGGAGAGGTACATCAGCGGCGTGAAGTCCTCGCCCGTCGCGCGGTCGATGAGGACCGCGTGGCGCTGGCCGAACGTGCCGCGGCGGGAGTCCTGGCCCGACAGGCGGACCGGGGTGCCCTCCAGGAGCAGCGAGCCGATGGCGAGGGTCTCGCCCATGCCCCAGTCGATCGTGCCCTCTTCGACCATCGTCGCGCGGCGCTGCAGCTGCGGCAGCAGACGCGGGTGGACGGTGACCCGGTCGGGGATGTTGACCTGGGACTCGGCGATCCGCTTGACGACCTCCTGGGAGATCGCGGTCTCGACGTGCACCGGGAACTCGGCCTGCGGCGAGGGCACCTCGGCCTGCGCGGGCTGCGCGACGGCCTCGCGGACCTCGGTGAAGACCTTCTCCAGCTGGCCCTGGAAGTCCTGCAGGGCCTGCTCGGCCTCTTCCAGGGTGATGTCGCCGCGACCGATGAGGGACTCGGTGTAGAGCTTGCGCACCGAGCGCTTCTTGTCGATCAGGTCGTACATCAGCGGCTGCGTGAACGCCGGGTTGTCCGACTCGTTGTGACCACGGCGGCGGTAGCAGATGAGGTCGATGACCACGTCCTTGTTGAACGCCTGGCGGAACTCGAAGGCGAGGCGCGCGATGCGCACGACGGCCTCGGGGTCGTCGCCGTTCACGTGGAAGATCGGCGCCTCGATCATGCGGGCCACGTCGGTGGCGTACATGGAGGAGCGCGACGACTCCGGGGCGGCGGTGAAGCCGACCTGGTTGTTGATGACGATGTGGACCGTGCCGCCGGTGCGGTAGCCGCGCAGCTGCGACATGTTCAGCGTCTCGGCGACCACGCCCTGGCCCGCGAAGGCGGCGTCACCGTGCAGGGCGACGGGCAGGACCGTGAAGTCCGTGCCGCCCTTGTTGATGACGTCCTGCTTGGCGCGGGCGATGCCCTCGATGATCGGGTCGACCGTCTCCAGGTGGGACGGGTTCGCGGCGAGCGAGACCTTGATCTGCTCGCCGTCCAGACCGGTGAAGGTGCCCTCGGCGCCCAGGTGGTACTTCACGTCGCCGGAGCCGTGCATGGACTTGGGGTCCATGTTGCCCTCGAACTCGCGGAAGATCTGGGCGTACGACTTGCCGACGATGTTGGCCAGGACGTTCAGGCGGCCGCGGTGGGCCATGCCGATGACGACCTCGTCCAGACGCGACTCGGCGGCGCTGTCGATGACGGCGTCGAGCAGCGGGATGACCGACTCGCCGCCCTCCAGGGAGAAGCGCTTCTGGCCGACGTACTTCGTCTGCAGGAAGGTCTCGAAGGCCTCGGCGGAGTTCAGCCTGCGCAGGATGCGCAGCTGCTCCTCGCGCTCGGGCTTGGTGGCGTGGGTCCGCTCGATGCGGTCCTGCAGCCACTTGCGCTGCTTCGGGTCCTGGATGTGCATGAACTCGACGCCGGTGGTGCGGCAGTACGAGTCGCGCAGCACGCCGAGGACGTCGCGCAGCTTCATCATCGACTTGCCGGCGAAGCCGCCGACCGCGAACTCCCGCTCCAGGTCCCACAGGGTGAGGCCGTGCTCGGTGATGTCCAGGTCGGGGTGCTTGCGCTGCTTGTACTCCAGCGGGTCCGTGTCGGCCATGACGTGGCCGCGGACGCGGTAGGAGTGGATCAGCTCGAAGACGCGGGCGGCCTTCGTGACGTCGTCGTCGTGCGAGGCGTCGATGTCCTTGAGCCAGCGGACCGGCTCGTAGGGGATGCGGAGCGCCTTGAAGATCTCGTCGTAGAACTCGTTCTCACCGAGGAGGAGGTTCGCGACGATGCGCAGGAACTCGCCGGAGGCGGCGCCCTGGATCACCCGGTGGTCGTAGGTCGACGTGAGCGTCATGACCTTCGAGATACCGAGCTTGTTCAGGGTGTCCTGGGAGGTGCCCTGGAACTCCGCGGGGTAGTCCATGGAGCCGACGCCCATGATGACCGACTGGCCGGGCATCAGACGCGGGACCGAGTGGACGGTGCCGAGGCCGCCGGGGTTGGTCAGGGAGACCGTCACGCCGGTGAAGTCGTCCATGCCCAGCTTGCCGTCGCGGGCGCGCCGGACGATGTCCTCGTAGGCCTGCCAGAACTCGAAGAAGTTCAGGGTCTCGGCCTTCTTGATGCCCGCGACGACCAGCTGGCGGTCGCCGTTGGGCTTCACCAGGTCGATGGCGAGGCCGAAGTTGATGTGCTCCGGCTTGACCAGGGTGGGCTTGCCGTCCTTCTCCACGAAGGAGTAGTTCATCGACGGCATGGCCTTGATGGCCTGCACCATCGCGTACCCGATGAGGTGCGTGAAGGAGATCTTCCCGCCGCGGGCGCGCTTGAGGTGGTTGTTGATGACGATGCGGTTGTCGAAGAGCAGCTTCACCGGGACCGCGCGGACCGACGTCGCCGTCGGGACCTCGATCGAGGCGTTCATGTTCTTCGCGACGGCGGCCGAGGGGCCGCGCAGCGTCACGTACTCGGGACCGGCCGGGGCCTCCTTCGCGGGCTCCGCCTTGGCGGCGGGCTTCGCGGCGGCGGGCTTGGCCGCGGGGGCCGGAGCGGCGGCCGCGGGCTTCGCGGCGGGCGCGGCCGGTGCCTGGGGAGCGGCGGGGGCGGCCTGGGCCGCGGGCTTCGCCGGGGAGGCGGGCGCGGCAGGTGCGGCGGGAGCACTGGTGGCCGCGGCCCCCGCGGCCGCGTCACCCGCCGGCTTCGCCGGGGCGGCGGCTACGGAGGCGGCCACGCCTGGCTTGTAGTCGGCGAAGAAGTCCCACCAGGCTCGGTCGACCGAATTCGGGTCCTGGAGGTACTGCTGATAGATCTCGTCGACGAGCCACTCATTGGGACCGAAGGCAGCAGCAGGGTCCTTGCCCTGACCGTCTTGGTCGGTCGAGATGCTCGAGCTACTGGGGGACTGTGACGACACGGCGGTAACCGCCCTCTTCCGCTTCACAAGGTGATGGACAGCGGGAATTAAGGCTACGCCTCCAACGGCGCGAGGTGCAGACCGGGCCCGGCATCCGTCGCGTAAGTCACACTGGATCGGTGGTTTCGGCGCTGTAAATGGCGGGAAACAAGCGAGGTTCTGCAACGCCAGATGGCCGCGCGGGTACGTCGGTACGACGTCTACGCGCGGCGGCGGCCCCCGGGTGCCCGGAACAGGCCCCCGTGAATCGCTTGCACTCGAACCCTACGTCAACTTCACGCTTCGGGCAGGCCCGGGAGAGTGACCTGGATCCGGCAGCCGCGAGGGGATTCGGCCACCCCGATGTGTCCGCCGTGCAGATCGACCGCCCAGCGCGCGATGGCCAGGCCGAGGCCCGTGCCGCCGTCGTTGCCGGAGCCCTGCACGGGGGCGCCCGCGTGGCTGCCGCGGTTGAAGCGCTCGAAGACGCGGTGCCACTCGGACTCCGGGATGCCGGGGCCCTCGTCGAGCACCTCCAGGTCCAGGGACTCGGGGTAGGGGCCGCGCCGGGCCCGCACCGTCACGCGTCCGTGCGGCGGGCTGTGCTTGACCGCGTTGTCGATCAGGTTCGCCACGACCTGGTGGAGCCGCTCCGCGTCCGCGTGGGCCGTCAGTTCGGGGGGCGAGACGTCGAGGTGCAGATGGACGTCCGTCCGCGTGTGGCTGCCGGAGCCGGATGCGATGCCCGCGCGCGCGGAGGCCACCATGTTGGCCTCTTTCAGGACGCCCGACAGATAGGGCCACACCTCGAAGCGGCGGGCCTTGAGGGGCACGACGCCGTTGTCCAGGCGGGAGAGGTCCAGGAGCGTCTCGACGAGGCGTCCCAGGCGCTCGGTCTGCTTCAGGGCCGTGCGCATCGTCTCGGGATCCGCGGCGGACACGCCGTCGACGACGTTCTCCAGGACGGCGCGGAGGGCCGCGATGGGGGTGCGCAGCTCGTGCGAGACGTTGGCGACGAGCTCCTTGCGCTGGGTGTCCTGCGCCTCCAGGTCGTCCGCCATGGCGTTGATCGTGGAGGCCACGTCGCCCAGCTCGTCGCGCCGGTCGGCGCCGCGCGCCCGGCGCGTGTAGTCGCCGTGCGAGACCGCGCGGGCCACCGCGTTCATCTCGTCCAGCGGGGCGGTGAGGCTGTGCGCCACGAACTGTGTGATGAGGAGCGTGGCGATCACCGAGAAGACCGTGATGAAGCGCAGCTCGGTCTCCGTCTTCATGGCCACGAGGAGCAGGCCCGTGGTGATGAACACCGACACGACCACGAGAGCGCCGAGCTTGGTCTTGATGGAGAACGGCCGCAGTCCTCCGAAGGGCCCGTGCATCACGACACCCGCCTCCGTCTCACGGGGTGGGGGTCTCCAGGGCGTATCCCACGCCGTGCACGGTGCGGATCCGCTCGGCCCCGATCTTCCGGCGCAGCGCCTTGATGTGGCTGTCGACGGTGCGGGTGCCGGACGCGTCGGCCCAGTCCCACACCTCGGCGAGCAGCTGCTCGCGCGAGAGGACGGCGCGCGGGGTGTTGGCCAGGCAGACCAGCAGGTCGAACTCGGTGGGCGTCAGGTGGACGTCCTCGCTGCGCACCCGCACCCGCCGCTGGGCGTGGTCGATCTCCAGCTCGCCCAGGCGCAGGATGCCGCTGCGCGGCGTCGTCGCGGCGAGGGCGGCCCGCTCGACCCGCCGCAGCAGGACGTGCACGCGGGCGGCGAGCTCGCGCATCGAGAACGGCTTGGTCATGTAGTCGTCCGCGCCGACGCCGAGCCCGACCAGCATGTCCGTCTCGTCGTCACGCGCGGTGAGCATGAGGACCGGGACGGGGCGCTGGGCCTGCACCCGGCGGCACACCTCAAGGCCGTCGAAGCCCGGCAGCATGATGTCGAGAATCAGCAGGTCGGGCTGCCACGCCTGGGCGGTGTCGACCGCCGAAGGGCCGTCTCCGGCCGTTTGCACGACGAAACCCTCGGCACGCAGCCGGGCCGCGATGGCGTCGACGATCGTCGGGTCGTCCTCGACCACCAGCACCCGGCGCTGGGCGCCCGGCATCGCCGTGGCGCCGTTGTGGGAGGTGTGTGTCTGCTCCATCGCCCGCCCCTGACACTGATCGCTTGTGTTCGGTCAGCAGAGTACGGGTCGCGAAGGCACCTCGGCTACGCAGCCCGGACGCCGAGGTGGACCACGTCAGGGACGCCTCGGGCAACGGGGATCTCTTCGGTTCGTACCCGCTGGAATCCGGCATTCCGTAGAGCGTCGTCGAAAGCGGACGAGGGTTGGGCGGACCACACGGCGAGCACTCCGCCGGGGTTCAGACGCGCTTTGCAGGCGGCCAGACCGGCAGGCGAGTAAAGGGAGTTGTTGCCCTCCGTCACCGTCCAGTCGGGGCCGTTGTCGATGTCGAGACAGAGCGCGTCGTACGTCTCCGTGGCGCCCGATACGTAGGCGACGAGGTCCGTGTGAAGAATCTGCGCACGTGTGTCGCCGAGCGCGGATCCGGAGAGCTCGGCGAGCGGTCCCTCGCGGTGCCAGTCGATGATCGCCTGCTCGCGCTCGACCACGGCGATGCGCCCCCACCTGGGGTCCTGGGCCGCGTGCGCCAGGGAGAAGCCGACGCCGAGGCCGCCGATCAGGAGGGCGGGGTCCTTGCGGTCGTCGAGGGCGTCGCGGGCCGCGTCGACCAGGAGGCGCTCGGAGCGGCCGTCGGAGGTGTCCATCAGGAAGCAGCCGTTGGCGATGATCTGCAGCAGCTCACCGTGGCGCCGCAGGACGACCTCGCCGTAAGGGCCCTCGCGCCGGTCGAGCACGACGGGGGCGGTGGTGTGGGTGTGCATGGCCCACAGCGTATTTCCGTGCGTCGGTCCGCGGGAGGAAATAGAAGCGCCCTCCGACGCGTCCACGGCCGCCCGCGGACCTGCGACGCAGGAGTCGCCCCGCGGGTTGCCGTGTGAGACGCACCTCACGTGGCGCCCGTCATAGACAACGCCGGAAAAAAGGGCAAAGGGTGGAGTGGGACGGAAGGAGCGCCTCACCCGTGAACCAGAGCGTGCAGCCCGCCGAGGCCGCGCCCGACGCCGAGACGCCGGGCACCCTGAACGGAATACCGCGGCAGTCGACGCGCAGGCCACCCCGGACGGGGGAGTGCGGCAGACCGGCCTCGGCGGAGAGCGCCGCCGGTGCGTCCGTCCGGCGGTTCCGCCCTTGGCGGATCCTGCCGACGCCCACCGGCACGCCCTTCACCTTCGGGTACGCCGTGGTGCTCGCCGCCACCTCGCTCCTGACGCAGTACGCGGACCCGGACCTCGTCGACTCGCTCCTCCGCGGGTCGAGCACCGACGTGGCGCACCTGACGCAGAGCCCCCTCCTCGTCCTGCTCGCCAGCGCCCTGTGGATCGCGGGCGGCATCACGTCCCCGTACGCGATCGTCTTCCTGCTGGTGCTCACCGCGCTGGAGCGCCGCATCGGCGGCCTGCGCACCGCGGGTGTCTTCCTCCTCGGGCACGTCGTCGCCACGCTCGCGACGGAGGTCCCGGTCGGCTTCTCCGTCCTCGCGGGCCATCTGCCCGACAGCTCGCTGCACCGGCTCGACTACGGCATCAGCTTCGGGGTCGCCGCGAGCGTCGGCGCACTGGCGGGACTCCTCACGCCGTGGCTGCGCTGGACCGTCCTCGTCTGCTTCGGCGGAATGCTGGTCGACGACCTGATCGCGTTCACCGACCCGATGACGAACTGGGGCCACCTGCTCGCCCTGGGCATCGGCGTCCTCACCTGGCCCCTGCTCAGGCGCTGCCGCCCGGCAGTCTGACCGGCCCGGCCGACCGCATCCCCACTTCGGCAGCGCGTGGTCTTCCCTGCGATCGCTCACAGCGAACACGCCCCGGGGAACATCTCGTGACTCACAAGCATTGAGTCGGTACAGCTCAACTTGAATGCCGAAAGGGAGATCATGGCTACTGAGTCCACCTCGTACACTTCGCTCACTCTGCCTGTGCTGCCGCTCGACGACGAGGTGGTCCTGCCCGGCATGGTGGTCCCGTTCGACCTGTCCGACGCCGATGTGCGAGCGGCGGTGGAGGCCGCACAGGCCGCCGCCCGCTCCACCGGGGACAGCAAGCCGAAGGTGCTGCTTGTTCCGCGCATCGACGGGACGTACGCGGCGACCGGCGTCCTCGGCACCGTCGAGCAGGTCGGCCGCCTCTCCGACGGCGACCCCGGCGCCCTCATCCGCGGCCGGAGCCGCGTGCGCATCGGCGCGGGCACGACCGGCCCCGGTGCCGCGCTCTGGGTGGAGGGACTCAAGGTCGACGAGACCGTGCCCGAGCCGCTGCCGGGCGCCGTCACCGACCTGGTCAAGGAGTACAAGGCGCTCGCCACCAGCTGGCTGAAGAAGCGCGGTGCCTGGCAGGTCGTCGACCGCGTCACCCAGATCGACGACGTCTCCGCACTCGCCGACAACTCCGGATACTCCCCGTTCCTCACCACCCAGCAGAAGATCGAGCTCCTGGAGACCGAGGACGCGGTCGCCCGCCTCAAGCTCGCCACCGAGCAGCTGCGCGAGCACCTCGCCGAGCAGGACGTCGCCGAGTCCATCGCCAAGGACGTGCAGGAGGGCGTGGACAAGCAGCAGCGCGAGTTCCTGCTGCGGCGCCAGCTCGACGCGGTCCGCAAGGAGCTCCGCGAGATCAACGGTGACAGCAAGGACGCAGCTGAGGAGTCCGACGACTACCGCGCCCGCGTCGAGGCCGCCGACCTCCCCGAGAAGGTCCGCGAGGCCGCCCTCAAGGAGGTCGACAAGCTGGAGCGCTCCAGCGACCAGTCGCCCGAGGGCTCCTGGATCAGGACCTGGCTGGACACCGTCCTCGAACTGCCGTGGAGCGAGCGCACCGAGGACGAGTACGACATCAAGGGCGCCCAGGAGATCCTCGACGCCGAGCACTCCGGGCTGCAGGACGTGAAGGAGCGCATCACCGAGTACCTCGCGGTGCGCAAGCGACGCTCCGACCGCGGCCTCGGCGTCGTCGGCGGCCGCCGCGGCGGCGCGGTGCTCGCCCTGGTGGGCCCGCCCGGCGTCGGCAAGACGAGCCTCGGCGAGTCCGTCGCGCACGCCATGGGCCGCAAGTTCGTGCGGGTCGCGCTCGGCGGCGTACGCGACGAGGCGGAGATCCGCGGCCACCGTCGTACGTACGTGGGGGCGCTGCCCGGACGGATCGTGCGGGCCATCAAGGAGGCCGGGTCGATGAACCCGGTGGTGCTCCTCGACGAGATCGACAAGGTGGGCTCGGACTTCCGGGGCGACCCGGCCGCCGCCCTCCTCGAAGTCCTCGACCCGGCGCAGAACCACACCTTCCGGGACCACTACCTGGAGGTGGAGCTGGACCTCAGCGACGTCGTCTTCCTCGCCACCGCCAACGTCCTCGAAGCCATCCCCGAGGCCCTGCTCGACCGCATGGAGCTCGTCAGGCTCGACGGGTACACCGAGGACGAGAAGGTCGTCATCGCCCGCGACCACCTGCTCCCGCGCCAGCTGGAGCGGGCGGGCCTGGACGAGGACGAGGTGGTCCTCGACGAGAGCGCGCTGCGCAAGCTCGCCGGTGAGTACACGCGCGAGGCGGGCGTGCGCAACCTGGAGCGGTCCGTCGCACGGCTGCTGCGCAAGGTCGCGGCCCAGCACGAACTGGGCGACCGGGAGCTGCCGTTCACGGTCAGGGACGAGGACCTGCGGGGCCTGATCGGGCGGCCGCACCACGTGCCCGAGTCCGCCCAGGACCCGGCGGAGCGGCGCACGGCGGTGCCGGGCGTGGCGACCGGGCTCGCGGTCACCGGAGCGGGCGGCGACGTGCTGTTCGTGGAGGCGTCGCTCGCGGACCCGGAGACGGGCGCATCGGGGCTCACGCTCACCGGTCAGCTCGGCGACGTGATGAAGGAGTCGGCGCAGATCGCGCTGAGCTTCCTGCGCTCGCACGGCGCCGAACTGGAGCTGCCCGTCGGCGACCTGAAGGAGCGGGGCGTGCACATCCACTTCCCCGCGGGCGCCGTGCCGAAGGACGGACCGAGCGCGGGCGTCACCCTGACGACCGCCCTCGCGTCGCTGCTCAGCGGCCGCCTGGTCCGCACGGACGTGGCGATGACCGGTGAGATCTCGCTGACCGGCCGCGTCCTGCCGATCGGCGGCGTCAAGCAGAAGCTGCTCGCCGCGCACCGCGCCGGGATCACCACGGTGATCATCCCGAAGCGGAACGAGGCGGACCTCGACGACGTGCCCGCCGAGGTCCTGGAGAAGCTCGACGTGCACCCGGTCACGGACGTGCGTCAGGTGCTTGAACTGGCCCTCACGGAGGCCGAGGTGAAGATCCCGGCCGCCGCGTAGCAGCGCACGAGGGAACGGCGGTCACCCCCGCGCAGGGGTGGCCGCCGTCCGTGCGCTCAGCCGTTGGCGAGCGCCACCACCCGGTCGAGGGCGCCGTTGAACTTGTTGTGGTCACCGACCGTCGGACCCGACGAGGTGTACTGCCACATCGTCTGGAAGCCCCAGCCGGCCGGGAGTTCGCCCGGCCCCGTGTCGTAGCGGGCGATCCAGAGCGGGTTGCTTGCGCCGAAGCCGCTGTAGTTGCCGGTGCACTGCTTCCACCAGCTGGTGGCGGTGTAGATGACGGCGTCGCGGCCGGTGCGGGACTTGTAGGTGTTCAGGAAGTCACGGATCCAGCTGACCATCGCCGACTGCGACTTGCCGAAGCAGGCCGCGCCGTACGGGTTCCATTCGATGTCCAGCGCGCCAGGCAGCGTCCTGCCGTCGCGCGACCAGCCGCCGCCACCGCTCGCGAAGTAGTTGGCCTGGGTGGCACCGCTGGAGGTGTCGGGCGTCGCGAAGTGGTACGCGCCGCGGATCATGCCGACGTTGTACGAACCGTTGTACTGCTGGGAGAAGTAGGGGTTCTTGTACGACGTGCTCTCGGTGGCCTTGACGTAGGCCCACTTCACGCCGCTGTTCCAGAGCGTCTGCCAGGCGACGTTGCCCTGGTGGCTGCTGACGTCGACGCCCTCGGTCTGGGCGGCGTCACCGCCGGTGGGCCTGCCGCCCTGGCCGTCGTGTTCGATGACGCCCTGGCCGAGGCGGGCGGTCCCGCGGTCGGGGACGTCGTCCGCCTGGGCCGCCGTGGGGAGCGTCAGGAGGAGGGAGAGAGCGGACAGTGCTGCGAGGAGAACCCCCGTCTGCGACAAGCGCGAGCGGCGGGCCGTTCCGGGTCTGTGCACGGGCATGTGCGTGCCTCCGAAGGCCTCGGTGGTGCTCGGTGGGGACCTGTCGACATGCAGTGGTGTGAACATGTCACTTGAAACGCTACGCACGTAGACCGCCGCTAGGGAAGAGGGTCAGAGTTCTGCCGTTGGTCCACTCCTGTGGCGGCCGCACCGGAGCGGCACCGCCCGGACCTTGCGAAATACTGGTCAGGCCGCTGTCACGACGGCCGCGGTGCGAGGGCCTTCCGGCGATAACTTTCAGAATCGGGAAAGCGGGACATGGGTGCTGCAGAAGAGGGCGTTGAGCCCGGCGCGCAGGACGACGTGGGGCACGATGTCGAGGACACGCGGGACGATGCGGGGCAAGACGATCAGGAGGCGCAGGGGGCGGACCGTGAGTTCCTCTCCCTGGAGCGGGAGTTGTCCCTCCTGATGCGCCGCGCCCGGGCCTCATCGGGCGAGATGGCCCGGCAGGTCCACCCCGACCTGGAGCCCGCGGCGTACGGACTGCTCGTCTGCCTGGACGACTCGGGCCCGCAGCGGGCCACCGACCTCGCGGCCTTCATCGGCGTCGGCAAGGCCACCATGAGCCGCCAGTTGCGGGCGCTCGAAGAGCTCGGCCTGGTCGCGCGCGAGCCCGATCCCGCGGACGGGCGCGCCTGGCTCATCCGGCTCACTCCCGACGGCCGCACCCGCTTCCGCACGGTGCGCGCCGCCCGCCGCGCCCAGTACGTGCGGCGGCTCGCCAGCTGGGAGCGGACGGAGGTCTCCGAACTGGCCCGGCTGCTCGGGCGGCTGAACGCGAGTGCGGACACCTGAGCCCCTCGGCCCCGGGTGCCCGCACTCGCGTCGGGAGCGGCGGCTACTTCGCGCCGAAGACGACCGCCAGCGGCTGCTTCTCCTTGTAGACGTCGGAGGGTTCGCTGACGTGGTCGGCGCCGAGGTAGAGCCGCTCGCCGGCGAACAGCAGCCGCCGGTCCGTCTCGAACCGAGCCTCCATCTCGTAGCTCCTGCCCGGGTTCTGCAGGACCTTCGTCTTCTCGAAGGTGGCCGGGTCGATCCGCCAGACCGCACCGCCGGCCTCGCCGACGATGTTCGCCTCCTGGTACGCGACGACCTTGCCGCCCTCGTCCACGCCCATGGGGATCAGCGCACCCTCGTCGGTCCCCTGGGTGGTGCCCTTCTTCTTCCCGGTCCTCAGGTCGAGGGCGACGACGTCGTTGTCGCCCTCGGAGCCGGGGCCCGCGTCCCGGGTGGGGAGGAACAGCGTGCCGGTCTTCTTGTCGACGGCCAGCTGCGAGCAGTTCGTGACGTTCGTACTGGCGCACTCGGCGTCGTACTTGCCGTACTTGCCGCCCGTCGTGCCGATCGTGGCGAGCAGCTTGCCCCGCGCCCCGGAGTCGTCGAGGGACAGGAACTCGGTGATGCCCGAGCCGCCGGGGGAGTCGCCGTCGTCCACGGCGACCGCCAGCGGGTCGGCGGAGACCACGTGCGCGTCCTCGGTGCCCTGCTCGAACTCGTAGGCGGACTTCACCGCGCGCGTCGCGGGGTCGACGGTCTGCAGGGTGAGCCGTGGGTGGTCGGTGTCGCCGCAGTCGCGCACCACGACCAGCTTCTCGCCCTCGCCCGCGAAGCCCTTCGCCGGGCACTTCTCGTCCTCGGTGGCGGCGGGCGACCACAGCGGCTTGCCGCCGGTCGTCCAGCCCGCACTGGCACTGGTGCCCGCCGCGGCCACGGTGCCGCCGCCGATGGTCACCTCGTCGAACATCTGGCGGCTCCCGTAACCGTCCAGGCCCTGCTTCTGCCACAGCAGTCTGCCCTTGTCGATGTCGACGAGGCCGACTTCGGTGCAGACCGCGGGGTCGTCCTTGTCGTTCTGGAAGAGGACGGCGACGAGCCCGTCCTCCGTTGCCTGCGGCGAGGACCAGCAGACCTCGCCGCCGAGCGGTATCTCCCACTCTGCTTTTCCGCCTGCCAGTGGATATCCGGATATCTTCTTCAATCCGGCCTTCACGAAATTCTTTTCCGTGGTCCACATCCCCATCGCGCCCGCCATCTCGCTCACCTTTGGCGTGGGCACCTTGCCGAGTAATGCCGCGTCGAAGGACGACGATTCCGAACCGCCACCGCCCTCGCCGCCGTTACCGCTGTCCTTCTCGTCCGCACCGCAGCCGGTGACGACCAGTGCGGCCGCGAGCGCGGCGCCGAAGATGGCCGCTCTGCGCGACATCCCGTTCTCCTCTTGTGCGTGGGCGCACGGCCGGGCATGGCCGTGCGATCTCCTCGCATTCGATCCTTCCCTTTCCGGGAGCGGAATTTCAACTCCGAATTCCTGATCTCTACTTCAGTTGAAATGTTCCGCAGGTGTATTTGTTTTTCTCTCACCATTCCGCGTAGACGACCGCCGCGTCGTCGTGCCGCTTCCCGCGCGGGAAGGCGAGGCGGTCCGGATCCGCGAGCTCCAACTCCCGCACCCGGTCCACCAGATGCTGCGGCCCCTGCTTGCGCAGCAGCGCGAGGCAGTCGGCCCAGTCGCCCTCGCGGAACGTCTCGACCCACCGCCCGGCCCCGTCGGTGAGCGCCGCCACCGCCGTGACGTCCGCCCGCGGCAGCTCTCCGGTGACGGCGCGCAGGGCGGCGGCGGGGTCGGAGGCGGCCGTGAAGAAGCCGTCCTCCGCGTTGCGCAGCGCTTCGACCGCCGCTCCGTAGGCACGGGCCGCCACGTCCCGCTCGGCGGAGCCGCGCGGCAGGGCGCGCACCTGGTCGCGCAGGGCGTGCACGGCGGGCGGCAGCTCGGCGAGGCGGCGGTCGAGGACGGCGGTCACCTCGCCCTCGTGGCCCGCGATGAGCAGCGCCGAGTCGGACAGGACCAGGTGCTCGACGCGCTCCTCGTCCCACCGCACGAGCACCACGGTTGCCTGCGGAGTGCGCGGGTGAGAAAGGTCACAGGTTGAACCATGTGCCTCGGCGGTACGGGTGATGGCCGCCGCCAGGATCTCAGTGAGCGTCATATCCCGCCGTGAAACGGACAGTTCCCCCAGCGCGCCGCCGAGTCGCGCGGTGAACCAGGGGACGGAATGCGGACAGCCCACCGACCCCTCCGGTGGTGTCACGCCGTCCAGGAGGACGAGCGATCCGCCCTGTCCGGACGCGGGAAGCGCGACCGACGCGTAGTCCTCGTTGGGGCGTGCGGGGTCACCGGGCTCGGTGGCGAGTTCGATACGCATCCGGCCAGTCTGCACGAGCTCTTCACAGGGGCCACCGGATGCCGAAAAGAGGGGGCGAACCGGCACCCGCGGGCAGGCCGGACGTCGGAAATCGACCGGAATGATCAACTCCGTCAGGGGTGTGGCGGCGCATCCTGCCAAAGCCGGTGGGAGACGTCCAACCGGCGCACCGCAGGGGGCCCATGGCGGCCGTACCGGGACTTGCCCCCCAACTCCCCGCCGATGTTCACTCCTTCGGGTGGCCAGGCAGGCGATGCGCGACCGCCACCAACCGGCACTGGAAGTGTCAGGAGCTGTACCGGGGGAGCGCTCGCGTTGACAGGTCGTCACCCGGGCCAAGGGCAGACGAAAAACCAAGAATGCGAGCACCGGTGCAGAAGATGCGGCCTCGGCGCAAAGGCAATCAGACGGCCCCGGAAGGGGCCACGCCGGGCGCGACGACTCCTACCGAGCATGCGCCGGAGCGCACGGCCACGGACGCCTCGCCGGGCGCAGGTTCGCCGGGCGCTGCCTCCGCGAGCGCGGACGCTCCTGTCCCGGCGCCCCCGGTCAACAAGGCGCCCACCGCGCGCGTGCGCAATCGGCTGATCGTCGCGGTCGCGGTCGTGGCCGCCGCCGTCGCGGGTGCGGGTGCGCCCGCCATCGTCGCCGCGTCGGGCAGCCTGAACGACACACAGAGCCTGGTCACCCTCGCCGGACAGACCCAGCAGGCGGTCTCCCTCGGCCACTCGCTCGCCGACGAGCGGGACGAGGTCACCTCGTTCATCGCCTCCGGGCGGCCGCAGGGCAAGGGCCTCTCCGAGAGCCGCAGCGCCCGCGTGGACCGGCAGATCGACGAGCTCCGCGGCGCCGATGCGCCCGCCGGACTGCGCGACGACCTCGCCGACATCGCCGCCGTGCGCAGAGCGGCGCTCACCGGCAAGAGCACCGCTCTCGAAGCCCATGAGGCGTACACCAAGGTCATCACCGAACTGCACGGCCTCACCCGCGTCCTGGCCGAGCAGCTGCCCCCCGAGGCCAACCGGGGGGCCCTCGCCCTCTCCGACCTCGACCACGCCGTCGAGCAGGCCGCCGCGGCCCGCGGTCTCCTCCTCGCCGCCCTCGCCCTGCCGAGCCCCCCCGGCACCTCCTCCGTCGACCCGGTCACCGGCCTGCCCACCACGGTCACCGAGGAGTCCCCGGCCGACGCCCGGCGCCGCGACGAGCTCACCACCGCCGCCCAGCAGGCCCGCGTCCGCGAGCTTGCCGCCCTCGCCGACTTCCGCGACGCCGCGGGCGACTCCGCCCGCGCCGCGTACGAATCGACCGTCACCGGCTCCGAGGTCGGCACCGCCGAGAAGTACCTGGAGCGCCTCACCGACGAGCCCAAGCTCTCCGCCGCCGAGCGGCGCTACGACCGCAAGAAGGTCGACGCCGCGCTCTCCGCCCGCATCGAGACGATGCGCGGCGCCGAGTCGGCGCTCGGCGTCGCGCGCGCCAAGCACCTCGCCCAGCTCCGCGACGACGACGTCACGGCGCTGGAGATCCGGATCGCGCTCGTCGGCGTCTGTCTGCTCGTCGCCGTCGGCTTCGCGATGGGCACGGCCCGTTCGCTGACCCGCCCGCTCGCCGTCCTGCGCCTCGGCTCGGCCCGCCTCGCCACCGAACCCGCGCCCCAGGAGCCGATCAGGTTCACCGGCCGCGACGACGAGTTCGCCCAGGTCGTCCGGTCCGTCAACGCGCTGCACGGCCACGCGGCCGCCCTCACCGAGCGCCTGGGCACCCTCGAATCGGACCGCAAGCACCTCATCGGGCAGCGGCAGTCCATGGCCGACGAGCGCGCGGCGCTGCGCGAGGAGCTCGCCGAGGCCTCCGCGCACCTGGAGCGGGTGCGCCAGTCCATCCACGGCACCTTCGTCAACCTCGCCCTGCGCACGCTGGGCCTGGTGGAGCGCCAGCTCGCCGTCATCGAGCACCTGGAGGACCGCGAGCAGGACCCGGACCGGCTCGCCACGCTCTTCAAGCTCGACCACCTCGCCACGGTCATGCGGCGGCACAGCGAGAACCTCCTGGTCCTCGCGGGCGCCGACCACGGCCACCAGCACCCCGGCGCCGTCCCGCTCGTCGACGTCGTGCGCGCGGCCGTCTCCGAGATCGAGCGGTACGAGCGCGTCCGCATCGCCACGCTGCCGCCGCACGCGCACGTGGCGGGCTTCGCCGCGGACGACATAAGCCACCTCACCGCCGAACTCCTGGAGAACGCGACCTCGTTCTCGCCGCCGGACTCCTCCGTCGAGGTCTCCGGCTGGCTCCTGGAGAACGGCGAGGTGATGCTCTCCGTCCAGGACGAGGGCATCGGCGTCACCCAGGACCGGATGCGGGAGCTCAACGCCCGCCTCGCCGACTTCGACCCCGACGACGCGTACGACCAGGAGAGCGGGGACGGCCTCGGGCTCGGTCTGTACGTCGTCGCGCGGCTCGCGGCCCGGCACGGGGCGCGGGTGCGACTGCGGGACCAGAAGCAGGGCGGGGTCGCGGCGGTCGTCGTGCTGCCCGAGGGGATCCTCGCCGAGGCTCCTTCGACGGCCGCGGTGGTCACGCCGCCGCGGTCCGGTGAACCCCTGACCCATCTGCCGGGATCGGAGGCCGAGGCCAACTCCAACGTACTTCCGGGGCGTCTGACCAGCGCATCCGGTGAGGACCCGCTGATCGCGGCGGCCGAGCGGACGCTGGAGTCGGCGCTGCCTTCGCCGTCTCCCACACCTGAACCGTCACCGTCGCCGTCACCTTCGGCGGAGACGACGATGGAGCTCGCGGCGCCCCCGGCGCCGGACCCCGACCCGGACCCCGACCCGGAGCCCGAGCCCGAGTCCGAGTCCGAGTCCGAGTCCACGCCGGACCCCGAGCCGGACCCCGAGTCCGAGTCGGACTCCGCGCCCCCCAAGTGGGAGCGCGTCACCGACAAGGGGCTGCCCAAGCGCACCCCGAAGATCACCGCGCCCACGGCCGCCGCGCCCAAGCCGCGTACCGGATCCGTGGACGCCGAAGCACTCCGGCGCCGTCTCGGCGGCTTCCACCAGGGCGCGATGAGCGGCCGACGGGACGTGGAGGCCGAGATCGCCGGGGAAGACCCGACGGCCGAGCCGCCGGAGCAGAACGAACGAGCCGCAGACGTAATGGGGGACCCAGTCGAGGAGGCAAGCAGTTGACTGCGCCCATGCGCACGCCCAGTTCTTCCGCCGCACCCACCGCGTACGGCCTGAGCAGGGAAGCCCGTAACCTGCACTGGCTCCTGACGAACCTGGTGGAGGAGGTGCCCGGGATTCTCTCCGTCGCGGTCGTCTCGTCCGACGGGCTGCTGCTGCTCTCCTCCGACCCCGGGCGGAACGCCGAACGGCCCGCGGACAAGCCCACCGGGCCCAAGGGCTCCAGTGCCGACCTCGCGACCATCGTCTCCGGGCTCGGCTCCCTCACCATCGGCGCCGCCAAGCTGATGGACGGCGGCGGGGTCAAGCAGACCGTGGTGGCGATGGAGGAGGGCAGCCTCTTCGTCATGGTGGTCAGCGACGGATCGCTCCTCGGCGTGCACGCCACCCCGGACTGCGACATGAGCGTCGTCGCGTACCACATGGCGCTCTTCGTCGGCCGTGCCGGGCACGTCCTCACCCCCGAACTCCGCAGCGAACTGCGCCAGTCGATGGAGAGTGCCCGATGAGCGGCAGCCGCAAGCCACCGAAGACTCAGCAGACACCGAAGACACCGAAGACACCGAAGCTGCCGCAGCGCGGCGGCGAGCGAAAACCCGCCCGTGTGCGCCCCTATTCGCTGACCGGCGGCCGGACCAGGTTCGGCCACGTCCTGCTCGTCGAGACGTTCGTGGCCAGCAACGCCGCGATCGAAGCGCCCGACGAGCGCCTCGAACTGACCAAGGGCACGCTGTCGAGGGTCATGCCGGAGATGCGGGCGATCGTCGAGATCTGCCGTCGCATGCGCACGGTGGCGGAGATCTCCGCGCTCCTCAAGATGCCGCTCGGTGTGGTCCGCGTGCTGCTCAGCGACCTCGCCGACCAGGGAAAGATCCGCGTGTACGGAACGGGCCACGGCCCGGGACAGCCCGACCGCGCACTGCTTGAAAGGGTGCTGAGTGGACTCCGCCGTCTCTGAACTCCTCGAGAACGAGGGTCAGTTGCAGGCCTGGCAGACGGACAGGTCACGCGCCCCGATCGCCACGAAGATAGTGGTGGCAGGTGGCTTCGGCGTCGGCAAGACGACGCTGGTGACCGCCGTCTCCGAGATCACGCCCCTCCAGACGGAGGCGCTGATGACCCAGGCGAGCGCCGACACCGACGACCTGACCGCGACCCCGGAGAAGACGACCACGACGGTCGCCATGGACTTCGGCCGCATCACGCTCGACGACGACCTGGTGCTCTACCTCTTCGGCACGCCCGGCCAGCAGCGCTTCTGGTTCATGTGGGACGACCTGGTGCGCGGCGCGATCGGCGCCGTCGTGCTGGCCGACACCCGCCGCCTGTCCGACTGCTTCCCGGCCCTCGACTACTTCGAGAGCTGCGGCCTGCCGTACATCGTGGCCGTCAACCACTTCGACGGCAGCGAGGAGTTCGAGGCGGTCGACGTGCGCGAGGCCTTGACGGTGCCGCCGCACATACCGGTACTGATCATGGACGCCAGGCAGCGGATCTCGGTCATCGAGTCACTGCTCGCCCTGGTCGGCCACGCGCTCGACGCGACCCCCGAGTAAGAGCCCTGAGGAAGAAGAAGGACCCGCATGCGGAAGATACTTGTCGTCGGAGCCGGCCAGTCCGGACTCCAGATCGCTCTCGGACTCCAGGCGCAGGGGTACGAGGTCACCCTGATGTCCAACCGCACGGCGGACGAGATCCGGTCCGGCCGTGTCATGTCCACGCAGTGCATGTTCCACACGGCGCTCCAGCACGAGCGCGACATCCAGGCGAACTTCTGGGAGTCGCAGGCCCCGAAGATCGAGGGCGTCGGCATCTCCGTCGCGGGTCCCGACGGCTCCCGGCCCATCGACTGGGTCGGCAAGCTCGACGGGTACGCCCAGTCCGTCGACCAGCGCGTGAAGATGGCGGGCTGGATGGACACCTTCGCGCAGCGCGGCGGCCAGCTGGTCATCCACGGCGCGGCCGTCTCCGACCTCGACTACTTCGCGCGCACCTACGACCTGGTGCTCGTCACCGCGGGCAAGGGCGAGCTCGTCTCGATGTTCGAGCGCGACGCGTCCCGCTCGCCGTTCGACACCCCGCAGCGCGCGCTCGCGGTGGCGTACGTGCACGGCCTCGGCCCGCGTCCCGAGCACCCCGAGTTCGACGCGGTGCGCTGCAACCTGGTGCCCGGCGTCGGCGAGCTCTTCGTCATGCCGACGCTCACCACCTCCGGCCGCGCGGACATCCTCTTCTGGGAGGGCATCCCCGGCGGCCCGCTCGACGTCTTCCAGGGCGTCAAGGACCCCTCGGAGCACCTGGCGCTCACCCTCGAACTCCTGGAGAAGTTCCTGCCCTGGGAGTACGCGCGCGCCACGAAGGTCGAACTGACCGACGCGGGCGGCACGCTGGCCGGGCGGTACGCCCCCACCGTGCGCAAGCCGATCGGGCAGCTGCCCAGCGGCGGTCTCGTCCTCGGTGTCGCCGATGTCGTCGTCGCCAACGACCCGATCACCGGGCAGGGCTCCAACTCGGCCTCCAAGTGCGCCGCTTCGTACATCTCCTCCATCGTCGAGCACGGCGACAAGCCCTTCGACGCCGAGTGGATGCAGGCTGCCTTCGACCGCTACTGGGAGACGGCGCAGCACGTCACCAAGTGGACGAACGCGATGCTGGGCGCCCCGCCGGAGCACGTCCTCAACCTCCTCGGCGCGGCCGGGCAGTTCCAGCCGGTCGCCGACCGGTTCGTCAACGGCTTCAACGACCCCGCGGACCTGGAGAACTTCTTCTTCGACCCGGACAAGACGGCCGCCTACCTGGAGTCGGTCGCGTCCGGCGCCTGAGTCCCGCCGAACCCGAGGTCGCTGCCGGAGGTGGCGCCTGCGGGCAGCTTCGGCGGGGTGTACCCGCGCATGGCCCGGCCCTCGGGGTCGGGCCGCACGGCGCCGAGGACCGGGTTGGCCGCGATCGGCGAGACCTTGACGCGGGAGCCGGGGCGCGGCGCCTGGACGACCTTGCCGTCGCCCAGGTACATCGCCACGTGCGTGGCCTTGGGGAAGTAGACGACCAGGTCTCCCGGCCGGAGCTTCGACAGCGGTACGCGGCGCAGCTCGGCCCACTGTTCCTGGCTGGTCCGCGGGATCTTCCGGCCCGCGTGCGCCCAGGCCCGCTGGGTAAGCCCCGAGCAGTCGAACGCCTCGGGGCCCTCGGCGCCCCACTCGTAGGGCCGTCCGATCTGGCGCACCGCGTAGTCGAGGGCCGTGCCGCCCTGGCGTGAGGGCGGCCGGTTGGCGGGGCTGCCGCCGAGGGCGCCGGACGCCAGGAACTTCCGCTGGGCCTCGGCCGTGCCCGCCTCCTCCGCCTGCCGCAGCGCGGCCAGCTGGTCGACGGTCAGGGACGAGAGCAGCTCCTCGACGTCCCTCAGCTGTCCGTCGACCTCGTCCCGTTGCTTCTTCTGCCGGGTGGCCAGGGCGGTCTGGGCGGCCAGGGCCCGCCGCGCGGCGCCCGCGAGGTCGTCGGCCCTCTTCTCGCCGCCCGCCAGCCGCTCCATCGTGGCGGCCCGGTCCGCGGCCACCCGCTGGATGACGTGGCCCTGGTCGAGGGCGCGCTGCGGGTCGCGGGCGAGCAGCAGGCGCAGGTACGGGGAGAGCGTGCTGGTGCCCTGGTACTGCTGGCGGGCGAACCGGCCCGCGTCGCCCCTGCTGTCGCGCACGGAGGCGCGCGCCTTCACCAGCTTCCGGTCCAGGGCCGCCGCCCTCGCTCGCTGCTTCTTCAGCTTCTCCTCGGTCGCGTTGTACGTCTCCGAGGTCTCCTCGGCCGACCTGTACAGCCGCTGAAGGTCCGTCAGGAGCTCGGTGACGGGGCGTTCTCCCGGCCCTGGCCCCGGGGCCGCGTGGGCGGGGGGAGTGCCGGTGCACAGGGCGCCGAGGGCGGCCCCTGCGCAGACCCACCGCAGCAGTGTGCCTGACACGTCATCACCTCCGGTGCGCGGAGGGCTTTCCTGCGCGCACGGCGAGCGTCCGGCCCCGGCGCCGGGGCCGCCTCCCGGCGGGGGGCGGTCGGCGCAATTCGGGTCACCCTTGCAGGGGGCGTCGGCGTGGTGGGTTGCGGGGTGCTTCGGGACGTGTCTCTCCGCGGGTGCGCGGGGGCTGGCCGCGCAGTTCCCCGCGCCCCTGAAGCGCCCCCTGCGGGGGCGTCCAGGGCAACGCGTGGCTGTGACCGCCCCGCAGGGGCGTTCCAGGGGCGCGGGGAACTGCGCGACCGGCCACGACGCACCCGCAGGGACACACCGTCAGCGGGGCCCCGGCTTGGACCACGGCCACTTCAGGCCGCCCCCCTTGTCGCCCTCCGCGTCGAAGTCGTACTGCCATCGCGCGCCGAGCGAGATCCGGCTGCCGGTCGCCGCGGCCACCCGCCGGTAGACGAGCACGGTCGGCGGGCCGCCCGCGTCGTCGGGGACGGGCACGCGGTAGACCTTCGGCGGATGTCCGGTCGGCCCGAGCAGCACCGGGAGCACCCGGCCGTCCAGGGGGCCGCCCACGAACGGGGTTTCTTCGCTCTTCACGCCCCCAGTGTCACACCCCCTGCGGCACACCGCGGAGGTCAGAGCAGGTGCGCCGCGTCGGCCACCACGGGCAGGACGCCCCGCGCGAGGTCGCCCACGGGCCCCTCGGGCGTCTCCAGGGTCAGCGCCCACCGGACGACCTCCGCGGTCTGCGGGTCGCGTCCCGCGGTCGCCACGAGCACCGCCATGAACTGCTCCACGAGCATGTCCCGCAGATCGCCGAGCGGCGGCTGCTTCTCCTCGTCCAGCCAGATCAGCGAGGCCGCCTCGACCGCCGTGATCCACATCCGCACGGTCATCCGCAGCCGCGGTCCGGGCTCCGGCACGTCGAGGTGGCTGAGGATGTGCTCGGCGGCGGCCCTGCGCACGCCGTCCACTATGGCGGAGGTCCGCGAGGTCTCCACCACGCTGCCGCCCTGCAGCAGCGCGCTGAAGCCCGTGTCGTGCTGGTCGACGAAGGCCAGATAGCGGTCGAGCGCCCGCGAGAGCCGTCGGGTGAGCGGACCCTCGGGCGGCTCGGCGAAGCACTGCTCCAGGTCGTCGGCGGCGGACCGCAGCGCGGCCTCGTACAACTGCTGCTTCCCGCCGGGGAAGTAGCGGTACACGAGCGGCCGCGAGACGCCCGCCGCCTCCGCGACGTCGTCGAGATTGACCTCCTCGGGCGCGCGGTGCGCGAAGAGGGTCAGCGCGGAATCAAGGAGCTGCCGCCGCCGTGCCTCGACGCTCAGGCGGCGGTACGCGGGCGTGGTGGCGGCAGGCGAGGTCATGCTTCGCAGCGTAACCCGGGGTGCCCCCATTTAGGGGCGCGGGACTGGGACATCTGCGGCTCCGCCGCGGGGGCGCGACCAGCCACGGAACGCCCGCGCCGTAATGATCAGGCCAGCAACCCCGATGACCGCCAGAGCCGTCGCCCGACCCCCCGCATCACACCGATGTCGTCCAGGAAGTCGGTGAGCCGCTTCGCCCCGGTCTGCATGACCTCCCTGCGGTGCCCGCTCGCCTTCACCTGCGCGACGGCCTCCCTGCGGTCCAGGCCCACGTTCGTGTAGACCTCGGGGTTCACGAAGGCGATGGAGAAGACACGGGCGGCCTCGCCGCAGCTGAGGCGGGTCAGCTGGCGCTCCCAGCCGGGCGCCGTCACCATCTGGCGCCGCAGCTCCTCGCGGGCGTACCGGACGTGGCGGGCCTCCTCGACGACGTGGATGCGGGTCACGCCGCGCACCAGCGTCTGGACGCGCTCGTCGGGGAACGTCAGCCGCTGCATCCAGTCGAGGATCTCCTCGCCGAGCAGGGTGCAGGCGAAGGAGCCGGGGGTGGTGGAGACCGTCTTCAGGACGCGCGCCAGGTTGTGGTTGAGGCGCGTGACGGGGTACGTCGGGGCGCCGCCCTTCTCGATCATCCGCGCGAACATCATGGAGTGGCGGCACTCGTCGGCGATCTCGGTGAGCGCGTACCGCACATGGGCGCTGGTCACCGACTTGTCGTAGATGTGCCGGACGAGCAGCTGCATCAGGATGATCTCGAACCAGATGCCGAGCGAGGCGAGGGAGGCCGCCTCGTGCCTGGCGAGGTCGAACCGCTGCTCCTCGGACATCCGCTGCCACATCGGCGTGCCGTAGAGGGAGACGAGCTCCGGCGGCCAGAACCACTTGCCCTCCTCGACCGGGGCCTCCCAGTCGAGCTCCTTGTCGGGGTCGAAGGAGTGCTTGGCGGACGACTCCAGGAGCCGCAGGGCGACCTGTTCCCGGTCCTTGAGCAGTCCGAGTGCGTCCCGCAGGCCCTCTAGCGAAACCTCTTCCGTCACCGTCGTCATGACTGTTCCTGCCTTGTCGCGGGGTTACCGGCGGTCAGGTCTTATGAGACTGCTTGTCAGTAAGGTCGTCAATCCCTTGCGCACGACTTGTTGACCGCTTGTCCAGGAGCGTGTGAGCCTGCCGTCATGGCGACGAACGAGCTTTACACCAGTCCACCGGACGGGCTCAACTGGCGCGTTCCGTCCGCCAGTTCGGCCCGCTTCAGCTGGGAGTACGACGAAGGGCGCGACCGGCTCCTCGCCCTCTACCAAAAGGGCAAGGACAAGCAGTGGGACGGCGCCAAGCGCATCGCGTGGGACCTGGAGGTCGACCCGCTCGACCCCCTCGGCACCCCCGACGAATCGATGACGCTCTACGGCACGCCGCACTGGGTGAAGATGACCGAGCGGGACAAGGGCGAGCTGCGCAAGCACTACGCCTCCTGGCAGTTCAGCCAGTTCCTGCACGGCGAGCAGGGCGCGATGGTGTGCGCGGCCCGCATCGTCGAGTCGGTCCCCGACCTGGACGCGAAGTTCTACTCCGCGACGCAGACCATGGACGAGGCGCGGCACGCGGAGATCTACAGCCGCTTCCTGCACGACAAGATCGGGATGCTCTACCCGATCAACGGGGACCTCCAGGCGCTGCTCGGCGACACGCTCCGCGACGCGCGCTGGGACATGCCCTACCTCGGCATGCAGGTCCTCATCGAGGGCCTCGCGCTCGCCGCGTTCGGCATGATCCGCGACACCACGGACAAGCCGCTGCCCAAGCAGATCCTCGCCTACGTCATGCAGGACGAGGCCCGGCACGTGGCCTTCGGCAGGATGGCGCTGCGCGACTACTACCAGCAGCTCACGGACGCCGAGCGGCGTGAACGCGAGGAATTCGTCATCGAGGGCTGCTACTTGATGCGCGACCGGCTGCGCGGAGTCGAGGTCCTGGAGAACTTCGGCATCCCCAGGGCGCAGGCCCAGGAGTACAGCGAGCAGTCCGAATTCCTGGCGCTCTTCCGCCAGTTGCTCTTCTCCCGCATCGTGCCCTGCGTCAAGGACATCGGCCTGTGGGGCAAGCGCCTCCAGGAGGCCTACGTGGACATGGGCGTCTTCGAGATGGGCGACGCCAACCTCGACCTGCTCATGGCCCAGGACGAGGAGATCGCCGAGAAGCTGGACGCGGAGCGCTTCGCCGCCGAGGAGCACGAGCGGGTGGCGGAGGTGCGGGACGCGATCGCGTCCGGCGCATCGGACTGACGCCACCGGTCAACGGGCACCGATCGCCGCCTCCATCACCGCCTTCGCGATCGGCGCCGCGCTGCCGCCCCCGCTGATGTCCCCGCGGTCCGCCGCCGCGTCCTCGACGACGACGGCGACCGCCACCGAGGGCTCCGGGTCGTCGGCCGCCTGCGCCCAGGAGATGAACCAGGCGTACGGCGTACCGGAGTTGTCGATGCCGTGCTGCGCGGTGCCCGTCTTGCCGCCGACCGTCACATCGGGGATCGCGGCGTTCGTGCCCGTGCCCTCGTCGACGACCTGCGTCATCATCTCGCGCAGCTGCGCCGCCGTGCCCGGATTCATCGCCTGGTGCAGGGACTTGGCGCCCTCGGTGTCGACCACGTCGCCGTCGTCCGTCGTCGTGCGGTCCACCAGGTGCGGCGCCTTCACCGAACCGCCGTTCGCCACGGCCGCCGACACCATCGCCATCTGCAGCGGCGTCGTCCGGGTGTCGTACTGCCCGATGGCGGAGAGCCCGAGCTGCGCCTTGTCCATCGAGGTGTCGAAGTTGCTGGCGGCGACGGACGAGGGGATCTTCAGGCCGCCGTTGTTGAACCCGAAGTTCCGGGCCGTGCCGAGCATCGGGCCGAGGCCCGTGTCGACGCCGAGCTTCGCGAAGACCGTGTTGCAGGACCACTGGAAGGCATAGCGCAGGCTGGCGTTCGTGCAGCCGTCGACCTCGTTGGTCAGCTGGGTGCTGGTGCCGGGCAGCGTGTACGGGTTCGGGGACTTGGTCGGCGCGTCCGGATCCGTCACCGCGCCGGAGTCCAGCGCCGCCGCGGCCGTCACCACCTTGAACGTCGAACCGGGCGGATAGGTCTGCCGGATCGCCCGGTTCAGCATCGGCTTGGCGGAGCTGCCGTTCAGCTCCGCCCAGGTGTCAGCCACCGCCCGATTGGTCCCGGAGAGCCTTTCCGGGTCGTACGAAGGGGCGCTGACCAGCGCGAGGATCTTCCCGGTCGACGGTTCGAGCGCGACGACCGCGCCCCGCTTGCCGCCCAGGCCCGCGTACGCCGCCTGCTGCACCGGCGCCTTGATGGTGGTCTCGACCTTGCCGCCGGGGTTCTGCGCGCGCGTGATGTCGTTCCACAGGGGGAGCGGGGCGAGCATCGGATCGGTGCCGGAGAGGATGTCGTCCTCGGCGTTCTCCAGGAACGTCGTGCCGTACACCTGCGAGGCGAAGCCGGTCACGGGGGCGTACAACGGTCCGTTCTTGTAGGTCCGTTCGTAGCGGAGCTGCTCGCCGGTGTCCTTGGAGCCGGTGACGGGCCGCCCGTCGACCATGATGTCGCCGCGCGGCTGCTCGAAGCGGACGATGGCGTTGCGGCGGTTGGCCTGGTTGGCGTCGAGGGAGTCGGCCTGGAAGACCTGGACGCGGGTGGCGTTGACGAGCAGCGCGATGAGCAGCAGCGCACAGAAGGCGGCGGCGTGCCGGATGTACCTCGTCACAGGGGCCCCTCGTCGACGGGCTGGCTGCGTGCCGAGTCGCTGACCCGGATCAGCAGCGCCACGATGATCCAGTTGGTGACGACGGACGAGCCGCCCTGCGCGAGGAACGGCATCGCCATGCCGGTCAGCGGGATCAGCCCCATGACGCCGCCCGCGATCACGAACACCTGGAGCGCCAGGATCGAGGAGAGCCCGATCGCGAGCAGCCGCCCGAAGGAGTCGCGCAGGGCGAGCCCGGCCCGGAAGCCGCGCTCCACGAGCAGCGCGTAGAGCAGGAAGATCGCGCAGAGCCCCGAAAGGCCCAGCTCCTCGCCCGCCGTCGCCAGGATGAAGTCGGACTTCGCGGCGAAGCCGATGAGGATGGAGTGCCCGAGCCCGAGGCCGGTGCCGAGCATCCCGCCCGCCGCGAACGCGAAGAGGGACTGGGCGAGTTGGTTCGGCCCCCGCCCTGCCTCGATGGAGGCGAAGGGGTGCAGCCAGTCCTCCACCCGGCTGTGGACGTGCGGCTCCAGCGAGCCGACCGCGAACGCGCCGAGCGCGGCGAGGAGCAGGCCGACCGCGATCCAGCCGATGCGGCCGGTGGCGACGTACAGCATGATCACGAAGAGCCCGAAGAAGAGCAGCGAGGTGCCGAGGTCGCGCTCCAGGACGAGGACGCCGACGCTCAGCAGCCAGATCGCGACGATGGGCCCGAGGACGCGCCCGGTGGGCAGCTGGAGGCGCTTGAACCGCCACAGCGTGCGGCCGGTGTAGGCGAGGGCGTTGCGGTTGGCCGCGAGGTAGCTGGCGAAGAAGACGGCGAGCAGGATCTTGGCGAACTCGCCGGGCTGGATGGAGAAGCCGCCGACCCTGATCCAGATCCGGGCGCCGTTCACGGCGGGGAAGAAGATCGGCACGATCATCAGGAGCAGCGCGGTGACGACGGAGAGATAGGCGTAGCGCTGCAGCACCCGGTGGTCGCGCAGGAAGAGGACGGCGGCGATGAACAGGCCCACGCCCGCGGTCGACCAGATCAGCTGGGCGGGCGCCGCCTCGTCGTGCGGGGTCTCCAGGTCGAGCCGGTAGATGAGCACCAGGCCCAGGCCGTTGAGGAGCACCGCGATGGGCAGCAGCAGCGGATCGGCGTACGGGGCGCGGAAGCGGACGGCGAGGTGGGCGACGAGCGCGAGCACGCCGAGCCCGGCGCCGTAACCGGCGGCGCCGGGCGGGACGGTGTCGTTCTTGGCGAGGCCGACCGCGCAGTAGCCGTACACGGAGAGCAGGACGGCCACGACGAGCAGGGTGAGTTCGGTGCCACGGCGTCGGGGGACACGGACAGCGGGGACCGCTGGGGGTGCGGTGCCCGCGCTGGTTCCTGCCATGCCGGGAACGTAGCAAGCAAATCACCCGGAAGTCCGCTTATGTCGACTATGTCGGCCATGCGGGGCGAGGGTGCGTCAGCACCAGCGCGGGACCCGCCCGATGTTGGCGATGTAGTGCGCGGAGCCCCAGGCCCAGGTCCCGTCGGTGAGCAGGTACCAGAGGTTGTTGTTGCCGACGACGTCGCCACTGGTCTTGCAGAAGATGGTGACGACCCTGCCGTACGGCTCCGTGCGGATCACCTTGCTGCCACGGGTCGGAGAGGTGTGGAGCAGGAGTCCGGTCTTGGCGGTGACGCGGCCCTTGTAGACGGGCGGGTGGTTGTTGGCGTCGTCCAGGGCGGCGGCGGGACCGGCGGCGGTGAGCGCGGCGAGGGCGCCGCCGGCGGCGAGTATGCCGAGCCGGATGGCGGTGGTCCGCGGGGACATGGGGCCTCCTCGGGGGAAGGGCGGGTGGGGCGGCCGAGGCGGATGCCCGTAAGCCGCAATTCACACTAAAAGCGGCACGGTGCGCACGCGCAAGCTCACGACCCGTCCTGCGGACCGCCCGACTCCTCGCCGTCCCCCGCCGATTCGAACGGCAGCCGCAGCGTCGCCACCGCCCCGCCGTCGGCCGCATTGGCGAACGTCAGCCGCGCGCCGAGCACCGCCGCCTGACCCAGCGCGATGGTCAGCCCGAGACCGTGCCCCTTGCTCGTCCCCTTGCTCGTGCCCTGGGTGCGGAACCGCTGCGGCCCGTGCACCACGAGGTAGTCGGGAAAGCCGTCGCCGTGGTCCCGCACGGAGACGACGGGACCGTCGACGGTCACGACGACCGGCGGTCGCCCGTGCTTGAGCGCGTTGGCGACGATATTGCCGAGCACCCGCTCCAGGCGCCGCCGGTCGGTGTCCACGCAGACATCGCGTACGACGACGAGCTCCGTGCCCTCCCCGGAAGAGCGCACCACCCGCTCCGCCAGTGGAGCGAGGTGATGGGCGTCCAGGTCCACCCGCTCGCTCTTCGCGTCGAGCCGGGAGATCTCCAGGAGGTCCTCGGTCAGCGTGCGCAGCGCGGCGACCCTGTCCTGGACCAGCTCGGTCGGCCGCCCCGGCGGCAGCAGCTCGGCCGCCGCGTGCAGCCCGGTCAGCGGGGTGCGCAGCTCGTGCGCCACGTCCGCGGTGAACCGCTGCTCGCTCAGCAGCTTGCCCTGCAGCGTGGAGGCCATGGTGTCCAGGGCCCCGGCGACCGCGGCCACCTCGTCCTGGCGCCGGGGCACCCCCGTGGTGTCAGGACCCGCGTGCGGATCCTTGACCCGCGCGTCCAGGTCGCCCGCGCTGATCCGCCGGGCCACCTGCGCCGTCTGGTGCAGCCGCCGCGTCACCCGCGTCACGGCGAACGCGCCGACCAGCAGCGTCGCGCCGATCGCGAGCACCGAGGAGCCGAGGATCGCCCGGTCGAGCCCGTCGATGGTGCGGGCGCCCTGCGCGTAGTCGACCTGGACGGCGATGGCGCGCTGTCCGTCGGCGGGCCCCGCGGCCCACATCGTCGGCCGGGACTCGTGGGCGGCGACCATCGTGCCGCGCTGCCCGCTCGCGGCGAGGTCGCGCAGGCGCGAGGGCAGACCGGGCGGGTCGACGCCCGCGCCGGGGCCGAGCCGGTCGCCCGCCTCGTACCGCTCGGTGACCTCGTTGAGGTGGGAGAGGGCGCGCTCGCGGGCCTGGCCCACGGTCTGGTTGGTCACCGAGACGTGCACGAGCGCGCCGAGCAGCGCGGCGAGCGCACAGCACATGACGGTGATGAAGACGGCGGCCTTCCAGGTGAGGGTCGCCGTCCAGGCGGGGAGCCGCGGCCCGCGCGGCCGCCGGTCGCTCACTGCCCGCCGCCCGCGGAGGGGGTGAGGGAGGCTGAGGGGGAGGGGCTGGGCGCGGCGGGCCGGGGCGTCTTGGACCGGTGCGCCTTGGGGGACACCTTCGAGGAGCGGACGATCTCGTCGCTCGTGGGCAGCATCGCCTTCTGGTGCGAGTCCCAGGACCAGACCGTGTGGTACTCGTACCCCGCGAGGCTGGAGATGGCGCGGATGATCAGGTCGCGCCCGGCCAGCTCGACGCCGAGCACGGCGTCGCTCATCTCCATGATCTGCGTCAGCTGCCGGTTCTCCTCGGCGTAGACGCGGATGTCGAGGTTGTCGTCGGGCGTCGAGACGCCGACGATCAGGTCGTCCTTGCCGTCGCCGGTCAGGTCCCGGTAGTACGCCTTGAGGACCGGGCACCGCCCCTGCTCGCCCGAGCCGTCCTCGGCGCAGTCCTTCAGCCGCTCGACTGTCTCCTTGTACGCCCGGTCGGTGGGTTCGTACGTTCCCGGGTTCTCCGTGAAGTCCGCGCGCACGACGTCGACGGGGTCCACCTTGTGCAGGTCGCCCTTCGGCACCTTGACGCCCTTGACCTTGACGGCCTCTATGGCGCCGTAGTCCTCGGCTGGCACCGAAGGGGACGCCAGGTCGGGCCAGAGGTGCGTGGGCCCCTCGGCGGTCGGCGTCGGGCCCGCGCTCCGCAGCCCGCCGGGGTCGCCGCAGCCACCGGCCAGCAGGACGGCGAGGACGGCGAAGGCGGCGGGCGCGAGCCGGCTGCGTTGCACTGCACTCCTGCCTGCCGCGGGGGTGCGGCCTGTCGTGGCACCAGGCCTGTTGTCACGTCACCAGGTCGGCGTAGAGAATGATGTTGTCCGAGCGGTGACCGCCCACGATCGGCCCGCCGCAGGTCAGCAGGCGCAACTCGGGTCGGTCGGTCGCCCCGTACACCTTATTGGTGGGGAAGTCCTTCTTGTCGACCTGCTGGATCTCCCGCACCTTGAACGTCGCGGTGCTGCCGTCCGCACGGGGCACCTCGACAGTGTCGCCGACCTTCACCTTCGCGACGTTCTTCATCAGCGCGGGACCGTTCGCCGTGTCGTAGTGCGCGACGATCACGGCGGCGCCCTTCTCGCCGGGCGTGACCCCGCCGGTCCACCAGCCGGGCTCGTCCGCCTTGTCCACCGGCGGCACGGCGAGCTCCTGGTCCGCCCCCACGCCGAGGTCGAGCATCGACTTGGCGTCGACCCCCGCCGAGGGGATCCGCAGCCCGGTCGGCTCGGACGCCTTCAGCGGGGCGACGGCCTGCTTGGCCTGGGCGGTGGCGGCGTTGTTCACCTTCACGTCGGGGGCCGGGTCGCCCTTGCCGCCGCCGCCCTGTCCGCAGGCGATCAGGCCGATGCCGAGGGCGGCGGTGAGGGCTGCCGCGGCGGCGATCCGGGCGGTGCCCCTGCGGGGGCGGGCGGGCGCCTCGGCTCCGTCGGGTGTGCCGGGCGTGCCGGGCTCGAAGCCGGTGGGGGTGCGGGGGGTCATGGGTGGGGCTCCTGTGGTGGAGGGGGAGGCGGGGGAGGACCGGCTCGGCGGGGTTCAGCCGTCCGTGCGGCCGCGGCGCAGCATCGCGAAGCCGAGGCCCGCCGCACCGGCGGCCGCCATGCCGCCACCGGCCACCAGGAACGCGGGGTCCCCGGCGTCGCGCACACCCTCGGCGCCTGCCTTGACCCCACCCTTGGGCGCGACGGTCTTGTTGCCGGTGCCGGTGCCGGTTCCGTGCCGCTGCTTCTGGCCGTTGTCGTCGCCCTTCAGGTACGTGATGCCGATGTGCCCGTTGGACGGGTGCAGCTCGTACTTCACGCCGCCCTGGGTGACCGTCGGATGCGTGGCGGAGAGGGTCGCTATCTCCTTGCCCTTGAGCGAGATCGTCGCGACGTACGCGCCGCCGCGGTTCTGGATCTTCGCCTGCGCGCCGTTGCCGAGGGTCACCTCGAAGACCTCGCCCTTGGGGTGGGGCTTGCGCGCCGGGTCCTCGGTCGGCTTCTGATCCGGCTTCCGCTGGTCCGGCTTCTCGCTCTGCGTGGCCGTCGGCTCCGGTGCGGGCGAGTCCGCGAAGGCGCCCGCGGCCGGGAGGAGCAGCGCTCCGCCGACGAGGGCGGAGACGGCGGCGGTACGGAGGAGGGTGTGGCGGCGACTGGTGCTCACGGGACGTTCCTTACGGTCGGTCGGCTGATCGCTCCGGCGTGATCGGGGGGACTCCTAAGAAGTTAGATGTCCGCTATTGCGGCAATTCGGCGACTATGTAACAACGGCCCATAGCTGTGTGGGCAGTGCCGTTACGGGACCGGTGGGACTTCACACCCGGACCGGGCGCACTCGGCGCAAAGACGCCCCAACTTCCTTCCGCCGCGACCGGGTTCTTGCCGGGGAGCGTGTGGGCTGTTCCCATGGTCGAGGGGGTGATGGCGCATGACCGGACTGCGCGTCGTACCGGCCTGGAGGCACGGTCAGGAGCGTTTGTACGTGTATCTCGCGGACGGCAGGAACGTGGCCTGGTACGACCGCGACTCGGCCCGCGTCAACCTGCTCAGCGAGGAGAGCGAGGGCGCCGTCCTTGACGTCCTCGCCCCCTTCCTCGCGGGCCAGGTCACCGTGGGCCCGCCGCCCGTCCCCACCCCCGTCGAGCTGGCCCGTCTCGCCCTCCACCCGGACGACGACCTCGCGCCCAACCGCCCCGGCGAGGCCCTGCAGATCTCCCTAGACCGCGACCCGGCGCCCGCCCGCAGGCTGCGCGCCGACGCCCGGCACCGCGCGCTCGCCGCCGAGCGGTCCGTCGGCGAGGCCCTCGACGGGCTCGAAGGCGCGGGCTGGCGGGTGCTGCACTCCCTGCCGCTGCCCGGCGACGCCCGCATCCACCATCTGCTGATCGGACCCGGTGGCCTGTTCTGCGTGGGCACCCTGGCCGTCCGCAAGCAGCGGGTGCGCATCGCCGACCCGATGGTGACGGTCGGCCGCGCCGAGCCGTTCCCCCTGCTGCGCTCGCTCCGCTCGGACGCGGGCCGGGCCTCCTTCGCGCTGACGGCGGAGGTCCGCCCCGTCCTGGTGCTGGCCGGGACCGGCGCCGCCGACCTGGACGTGGCGGCGCCGCCGCGCGATGTGCGGGTGCTGCGCGAGGCGGACCTGCCTGCGCTGGCGCGCCTCGGCGGGGTGTTGAAACCGGCCGATGTGGAGGCCCTGCACGCGCTGGCCCGGGACCGCCGTACTTGGAAGCGGGTCTGACGCCTCGGGGGCGGGGGGCCGGGGGCCGGATCGCTACAGGTTGTCCCCCCAGCCGCCCTGGATCATGGTCTGGAAGGCCCAGGATCCGCCGCGCCTGATCAGGATGTCGGCGTAGCGCAGCTGCTGCGTCTCGCCGTTCGCCGTCATCACCGAGTCGGTGAAGACGACGGCCATCGCGGGGGAGAGGAAGACGGGCGTGCGCGTGGACTCGAAGGTGATGTCCTCGCTCCCGTCCCCCATCACGTGCGTCATGGTCCCCACGAACTGCTCCCGGTCCCACTGCGCCGCCCGCCCGTCGCCCGCGGAGTCGTCGCTGACCAGGTTGAGCGGGAAGACGGCCAGGTCGGCCATCCGCTCGACATCGCGCTTCGCGCTGTGCGCGTCGTACTCGGCGAACCAGGCGTCCAGGCTCGTGCGGTCCTCGTCGGTCGGGACGTATCCGGTCTCGGGAAGAAGGGTCACGCGGTCTCCTCTGCGGTGCACGGGATTACTCAAGTTTGACTACGCCAGGAAAGGTATGCCACGAGAGGCCCTTAGTCAAACTTGATTAGCTGTGACGCCGGTCACGGGGCGAGGCTTCCGCAAAACCTGTTGGCGGCCCGCGGCGGCCGTTGCTACATTCCTGACGGCCGTGCGAGAGATGGAGGAGGTGGTACCCGTGGACGTATCGACGTGGGTGCTCTCCTCCGGGGTCACGGTCGGGCGATAGGTCGTCCGGGAGTGCCGCTCAAGCGCATTCCCGAAAGGCACGACCATGCATTTCGCTTTCACTTCCGAGCAGCGCCTCGACGACGGCGTCCTCGAACGCGAGTTCACCCTCGGCGAGATCCCCGGCACCCTGTGGACGCCGCCTGAAGCTGCGTCCGCATCGGCCCCGCTGGTCCTGATGGCCCACAACAACGGCCTGCCCAAGGCGCAGCCCCGGCTGGTGGCCCGGGCCCGGCACACCGCGGCGTGCGGCTACGCGGTGGCGACCATCGACGCCGCCGGGTGCGGTGACCGCCCCCGTTCCGCCGCCGAAGAGCAGGCCCGCGCCGACCTCCGCCGGGCGATTCAGGCGGGCGAGCCGGTCGACGAGATCTTCGAGTCCGTCGTGGGCCCGATGGTCGAGAAGGCGGCTCCGGAGTGGCTGACCACCCTGGACGCCCTCCTCGCGCTGCCCGGCATCGGCGGCCCGGTCGGGTACTCGGGGTGGACCGCCCTCGGCATCCGCCTCGCGGCGGTCGAGCCGCGCATCGCGGCCGCCGGGTTCTTCGCCGGGGGTTACGTGCCCCGCGCCCAGCGCGAGGAGGCCCGGCAGGTCACCATTCCGCTGCTGCTCCTGCTGCAGTGGGACGACGAGGGGAACCCGCGGCAGCGGGCCCTGGACCTGTTCGACGCGTTCGGCAGCAAGCAGAAGACGCTGCACGCCAATCTGGGCGGACACACCGGCACCCCGTGGTTCGAGGTGGAGGACGGGGGACGGTTCTACGACCGGCACTTGAAGTAGGCCGGGGCACCTGAAGCGGGCCGGGCCGTCAGTCCGGCGGCAGCGGGCGCGCCAGGTCGGGGTCGTCGAGCGGTTCGAACAGATCCCCGTGCCGCGCCAGCCGCGAGGCGATGTCGTCCGCGGCGAAGACCAGTCGGCCCGGCTCCTCGCACTCCTCGACCTCGTCCCAGGTCACGGGGGTGGAGACGGTCGGCTCCTGGCGCGCCCGCAGGGTGTAGGGGGCGGCAGTGGTCTTCGCGCCGGCGTTCTGGCTGAAGTCGACGAAGACCTTGCCGGGGCGCAGGCTCCGCGTCATGCGGTGCACGACGAGGCCGGGCAGCGCACGCTCGGCCTCGACGGCCAGCGCCTTGGCGTACGCCGTGACCCGTTCGGAGGAGACGGGCTCCAGCGGTACGAGCAGGTGCAGCCCCTTGCTGCCCGACGTCTTCGCGTACGCGTGGAATCCGTCGGCGGCCAGCCGCTCCCGCAGCCAGAGCGCCGCCCGGCAGCACTCCACGACCGTGGCGGGCGGTCCCGGATCCAGATCGAGGACCATCCGGTCGGCCAGGGCCGGGGCGTCGGCCCGCCACTGCGGCACGTGGAACTCGGTGACCAGGTTGGCCGCCCACATCAGGGTGGCCAGGTCCTGCACGACGACCTGCCGGGCGGTCCCCTCGGAGCGGGAGCGGGGCACCTCGGCGGTGTGCACCCAGTCGGGCGTGCCGGGCGGCACGTTCTTGGAGAAGAACTGCTGGCCGTCGGGCCCGTCCGGGTAGCGCAGGAAGGAGACGGGCCGGTCGCGGAGGTGGGGGAGGAGGGCGTCGGCCGTCGCGGCGTAGTAGTGCAGGACCTCGCCCTTGGTGAAGCCGCTCGCGGGATACAGGACCTTGTCCAGATTGCTGAGCGCGAGCCGCCGCCCCTCCACCTCTGTGATCGGCGTCATAGGATGAGAGTCCCATAAAACGCCTGTAGAGCCATATACGCGACAAACGCGGCAGGTACTAGAAATCGTCGAGCTCTTTCCCCGCTCCCGTCCCAGTGAGGTGTCGGACGTGCGATCCATATGGAACGGTGCGATCTCCTTCGGGCTGGTCAGCATCCCGATCAAGCTCGTGAACGCGACCGAGAGCCACGCGGTCTCCTTCCGCCAGATCCACACGGAGGACGGCGGCCGCATCCGCTACCGCAAGGTGTGCGAGCTGGAGGAGCGCGAGGTGCCGACGGCGGAGATCGGCAAGGGGTACGAGGACGCGGACGGCTCGATCATCCCGATCACGGACGACGACCTGGCCACGCTGCCCATCCCCACCGCCAAGACGATCGAGATCGTCGCCTTCGTCCCCGCGGACCGCATCGACCCCCTCCAGATGGGTGCCGCGTACTACCTCGCGGCGAGCGGCACCCCGGCCGCCAAGCCGTACACGCTGCTGCGCGAAGCGCTCAAGCGGAGCAAGAAGGTGGCCATCGCGAAGTTCGCGCTCCGGGGCCGGGAGCGGCTCGGCATGCTGCGCGTGGTCGACGACGTGATCGCCATGCACGGGCTGCTGTGGCCGGACGAGATCCGCGCGCCGGAAGGGGTGGCCCCGGACACGGAGGTCACCGTGCGCGACGCCGAACTCGACCTGGCGGACGCGCTGATGGACACCCTCGGCGAGGTCGACATCGACACCCTCCACGACGACTACCGCGAGGCGGTCGAGGAACTCATCGCGGCGAAGGCCGACGGCGCGGCCCCGGCGGAACGGGCCCCGGCCGGGGAGGGCGGCGGCAAGGTCATCGACCTGCTCGCGGCCCTGGAGAACAGCGTCCGCGAGGCCCGTACGGCGCGGGGCGAGAACCCGGAGGGCGCCTCGCGGAAGGTGGCCGACGTGACCCCGCTCGCCCGCAAGTCGTCCCGCGCGACCCCCAAGCAGGTGGGCGGCAAGAAGTCGACGGCGGCCTCGGCGAAGAAGAAGACCGCCCCCGCGGGCAAGAAGACGACCAAGACGTCGTCGGCGACCAGGACGTCAGGCTCGAAGGCGTCGGGGTCGAAGCAGGCGGAGGCGAAGGCGACGGCCGGGACGACCGCGCGCAAGACGTCGGCCAAGAAGAAGACCACGACGGCCACGACGGCGGCCGGGGCCAAGAAGACGGCCGCGGCGAAGAAGACGACGTCGGGGAGGCGCAGGGCTTCCGCCTGAGCGGGGCGCCGTCAGGGCTTGGCCGCGCTCCGGCCCGCCAGTGCGGAGGCGATGACCTCCGTGACGTACGGCAGATGGTCGTCGAGGAAGAAGTGGCCTCCGGCCAGCACGTGGCAGGAGAAGTCGCCGCTCGTCTCGCTCTCCCAGGCCCGCACGCTCTCGACCGGGACGCGGGGGTCCGTGTCCCCGGTCAGCGCGACGACCGGGCAGCCGAGCGGTGGACCGGCGCGGTGGACGTGGTTGTCCAGGAGCCGGTAGTCGGCGCGGACCGGCGGCAGGATGAGCGGCAGCAGGTCGGGGGAGGACAGGAGCTCGTTGGCGGTGCCGGACAGCTTCCGCATCTCGTCCACGAGTTCGGGGTCGGACATCTCGTGCACCGGCCGGTCCGCCGCGGGACGCCAGGGCAGCGAGGGCGCCTGCCGTCCGGAGACGAACAGGGCCACGGGCGGCCGTCCCTCGGCCGTCATGCGCCGCGCGGCCTCGAACGCGAGGACGGCGCCCATGCTGTGCCCGAACAGGGCGGTCGACGCGGTCGACGCGGCCGGGGAGGTCGGTGCGGCCGGGGTGCCCGCTCCCCGGCCGGGAAGCGCGGCGAGTACGGCGTCGACGACCTCGTCCGTCCGCTCGGCGAACGGCTCGCCGTACCGCTCCTGGCGGCCCGGGTACTGCACGACCAGCGGGTCGACGGTGCCCGAGACGGCGGCCGACAGCGGGTGGTAGGCGCTGGCGGAGCCGCCCGCGTGCGGGAAGCAGAGCAGTCGGGTCCCGGCGGCGGGTGCGGGGTGGAAGCTGCGTATCCAGTCGCCCACGATCGGGACCGTCCTTTCGCATGCCGCGCACGGCGGCGGTGTTCTTCGTACGACGTCCGCCAGCATGCCCGAAGGGGGGCGCGGGGGCGAAGGTCGGGGGAGGGCTCCGACCTAGACTGACGGCTGACGCCTAGTGCGCGAAGGACGAGCAGGACGAGCAGTACGAGTAGGACTGGAAAGGCGACGGTGGTGAGAGCGGGAGGCCGGTGGACGGCGTCGTCGGCGTCGTCGGCGTCGGCGGCGTCGGATGCGACGACGCACGGGCCGACGGACGGGCCGACGCACGGGCCGACGGACGGCGTGGGCGGCCACGACGATCCGCCCGCCGAGCTCCTCACGGAGGCGGCCGCCGCCTTCGGCCTGCTCGCGTCGTCCGCGCGGCTGCACATCGTGTGGGCCCTGGCGCAGGGCGAGAGCGATGTGAGCGGCCTCGCCGACCGGGTGGGCGGCGCGCTGCCCGCCGTCAGCCAGCACCTCACCAAGCTGAAACTGGCCGGGCTCGTCGGGTCGCGCCGCGAGGGCCGCCGCGTCGTGTACTTCGTCGCCGACCCCGACGTGGTGACGGTCGTACGCCTGATGGTCACCCAACTCGCGTCGCGCGCCGAGGCGTCCACCGCCCCGGCCCGCCGACTCCGCGGAACCGGTGCCTGAGGGGCCGGTGTCCGGGCCGACCACGCTCCAGGTCCTGCGCTCGCTGGAGACCGGACCGCGAGGCCTCACGGAGGAGGAGGCCGACGCCCGCCTGGCCCGCCACGGCCCGAACGTGCTGCCGACCCGGCGAAGGGTGCCGTGGCCGCTCCGTTTCGTACGCGGACTGCGCGACCCCTTCACCGCGGTCCTGTTCTGCCTGGGCCTGGTCTCCGCGGGCATGGGGGCGTGGGGCACGACCTCTGTGATCACCGTCCTGGTGGCGGTGAGCTGTGCGCTGCGTGCGACGGGCGAGCACCGCGCCGACCGCGCGATGACGGCCCTGCGCGACCTGGTGCCCACGACGGCGACGGTCCTGCGCCGCCCGTCCGCCGCCGACGGGCGGCCCTCGCCCCGCGAACTCCCCGTCGACGAACTCGTCCCCGGTGACGTCATCCGGCTGGCCCCCGGAGACGTGATCCCGGCGGATGCCCAGGTGCTCGGTGCGACGGCCCTGTCGGTGACCGAGGCCCCGCTGACGGGCGAGTCGTCCCCGACCGGCAAACACCCTTGGACGACGCCGACGGGGCGGGCCCCTGCCCCACCCAACTCCCCCCGCCCCCACCTCTGCTACCAGGGCAGCAGCGTCACCGCGGGCAGTGGCACCGCCGTCGTGACGGCGACGGGACGGCACACGCGCTTCGCCGCGACGCACACACCCCACAGGCGGCCCGCCCGCGCCTTCGACCGTTCCGTGAACGGCATCTCCTGGATCCTCATCCGCTTCATGCTGCTCACGCCTCCGCTGGTGCTCATGGCGGACGCCGCACTGCGCGGCCGCGGCCTGGAGACGCTGCCGTTCGCCGTCGCCGTGGCGGTCGGACTCACCCCGGAGATGCTGCCGGTCGTCGTCACGACGTGCCTGGCCCGGGGCGCCGCGCACCTCTCCCGCACCCACGGCGTGATCGTCAGACGGCTGCCCGCCCTGCACGACCTCGGCGCCATGGACGTCCTGTGCGTCGACAAGACCGGCACGCTCACGCAGGACCGCCCGCGGGTCGACCGCGGCGTCGACGCGGAGGGCCGTGACACCCCCGAGGTCCTGCACTGGGCGGCGGTGAACGCCTGGTGGACCCTGCAACTGGCCGACCTGCCAGCCCCGGACGCCCTCGACGAGGCGATCCTGGCCGCGGCGGCGCCCGACGAGGACGCCCTCACCCGCTACGACGGCGTCGCGGCACTGCCCTTCGATCCGGTACGCCGCCTCGCCACGGCCGTCGTCACGCGCCCCGGCGCGGGCCTCGGCGTCCACACGCTGGTGGTCAAGGGCGCCGTCGAGAACGTACTGGAGCTCTGCGTCCTGCCCGACGAGGAGCGCGCACGCCTCCGCGCCCGGGCGGCCCGGCACGCGGCGGAGGGCCTGCGCCTGCTGGCCGTGGCCACGGCGGACCGCCCCGCACGACTCTCCCGGCACGCCTGGTGCACCCCGCACGCCCTGCGCACCGCACACACCGCGCACACCGGGCACACCGGGCACGGGGCCTGGACCCCGGCCGACGTGCACACCCTGACCTTCCGCGGCTTCGTCACCTTCGGCGACGCCCTGGCACCGGCAGCCGGACCCGCCCTGCGCGCGCTCGCCGACCGTGGCGTCACGGTCAAGATCCTCACCGGCGACCACCCCGGCACGGCCGCACGCGCCTGCCGCGACCTGGGCCTGCCCGTCGCCCCGGACGCCGTCCGCACGGCCGCCGACATAGACGCCCTGCCACCCACCGAACTCGCGCGACTGGCAGAACTGGCCCACCGCACCACGGTCTTCGCCGACTGCACCCCCGACCACAAGGCCCGCGTCGTCGCGGCCCTGCGCGCCCACGGCCACACCACGGGCTTCCTGGGCGACGGCGTCAACGACCTGCCTGCCCTGCACACGGCCGACGTGGCCCTGGCCCCGCACGACGCGGTGCCGGTGGCGAGGGAGGCGGCGGACGTGGTGCTGCCCGAGCGCGTGCCGCACGGCACTCCGAACCCCGCCGACGTCCCGCCCCTCCACTCCACGGCGAACGGCCTGGCAGCCATCGACCACGCCGTCACCGCGGGCCGGGGCAGCGGCGCGAACATCGCGACGTATCTGCGCATCACGCTCTCCTCGAACCTCGGCAACGTCATGGCGATGCTCACCGCGGGCCTCCTCCTGCCCTTCCTGCCGATGCTCCCGGCACAGGTGCTCGCCCAGAACCTCTGCTTCGACGCGGCCCAGCTCGCCTTCGCCTACGAACGCTCGGCGGCCACCGCCCTGCGCCGCCCCACCACCCTGCGTCCCCGCGCCTTCCTCCGTCTGATCACGGGTTTCGGCGTGCTCAACGCGGTGGCGGACCTGGCGACCTTCGCGGTCCTCGCGCTCGCGGCGCCGGGCCCGACGGGGACGGAGGACGAGCCGCTGTTCCACTCGGGCTGGTTCACCGAGAACCTGCTCACGCAGGCCTTGGCGATGCTGCTCCTGCGTACGACGTACGCCACGACGCACGCCACGGCGACCCGCGCCAAAGCCGCCCGCGCCAAAGCCCCCCGCGGCCGGACCGCCGCGACCCCGGTCACCCGTGCGGCCATGGCCCTGTCGGCCGCAGGCATCCTCCTCCCGCTCTCCCCCCTGGGCCCGCCCCTCGGCATGACGGCCCTGCCGCTCCTCTACTACGCACTCCTGGCCCTGGTCCTGGCCCTCTACGCAACGGCACTGCTGACCCTGAGAACCCGCTTCGCCGATCAGCCATGACAGTTGTACAGTTGCGCAATATGGCAAGTGTTGTGAGTGCGGCAACTGTGAGAGACGAGGGCCAACGATGATCCGCAACGCCCTGCAGCCCTGGCACCTACTGATCGTGGTGCTGGCGATCGTGGTGCTGTTCGGCTCCAAGAAGCTCCCGGACGCCGCCCGCTCGGTGGGCAAGTCCCTGCGCATCCTCAAGAGCGAGACGAGGGCGCTGAGGGACGAGGACGCGAAGCGGGAGCAGGAAGACCGCTAGCGAAGCGGGAGCAGGAAGACCGCTAGGACGCGGTGGCCCGCACCGCGGAGATGTCGAACTGCAGCCGGACCTTCTCGCTCACCATGGTGCCGCCCGCCGCGAGGCGCTGGTTGTAGACCAGCCCCCACTCGGTGCGGTCGATGGTGGTGGTGCCGTCGAACCCGACCCGCTCGAAACCGAAGGGGTCCACGACCGAACCCAGGTAGTCGAGTTGCAGCTCGACGGGACGGGTGACGTCGCGGATGGTCAGGTCCCCGGTCATGCGGAAGCTCTCCCCGCCCTCGTGGACGGTGGAGGTGCTGCGGAACGTCATCTCCGGGAAGCGGCGCGCGTCGAAGAAGTCGGTGCCGACGAGATGCGCGTCCCGCTGCTCCACGCCGGTGTCGACGCTGGCGACCCGGATGACGATCTCGGCCCGCGACTCGGCGGGCCGGGCGCCGTCGAAGTACAAGGTGCTGTCGTAGTCCGCGAAGGCGCCCCGGACGGTCGTGACCATCGCGTGCCGCACGGAGAATCCGACGCGGCTGTGCGGGCGGTCGATGGTCCACTGCCCCGTCAGACCACGCAGCGCGGAGTCGAGCTCGACACCGCCGGTCGAGGCCTGCGCGCCGGGCGCGCCGGGACCGCCTGCCGGTATCGGCTCGATGGTGGCGGTCTGGCGACGGCTGAAGATGCCCACGAGGTCGTACCCTCCTTCGACAATGATCACTCCGTGTTATCACGTCGACCGCTCGGGCCACCCAGCAAGATGGGTGGCCTCGTCCGGGTTCCATGGCCTTGACTGCAAAGATGCACAGGATCGACATGATGTGGAGGCGCGGCCGGACGGCGGGAGGTCACGTACGGTCACGGCGCCGGGTCGAAGGGGAGCGCGAGCTGGGGGAGTGAGGAGGAGATCCGTCACCCGGGCGGCGTGCCGGAGCCGGACGCACCGGCACACCGACACACCGCCTCATCAGGTGTACGCGCCCCTACGCCCTCCCCCGTTCACATGGGCGCAGTGGCGGACACTGGCGGCGGGCCCCCGTTCTCGCCGCCGCACCAGAGTCTTCCCGACCGCTCAATCCGCGTCTTTGACCAAGGGCGCACTGTTGTTGACCGCCAGCGCACTCCCGTTGCTCATCAGCGTACGAGCGCGTACTTCACTCGGTGCGAGTCCGTACGCGGCGCGGAACGCGCGGGTGAAGACGGCGGGCTGCGCGAAGCCCCAGCGGGCCGCGATCGCGCCGACGGGCACGGTGGCGAGCGCCGGATTGGCCAGCGCCCGGCGGCAGCGCTCCAGGCGCAGCTGCCGGATCCAGGAGGAGACCGTCAGCCCTTGGTCCTGGAAGAGCCGGTGCAGATAGCGGGTGGAGATGTGGTGGGCGGCGGCGATGCTGTCCGGATTGAGCCCGGGGTCGCGCAGCCGCCTGCGGATGTGGCTCTGCACCTGCAACAACAGGGTGCGCGTACGGCTCTCGGGCGGTAACTCGCGCTCGTTGTCGAGGTGTTGGGCGGCGAGATGCCCCACCAGGTCGACGAGGGTATGGGTGAGCCGGTCCGCTGCCGCGGTCGTGTCCCCGAACTGACCGGCGTCATCGACGACTTGGCACATGAAGTGGGCGAGCAGCGAGCCGAAGCCTTCGCGGCCGGACAGCGGCCGGGAGACGACGTCGGAGAGGCGGTCGGCAGGGAAGGGGAGCAGGTGCATGGGCAGCGTCGCGACGATGCTCCGGGTCGGGGCGCCGCTTTCGTCCCCGCGCCGCATCCACCCCTCGAAGGGCGACGAGGACTCGTACAGAAGGAAGTTGCCCGGCCCGAACCGCACGTTGCGCCCGGCCTGTTCGAAGCCGCTGAGCCCCTCCAGGGTGAGGGAGACCTGGAGGCTGCCGGGATCGCCCCTGCGGATGTGCCGGGCCGTCCGGCGCACTTCGGCCGACGGATACGACATGGTGGTCAGCGTCGCCGCACCGAGGTCCACGTGGTCGACCGCCACGGGGAAGTCGTCGGTGAAGTCACTGTGCAACGTCGTCGCGATCGGTGACGCGGACTTCAGCCCGAACCACCAGTCGAACCGCTCCTCCGGGGGCACGGCCTCACTGTTCAGGCACGCTCGGATCATCCTCAGCCCTCTCGCTCGTACGCTCGTCCCCCCGCCCCCGATTGCCCCCTGTCACCGACTCCCCAAGCGTGCAGCCGACTCCCTGCGAGCGGAAGGCTCCGTTACTGCTTTCCGGTGCCGACGGGGTCCACCGTGACGGTCGCGACGTTCTTGTCGGTGACGGGGAGATTGAGGGAGACGGGCAGGGTCTTGGAGTGGGTCTCGTCGGGCGGGGTGATGACGAGGCTGGTGATGTCCAGACCGGAGCCGCCGGAGTCGTTGCTCGGGTAGTGGAGGGTGAAGCGGGTCGTCTCACCGGACTTGAGGGCGACGGCAGGGGCCGCGAGCTTGCTGCGCTCGGCGCCGATGGCACCGGGACCGCTGTCGGCCTTGAGGTCGACACCGGGGAACCCCTTGAGCGAACAGGCCTCGCCCGTGTTCTTGAGCCCGACCACGAGGCTGCCCTCGGCCATGCCGGGGGAGGTGCGGAACTCGAGGGCGGCGGTCTTGCAGGGCCCGGTGGTGATCTGCCCGTGCCCGCTCCCTTCCTCCCCGGACGCCCCCGAGCTGCCCTCGCCGCCGCTGCCGCCCGCACTGTCCTCACTGCCCTCACCCGCGGAAGAACCGGAGGAGGAAGACGAACCCCCGGAACGATCCCCGGAACCATCCCCACTCGCGGTGGAATCCTCGTCCCCCTGGCAGGCGGTGAGCGAGAGCCCGGCAGCGAGGGCCAGGGCGGCGAGGGCGAGGGTATTGGAGCGCATTGGTTGTTCCCTGCGGTAGTCGCCGTTCGCCCGCGAGGGGCGGGCCAACGGCAGGTGCGGTGCGGTACTGATGGCCAGGACTTGCTGGGCCCATGACAAGGTTCCACGCAACGACCTTCTAACGCATGTCCGTTACACCCGCTCACAAGGCCCACACAATGCACCCCAGCCGTGCCGCGGCGCTTCCGCCACATAGCGTCAGGAAGATGGAAACAACGAACCGACAAGCCGCCCGGGTCATCTGCATGGATGCCGCCCACCGTCTGCTTCTCCTGCGCTGGCGGGACCCGTCCGACGGAACATGGCTCTGGGAGCCACCGGGCGGCGGCATCGAACCCGGCGAGACGCCACTGCAGGCGGCACGACGCGAACTGTTCGAGGAAACCGGCCTGGACCCGTCAGCGGTCCTCGACGGATCGGTGCTCGTCGACCGGGACGTGCAGTGGAACGGCAAGCGATACACCGGGACGGAACACTTCTTCGTGGCCCGCTTCCCCATCGCCCAACCACCCCTGAGCCGCACGGGCTTGCTCCCGGACGAGGAATCGAGCCTGGACACGCACACCTGGATCGAGTGGTCGGACCTGCCCTCGCTCCAGGACCCGGTCGAGCCACCGCAGTTGCTGGAGGTACTGGACACGTTGGCACCGGACGGCCCGTGGCGCGACCGCGACGGCGCGTAAGACGCCCCGCCGGGGCGGCAGTCAGACTTTGACGACCGTCACACGTCCGCCGCGGCAGAGCGCGGTGAGGTCATCGGGATCGGACGTCAGGACCGTGACGGGTCCGGGCGCGGCCAGCGCTGTGGCGCCGAGCATGGCGTCGATGGCGTACTTGTGGCCGTGGAGATTCGCGTCGGTGAGGAGCGCGGCGGCGTGCCGGGCAATCGGCTCGGTGATCGGCTCCACGATGATTCGCGAGAGCGTCCATTCCAGGGCCGGGCGGTTGATCCGGGGGTGGACCACTTCCACGAGCGTGGCCGCGGAGGTGACCACGCGCAGATCATCGGCGCGGGCGAGAGCGAGCCAGCCGGTCACGGTCCGGTCGCGCAGGACGGCCTTGGCCAGCCCTTCGCTGTCAAGGACCAGGGTGCCGCCAGGGGCGGCGGGGGAGCGGGTCACGCGGCGCTCGCTCCGCCTTGCGCCTGCTCGTGGCGAGCCTGTTGGAGCTGGTCGCGGAGGGACTGGATCTCCTCGTCCGTGACGGGACCGTGCTCCGCCTCGGCGACCTGGATGAGCTCGTTCAGGTTGTCCCGCTCGATCTGCCGGGCCACGGCCGCGGCCACGTAGGCAGACAGCCCGGACGGCCCACCGCGGGCCTTGGCGGCTTCGGCGATGTCGCGCGGCATGGTGATCGAGTACTTGCCGGTAGGCTCACTCATGCCACCAATCCTACCTGTCATCCTCCCGCCTCTGAGGGCTTGGACGTGGCGATCATCTGCGGCTCTGACCCCTGGCGATGTCGACAAGGTCCGTGGACAGGAACCTCGCCCCGTAGAGAAGACCCACCGCGACCAGGGCAACTACTCCGACGAGCACGCTCGTTGCCGGGTCGGGCAATCCGAGCAGTGACGCCCCCGCGGCCGTTCCGACCACCGTGATGCCCAGCCCGGCCAGACGCATCCACTCACGGTTCACTGCTTTGGTGGAATCGGCCAGATCTTCGGGATCCAGCAAGGCGCCGGTGCGTCCCTCTGCGTATCGCTCGGCAATCTTCAGCAGCATCTTGGCCAGGTCTTCAAAGGCCTCGGCAGTGTCGGCGTCAATGTCCTGCCGCGCCTCGGCAGCCCTCAGTGCACCGATTACTTCTGCCGCATGCTCTTTGAGCTGCCGTCGGTGTACGCGCCGCACGTGGCCATGCCGAAACCGCCAAGCGGACCAGATCACCCGTTCCGCATCGGAGATATCCACTCGGGGGGAGTGCAAAGGGGCACTGGTTGCCCACGCTCTACGTCTGGCACGCGCGAGGCCGACGCGTCCGGCCCGAGAAGTGAGGACCACTGCGGGTCTGTATATAGAAGCCTCCGCATAACGCCCCGCAACGAGACTCAAGAGGATTTCGAACCTGGGGGACAGTCCTGCATGGGGGTCCGGTGGAATGGACCCGGGGTCCTGCACTCTGCGGAAGACCGGCGCCGCCGCGCGGAGCACCCGTAGGAGCATCAGGAGCAGCACCAGCATGAGCACGATGACTACTGCCACTCCGGCGCTCGGCACATACCTGTAGCTCCCTGCCCGCCCCCAAGCCCCTCTCAGGGCGTCAACGAACGGGCCGACAGTGAGCAGAGCCCACGTCAAGATCATCAATTTGAGAACGGCAGCCACAGCCGCGAACGGGGAAGCCGCGTACCACTTCTCGACCGCCTGGCGGAGGGGTTTTTCGCTACCCAGTTCAACGAGCCCAAAAGAAGACAGGTCTCAACAGGTGTTGCTCAAATGCCGACCTGCTTGCCCCCGCGCCCACGCCAGATGCCGAGCGTCGAACGATTCGAGTCTGCGCAAGATCCATTGGCTTACCGGGCCTGAACCGGCTGTATTGGCTCCGACAATGGATAACCAGCAAAGCGCGAAGAGGCCGAGGAGGCAGAGCCCACCCAGAACGGACTTCAAGGTTGCGAGCACCTGGGCAGTCTGGCCCCAACTACCCTTCGGAGGGGCCAATTTACCGATTCGGCGACCCGCCGCAGCGAGGGCCTGCTGAGCGAGTACGGCTGACCCGCCCGCAGATCAGGACGTGGTCTTGACCAAGGCCATCACGTCCCTACCAACTGGGTGCCCTGTCCGGGGCCAGGACAGCGCCCTATCGTCGGAGCATGATCTCGGGTAGCGGCGAGGAAGCGGGAGACAGCGACGGGGAGTTCACGGCGGAGGGCGTGGCGGTCGTACTCCGCGAGGCGTGCCAAGCGGCTGGCCTGGACTCCACAGGAGCGGAGTTGCTCCGACTCGGCTCGAACGCCGTCTACCGGCTCGCCTCCGCGCCGATCATCGTGCGCATCGCTCGTGACCCGTCTGTCCTGGCCGAGATGGAACGGGCGGTGACGGTGGCCCGTTGGCTGGAGGAGGCCGACTTCCCCGCAACGCGCGTTCGGGCCGACATCGCCCAACCCACCCTCGCAGGCGGTCGAGTGGTGACCTTTTGGGAGAGCGTCCAGGAGCAGGAGGAGTACGCGACGGTCGGAGAGCTGGCCGACCTGCTCCGCCGACTCCACCGGCTCGAAGAGCCTGGATCGCTGGGCCTCCCGTATTTCGACCCCCTGGCCAAGCTGTCGTCTTCCCTGGAGAGCCTGACCGCTGTCTTGGAGGAGGACCGGTCCTTCCTGGATGAGCGGGCGTCCAGGCTCACCAAGGAGTACGACCGTCTGGACTTCGTCCTCCCCTTCGGCCTGATCCACGGTGACGCCAACATCGGAAACGTCCTGCGCCACCGCGACGGTCACGCCGTCCTCATCGACCTCGATGGGCTGACCCTTGCCCCGCGCGAGTGGGACCTGATCCTGACCGCGATCTACTACGACCGCTATGGCTGGCACGGCAAGGCCGAGTACGACGAGTTCGTTCACCGTTACGGCTTCGACCTCATGAATTGGCCCGGGTACGAGCCCCTGGCCGACTTGAGGGAGCTGATGATGGTCGTGTGGGTGGGGCATCAGGCCGGTACGAGCGATCGCTCCGCCGCGGAGTTCGCGCGTCGCATGACATCCCTGCGTACGGGCGAGGGGCGAGACTCTTGGGGTGCCTTCTGAGATCCGGCCGATAGATCAGCCGCTGACGGTTCTTCGGCCGAACGTCCCGGCAGCGATCCACAGCCTGTGATCCTGCGCCTCCTCGGCGAGGTCACGTGCCGCCGTGCTCGGTCCTCTCTCACTCAGGTCTCGGCGGAACTCAGCGAGATAGTTGACGCACCTCGCGGACTTGAGCTGCTCGCCGAGATCGAGTGCATCCAGAGCAACGCGACACGCCTCTTCGACCTCACCCGCGCGCAGGTGCGCGTCGGCGAGCACCATGGTCACGAAGAAGTCGCTTCGTACGTGGCTGCCGCTCATGGCGTTCTCCGCATGAGTCACCGCCTGGCGGGCGCTGTTGACGTCACGGAAGCAGTGGGCGGCTTCGGCGGCAAGCTCGATGTCGTCGAAGTAGCTGATCCACTCCGGCTCGTCCTCGCTGTTCCGGCCTTCGAGGGCCTTGGACGCTGCGCTCAGCGCGGCCTCGCATCCGACGACATCACCTGCACGGGCAAGGGCGCGGGCCTCTATGGCGTGGAACTGGGCCCGAAGCGTCGGCGTAGCAACCGGGGAAATGCCCATGAGAGCTGCACGGGCAAGGGTGGCCGCCTGGGTGTGCCGCCCCAGGAACGTCGCCTGGTGGCTCATCGCGCTCAGGATGCTGCCCGCGAGCCGACGGTCGTTGGCATCCTGGGCGAGCCGGAGTGCCTGGAGAAAGTACCGCTGCGCCAGCCCGTGGCGGCATGAGTCGTACGACATCCAACCGGCGAGGAGCGTGGCTTCCGCGACGGTGGAGAAGAGCGCCCGCCCCACTTGCTCGGTGTATCGGCCTCGCAGCAGCGGTGCCACGTCGTTGTTGAGGTACTGGATGACCGAATGACGCGCGTGATCCCCGCCGAACTGGTCGTCGAGTCGGGCGAACACATCCGCTGTGGTCTTGACCGCCGCTACGTCGCCGAGCCCGACCCGAACTCCGTCGTCCCGCGGGCGAGGAGTGCCGGGCTCCGGCGCTACCAACCACCGGAGGGACGCCTCGCTCCACGCGGGCTCGGACGGCTCCGAGGTGAGCAGAGGGTCGTACTGATTGAGATCCGCACGCCACAACTGCCCGACCGTCTGGATGGCGTCGTCAGGGCTGGCGGGGTACGCCGCGTCGAGTACGGCCGCGTCTTTGGGCTCGCTGTGATTCAGCCCGAGCTCTCCGGCATTCACGGCGTACGAATCGCAGAGCAGCGGGCCGTAGAACTCGTCAGGGACGCTGTGCCCGTTCTCCCAACTGGCGAGTCGGCGCTTGACGCTGCTGTCCGACGGAAGAAGCTGATGCCCACGCCGGGCGGCTGCCTGGCGCAACTCCCTGACCAGTCGCGGCTGACTCCAACCACGACTGACGCGAGCCTCACGTAAGCGGACACTGGTCGGCTTCATGGAGACATGAACCCTTCGTTCCCGTGCGCATGCGCTGGTGGGGCACCTCGACCTGTCTCATCGAATGTACGCGTGGTGACTGTCGCTCGCAGACAGTAATTGGAGATCGTTTCGCGCATAGGCAGACGACGGGGGATGACGCGACCCTCGTGGACGCGTCATCCCCCGTCACCCCTCGTCATCTGCCCAGACCCGGCGTTGAGCCGTGAGTCTGGATTGACGGCGGCCCTGGGCCGCACGCGACTCCGGTTGAGGGTGGGATGACGTGCAGCGGATGACAAAGCGAGGCATGGAGTGGCTGACCGCGGCAGCGGACAACGCAGCCGAGTGCCGACAGGTCTGGGCGGATGACCCGCGAACACCGACCCTCCTGCCGGTCGGTCGCCTGTTCGACGTGGTGAGCGTGGAACAGCGCCTCGGTATGGAGATGTTCGACCGCCTCCTGCGCAGCGCGATGCCGTTCGGACCGACGGTCGTCGACCGCAAGGCACAGAGAATCGGGTTCTTCCTCAGCTCCGGAAGCCGAGAGGCCTTCACATGTTGCCTCGACCGCGAAACGGCTTCTCCGCCTCCTTACCGGTACCTCGACCAAGGCTCCGCGGTGGTCGTACCCGGTCCCATCCCGTTGGCAGAGGACCGCTACCAGTGGCTCCGCGCACCGAGGCGTCGGCCGGAGGCCAACCCGCTGCGCCCGGTTGCGAAGGCGACCGCCCTGGTGGCGGCCGCCGAACTCCTGGCCAGGATCGACCGCTTCGACGAGCTGTACCCGACTCCGTACGCGGCGGTCACTGCTCCCCACAACGAGATGGACCACTGATGCCGATCGATCCGCCCGACGGATCCGACGCTGCTGAGTGGTCCCCTCTCGACAGCGGCGGCTGGTACGCGGCCCGAAACGCGACGACAGCGCTGCGCGATGCTCTCGTGAGCGCGGGCCTGGGCAAGAACTTCCCATACCTGCGGGCGGAGTTGAATGCCTTCGGGCACGGCCTGGTCGAGCTGGGCCGGGTATCACCCGGCACGGCGGAGCGCGTCGCTGAGCTCTGGCGCTTGGCGCTGGCCGACGGCCTCGGCCCAACCCCCGCCGCGGAGGCTCCACCGTCGTTGCCGACCGCCGAAGAACGCAAAGGAAGGTCCTGACGCCGTGACTGACCGACGTGGAGTGGAACCGCGCCCGGCGCGGCGCCGACGCGTCAGCCGATCAACTCGTCCTGCTGGGGCTGGACTCCGACTTTGTCGACCCGACGGCGGACGTGAACGTCGTCGGCGACGTACTGGTGCAGCTCGGGACCGTGCGCCCCGAGGCTGCAGAGCTGCTGGCGAAGCTGATCAGAGCAGGATCCCAAGCGGAGTCGTCTGGCAGCCCTATTGGTCGTTGTCGGCCGGTGTCGAGCGGCTTCGGACGGTCCAGGCGCGGCCCGAAGTCCGGCCCCCATGGGCTGACCAGCTAGCATCGCGGCCAGTTCAGGGGAGGAGGGTGCGCCATGGCAATCGGCCGCAAAGGTTCGCGACGCATCGTCGTCGGCGGCACGACTTACCGCTGGTGTCTGCGCCGTCGGCCGACTTACGGCCAGGCTCTTTGCGACAATCCGTGCACGTACGCGGTGCAGCACGCGGACACCCCTGGCACCACCCTCGTCGTCGCCACGAATCAGCCGCATGCCAGCAACTGGCTCGGAGCGCCGAGTGCTGCGGTGCTGCCCAGCGATGTCAGCGCCGCCATCACATCGGCCCTCGCCCGGGGCTGGCACCCGACGCGTCCCGGCTCACCGTTCCACCTGGACCGGTCCCACGGGTTCGTCCGCTTCCGGCCCTGACACTGCTCTCCTCTACGACCGCTTCTTCCCGAACGCGGTCACCAGCATCCCTTGCCTGCCCGACTGCTGTGCTGGCCTGTGGGTTGTTCGTCGATACCGTCCGTGACGCCCAGAGCCCTCTCGCAGTGTTTGGCTCCCTCCCAATTGGTCCTCCAGAGGCGGGTGCTCAGTGGGCCGGTGTGTCAGCGTTTCTTCTGTGCGGCTGCGCATAGACCGACATCGATGGGCGGAAGCCCCGGCCTTCCATGTCGTCAGTGCTTCCGCCCTATGCGCTTGGGGTGTAGTGAGAGCAACGGACGGCTTACGACTTCTTGCGAAGTGTGGACCGTGACCTTGACGATATGCCCGTGGATAGTTGGGGCGATCTTGTAAGTCAAGCCGTAAGCGCACTGGTTGGCACCCTGGTTGGTGGCGCCATCACGGTTCTGGTGGCTCGATGGCAGACAACTAGGACGATCGCTGCGCAAGCGGCTCTTGCTGCTGCTCAACAAGCTGCTGCTACTCACTTGGCACGTGCGGAGCGGCAACAGGAGCGAGCGTCCGCCGCGGCGAGCCAATTGTTGGAGACGCTAGCCACCCTCTATGACTGGCTGCCATCCCTGCCTGATGTGTCGAAGGAGACGCCACGACTGAGCGAGCATGCTCGGGATCAGTGCCGTGCTGCACTCCAGGGACTGCGTCGAGGAATGATGACCGATCTTCCTTTGATCGGTGAGACCGAAATTCGGGCTCGGTATAGGACGCTTGTGAAGTTGTCTTACGACGTTGGGTGGCGAGGCAAGGGCCTTGAACGCGGTGCAGGAGTCGTGAGGGACATTCGCGGTTACCTGAGGTACGTGCAGTTCTCGTTGGAGACTGTCGTCGACGGGACTCCAATACCTGGCCATGAGGAGCCGCCGGTTCTTGACCGCCCGGGCGCCGACGGTTGGAGGTCGCCTCAAGTGTCGGACGACTGGGCTGATCCAGCTGACGGCAGCTGACCTTCGGAGCCCATGGGGCCTTTCGGGTGGCGAGGGAGGCACTGATGGGGGCAATGTCCGGGGGGCGCTATCAAAGATCATCACGCTATTGCGACGCGATCACTGGCGATCGGTTGGTTCCGACGGCATCTGCCCGTGCATACGCGAAGACCCCGGCCTCAGCGTTTCCGCTGGTGACGGGGTCTTGGGCACCCAATACAAGGTGCCCCCGGCAGGATTCGAACCTGCGCACACGGCTCCGGAGAGAACGCGCCGATGAGGAAGCTCAGGCACTCTGACCTGTGTGGCAGCCTCAAAGGGCCGAGAGAGCAAGCGAGGTGTGTCGGAGGTGTGTCGCAGCAGGACGCACTCGTGCTTCGTCGACTACCTGCCATGCACTGACGCAAGCTTGGTCCAACCTGTTGCGTTGAGGCCACGAAGCGACGGTGCCGCTGACAGGTACGACGTTGGTGGGACACCAGCGACAGTCGCTGTCAGCGCCTCTGCTTAGGCTCTTGCCATCAGACGATCGCCTAGGGGTGGGCCGTGAGAATCCAGGACCTAAGCAGTGGCACAGCCGTAGAAGCGGCCATGGCTGAATACGACCGCATGGGAGGGCAGGCCTTCCGAAGCCTGCATGAGTTCGGACCATCGACTCAGTACTACGTCAGCCACAGTGGCCGGCTCTACGACGCCAAGGCGATCGCCGGCGTCGCTTACGGCTACCAGCACCCGAGTCACGGAGCTCTATCGAGGGACGAGTTTTCCGGCGGCGAGTCAGGGGCGAACCCGGTGCTTCGTGCGCTGGGGTTCGCAGTACTAGACAGCCACTCGGACACCCCGGACGCTGAGCTGGAATGGCGTCTGGCTGTGTGGCAGAACCTGCTCGCTCGGCGAGACAGCGCTGGACTCGTATCGGCGGACGCCGTCCGTTCGGTGGGTGCGTACGGCAACTTCCGCGGCATTTGGACCGACAAGACCCGCACAAAGCGAGTCCACCCGCACGGGGTCACGATCGGGCTGAAGCACACGGGACAGCACTACCCTGACGATCTCGACGAGTACGGGGTGCTCTACCACTACCCCGTAACACGACGGCCGGGGCGTGACCGAGGTGAGGTAGACGCGACGAAGGTGGCCGCCTCACTGCGCTTGCCCGTCTTTGTGATTACCGAGCACGCGGAGCGCCGGGGCGTACGGCTTGCGTGGGTGGAAGGCTGGGAGGACGAAAGCAGCCTGTTCCTGGTCAAGTTCGGTGAGACGCCGCCCGTACAGGTCATCGATCACGACCGCTCGGAAGAGCAGCCGTTTCAACTCGAAGGAAACCGGCGGCGCCGGCGAAGCGGAACCGTCGTCGCCCGACCGGACCAGGCACGTTTCAAGCTCGAAGTGTTCCAGAGGTACGGCCCCCGCTGCCCTCTCTCCGGCATCGCGGTACCGCAGATGGTGGAAGCTGCCCATCTCCGCGGCGACGCAGACGGCGGAACCTCCGATGCTCGCAACGGCCTGCCCATGAACGCAGCACTCCACCGAGCATTCGACGCGCACCTCTTCGCCATCAATCCCGACACCCTGACCGCAGAGGCACGTCCCGACGGTCCCACCTTGCATGACCTCGGCATCCTGCACCCCAAGCTGGAACTAGAGCGTCTCCCGCATCCGGATGCCCTCAGGTGGCGCTACAACGAGTGGCTGCGCTGCACAGGCCGCGAAGGTGAGCAGAACGCGCGGTAGCCCAGCTGTGCCGAGCGGCGGTTCTCCGTTAGGAGACCGCTCGTGGGCAACGTCGGTTACCGAAGGGTGTGAGTGTCAGTGCCGTTGAGCTATAGGGAGTAGCCGTACTGCGCCGGCGGCCAAGGCGAGAAGGGCCCGCAGCAGGCTGCTGCGCCGAGCAGGCGCGTCGCTCTCCTCGCGTGGGCCGGGGGAGGCACCCCAGCAGGATCGAAACTGTGGCCATGTCCTTAGAAGAGACTGATCTGCTTAACGGATTGTGGGACTCCGAGCTGCGACGGAGTGCCCGTTGGTAGAGGCGGCCCCTTCTACTTCACCGCGTATTCACCGGAAGGTGGCGTTCCACCGTCCTCTTGCAGCGATACTCCGTCAGCACTTCGGCTGACTCGGTGACCATGGAGCCACCTGCAACAGGCAAGTGCCTGGCCATGGGGAAAAGGTCATGACGATCCCAGGAGGCGCCCGTATCGTCTGACCATGAGCGATTCTTCCGGTGAGCAGAAGTTGATGCGCCACCACCGCACGGTGCCGCGCCTGCTGTGGCGGCGTATCGCCGATGGCGAGCAGATCGTGCGCGTCCCTCTCGACGGTGGCAAGCGGCGGCTTGTCGGGATCGCTGACATCACTGCTCGCCGGGACTTTCTCTTGATGCGGGACGCTTGCGCCTGACTAGGGCGTGTCGCCCGCCCCATGCTCTAAGTTGGTGTGCGCCCCTCTTGAACGCGGTGTATTGAATTGCTGAGCGATTCGCACTCTCGCGGATCACTGTTTGATGGGATGTGAATGCCGCATGACTGACGGTGAAGCGTCCGAGGCTATCTCATTCGTCTATGATGAACAGCGTATTCCTGCCTATATGGAGTGGATCGAGGAAGCTTACGCGGGCGCCGATAGCTACAGTGACATTGCTTCCCGAATTTTCGATAGATCTAGAGGGGTAAGTGATCGGCGACTTGAGGCGGAGGTGCGAGAAGTAGCGTCGACGTTTTACTACAGAATTGAGTTGGATCGAGGGGATGCGGGTAAAGCGGGAAGTCAGATTGAACCTAGGGACTCGGATGCCTCTGGGCAGACCTATTGGCCGCGCCCGCTGAAGCAAGTCGATTCTGCAACGAAGGAACTCTGGGCGAGCCTCCTGCTGCAGTCGCGGCATCCGGAATTGTCTGCCTTGCTGGCAGACATTCTTTTCACTGTGCGCCATGGAAAGGTCCATCTGTATGCCCGTGAGGCGGTCAAGGGCTACGTAATTGCCAAGGAGGGAGGGTTTAACGTCCTTCATAAGGGCGAGATGCTGGTAAGGGCGTGGACGCTAATGCGCTCGATTCGTGCGCACGACCTGGAGCCGACAGTAGATTCCGCCATGGAGGAATTCGCTGACAATGTCCTCAACTCTGCCGAATTTGTTCCCGGTGCGGTAATTCCTTTGCTTCCGTGCCTGTTGAGGGAGCCGCTTTCACCTGCCCCAGGTGCTGACGCGGCGCGTGACGATGCGTCGAAGCCGGTGCAGCTCTTGTTTGATGCCTTCGAGAGGTATCAGGCTGACTATTTGTCCCTTCAGTTGGCAGAGATTGCCCGGAACTGCCTCCGTGACACTGCCCTAGTGGACCGAGCCCTCAAGCAGACTGTCGACAACATGCTGGCGGAAGCAGACGGAACAAGTGATGCACTCGTAAAAATGCATAAATTGGATCAGGCGGCAAAGTTTGCGCGCCAGTATCACCTTGATGATCGACACGATGAAGCAGTTAGGAGGATTCAGTCGGTCGATCAGGAGTCTTTCAACTGGGTGACAATCTCGTCCGAAGCTGGAATTCGGTCGAGTGACATCGAGTCATACTTGCGCGTCTTCGACAGGCCTTATCTGATTGAGTCTCTCGCTAGGTACTTCAATACTCCTGCGCCTAGCGGTTCGCGTAATAGTAACGAGGAAACTGCTAGGAAGATGATTGAAGGGTCCCTTCTTGGTATCTTCGGCTCCATGCGGTACGGGGCACATGGATTGCCGCAACAATCCTATTCTGCTGATCATGAGAAACTGGAGCAGCAGGTGGGGAACGTTGAAGCGATGGCTATGGGATTCCATGGTGAGATGCTCGCCGCGGCACTGCACCGCATGAAGATGCGCCATGGAGCTCCTGAGGTCAATACTCTGCATGGTTGGTTCACGGAAATGTACGGTTCGGACTCTGGCCTCTGTATGTCGTTGGCTTTGAGTTTGAGTCTTTTCTGGCGGGAAGAGTACCTTGCGTGCGTGCAAGTTGCCATGCCGAGAGTCGAGGCAGCAGCCCGGTCCCTTTGTCTTCTGCTTGACGAGCCTATTTATAGGGTGGAGGAGGGTAGAGCGCCGGGCGGGTTTCCCGGTCTCGGATTCATGCTGCCCCAGCTAGAGAAGCATGGATTTGATCCTGATTGGTCATCATTTCTGCACGCGTTGCTGCTTCCACGTGGAAGGAATCTAAGGAACTTGGGTGCGCATGGTTTTGTCCAAGATGCTGATGCACCTACAGCGGCTCTCGTAATTCGGGCACTCGGAGTCGTTGCTCTGGTAGCGCCGAGCGAGACAAGTCAACAGGCGGTTGAGGCCGATGCCGTGCGGAACTCACTGCGTTTCCCTACTTCGTTGAGCCGCATCAGAGGCTGGCGAGCGAGACTGGCTCTACGACTCATCGCGAGGCTTACCCGCGGGCTGCTGGCGCGAGACGATGGCATCGAGCGCAAGTCGACGTAGGTAGCAGGAGAGGCCGGGGCGCCACCTGCGTGCGTGCGCGACAAGTAGGCGTTGAAGCTGACATGCAACTATGGGGAGCGAGTCTGAAGCTGATGGAGGGAAGGCCACGTGCCGCAGGCCAGTCCGCGAGGGACGTACTTGCAGGTCTCGGAGTCTCTGCGACAGCAGATCGAGAAGGGCAAGATCAGCGATGTGCTCCCTTCTGAAGCGGAGCTGATGCGCAAATTCGGTGTGAGCCGCTCCACGATCGGCCGCGCACTAAAGACGCTTAAGAGCGACGGAGTCATTGAGTCCGTTCAGGGGGCAGGCTGGTTCGTCACGGGGACTGGCGACCGCCGACCGCTCGTGGAGAAGGTGACGGACCTCCTCCGGTGCGAGGGTGTCGGAGTGGGTGATCCCTTCCCCTCCGAGAAGGAGTTGTGCGACGAGTTCGGAGTGTCCCGTACGGCACTGCGTTCCGCTCTCGCATTGCTGGAAGGGCGGGGTCTCATCGAGATGGGATCGAACCGTCGACGGCAGGTTCGTGCTCTCCCGGCAGGACCGGGGGGCTCGTAGCCTTGGTCCCCATGGATCTCACTGAGCGTGCCTACGGCCTCGCCGAATCGCTTCTGTCCGAACCGCTGCCGCGGCGCTGGTCACACTCCCTCGGAGTTGCGGAGCGGGCGCGTTCCCTACAGTCGATCCTGGGTGACGACGCAGCCCTGATGGAGTCCGCGGCAGTCCTCCACGACATCGGCTACTCGCCGCGGATCGCCGCAACCGGCTTCCACCCGCTCGATGGTGCCCGTTTCCTCCGTGACCAGGAAGGCATGGATGAGCGAGTCGTCTGCCTCGTGGCGCATCACTCATGCGCCCTGCTGGAGGCGGAGGAGCGAGGGCTCCGAGAAGAGCTAGAAGGCGAATTCGAGCTGGAGCGCCCCGCTCTGGTGGACGCGCTGATCTTCTGCGACATGACGACCACGCCGGACGGTGGGCACACGACGTCCGATGCTCGGGTTGCCGAGATCGTAGGGCGCTACGGGCCAGACACGATTGTGGGTCGCTTCATCCAGCGTGCCGCCCCCGAGATCCACGCGGCAGTGCATCGCGTGGAGGGGCGTCTTTCGTCCGCGGAGCAGTCGAATCAGCCGATGTAGGGCGTGGTCCGTGAGTCGTCGAGACCGTGGCTGATCCGGAGTCGCATGGACGGGTGAATGTCCAACGTGTCGAGGTCCGCGGGGGAGACCCAGCGAACCTCTTTGGATTCGGAGCTGGTGCGGAGACGTCCGCCAACAGGGCGAGCGTGAAAGCAGATTGAGAACTGCTGTCGGACTTCACCATCGTCGTAGGCGATGACGTGCTGTGGGTCTGTGTAGAGACCCACGATGTCCTCCACGACGACAGCAATTCCGGTCTCTTCGTCCACCTCGCGTACGACTGTCTGCTCCACGCTCTCCCCGACGTCGTGGCCACCACCGGGAAGTGCCCACAGCCCGTTGTCGGTCTTGTGGATGAGCAGAATGTTTCCCTGCGCGTTGCGGACCACCGCAGTGACGGACGGCACGACCGAGTTTGCTGCGGGGGCATTCGGGTCACGGAAGTGGTCGGTGCGACTCATGCTGTGGCGCCCTCGTAGTCGGTTGGCGAAGTGATCCGTCGGGCGGCCTCCCACACGCGTTCCACGCTCTCTGTATACGTGTCGAAGAGTTCGCCGCCGGGGATGCGCTGGAGGTGGAGCACGGGCGCCATGTAGGCGCCCACGCCGTAGACGTGCCCATTTGCTAACAGCTGGTTGTCCGCCCGGTAGATGGAGTTGTAGAGAGTTGTGTCGTGGAGCCTGAACTCCACGTTCGGAAGCCGGAAGAGCGGCGCGTAGTTCATGAGGGCGTTGCGGATTTTGCCTGCCATGGCTGCTCCGATGCCCTCATCCCCGCCGCGGACGGCGACGGCCGCGCTATCGGGGTCGCCGAGCATGAACCGCACGGGCACGCCGGCGGCAGACTTCTCTCGTACGAGCCGGTGGAACCGTGCGTCCTCGGTCAGCCAAAATCCCGAGTAGACCAGCACGTCGAAGTGCGTTGTCGCGTCGGCGTACAGCTTCGTCCACGTGTCTGGGGGAACAACGGAGCGGTGAGGGTAGAGCTTCATCACCTCCGAGTCGCTGGAGGCGGTGACCTCCTCAGAGGTCCGCTCGTCCGGCCAGAGGAATGAGACTTCGCGCTGGAGCATCGAGGCGACCGCGTATTGAAATCGCCTGTAGGGCTTGCGATTTGGCTCGGAGATCCAGCGGTCCACGGTCTTGGGGGATACCCCGATACGTGCTGCCACCTGCTCCAACTTGAGGCCACTCTCCACGATCGCCCCACGGAGCCTCTCGTTCGCCATACGACCTCCCCCGTCTGGGACGTTCTGGGACGACTCCGACCCTAGCGAGTCGGATGCAAGTCGTACATGCACGGAGTCCAACGTCCGGCGCTTCGTTGCGAAGCTGGTCATGTCGCTGATCGAGGGCGGCAGTTCCGGCATCAAGCAATCCGAAGGTTGACGATGCGGAACTGATCCGTCACGGTGAGAGGCATGTAATACATGTCTCGCATTGAACGGGATATGGATGCACGACTGCTTGACCTGCACGAACGCCCGGAGAGGTCCGTAGTAGGCGGATTGCCTCGAAGGAAGCGACTGCGTTGTTTGAGAACTCAACAGAGTGCCGACCCAGCCGCATGAACAGGTGCGGTCGATGGGTGCGGGTCACCATCCCGACCGACCATGTCGGGCCGGGTGGCCTGCCCGGTTGTGCTCCCCAGAGCGGCGACCGGCACTACTTGATCTGACTACGCAGAACCTTCCGCGGGCCGTATCGGTTCGCGCCGAGCACCAGTGCTCACGGTGCCCGACACCAGCGTCGTTACGGCGTCCCGTGCCGGGTGGCCGTGTCCGCTCGTGCAGTTTGGCGAGAGGTCATTCCCCAACGGCGGGCGCCCCCGGAGCGGCTACTCCGAGGGCGCTGTTTGGGCCGTTCCAACGGTTAAGGAGACACGACCCATGAAGTGCATCGTTGCTGGTCATACCGCCGTTACGGCGAAGGAGTTCGCTGAACTGGCGTTGGGCTTGGCTGAGTATGCGGCGGGGTTCGACACGGAGCTGTTCACCGGCACCGCCACGGAATCCGAGGAGGACCGGGCGGCGCGACTGGCCGTGGCGCGCGACGTGCTCTCGGACCTGCGCCAGGTCGACCCGGTGGCGGCGGCCTACGCCCGTGCGCTGCTGAGGGCGAGCGACCTGCCCCAGCGTGCCCCGCGGGCCCGGCGGACGCGCAAGACGTCGGCTCACCGGGCGGGCCTCTGTGGCGCGTCGCGGATGGCGGTGGCGGCATGAGGGCGGTCCGGACGACGCAGTCTCTGGCCGCCCCCTTGCGTGCCCTGCGTCTGCTTGCCCTTGACTTCCCCGACCTGCCGGCGCCGACGGTTCACCTCACGCCGATCTATCCGGAGCGGTTGGAGTTGTCCCTGCACGACGACTTGGGGGCCTTTGAGCCCTGGCGTATCGCGCTGGGCATCGGGCACGGCGACGTGGACTTCCACACGCAGGGCGACGGCGAGACGTGGGTGCTGCAGGCATCCACCGACTGCGCGGGGGCCACCGTGCGGCTGACCGCGTACGGCACCTCGTTGGAGGCCACGCGGTCCGGAGGCGGGGACGACGGCAGGCCGCCGGGGCCGCTCGGGGGTGCGGCATGAACGGTGTTCAGATCCGTTCAGCGGAGCGTGCCCTGTCGGGCGGCACGTGGTTGATCGTGTGCGGGGCGATGCTGTTTTCCATCCTGACCGTGACGCCGTTGATGGCGGCGCACACGGCCAAGGAGTGGGATTGGACGGCGCCGATTCTGCCGTTGGTGGTGGATGCCGCGGTCGTCATCGTGGTGAAGCTCGATGACGTGCTGGCCCGGTTGGGTGGGCACGGTGGCCGGTGGCCGTTCGTGCTGCGCTGGATGACCGGCCTGATGACGCTCGCCCTGAACACCGCCGACTCCGCTCTGAAGAAGGACCTGGTCGGGGTGGCGGTCCACGCGGTGGCACCGCTCCTTTTGATCGTCACAGCGGAGACCAGTCTCGCCTACCGGCGCGCGCTCGCCGCGGCCATGGCCGCTGTGGACGCCACGCAGCGGGAAGAGCGCGAGCGGGCCGAACAGAGGGCTCGGGAGCGGGCAGAGCAGGCCCGTCAGGACGCTCGGGAGGAACGCGAGCACGCCGCGGCGCTGGTGCGTGAACAGCGCGAGCACGAGGCCGCCTTGGCCCGCGAGCAAGCCGAGCGGGAAGAGCGGCGGGTGCGGGACGAGCGGGAGGCGCGCGAGCGGGCTGAGGCCCGGGAGCGGGCCGACCGTGAACGCGTTGAACGCGAGCGTGAACAGCGTGAACACGAGCGCTTGACCCGTGAACGCGTGGACCAAGAACGGGCGGCTGCGGCGCGGCGTGAGCGCGCTGAGGCGGCCGCTCGTGAACAGCGTGAACACTCCGAGCGCCTGGCCCGTGAGCGTGGGGCGCTGTGGGAGCGCGGTCCCGCCCCGGGCAAGCTGCCCGAGGATGAGGCTCGCCGGATCGTGCGTGCTGCGTTCGATGCGGAGATGAAGGTGCGGGAGGCTGCGGAGCTGTGCGGCTGGTCGGTGGGCTGGGTCTCGGCTCGCTTCGCCGAACACCGCGATCCCGCCGCCGGTTGTGGCGGTGCGGCGCTGGCCATAGCGGGCCGCTGATGAGTGCCGCGGTCAGCAAGTGCTACGACCCCACCGGCGCCCGCTACGGCATCCCGACCTACCCCTGGCGCTACGCCCCCGCCGGTCTGGCCACCCGCCGGCAGTTGCGGGAGCGCGGTCTGCGGCCCGGTGGTCAGCCGGTCGCCGGGCAGGTGATGCTGCGCCACCGCGGCCGCAAGAGCGGGGCCAAGGTCGCCTACCTGTATCGCGTCGATCGTGCCGCGCAGGTGCGGCCGATGACGTCGCGCAAGTGGGGTGCGCTCGCGCTGGCCATGCTGGCTCGCCGTACCTGCCCCGTCTGCCGGGTGGTCTACAGCTACTGCCTGCCCACCTCGCTCGGCATGTGCCTTCTGTGCGCGGATGCCGACCGGCAGCGCGCCGCCTGATCCTCTTCGACTTCGACCTTGGAGTTTCCGTGTCCAGTCGTACCCGTGCCCGGGCGCGCGCCGCGAAGGTGCCTGCCGGGGCCACCACGATCCGTATCCCGCGCCAGCGTGGCCGGCGCCGCTCGAACCAGCCGTTCATCGTCGTCCTGCCCGAACAGCGCTCCCTGACCAGCGAGTTACTGGGCTCCCTGCTCCGTGCCGTGTGGGCGCACCGGCGCCCGCTCGCCCCGCTCGGGATCGCCCTGGTGATCCTGCCGGCCACCGCGCTCCTGCACGCCCTGGTGTGGTGGTCGGGTCTGGTCCTGGCGCCGCTGGCGGTGGGCCCGCTGGTGTGGCTGCTGATCACCCAGCGGCGCCGTCCGGCCGCGGACGGCGTGGTGTGGGCCTGGCGCGCTGGCCTGGCCGCGCTCGGCACCGTCGCGGCGGCCTGGGTCGCGCTGGCCGCGGCCTTCGGCCCGCTGGCGGGCCCGTTGGAGCTGGTCTGGCTGTTCACCCTGATTGCCGCGCAGACCGTGTGGTTCATCGTCCGCCGTTCGCACTGACCTGAGGAGATCCTTCGATGGCACGCACCACCAACGGCCAGCGCTCCGGGCGGCCGACCAGCGACCCCAAGACGGGCAAGTTCGCCAACGCCGGCGCCGCGGCCGGCGGCTTCGTCGGCGCGATGGGCGGCAGCTTCGTCCCGCCGGTCAACATCACCGTGAATAACAACAAGGGGGCGGCCCGCCACGGCGGGAGCCGCTCGGACTCGCTCCTGCCGGCCCCCGAGTTCACCTCTCCGGCGCTGGTGCGCAACTACTGCAACACCCTGCGCGCGGCGGCGGTAACGCTGTCCATCGAGGTAGCCATGGGCGCCGAGATCCTCAAGGGCGTGCTCGCCGCGGTGCCCGACCCCGAGGGCAAGGCGTTCGGCTCCCGCATCCGGGCGGCGAAGGTGGCCCGCAAGATGAACAAGGCCGCCGACGATCTGAAGTCCGCGGCCAAGAATGCCGCCGCCTGCTACGCGGTCTTCCAGCAGCAGTACGAGGAAGAGATCAACCGCGTCCGTCACCGTGCCCGCCGGCCGAAGCAGCCGGTCATGAACTGGGCCCAGCAGTAAGGAGGGTTGACCATGATGCGGCGCAGCGAGAGCGACGAACAACAGGCGCTCCTTCAACTGCTCGAAGCCCAACGCGGCACCGCGGACGGCGGTGGCATGGGCTCCTACCTGGTGCACCGGGCCAAGCCGCACGTCCCCCCGTGGCTGGGGGTGGGCGGTATCGGCCTGGCCGGGGTGCTGGGGCACCTGCGGTGGGCCGACAGCACCGCCGCCGGCGTCGGCCTGACCCTGTCCTCCGTGGCGCTGTCCGCCGGCGCCTACGCGATCGGGAAGACCACCAGCAAGCAGCGGCGCTTGCACTCTGCGATCACGACGGGCATGGCGTCCGCGTGGCTGACCGCGGCCTGTCTGGCCGGGCCGACCGCGGGTCCGCTGGATGACCTCTACCTCATGGGCGGTCCCGCGGCCGCCCTGTCGTGGAACATCCGCATGTTCATGCGCCACAACGCCGACGGATCCGGCGACGGCTCCGATGCCGGCCTGCTGGAGAAGGTGGGGTTGGCCCGCACGAAGCTGGCCGCGGGCAAGGTGGAGGCGAACCGGGTCACCGTCCCGTACTCGCTGCCCGCCGGGGAGGCGACCAACGAGGACGTGGCCAAGGCGCTGCCCAAGCTCGCCGGCGCGTTGGACGTGCCGCCCAATGCGGTGCGCTACCGGCCCAACCCGGACTCCCACAGCCGCGGCGAACTGGTCGTCGTGCCCGAGGACATGCTCAAGCAGGTCACCTGGTATCCCGGCCCGTCCAAGCCGGGCGGCTCGATTGCCGAGCCGCTGGTCATCGGCCTGTACGACGACGGGTCGCTGTTGCTGCTCACGCTGCCGCAGGCCATCCACCTGCTCATCATGGGCGTGACCGGCGCGGGCAAGACCGAGGGCGCCCTCGACATCCTGGCCGAGGTGCTGACCCGACGGGATGTGGCGGTGTGGCTGTCCGACCACGTCAAGAAGGGCCAAGACCTCGGAGAGGTCTTCCCAGCCTGCGACTGGGTGGCCACCACCCCGCAGGACACCGAAATCATGATCGAGGCGGTCAAGGCCGCCATCCCCGCCCGCACCGAGTGGCTGGGGGCGCACAGCTACCGCTCGTGGTGCCCCGAGGCCGCCGAAATCCAAAAGGACCCGGCGCACTCCTGCCGCACGGACGGCACCGCATGCGGCTGCGAGGGCATGGCCTACCTTCTCGCCTGGTTCGAGGAGGCCGCCAACACCCTCGCGCGCCTGGACGACGACGTGTTCACCACCATCGCGCAAGAGGCCCGCTCCGCTGGCGTCTTTCTGACGGTCTCGATGCAGCGGGCCAGCGGCTACCAGATCAGCACCGACACCCGCGCCTCCCTGCCGTCCTCGCTGTGTTTCGGCGTGGACGAGAAGGACGCCGGCTTCGCCCTGCCTGCCGAAGTGCTCGATGCGGGCGCCAACCCCGGGGCGTGGAAGAACCGCAAGCCCGGCTACTGCTACCTCGTCGCCGCCGCGATCGAGGAAGAGCTGTACGCCAATCCGGCCCGCACCTTCCGCAACGACCCCGTGACCCTGGAATGGATCGCGCGGGAGTTCGCGGACTGCCGGATGCCGCTGGATGCGGTGACCTCCGGCGCGGCGGCGGGTGTCGCCGGCCGCGCCTACACCGACCGCAGCCGCCCCGACGCCCCGATCGACCCCTTGGAGGAGGACGACATGGACGACGAGGAACTGCGCTCCGGCGTGGACCCCGAGGACGAGGACATGGATCCCGAGGAAGAGCTCCCCGAGCCCGAACCGGGCGACGAACACCCCATCTTCGGCGCGGACCGCGGTCATAAGCCGAAGCCGCAGGAGGCGCGGCGGCTGTTCGCCGCGGCGCTCGCCGAGTTCGAGGCGGCCGGCCGCATGATCGTGGGCCCGAAGGACTTCATCGACTGGTGCGACCGCAACAACCTGTCGCGTCCCTGGGTCTCCGAGCGCCTCAAAGAGGCCGCGTTGGAGGGCCGGTTGGAGCCGACGGACACCACCGGCCGGTGGCGCATCGTCCCCACCTCCGAGCCGACCCTGACGGCCGCCTGACACCTGACACCGCCTGACACCGTCACGGCCGCCTGACACCCGAACCCTTAGGTAGGCGCGGGTGTCACGCTCCCTGACAGCCCCCTCTGACAGTCCCTGACACCCGAGCCTGACACGTTGCACCCCGTGGGGCCCCGCCCCCGCCCGCGCGGGGCCCCCCCCCGCCCCCGGGGGGGCCCAGAAACAAACCCCACCACCCCCCCGGCCCACCCGGGGTGGTGGGCAGAAACCCCCCCCCCCCCCCCGGGACCCC